>DUMB01000072.1 GCA_012840085.1 Clostridiaceae bacterium
CTGGGATTACTACAAAACCGTAACGGCGTAAACTTGGGAACCGCCTAGTACGGGACCGTAGGCTAGGTGGTGTGAGAGGTCGGTAGGTGAATTAATCACCTACCTCCTACTCGATTGATTCATCCTTTAGAACGATGTTTTTTAGAGGCTTCTTCCTTAAAATTTATACTGGAGGAGGTATGGTGCAAATGAAATCAATCCGAAAACGGCGCAATGGATATGCCTTATTGTTTGCAGCCAGTATTTGCTTGGCGGTGTGGTTCGGCATTGAATTTATGTCAGAAGCGGCTTTCGTATTTGGAGCCATCAGTGCTATCTCCCTCCTGTTACTGGTGGGGCAGAGCCGTCTGCTCTGTCACGCAACACTCATTTGAGATAATCGCATCCTTGCGGTGCCATCTGCTCTCATCTCCACGGTAGGCGGGCAGAGGAAAAATGACGCAGAGGAAACCGTGGTATCTACCTTTGGTATATTAATCGGCAGCAAAATCTACCGGTGGGGTCTCGATGGGGTGTATGGCGTGAGGCTGTACGCCGTAAAAATTGATCAGGAACGGATGTACCTGACCTTTGGCGACGCGGCCCAGACCATGCGTGTAGAACTGCTGCACGGAATGACCCAAAAGCAGGCGGTACTGGATGCCGCACAAAAGCTGTGGTATGAAACCGGGGTAACGGCTGACATCACCGGTTGGTAACGAGACAAAGCACGTGACTAAAGAAAGAGCAAGGTAGCGGTCACCGCTTTTCTGAACGCCGCCATTGCGCCGCTGTTCCGGAAAAAAAGCCCCCTTTTCTGGGATCGGCGGCATCAAGGGCTTTTTCGGCGGGCTTGCCGTCAAGAGCATAACCGCTGTAGCCACGCTTTTGGGCGGAGTAGGCGCTTCTTTACTGCTGTATGCTTTCATGAACAGCAATCAATCGTTGCAAAACAGCATTTTGGGCATTATTCCCTTTGTAATGCTGCTGCAGGGCATGAAATACAGTATGCAAAGGATCCGCTGCTCAACATCGTTCGAGGCGGAGAGTACAATGCCGGGCTATCGGACGAGTCATGCAACAGAGTTGTATGGAATTTTGAAACCGAAGGAATGTATTTTGAGGAGGTGATCGCCCCCGGCGAAACGAATAGTGGTTGGACGGTGTTCCAATTAAAACCGGACGAAAAAGAAATCATCATGAAATATAACGTCATGTATGATACCGTTAAATTTAAGTTTCTGATAGCCTAAGCGTGCGAAAGGAGATATCGTTATGAAACAAAAATACGATCCCTTTTGCTTGCAGACGCTATAGACGGCTTTATCCAAAATGGTGAAGCAAATTTATAAAAATAGAAAGGACGTGTGTACTATGACAAAAGGAAAATTTGGTCTGAGTCTTGCCGCCGTCGCGGTAATCGCCTTCGGATTTTCGGCACTCAGGCAGCCACAGTCGGTGCTGCTGGTGACGGGCTTTGCTTTGCTGGCCGAAAAGGACGAATGGCTGAACAGGCAGGCGATGCAGGCGCTCCTCCTGACCATCGTGTATTACGTGGCCGAGCTCGTGACGGACTGGATATTTGGTGGCCTTGCCCGGTTTTTTGGATGGGTGAAGCTGTATGACGCGGCAAGCGCTATGAGTAAAGTGGACTCGTTTGTGGGCGGTATTCTTTATCTCGCTCTGATAGTGTTCTCCATTCTAGCAGTCCTGCGCGTGCTTCGCGGCAAGGACGCGGGGCTCCCATTTCTCTCAAAGATGGCAGATGGAGATATTGCGGCGGCGCTCAAGTCCAAGACCCGAGCCGCAGTAGCATACACGCAGACGGCTCCCCCTGTACAGGCTGTACCGACTCAAACACAATACGCACCTCCGGCACAACCTCCGGCTTCGTTCCAGACGCCTCCCATCGTGAATCAGGATTCGCCTGCTCCGGTTCCCAGGTTGTGTCCCGCCTGTTCCGCCCTCTTGCATGAGGATTCCGTGTTCTGCACCGAGTGCGGAGCGAAAACGAAATAAAAATATGATAAATGGAGGAAATATTATGTTTTGTGCAAACTGTGGGAACAAACTTCCGGAAGGAGCAAAGTTCTGCGGAGGCTGCGGTGTAAAAACTGAGCCTGTGCAGCCAGACTATACAGTGTCGGAAAAATCTGCTCCGATGCGCCCTGCCCCGCCGCCCCCGATCAACACGCCCCTGGTACAGACAGCATCTTCTCACCAGCAGGCCTATGCGCCACTGCAATCCACAGCCTATTCCGGACAGCTGGGAGATGAGCCATTGCGCGTTGGACAGTACATAGGGATGTTTCTTTTGATGTGCGTGCCCATTCTCAATATCATTCTGCTGTTTGTGTGGGGTTTCGGTTCTTCGGCCAATCTGAACAAAAAGAATTTTGCGAGAGCCGCGCTAATTCTATGCGCCATCATGCTGATATTCTGGATTGTCGCCGGAGGGATTATCAGGAACTCCTTGGGCAGCATCATCGGGGGCTATTATTAAAGCTGATCATGAAAAGGAGGATGACGATGAAAAAGATAGTATCTATTTTACTTGCGGCGGCGCTGTTTTTAGGCGGCCTTGTCGGATGCGGCAAGGGCGAGGCAGAAAGGAAAGGCTCTACCGTATCGTTGCCCGCCGCGGATGCCCAGCGCACGGTCGTGGAGCAGGCCGGGGCCATGGCAACACGGCTGTTCGTGTTGGCCAATCTTAAAACCGACGCGCTGCTGGAATACGATATCAACAACGGCAGCATGGAGGAATTGCAGGCTCTGACCGCCGACGCGCTGGAAACATGGCGGCTGTGCGACGTGGCCAGCGCCAAGACCATGCAGTTGGCCGATTACGCACAGGCGCTGCACGTGCAGGCGACCACCCAAGCGGCGCGGATGTTATACGCCGATAGCGGCGGTCCGTCGTTTTCTCTGTTCTCCACAGTGGCCTACGCCGCGGAGGAAAACGCTGCCGTCAAATGGGCCAGAGAACTGACCGAAAAATTTGACTCCTACCCCGCCGGGCAAAAGATCAAGCAACTGGCCGAGAATCTGGGTACGGACGCGAAAAAGGCTTACGCCCAACTGAAAATGGCGCAGAACATCCTGGAAGGCGAAGCCTATTCCGCCGAGGGCGACACCATGCAGAAGTTCGAGAACGCGGCCATAGTGACTAAAACCGTCTGCAAGACCGGGCTCTATATCGGAGGCGTGGTGGCCGGCGGCGGCGTAGCCAACGGCATTTTGGAGGCCGGCGGCATAATCATAGGCGGCGTCGATACCATTGTAGATATCGCCTCCACCGGCAGCACCATCATCTGCGGCGAGAACAGCAAGGTCACTATGGCGGTAAATGACTTAAAGGACTTCATGGGTCCCATTTCCTCCGTGGCCGGGGGTGTAAACGTGCTGACCGGCGGGATAAAATTCACCGGGACTATGGCGGACAAGGTGGTCAGCATCGACAAGCTGTCCTATATCGGCGAAAGCGTTTTAGACCTGGTCAGGGAAGGCAAGATACTGGGCGGCCTCATCACCGTGGGCAAGGACGGCCAGACCACCGTCTCCATGACCGAGATCGACGTGGAGGGCAAGACCCCGGAGGAGATCGAGAAAGAACTTGAAAAAGCTGGCCTTTCTCTGCCGGAGGACGAGACGGCAAAAACCGCCGCCGAGCTGGTTCAAGAGATGGAGGAGGAATACTATTACACCGAGGAGGAGATAAGCGGGATAATAGAGTATCTGCGCGAGCTTCTTTATGATATGTTCCTGGAGCCGGAGGAGGAGCCGCAGAAGGAAGAAGAACCGGCTGAAAAACCTGCCGGCGGCGGGCTTTCCATAGATGAGGTTGTGGGGACATACAAGGTGAAAAGGGTAGATGGCGAGGTGGAATTTCTGATTAATATTACTAAAAGTGGAAATGGACAATTGTCTTATAATGATGACCTTATTTTTGACTATGACCCAAATACAAGTACCGCAACCTGTTCATATGAGAATGAAAGTGGTCGGGGAACAGCGGATCTCATGTTTGCTTTCAAGGACGGCAAAATTCATCTAAGCATTTATTGGGTTTATACAAATGAAGAAATCGATAAAACATCTGTCATGGAGTCTAAAGGAATCAAAATCGATTAAAACAAATCTCGTTCCGTCCGATGCGAATATCATTGACAATATCGACCCGCCGACCGGGAGCTGGAAAGCACTGATTATTTACGACCCCAATAACGAATACGGCGCAGGAGCTATGGAGTTTCTTAATGTCGTTCTTGCAGGTGCGGCGGAAAGCCTGAGCCCCACTCTTGACTGGTATCAGATTTTTTGGTCAAACGAGGGGGAGAGCTTTGATGGGACAGATATGGAGGACGGCATATTCAGCGGTGCAACTGTTTTTAATGCGCCCGCAAGTCCTGTTACCGCAGCACAGCCAAAACCTGTGCCGCAGCCACAGTTTAAAACCAAAGCGCAGCCTCAAAAACACACCCCGCCAGTTGCGCCTCCAAAAACAAAAAGCGTCGCAGCACCGAAAAGAAACGGCGGGCGCAATGCAATGTGCATTGTGCTTTCCGTTTTGCTCGTCGTGCAGGTCGCGGCGGTGGCCCACTACGGCTGGCCGGGGCTTATGGTTAGCGACAACAGCGCGGTTGTTGAAACCGAAAAGGCAATTGCCTCAGTGGAGAACGCATCGGTCACGCTGTGCGGTGTGCGCATTGATGTCAATCCCCTAAACCTCATTGGCGGTGAAAAGGAACTGATTGTCAGCCGTAAAAAACAATCTTCTGACGAAGCCACCGGACTTACATCGGTGGAATACGACATTTCGCTGGGAGATATGCATCACCCTAACGCACCGCTTACGCTCACCGTTCCCTACGACAAAACAACTGCCGCTGGCGGTGACGTTGCGTTATTGTATTATAATAGCGACTATGAGCTGTGGATACCTCAGGGTACCGCCAATAATGGCGACGGTACAGTCACCGCAAGCCTGACCTCCCTTTCACCCGTGAAACTCGTTTATCTTGGCAACGATTATCCCAGCGGTGTTTTTTTCATTTCCCAAAAAGGTACGAGCAACGCAAAGATGGAGGTAAGGATTGCGTTAACACAGCCCGGAATAGATCTTCATGATTCAAAAGGCAATGACAGGACTACGGCAGTGAATCTTTACAAGAATATCTTTTCGGGTAGCGGTTCCTTGTGACTGTCCTATACTTGTTTGGCGTGGGTTGGCGTGAAAAGTAGGATGTAATAATTTATTGTTTAAATAAAGGAGGATTTGAAATGAAACAATTTACCACCCTGCTGGAGGCGGCGGAGTTTGCTGCCACACTCTGTGGAAGCTGGAGCTTTGCCACTTCCGATGACAGATACGATGCAAAAGGCTTGCTGGTACTTGCCGAGATAAGCGACAGTGAAAACCCTGCCGATGAGGACAGATTTTATGTGGTGTCTCTGAGCGGAGCCATTGGCTTTTGCAAGGATGGCGAAGATATAGAATGGCTGTTTCTGTCCGACGCCGCACCGAATGAGAATTTGCCACTTACATACCAATCTGCCCCTCAGATAAGGTTTTGCCCCAAATGCGGCAATCCCGCCGTTCCCGGCGCTCGCTTTTGCGGTCAGTGTGGCAAAGCACTATAGCACAAATTAAGTGCTTTTTATGGTGTAACGTTATTTTATGAATAATTTATCGATGGTGATGTTCTGGGAGACAGCGGCCCGGTGCAATATGACGGCAGTGGCGTCCTTACGCAGAATAATGCGACTATTAAGGGTAATAACAAGAACAACTGGCTATCCTTTAACAATAGGCCTGAATTTAACCACCGACACCCACGATAGTAAAACACTTGATATTGACGGCTACACATGGGACGGCAACACCCTTACCCTGAAAAACGTTATCATCAACGTACCCAAATAGCCGAGTGGTCTTAACACCACCCTCTACGATCTGCGACTCCCGGCAGGTGCTAAGGTGAAGCTGGAAGGCGTAAATATCATCAATACCGGTAATGTCAAATCTGCTAAAAACAATTATGCCGTGTACAACGCCGGCATCCAAACCACTTATGCTGCTGCCATCACAGGGGGCAAGTTTATTGCCATCAGCAATTCAAGCTATAGTTGTGGATGTGGTATAGAAAGCTGCGGATCCATAACAATCTCCGGCGGCACCACCATAGCTGCAGGCAGCATAGCGTCCATAAGTCCTGCACCGGATATGAGCGGCTACTCTGGTTACGCCGGCAGCGGTGACAGCAACAGTATTTATTTCAAAGTCGGGGTCAAATCCGCTACGCCTGCAGCGGCACTTGCGGACGTAACTATCGTTAAAACCAGCGCAACCATTAAGGTGTCAGCCGGCGAGGGCGGCAGCATTTCCTTCACAGGCGATGTGTCCTACCGGGAGGGGAAGGATAAAAGGTTTGCTGTCACTCCAAACGAGGACTGTATCATTTTTGACGTGCTGGTTGACGGCATGAGCGTCTGTCCCGTGAGCGAATATGAGTTTGAGAACATCCAAAAGTGCCACACCATAGAAGCTGTTCTTGCAAAGGGTGATATGGCGAACTTCAAGCTGACCGGTGAATATGCGGGCTATTCCGATGTGGATGAACATAAATGGTATAGTGCGGAGAATAAAGATGTTATCCGCAACGCGACACGGCTGGGCATTGTAGAGGGCGATGGTACAGGCTTCAGGCCGGAGGACGGAGATGCGAGCTTCGCTGAAACGTGGAGTCCAATTATCATCGACGAACTCACGGAAAATATGATGTGGGTATATCCCATCGAAAGGAGTAGAAGTAACATGAGAAAAATGAGATTATATGCGGCGATTTTATGCGTTGCCATGCTGTTGACTTTGATGCCGGTGACGACGCTGGCGGCGGAGACGTTCGACGTGACCGTTACAGTGGGCGCAAACGGGACAATAATCATCGGCGATGCGCCGCAACCAGATGAAACCGACACCAGAGTATCTTTCAGAAGCGATACCGAAAACCAGACTATTTCCATAGAGGCTAACCTCGAAGGCGCGGACAATACACCTGTGCCTATCACGATCACTCCGGATCCAGGCTACGAGATCGCTAGCGTCACACTTGGCGATACGGTGCTGGAAGTTGGGGATAGTATAGGAGAAGACCCGCCCTTTACAGTGAAAAAACACCATTTTGGAGGGAGGATACTCGGCAGCTTTCTGAAAATTTCAGACACCTACATCGTCTCAGCTACGTTTAAAGAGGCAGAAGATGAGCCGGGCGACGGAGGCCAGGGCAATGAAAATCACATAATAACCCTCATCGTGGGCGCCAACGGTTCCGTCATATCAGTAACCCGGAAAGATGCTGAGGAAGACGTACCCGTCCAGCCTGACGAAGGTGGCAACACCTATACTGTTCCCGCCGGCAGTGATGTAACCTTTACTTTTGAGCCGGATCCCGGCTACATCATCGACCAGCTGCGGATTGGCAATAACCCGGAATGGTTTGATCGGGATAATAAGGTCACACTTCATAATGTGCGCAGCAGCCAGACGATTGAAGTCACCTTTATAGAGGCTGAGGAATACACCATTACCGTACAGCATGATGAGCATGTGACGATGGAGATCAATATAAACGGAGACCCGGTCGACCTCGTTGACAACCAATTCACAAGCCTCACCCGCGACATGGTGCGCTATTGCTTCGCGATCGAGCCCGGATACAAGTTAAAGGATTTCTATATCAGGGAGGAGAACGGGCTGATCGATGGCGCATTTACAGTATATGACCCTTACACCAACAGGTTTTACGCGGATGTGGAAACTAATTTCAACTACACTCTTGTCGCCGAAACAGAAGTGCCGACAGGCCTGCCGACTCCGTATTACGCGATTCTGGACAGCGAGGCAAACGGGGATGAGTCCGCAATGAAGGCAGCCATACGGCGCGAACTGGGCTTGCAGGGGATCGTCGTTTCAGACGAAGGCATAACTATTGCTGCCGGTACAGCCCCCGTCACGGCACTTGGAGCAACATACAAGGAGGTCACTGCTGGCAGTCTGGGCATCGCTCATTTCTATACCGTCGCAAACGCTAAAACGCTGCTTATAATAAACGAGCCTACGGACGGCGCCAAAGCGCTTACCGTTTACGACGGCAGCGCAAATAATGATTTTGAGCCGGTTAATATCACAATACCAGCTATAACAAGTGGGAAAATCTATGCTTTTGGGCCGTATGGCGCTTTTGCAATGGATATGTTGCGCGCAATCCAGCTTAACCTCCCCGTTAGCGTGGGAGAAGACGGTGCATATATCGTAACGGGAGCGTTTTACAATATGCAGTGGCATGTTGTTAACCAAGGCACTTCGCCTGACACGGCGATAAACTGGTATCCGACTAATGTTATCACAGAAGACGCGGTGTATATAGAAGCAGCGGCGACAAAGAACGGCGTTACTCAAAGGGCAGGATCGTGGGCTATCGATACCTCTCCCCGAATAAACAGCGTGGACGACGATGGCACGGTGAATTACCGGTTGGAGATATTCTTCGGCAATGATACCGTTACCATCTCGCCTCCCACAGACGGCAATGTCACGGGCGTCGCCGTTCGTACTGCGTCAGATAGTCCCGGATATACGTTTATGGATAATTCGGGTTCTGTTAATGTGATGTTCCATTCTGATTTTTATGACTACATAACCGTTCCGCTGACGTTGACACTAAGGGCTGGCGGGACGAAATCAGCAAATGTAACCATCCATCGCGTGGGAGTGGATATACAGGAGCATAGCGGCACAACTTTGAGTCGAATAGGGCACGGGACGCAACCCGGCAGCCCTGTGGATCTGTCGGAATATGGATTCAGGCTCACCGCCACCTATTATATACCTGACGACGGCAATATCGCGCCTTACGGCCTGTTCGTCACCCGCACATACTCAGACGGCAGGGTCGAAACGGAAACCATACTTATTCCGATGGGGGGCGTGTTTGATTACGGCAATGCGGCCAGCGCAGTCGATTATCTTACCTACTCCGGCACGGACGCCGACACCGCGCCCGTATCCGTTTCAGTGCTGGTGCTGAAAGACGAGCCAGGTAACAATACCTTTGGTGGCGTGAGCTTTGGTTCCGGCATCGGCGTAACATGGACAAATCGATATCGATAAGGAGGGCAAGATATGAAAAAGAGACTTTTCGCGCTGGTACTGGCGTTCCTGATGCTCTGCGCATTTCCTGTTCCCGCATTGGCTGTGGAAACCACGGGTTCCATCACTGCGTCCTACAGCGGCGGCATGGTGACATTCTCGGGGTCTGTAACGGGTGACGTAAAAGCCGTGGCCGTGCTGCTTTTTAACCCGGATGGTGTTCAAATAGCAATGACCACCTGCGCTGTGACGAGCGGGGGCGGGTTCTCCGGAAGCATTCGCATAAAACTTACAAGCTATGGCACCTACTCCGTCAAGGCAGCCGATTACGAGGGAGGAGCGTTCTTCTCGGAGGACACCTTCATATTGACGGAACCTTCACAGCCTCCGACTTCACAGCCTTGGATTCCCCAACCGTCCGTACCGATTACTGATTTTGACAGCGGTGAGAGCGTCACCGCAGCTGATATCGAAAGGCTTGTCTCAGAGGACAAAACGCTGACCGTGCACGGTGAAGATGGCGCTAAGCTGGTATTCAGCACCGAGGCGCTGGAGGGTATCAGTAAACAAGCAACCGGCAGCGTCAAGATGGAAATTGCAAATGTTTCGGATGAGTATCGGCAATCGCATCCCGGCAAGCTGGTGTTCTCCCTGACTGTCAGATCCGGCGATAAGTACATCACAGATTTCGGCGGCTCCGTCACGGTGTCCCTGCCCTATGAGCTGAAGGAGGGCAAAACTGCGGAAAATGTGACGGCCTGGCACCTGACCGCAAGCGGCGTCATGATCGAGATACCCTGTACCTATGATACGGCAACGGGACTTGCCAGCTTTACGGTCAGTCACTTTTCCTTATATATCGTGGGCGTCGCAGGGAAATGGGAAAACCCCTTCGCTGATGTCAGTGAAAGCGATTGGTTCTATGATGCTGTGCGATTTGTCTACGAAAATGGACTGATGGTCGGTACCGGCGACACAGCCTTCAGCCCGCAGGTCAATACCTCACGCGGCATGATCGTCACTATCCTGTATCGTCTGGAGAAACTGCCTAAGACAAGTGCTGTCAATCCTTTTGATGATGTGGCAGCAGGCAAATGGTACACCGATGCCGTCGCATGGGCGGCTGAAAACGGGATTGTCAGTGGCTACGGCGACGGAATGTTCGGCCCTGAGGATGCTATCACCCGTGAGCAGATGGCGGTGATTCTAATGAATTATTCTAAATTCAAGGGCTATGATGTATCCATGAGCGCCGATCTCTCCAAGTACACAGATGCAAGTTCTATCTCAAGCTGGGCAAAGGATGCTATATCCTGGGCTAACGCTACTGCCTTGATCCAAGGCGATGGCGCAAAGCTGATGCCTACAGGCAAAGCCGAGCGTTGTCAGGTAGCAGCGATTCTTCAGAGGTTTATTGAGAATGTTGTGAAGTAAGACCGATAGAGTATATTAAATCAGCATAGAGCATTCATGAGATTGTCAGGAACGAATAAAGGGCAGTCAAAAGATTGCCCTTTTTTGTGTTTCAGGGCAAACCAATTTCATATCTGTACATCCGCTTTCTTTTCCATCGATATGTTTCCACGAACAGTTGATAAGGCACTTTTGGGCTTCTGGAGTAAAAATCGGGAGTTTTTAAAATCGCCAAAAAAGCTTAAGGGAACAAATCAAGAAAGATGAAGCTTTTTCTGGCAGCGGTAACTTAAAATCTCAAGACGAAGAATTAAGGCAACTAAAAAAACGCATCGCTGATCCTAGGAGAAAATGCGATACTAAAAAAAGCCGCGCCCATCTTTCAAAGACACCAGAAGCAGGACACAGGAATACTCCTTTAAAGGCTCAGCCCTTCTCTATTTAAAATCCCTGCACGCATTTACATACGCAATAACATTTTCCCAAGGTACTTCCGGTTCCAAAAGGTGCGTAGGCGCAACAATCAATCCGCCTTTATCGCCCGCAATTTCAAGATTTTTAAATACTTCTTTTCTTACCTCATCCGGTGTCCCAAATGGCATTGTAGTTTGTGTTCCAATTGTCCCATAAAAAGAGAGTATATTTCCATACTGCTCATGAATTTCTTTAAAATCCATGCATTCAGGCTGCACTGGATTCAACACATCTATACCTGCATCAATAAGATGTGGGATAAAAGGTGCCACAAAACCACACGAATGATAAAACACTATAATATCTGGATTAATAGCTTTAGCAGCTTTAATTACCTTTTTAAGTCTAGGCTTTAACCATGTTACATATAAATCCTCGCTCATCATCGTGGTTCTCTGCATACCAATATCATCACCTAAGTACAAAATATCCACTCCTGCGCGAGCGTAGGCTTCAGCTCTATGTACTGCAATTTTAGTAACCATGTCAAGCAAGTATTCTGCTTTTATGTCTTCCATCATCATGTCAATCATAAGCTCTTCCATACTTCTTATGTACCAGGCAGTCTCCCATATAGTGCATTGCATATTGCCTACAGCTGCCAATCCCCTGGAATGTATTTCATCAGTTTGCTGTTTTTGATGTGAATTGTCTGCATTAAAATAATCCGGGAATGGATAGCTTTGAATTTCCTCTAATGAAGTCGCTCTTTTAAGTGGATTGCGCATATATGTCATATGCTTTGCGGCTTCACTTCCTGGCTCATGTGCAACGCCCCATACATCAATTTCAGACCCTGCTTTAAGTTCAAAATCATAATACTTTTTAAAGTGGCTGGTATCCTCTGATTTTAGTTTCAAATCGTCAACTGTTCTCCATGGAAAACTAAAATAGTCCCGATAATCTAATGTACTTCCGGTTTGACTTTTAAACTCCTGTTCAAGCGAAGGGCAAAGCTCAAAGTTAATTGGCACCTTGTTATAGCCCTTACGCTTCAATAATGAAATAACATTTTCTCTCTGATTCATGCCTTAAGCTCCCCGCAATGTTATATTTGGTATTTAACATACATGATACTCATATTTGCTAAATATACTTACAATATACCATTGACTTATTGTAAATAGAATTGTAAATTTGGTATTAATGATGTTATTATTGGTATTTTGTAATGGGGGATTATATGTTCTTATTGCCAGATGAGTTTTATAAAACAGATACCGTTCATCGCGTCTTAGGCAATGATCCTATAAACGGGGTACTTTCCTGTGGCTTTATCAATAAAAAGACAAAAAGTGCAAGTGATAATAACATAGTTTTTGAGTATTATGGAGCACTCCTTCTGTTAAGTGGAGAGGGAACTCATATTGATAGCGAAGGTAAGGAATATAAATTATACCCTGGTTGCTTTATTCAAAGAATTCCCGGGAAACCTCATTCTACCATCGTACATCCAGATGGTAAATGGGTTGAATTTTTTATTTGCTTTGGTAAGGGCTTGTTTGATTCCCTATGCGGGCTTAGTATTATGGATAAAAATCATGATGTTTTGTATCCAGGGGTAAATTATGCGCTGCTTGATATGTTTATAAATTTGCAAAATCAAATTAAGAACTTGCCTGTGGAACAACTTACATTGGCATTATCAGAGGCTCTAAGAATTATCTTTATTATATATCAAATGCATCAGCAGGCACAGTCTTCCGATGAAAGTATTACTCTGGTAAAAGAAGCTTGTTCAATGCTGCAAAAGGACTTTGAAATTAAATTACCTTTTTCTCAAGTCTGCCATCAACTTGGAGTAGGATATGAAAGTTTCAGAAAAACTTTTAAAAAAATTGTAGGTATTTCACCTACAGAATATCGAGTTCAAAGCAGAATTAATGTAGCAAAATCACTTTTACTTGAATCTGATAAAAGTATAAAACAGATCGCCTACGAATTAGGATTTCCCGATTCTTATTCATTTTCTGCTCAATTCAAGAGATATGTCGGAGTTTCTCCATCTGTATTTAGAAAGAAGTATTAAGATTAAGTCAAAACTCAAATATATAACACCTGAAATTAGGCGAAGTTTATATATAACGCTGTAAACTTCGACACGGGTGAATATGGATATTTACATTGAAGCTGAAAAAGTGGAGCTCGATGGGTATTTGGCGGATGTAACTGATATACAGGATTCCAATGTTGATGAGATTTATGTTTGGGGCTATGTTACTCATCATAGCGGATTTGGAAATGAGAAATATATTCCTTTACTCGAGATGAAAAATAATAATGTTATAAGAGATATAAAAGGGTTCAGCTTTAATATCCATACATATCTGTTTTAATAAACAATCCAGATGAGGACATTACCTTAAAAGAAAACATGAAAACGTAGATAAAAATGGAGGGTGGACAAGATTATACGTTATTGGAAGACATTGACGTTGATATACCAGCAAACAGTTTGTTAAGACCCGAGGACAGACTGTATCTGAATCTGGTTCATACAGACCTTGAACATTCTTATTTTAAACCAGGAACTTATACAGTTGAAGGGGGATTTGGTGAGTATTCCATTGATAAATTTAGAATTATTATAGATGAAGAATAGACGCCATATCGCTCTTTTTATCTGAAAAAGCCGTAAAGGTATATGGGGTTGAAGTGATAGAAGATGCTGTAAGGGATGCCAAAAGAAATGCGGAGGAAAAGGGAGTGAATAATGTGCAGTTCATCACCGGGGAAGCGGAAACGGTCATACCGCAGATGTATGACAATGGCATAAGGGCAGACGTGATGGCAGTGAACCCGTCCAGGAAGGGCTGTGACGAGAGGCTGCTGAAGAAATTGTGGACATGCAGCTTATACCATCGATGTGTGTCCATGGGAACATATCGATGGTATATTTTTGCCTAAATTTGAGCCTGAAATTAGGTAGGGTTGATTGGACAGAATAGGAAAATTCGTAGGGTTGTGGAGATAGGATGAATGTGTATATTCAGATGTTTCATATATGTTGATAATGATGTGATGAGAGGATAGAATCTATGAGTTCGCGGATATTTTTCTAGTTTTCATAAAATATATTTGATATAATTATAAAAATAGGTAATGCCTTTGATAAACCTACTGCAGATATAGGTGTATGGATTTCTGATTTCTTTGGAAGTGGTAAATCTTACTTTCTAAATGCTTTCCTACATACTAGAGAACCGCAGCGTAAAAGGTGATAAAAGGCTAGTTAAATTAAATGATATATTAACAAGGTTTAGAAAGGAGAAATGAGATGAACGAGAAAATAGTAGGGAAGCATAAAGAAGGTATTAGTTTAGGGAAAGGGACATTAGCTATTATACTTATAAATATAGTTTTATTTATTGCTTTAAATACAGCTCCTGGCCTTAGAGAGAATTTATTGTTGAATCATGAGATATCTATGATACTAGAAAAACCTTGGACACTAATTACTGTGTTTTTATCACATGAAGTGTTTATTCATCTTATTTTTAATATGGGTATATTTTTCTTCTTTGGTTCAAGATTAGAAAAGATAACAAGTGCAAAAACAGTAGCAATAGTCTACTTGATAGCAGGGCTGATAGGTAGTATAACATTTCTATTTACTAGTTTAATAGTACAACGGACAGGGCTTATGACAGGAGCTTCTGCAGCAGTTTTTGGAATAGTAGGTACCTTTGCGACATTGAGGCCTAATGCTGTATTATTAGGCTCAAAGGCTAAGCTGTGGACGTGGGTATTAGTTATCTTTACTGTACTTTTAGCAGTTATAAACCCTCAAACATTGGGTAGCGCTGTTGCTCATGTCATAGGAGTATTTGTTGGGATAATCTGTGGCTATTGGCTTAAAAACAAAGAAGATAAGAAGGCTAGATGTTAGCTGGTTATAAATTTGACTATATGACATAAATTAAAATCCATTATACACTATAATGTGCAATAATTACTTAACATTCTATTGAACAATCAAGGGGATAGGATGATAGAGGCATATGATAAATAGTAAAAGCAATCAGACAGGGGTAAGTATAGTAGCAATAGCCTTACTATTAATATTCCAGCAATTTGCGAGTAAAGTTGGAAATATAATTGCTAACTGTTTTGATTACAAGATAATAGATGAATATGGTATTTTTGCATACGTATCCGTACATCATATTGTACAGATGCTTATAGCGTTATTAGCTATTATAATACTTAATAAAAAATATAAAATTGATTTTGGTTTTAATGCTGGCAATAGAAAATTAGGAATGAAGTATTTGTTAGTTTTTACAGTTGCTGTACTTATATTTACTGTAATCTCATATGGGATTAGATATTTTAGTAATCAAATTATTCAATATGATTATCCGTTAAATGCAAAAAATGTTCTAGGTACATTAGGATTCCAACTATTGTTGTCAGGGATATCAGAAGAAGTTTTATTTCGTGCTTTACCTATAGGGATTCTCACATTCTGGATTGGCAGTAATAAAGAGAGAAAATTTACAAAATTGAACTTATCTTATGAGGTTATTATAGCTGCAGTATTGTTCTCAATTGCACATATTAGATGGACTATCAATCCATTTTCAATAGGTATGAATTACCTTCAACTGATATACTGCTTTGTTCTAGGGATAGTCTATGGAAAAGCATATCAAGAAAGTAACAGTGTTATATATCCAATGATAATGCATAGTATTTCAAATGTTATTATGGTGGGTCTAGGATACATATTTTCAATTATAAATGTCTAGTAGGATTACCGATTATTCTGCAATAATACAATGGTTAAGCTGCATGGTTAAAATGCTGTGAATAGGGAAAAATGAATACTATTAGAAGAATAATGGATACAGAATTAGAATACTTAAAATAGTTTTCAAATTTTTCTGATGAAGGGATCAATATTAAAACCGTTGGAAATATTCCATCCTCGAATTATTGATAGCTGTAAAATGAAAAAAGCACAACAATTATCATGGAGTTTTTAAACGGCATAAATTACATAGATGAACCCAAAGCAGAATATTTATATATGGCTGCCGAAAAAATAAGAGCGATATGCTTGAAATCGACAGAGAATATGAACTGCTTAGATAAAAGGTGTTGTGAAAAAATATACTATAAACAAAATAACATTTTAATATTCGTTAAGAAGTATTTAGTTTCTCAGCAAATGCAGTTATAAAACTAGTTTTTAGTAAAATTGTATACCTGTTATCTGGTTATATTCCCTAAAACCTCAAAAGTCGTTGACATGATTCCGCAACCTGCAAAATGCTCAAAAACGGCTGACCTGTTCCCATGGACGTAAACATCAATAATGGCCACTTGAGCTAACTACAGACTTTGTGAATGCGGTTAAAGTCAGGAAATTAACTTTGCAGGCAGGACTGGCAAGTATTTGCGGCTGAGTGCTGAAAGGAAGAATAATATCGGAAAGCCGTATGCGGGAAAACCGCACGTACGTTTTTTTGGATAAAGCAATAAAGGATAGAGGAATTGAACCGTTAGGACTTATTTTAAGAAGCGATAATGGATCGCAATATATAGGCCAAAACTTTGAAGAATACTGCAGATTAAAAGGGATTTATCATGAATTTACCCATGCAAGATGTCCTGAAGAGAAGGGACATATAGAAGCATATCATGGAATTGTTGAGGAAGAATTACTGAGCAGGAGCGAATTTGACAGTTTAGAAGAAGCAAAGGCTGCGTTATCAGACTGAGAAGACTTTTATAATAACAGGAGACTGCACTGGGGGCTTAAGTTAAAGACTCCAAGACAAGTGTACATGGATTTTGAAAATAAAATTAGGATTATAAAAGAAAGAGCAAGCTAATGTCCAATATTAAGGTGCCAAAGCAGTTTAGAAAGAAAAGGAACACTTGGACAGTGGATGGATAAATGCGATTTTCATTTAAAGTCGTACCTGTAGAATATTACGGATTAATCGCCTTATTTGGAGGTATTCTTAATGAGTAATGATATGTGGTATTGCCCTGCTACTGAAAAAGAAATTGACGAGGGACTATGTTGGGAATATTGTTTTGTTGATATAGGAGGACCTATTGATACTACATATGAACTTAAGAGATGGATTGAACTAACAAAAAAGTTTAAGGACATTGAAGAATTTCATAAGGAATGTGAGAATTGTATTCATTGTCAATGGGCAAAGTAATTCGCAATCTTTATTTAATGTGTCGCTTTAGTAGAATTATATGAAGCAAAAATTATTTATATAATGTGCACTGAATCCAAGATGTTTCCAGTATAGAATTATGTTTGCGGACCTATATCGGAATTATTGCGTACTTCGGTATTTCTACGTGATAGGAAATAATACGAAAAAGAGTACTACTGTTGGGAGGATATCATGAGAATTATCTTAAACGAACCTAAGGGTGAAAATTATAAAGAGCTTATTCAACTTGCATTTGATAAATGCGACATCTTCCTTTTTATTAAGCACAGCCAACTTACATACTACCAATCCTTTGATACTCTATTGGGGGAATTAAAGGATGATTTTATCTGCAATAAGGAACAAAGTGAATGGCCTGGTACACTCTCTGTTCCAACGGCAACGGTTTATTATTTCCGTACTTCTGAGAAAAGTAGAGAGATAATTAAAAATATAACCGATTCTCTTTTTAATTGGCAGGCACCTTATCTCCCTGACGACTTATGTTTTTTGAGAAATAATAAAGAATGGCTCGTTACAACTGCTCATGCACAATATTGTCATATCCTAACGGAAAATCAATTTGAAGTCGAACAATTACAAAAAATAAATAGGCTAATTGAGAGGATAGACTAGAAATGAATTCAGTGGACCGACATCTGTCGGTCTAGCAAGAATCGGACATATAGGGAACAATCAAAACTAACTGCTATTTGGATTGTTAAAACTAAAAAGAACGAACTAGCGTATCAATTCTTTACTGTCTTAAATTAATTTGAGATCATGGATATTGGACTGAAAGTCTGTTGACTCCACCCAGTGACGAAGCCCTCAGGTTTGATATTGAAATGACAAAATCTTTTGGATTTCTGCTGGTTTGGGGTGAAATGCTAAGCCCGTATGATTTTAATGTAGAGCAGACCCAAAATGTTGTTTCTGAATTTATAGGATTTATTAATAGAGATTATAATCATCCGTCAATTATGGCATGTGTGCCTTTAAATGAATCCTGGGGAGTAGGAAATATAGTATCTGATAAGATGCAGCAAAATTTTGGCATGTCTTTGTATCATATTGCAAAAGCAATGGATCAAACTAGAGAGGTAATAAGAAAATAGATGAATAGTTCAAAACTCAGCAGAATAGTGTACTTATAGCAGTTTTGTGGTCTTATACATGCTTCCATTCCTATGCTATCATAAAATAAAAATGATAGTCGAGGTGAAAAATGGAGGCATTTGATTTCAATAAAAGCATGGAATATTTCTGGAAGAACAGGACCATGTACAATGAATCGGTGCTGATGGTATCCAACGACGGAAAACTGCCAGAAGCAAGTCTGCTTTACAAGCCAACAAAAATAATTTCAGTAAAAAATGCCCGTTTGGATAAAGAATATATAGAGAACGTCGATTGGTTTTTTGAGGATGGCAAACTGAGACTTACAAAAAAATCCAGAGCTCCATTTCTAACCCGTGAACAACTCTATCCTGCCGAACCAAGAGAAGGTTGGACTCTTCCACGTATTGGCGGAGGTTATATACTTTTTCAGGAAGGACATTATTTACATGACATGCAGCTTAGTGTCACATATACTCATACTGGAGACCAATGGACGGGGCCTGTACCGGTTTTTAACAAGGCAATGCTTAAGAAAACACTGGCCATCCTGGAAAGAAAAGAGACTTTGAAAATTGTCTTAAATGGGGATAGCATCTCAGCAGGAGCCAATGCCAGCGGTCTTATGTCAGTGCCGCCTTTTCAGCCGGACTGGGGACATCTTTTTGTACGAAAGCTTGAAGAGGTTTATGGAGCAAGGATTGAGTTTGTCAATACCTCAAAGGGCGGAGAAACCTCTGACTGGGGAATTCAAAATGTTGATACATTGGTGGCAAATCACCACCCGGACCTGGTTATTCTAAATTTCGGAACCAATGATGGTACCTGCAGAATGCCTATAGACAGATATAAAAACAATATTGAAGGAATTATAAAAAAGGTACGGAGTGTAAACTCTGATGCGGAGTTTATTCTGATATCACCCCTTATGCCAAATTATCTTGCTGCACTACCCAATAATCCGGAAATCAGCTTCTACGGAGAACAGGAGAAATATCTGCAGGCTTTGTATGAGATTAAAGAAGACGGAATTGTGGTTGTGGACATTATCAGTATTCACAAGGAACTTCTCAAACATAAAAAATATTACGATATATCCGGAAACCACGTAAACCATCCTAATGATTTCCTGATTCGTTGGTATGCGCAGGTACTGTGTACAACCTTGATTCAGGATTGATTTTAATATTGAGTATATAAGGAGAATTAAAAATGAAACCAAAATTTACATATCTTACGGCACCGGCCATTGAACCACAGCCAGGCTGCATGTGGGCAGATACAATGGTTTTGAACCCTGCCATTGTAAAGGATCCGGATTCTGATACCATTCACATGCTGTTTAGAGCAACTGGTCCCTGTCCTCACAAAAAAGCCTTTCCAGGGTGCAGGGATCCGTATCCCATTTTCCTAGGCTATGCTAAAAGCGAAGACATGGGCAGAACCTGGGAAGCTGACTTTTCAAGACCTGCTTTGGAGCCTTCGGTGGAATACGACAAAGATAAAATATATATAAAGGATGACCAGGGGAATATGGTGATGAATTACACCAATGGATGCCTGGAAGATCCAAGAATATTTCAGATTGAAGGACAGTATTACGTTACCATTGCCGGTCGCATGTTCCCTCCGGGCCCCTATTGGGATTTGAATCCGGAGGGTGCTGAGAATATACCAGAATGGGTTGGAAGCGAGGATGATCCAACCGGACTGAAGGACTGTAAGAATACTACTTCTTCAATATATAAATTGGATCTGAAAAGCTTGGCAAAAAAGGACTATGCCAATGCATTTCAATACGTTTGCAATTTAACTGATCCACGGGTGGACGATAACAGGGACGTCTTTTTATTCCCTGAAAGAATGTTGATTAATGGAAAGCTAATGTATGTAATGATCCACAGACCTAATAACCCAAGCAATTTTGAAGCCGGAAAAGGACATACCAAGCCGTCCATCATGCTGGCTGCAGCTGAAAACATAAGAGACTTTGCAACAGATAAGGCAATTCATAAATTTCTTGCTGAAGGAATATTTGATTGGGAACAGGAGAGAATCGGAGCCAGTTGGCCTCCAATCAGAATCAGTCATGATGAATGGCTCCTGCAATACCATGGCAAAACCATGCCGGGTTATGGGTATACGCAGTCATTTATGATACTTCGAGAAAAGGAGAATGATTTTCCGGAGATTGTCCACCGCTGCCCCGAAAGACTTATGTATGCGCGTCAGGACTGGGAGATGCCGGATAAGTTTCAATGCCCCTGCATTTTCGCAACCGGCGGGATTGTTGTGGATGATACGCTGATCATAAGCTATGGAGCTGCCGATCAGAAGGTGGGTGTGGCATGGACTAGCCTCACTGGTATTATTGAGTTCGTGAAAAGGTTTGATGAAAATGGCAATCTGTTGAAGAAGTAAGGGTAAACCAGCTTATGAAGTATGTGTATTTAACATTTTATTATTTATCGTAATAGTTTTTTTTACATTTGGAGGAGTAGGTAAAGTAATGGCAAAAGGCACAGTTTATTATGTAGACTCTGTAAATGGAAATGATACCAATAATGGCTTAAGTCCTGAGACCCCATGGAAGACCTTTGACCCGGTTAATAAGACCACTTTTAAGCCGGGAGATGAGATTCTGCTTAAGTGTGGAGGTGTATGGAATGAGCAGTTGTATCCAAAGGGGTCGGGAACTTCAGACTTGCCTATCACCATCAGTTCCTATGGTACAGGCAGCAGGCCAGTTATCAACGGGGGAAGTCTTTCACAGGGTGCAGCAGTTTATCTATTTAACCAAAGTTACTGGGTTATAGAGAATCTTGAAGTAACCAATGATTCCGGTGTTGACAATTCAGGGACTGCCACAACACCAGGTGTCCCTCGGTATGGTATTCTCGCTGAGAATGATAGACCTCAAAGCGGCATAACAATTAGAAACAACTACGTTCATAATGTTAACGGAGCATTTAATCTGGTAGGTATTATGGATGCTCATATTAATGGTGGTATAACATTGCATGCAATAGGGCCTCAAGGCAAGTTTACCGATGTACTAATTGAAGGAAATACTGTGGAGAATGTAGGACGCACTGGAATTGTTGCCTGGCAGGATAGATACTACGATAAAGTAGAGACTCAAATTGACAGAGATTTCATGGGAACAGGTTTGATTATAAGAAACAATTTTGTTTCCAGGTTGGATAGCGATGGTATCCTTGTTTTTGGTTTTAAGGGATCACTGATTGAGTACAATGTATGCCAATCAGCAGGCTTGAAAATGATTGAAGGTTTCAATATGAATTCCTGCGCAGGAATTTGGTCTACCCGGTCTGCTGATACAATTATTCAGTATAATGAGTCTTACGACTGCAGGACAAACGACAATATCGACGGGCAGGGTTTTGACGTGGATGTGCTAAGCGACAATACCATAGTTCAGTACAACTATAGCCATCACAACCAAGGAGGCTTCCTGCTGTTGATGGGTGGGTACAATTCCAATGTTAAGGTCAGATACAATGTCATTGCAAATGAAGGCAACAAAAAAGGGATATTTACTTTTTCCTGGGGTACACCGCAAAATACCGAAATTTATAATAATACCATTTACATAGGTCCTGAGGACGGTGATGTGAAGGTAATCAACACTGATGGCGATATCAGCACCAATGATTATCAGTTCAGAAACAACCTGATTTATAATCTTGGAAGTGGAGAGTATAAGCTTCCTCAGATGAACGGTAAAGTGTTTGGTACCTTTGAGCATAACCTGTTTTTCGGGAATCATCCAGCTACCGAGCCCGCGGACCCATACAAGCTCACTGCAGATCCTATGCTTGTAGAACCTAAAAACTTTGGTACCGGAAGAATAGAAGCAGATGGTCTGAAGCTTAAAAAGGGGTCTCCGGCTATAGGAGCAGGCAGTGTCATAAAAGATAATGGTGGTTTGGATTATTGGGGCAATGTGGTATCGGAAACAGAGCAGCCCAATATTGGAGCATACAATGGAAAAGGAGTTGTGGTTTTGGATTCACAGGACTAAAACGTAATAAAAAGTCACGGTAATACATTGGTTCTGTATAGCAAGCCGGCAGCTTATAGAATCAGTTCAAATAAAAAATATAAATTTAAGGAGGTTCACTATGAAAAAAAGAGTTCTGAGTTTATTTCTTGTTCTTGCTATGCTTTTGACATTGCCAACCGGTTTGAAAATGGTACAGGCCAGCAGTAAAGTTTATTATGTAGACTCGGTTTCAGGAAGTGATTCAAACAATGGTTTAAGCGAAAGTACGCCATGGCGTACCTTTGCAAATGTAAATGCGACGACATTCCAGCCGGGAGATAAGATTCTGCTTAAGTGCGGAGGTGTATGGAATGAGCAGTTGTATCCAAAAGGGTCGGGAACTTCAAACTCGCCTATCACCATCAGCTCCTATGGTACAGGCAACAGGCCAGTTATCAACGGGGGCAGTCTTTCACAGGGTGCAGCAGTTTATCTATATAACCAAAGTCACTGGATTATAGAGAATCTTGAAGTAACCAATGATTCCGGTGTTGACAATTCAGGAACTGCCACAACACCAGGTGTCCCTCGGTATGGTATTCTCGTTGAGAATGATAAACTTCAAAGCGGCATAACAATTAGAAACAACTACGTTCATAATGTTAACGGAGCATTTAATCTGGTAGGTATTATGGATGCCCATATCAACGGCGGAATATCTGTCCGTGCATCAGGTTTCAATGGTAAGTGGAATAATGTTCTTATTGAAAACAACACTGTCCAGAACGTTGGCCGTACAGGAATTGTTGCCTGGCAGGACAGATACTTCTTCCTGAGTCAGACATCCCCGGACAGAGCCTATATGGGTACTGGACTGATTATACGAAACAACACCGTTTCAAATCTTGACAGTGACGGAATCCTTGTACGGGGATTTGTAGGCTCAGTTATTGAGTATAATGTATGTCAGTCGGCAGGACTCAAAATGATCCCGGGGTTCGATATGA
The DNA here is from genome assembly GCA_012840085.1 of Clostridiaceae bacterium. GTDB lineage: Bacteria > Bacillota > Clostridia > Acetivibrionales > DUMB01 > DUMB01. Next base: position 23,332 of record DUMB01000072.1, read on the forward strand.
ATTCATGCGCTGGGATATGGCCTTTAGCTTCAGCGGATACAGTAATTCAGTACAACGAAGCCTATGATACCCGGTGCAACGATACTGACGGACAGGGCTTTGATGTGGATCTGGGAAATGACAATACAATAGTACAGTACAACTATAGCCATGACAACGAGGGAGGATTCATCCTTTTGATGGGCGGATACAATTCCAATGTAAAGATACGGTATAATATCAGTCAGAATGAAGGAAATAAAAAGGGTATCTTTACATTTTCATGGGGCACACCGGTCAATACTGAAATATATAACAATACGATTTATATTGGTCCGGATTGTGGAGCAGTAAGACCCATCTATACGGATGGTGATGCAAGCACGAATAACTATACGTTTAAGAATAATATTATCTATAACCTTGGTTCAGGAGATTATGAGCTTCCGACTGTAAATGGTGTAAAATACGGAACATTTTCACATAATCTCTTCTATGGAAATCATCCTGAAAATGAACCAGCGGATGCGAATAAGTTAACTTGTGATCCTATGTTTGAGAATCCCGGAAGCGGAGGTATAGGAATAACTTCTGTTGATGGTTACAAGCTTAAGGAAGGTTCGCCAGCGCTGTCATCAGGAACGCCTATCGCCAATAACGGTGGAAAAGACTATTGGGGAAATATTATATCGCCAGGAGAAACACCCAGCAGAGGTGCATACCATGGATCTGGTACCGGCTCCACCGAGAAAACAATAGTTGATACGCTGGATAATTGGAATTACACATATTCCCATACCAGCAACATGGTGTTTGATTCCACTAATCCATCCTATTTCAACGGGGATACCTCTAGAGTAAAACGAAGCAATAGCAGCACAGGTAACATTATTTACAATTACAGCAATATAAAAACCTTCGTGGCAGATATCTATAAATTCGGTACAACAGACCTGAGCAAGGTTAAGTTCTATGCCTCTCCGGATAATGTAACCTGGACGCTGGTAAGTACTACGTATACTACACCTGTCTTAACTGAAAATGCATGGTATTCAACTACCTTTACCCCGGTTTCAAATCTCCCGCCGGGAACAAACTATCTAAAGGTGGAGTTAACGGATTCAAATGCATGGGCAACGCAAATAGGTCAGATGAGCATAACCTGCTCAGATTAATTTGCATGCTTTAAGGTAAGAGTATTAAGGTTCGGCAGGAGATTGTGCCTGCCGGACCAAGCTATTTGATAATAGTTAAAGGATGACGGCTTATGAAATGCAATTTAAACAGAAAAATAATCATTTTAGCAGCAGTTGTTTTGGCGGGACTAATCAGTGCCACTGTGTTTATTAGCGTCAGAAATACCGGGGATCGGATTATTTTCACTGTGGACGGTGATCCCGTTACCTACGATGAGTTTATAATGCAGGCTGGCATGGAAAGAGCCAATGTTATCTCCTATTTTCAAAATCAGTATAAAGCACAGTTTACTCAGGAGTTTTGGAATACGCCTTATGCTGAAGAATATCCTAAAGAAAAGCTGAAAAAAGTGGTTATTGACAAGTTAATACGAACCAAAGTAATAAAAAAACTGGCCCTTGACTATGGCATTATTTCGGATACAAGCTATAAAAATTTTATTTCCGAAATGAAGAAGGAAAACAAAAGAAGAGCCAAGGCTATAAAAGATAATCAGCCGGTGTATGGACCTAAACAGTTCAGTATAGAGGCATATTATTCTTATTATATGAGTACACTGGAAGTTGCGATTAAGAATGCAATGAAAGCCGAACCTGATCAAAAGCAGGAAATGTATGAGCAATTATTAGAAGAAAAAATCCGAAATGCAAAAATCGAAATTATGGAGAATGAATTAAGCAGCATTGAATTCAACTAGGGTGTTTGATTTTTAAATCATCATGTAATAGAATAATATATGTGCCCAAAATATGGTTCGGGGGTAAATATATGCTGACAATGTTGATTGTTGATGATGAATACCTAGTAAGATTAAGGATCAAAGAGACCATCGACTGGCAGCAATATGGGGTTGAAATAGTGGGAGAGGCTGCTGACGGTGAAGAGGGCTTGAGCCTAGCACTTCAGTATAAGCCGGAAATTATCATAATGGACATGCGCATGCCGTTTATTGATGGCATGGAGTTGATGAAGGGAATAAGGGAAAACCAGCTTGGATCAAGAATTATTGTGTTGAGCGGCTATAATGATTTTGACTATGCAAAGGCAGCCGTGGATTATGGCGCTGATGCATACCTGCTGAAACCCATCGATAATAAACATTTGATTGAGACCGTTCTAAAAGTCAAAGACAAAATCAAGCGCGAAAAGAGTACCACTCAGTATATTGAAAAATTAAAAAAGGAAATGTCCTCCGTCAAAAAACAATTGCTTCGGGACCTGCTGAAAGGGAATGTTACTGATTATATGGAGATACAGGAAAAAATCCAGCTCCTTGATTTGCCACTTGAGATGAAACATAACTATGTTATACATATTCGTATAGACCGCTTTAAATGGATGCTGGAGCAGCAGGCACAGACCGGAATTTTCAGCACCAAAAATGCTATTGGAGATTGGATTGCCAGGAAGCTTCTGATAAGCTCCTTTTATATCGGGCTGATGGTAGATGTGACAGATGATGCGTGGACAGTCATTGTCCATCCGTTCAATACGGAAAATCCGGATGAAACAATCAAACTCATCAAAGAGAATTGTCGGAAAATGACCGATGAATTGACCGAAGAATTTAAGCTGACCTTTTCTGTAGGAATAAGCAGAATGAGTGAGGGCCTGGATACTTTGAATGATGCGTATTTGGAGGCTGTAGAGGCTTCAAATATAAAGCTTTTATCAGGCTTAAACAGCATTGTATACAAGGGAGATAATGAATTAACCGGCTACCGAAGGGAAGTAATAGAGGCAATCAAGTATATAAAGAATAACTATTTTAAAGATATTTCCGTAGAGACGGCTTCCAAAGCATTATATATCAGTCCTTCCTACCTGATGCACCTATTTAAGGATGAACTGGGAAAGACCTTTAATGAATGTCTGACCGAATGCAGGATTGAAATGGCAAAGGAGCTTTTGAAGGATCCCGAAAACAGAATGTGTGATATTTGTGTTAAGGTGGGATATAATGATGTTAAGTATTTCAGGCGTGTTTTTAAAAAAATTACTGGCATAAATCCCAGCGATTATGTGAGGTTGAAAAATGAGAACTAACCGGGGATTGAGCAGCATTATCGCTTTACTCAGACATTTTAAGATAAGAAGCAGAATTATGGTTTATCTATTGATAAGCCTTTTTGTGTTTTCTATTTCTATTCTGTTGTTTTCAAGAACTTATACCCGGATACTGATAAACAAATATATATACGATTATGTACAATCAGCACAGCAGCAGATAATTACCAGTATTGAGCTAACGATAAATGAGGTTAATATGCTGTTTGTGCGTCTGCAAGGCAATCAGCAGATATATGATATAATTGAGGATAAAGCCTTGACGCATGACCAAAAGCTGAAACAATTAAGAGTACTATTGGATTCATTTGTAGGGAGCAAGGACACTGTAGGAGATATACTCTTTGTAACCTCGGAAGGAGAAACCTTTGATTACAGAGCTCTCATAGTGGATTTGCCCGCAGCAAGCTATCTCAAACAAATTCAAGCAACGAAAATACCAGTATGGGGCAACGTATATAAGGACAACATCAATAATAAGGCATATATTCCCTTTGGCGTCAAGTTCAACAATTTTTATACAGGCCAAAAGCTGGGGTATATGATTATTTATATTAATGAAGATGCCCTTTATAATATTTATAAGGAAATTGTTCCCGATTGGGGCTATTCCTTTTTGGTCACAAAAGACAACTATATTCTGTCACACCCGGATAAGAGCAAAATCGGCTATATGATTCTGGATTCTGAGGCACAGCTCACGAATAAAAAAGTGTTCAGTGCCGTTACTGTGAACTATGAGGGGGAACGGTCTGTTGTTGCCTCCCTGGATCTTGGACAGCGGATGAGAAGCGTGGGGGCAGATTGGAAAGTCGTCAGTGTTATCTCCTACAGCAAGCTGTTCAGTGTAATGGCAAGAATTAATATGGACCTTCTTGCTATTGGCATTATTATGGTTTTGACCATTATTACCGTTTCAGTGACCATGTCCAGAAGGATCATAAATTCGCTTGAACGGTTGAAAAAGAAGCTTAATGATTTTGGCAGAGGCAATTTTCAGGTTACTTTGGAGGAAAATATAAAGGACGAAATATGGGAACTTGAAAAAAGCTATAACAGTATGATTGTACGTATAAATGAACTAATTGAAAAAATAAAAATAGAAAAGGAAAAGCAAAGGGAATTGGAGCTGATCGCACTTCAAGCACAAATTAATCCTCATTTTTTATATAATACACTTGATGCCATTGCCTGCATTGCCAAGCTGAAGAACAGGCAGGACGACATTGAGCTGATTGTTATGGAATTGGCCAGGTTTTTCCGGCTGAGTCTTCACAATGGGGACAAGTATATTACCGTGGAAGAAGAGATACAGCTGGTACAAAGCTTTGTTACCATAGAACAGATGCGGTACCCAGATAAATTCGATGTACAATACAATATTCCGGAGGAAATTTTACGTTTAAAAATGCTGAAATTAACATTGCAGCCTTTAGTGGAAAATGCCATAAAACATGGTATACGGCAAAAGAGAGGCAAAGGTCACATAATTGTCAATGGAATGAGGTTTGGAGATGAGCTGAAGTTTCAGGTGATTGATGATGGAGTGGGATTTGATGTGAAGAATACTGATCTGCATAAAACCTCAAGCAATATGTCTAAAAGCGGCTATGGCCTTTACAATGTAGACGAGCGTATAAAACTGGAGTACGGAACACAGTATGGAATACATATTGACAGTGAAATCAACAAGGGAACTACTGTGGATGTGAATTTCAATATTATAGTATAGAATGCTATTTTTGCATGCTTTCGTAAAGTCTTGTCAAAGGGTAAATGATACTTTTTGACAGAATTTTTATCAGTAAAAAAGATACCAGTACAAAAGAAAATCCTAGTACAAGCAGTACCGTGATTAGAGTACCAAGCTGTGAATTGAGATCAAGTGGTGTCACTATAACAACTGTATCACTTGAATTTGGAATAGGGTAATAGGTAATAATACTTTTTCTGTTTTTCTCAATAGTATATGAGCTATCCATGAAGGGTGGAATCATGTTTATGTCTGCCAATTGTAATCCTATACCTAATGGAGGATTATAGGGAGATGTGAGAGTTTTTTTATCGGATGTAATTATGTAAATGCTTGATTTATTATAAAACATGCCACTATCGTCTGGTTTGTAAAAATCATAAATGGAATTTATATTTGTATCAACAAATAAATAGCCTAAAGACTCTCCATGATTGTTTTTAATGCAAATAGCACAGGTGAAAATTCCGGTTTTTGAAACAGAATTGTAGTTGTAAAAACTTGGAATGTCTTTGGTCCGGACCATCCAGTAGGAATTTTTCTCAGCGAGCTTATTAAGGAAATGAAAGTTGTCTTTGACTTTTTCAAACTTCGGAGCGTTATATGTATTACTTGAAAGGTATAGTATTCCATTACTGCCATAGACAGTAACACCTAAGATATTCAGATTGGAAGCGCGTAAACTGTCCAAAAGAGGAATTACCTTATCACTGAAATCTGTTGTTTCAAGACTTTCCTTAATCACAGGATTTTCTGAAATAAGCCTGGAGGTTTCTTCAATCAGGTTCATATTTAGCCTTAAATTTTGGTTTTGCTGCTTTATATGCTGCTGGGACAGCTGAACCGAATGGTCGTATATATTTTTTCTTATGGTCAGATTAACTGTTAATGAGTTTATCAAAGCAGCCATTATAATGATAATTATTAAAAAAACTTTTATCTTTCTTTCTAATGCGATAAACAAGTTAACCTCCCTGGTACGCTTAGAAAATACGTACGTATAAAGTTAATTACAATAAGAAAGAAATGCTGCCATATTCTCATTATAATGCTGCCCTTTTCTATTTGCAACAGAAACAGAACCCCCACGCAAAAACAAGTAGTTTTGTACCCCTTTTAGCAGAATAGTGTTTCTAGTTATTCAAAATTTGTGATGATATAATGAAAACATAGTACGGATCCGTAAACTTTATAAAATTTTCCTATGTCAACCCAAAGATAATTAAAAAGGAAGTGGAGTCAATATGGTTAAAAGATTAATATCTTTAATGTTAATGGCTTTCATGTGTATTTCAATGATTGCAGGATGTTCAGGGAACAAAGCAAGCGAATCAACAACTTCAGTTCAGACGACGACAGCAGACACAGATGCTGCTGACAATACAAATACCAGCGACGAGCCAAAACCGGTTACAATTACAGTAAGCAATTGGCCAAAAGGCGATGATGAAGCAAATACAAAGCTTTATGCACAATATGTTGAGACAATGAAACAGAAATATCCTTATATTACTATACAGGGTGAGGAATGGAGCTATGATGTGAATTCCTTCCTTCCGAAGGCTGCCAGCGGACAGCTTCCAAATCTGTATGACACCTATTTTACTGAGGCATCCAAGATTATTGAGGGCGGATACTCAGCGGATATTACTGATATTGTAAAAAAATATAATTATGATAAAACCATGAACCCAGATATGCTGGCACTTGTTACGAAGGATAACAGGTATTACGGCTTGCCCCAGGGCGGCTATACAGTAGGTTTGATGTATAATGTCAACGTATTTAAGGAAGCAGGACTTTTGGATGAAAAGGGAGTTCCCAAGTTCCCGAGGACTTATGACGAGCTTGCTCAGACAGCTCAGATAATTAAGCAAAAGACAGGAAAGCCGGGCTTCTTCTTCCCAACGAAAAATAACCAGGGCGGCTGGATGTTTATGAACATTGCATGGGCTTATGGTGCAGAATTCGAGAAGAAGGTGGACGGCAAGTGGAAGGCGGTATTTAACAGTCCGGAAGCAGTTGCAGCGTTGCAATATGTAAAAGACCTGAAGTGGAAATACGACGTACTTCCTGAAAACAACCTGGTTGAGGTTGCCGATTTAATGGGCTTGATGGGGACGGATCAAGTTGGCATGGCATTCGGTGCGTTGGGCTGGGTACCAATGATTATAACCAATACAAAGATGAGCAAGGATGCCATAGCCATGTCACAGAACCCTGCGGGGCCTAAAGGTGTTGCGACTGTCTTGGGTGGATCAATCTTTATGTTTGCACCCCAATCTACTCCTGAACAGTTGGATGCATGCATCAAGTGGCTTGAGGTTTCGAAGGGCTTCTCACCTATTGTTACGGACGAAATGAAGCAGAACTTTGAGGCAACAGCAAAAATCAACAATGAGCAGGGTCTTGTTGTTGGTCCGCATGACATGCGTGTATGGGTTGATCCTGAACGTGTCGCTGCGGAAGATGAAATTCTCAAAAAGTATCAAAACGTTAACATGGATTTGTGGAATGATTATGTAAATAACTCTACTAAAGGAATGCGCCCTGAAGAACCAGTTCTCGCACAGGAACTTTATAAAACATTGGATACAGCTATTCAGTCTGTATTGACGGATAAAAATGCAGATCCTCAAGAAATACTAAATAGATTGGTTGAAACCTTCCAGAGAGATTACCTGGATAAAGTAGCGCAATAACGAGGCACTATAAATATATCACAAGGGGAGTGGTTGAACCACTCCCTGAAGCAAACTATTGGAGGAAATTGGAACATGATCAAAGAACAGTTGGGCAATCAAAACAGCCCACTTAACGTTAAAAGGAGTATCAGAACCACTCTTGCTGCAATTAAATTGAATACTGCAGCATGGTTACTGCTGATACCAAGTCTGATTAGCTTTATAATCATTGTATGGATGCCTATGATTTCAGGTATTGTTCTCTCGTTTTTTGAAACAAAAGGTTACGATGCGGTTAAGTTCGTAGGACTGAGAAATTTTATCGATGTAATACAGGACTCGGAATTTAAAAGCACACTGCTTAATACGGTATCATATACCGTTTGGTCACTTATCATCGGATTCTTATTTCCAATTTTTGTAGGAATCCTATTGAATGAAATGATTCACCTTAAGGCATTTTTTAAGTTTTCCGTATATTTTCCTACAATAGTTCCTGGAATTGCATGTTCTCTCCTATGGTCCTTTATGTTTGACCCGGGAAAAGGAGGGCTTCTCAACTCACTGTTAGCTCAGCTGGGATTGCCTCAGTCGTCATGGCTGCAAAATCCTAAGCTCACAATACCATTGATTGTCACAACTATGACATGGAAAGGGTTTGGCGGTACATCACTTATTTATTTAGCTAGTCTGCAGGGCATCAATCAGGAATTGTATGAAGCTTCCATCATAGACGGAGCAAGCGTTGTTCAGCGTATCCGCTATATAACATTGCCGCAGATTGCCAACATAATATTACTTATGCTTATCATGCAGATTATAGGTGTTTTTCAAGTAATGGCCGAGCCGTTGACTATGACTGACGGAGGTCCAAACAATGCATCAACAAGCCTGATGCTGCAGAGCTATTTTTATGCCTTTAGATATTTCAGGGCGGATAAATCCATGGCTCTCGGTGTAATTACATTCGTAATGCTTGCTTTACTTACGGTAATTTATCAGTTATTTAGCAAGAAGGCGACTTTGGACGAATAAGGGAGGTAAAATTCATGGCTAAGTTAGAAGAAAAACATACAGGAATTATAAATTCCATAGAAATGAAAAAGACAAAATATAAGATGGTGTATTGGATTTTATTTCTTCTCATGGTTTGCATTTCGCTGATATGTCTGCTGCCTCCCGTATGGATTCTTTTATCCAGTATGAAGGATATCAAGGAATTTTACAAAATACCGCCAACAATTTTACCGGAGACTTTTCAACCGGAAAAACTCCTCGAGACCTGGAATAAATTGAAGTTTATCCGTTATTATATCAATACACTTGAGTTGGCTGCAGGTTGTGTGGTATTTTCGGTTGTTATAAACGGTCTTGCTGGATATGTTTTATCCCGGCTGAAGCCAAAGGGGAGCAATTTTTTTCTTTCCCTTATGATATGGACAATGCTGATGCCAGCCTCTTTAAGTTTGGTACCATTATTTAAGACAATGATCAAGTTCCCTATTTTCGGGTTTAATTTGACAAATACATATATCCCTATGTGGCTTATATCCGGAGCCAGTGCATATTTTGTACTAATTTTTAAGGGATTTTTTGATAGTATTCCGGTGTCGCTTTTAGAAGCTGCCCGTTTGGACGGTTGCGGGAATTTTAAATTATTTTATAAGATTATTGTACCATTGAGCAAGCCTATTATCGCCGTGGTATCCATTTTTACCATAAACAGCGCCTGGGGAGATTTTCTGATGCCTTACCTGATAATCAAGAATCCGGAGAAATACACAGTAATGGTAAGAATATTTACAATGCGCGGTTCGGTCGGTTTTGCACTGGATATCCAGATGATAGCGTTGGTTTTTGCCATCATCCCGCCGATTATTCTGTTTTTGATCTTTCAGAAGCACATCATGCACGGCTTTACTTTAAGCGGCATAAAGGGGTGATTGAACTATGTTTGGTGAATATATTGTATCCGATCCCCTTCAGAAGAAATATCAGGACAATTTTCTGTTTAATGAACGATTTTTTTCCTACGTTACACATACGGGGATGGGATATTCAAGATATACAGATGAAAATGATTATACAACGAATATCATTCATGGAACCATTGACAACCAGCAGTATGAACACAGTCGAATGGTTTATATAAGAGACAATGATACAGGAGAGTTTTGGTCCGTGGGCTGGGAACCGGTCTGCAAGCCTTACGAAAAATATGAGTGCAGACTCGGATATAACTATACTACCATCACTAACTTAACCGTTGGTGTAAAATGCAAATGGACCATTCTAGTGCCCCAGGGAAGGGATCCTGTGGAGCTTTGGAATGTGGAAATAGAAACAGATATACCAAGAAATCTAAGTGTTTATCTGTATTCTGAGCTTTCGCTGCTAACCACTATTCCTACCTATGGACATGACGGATACATGAGCGCAGCATACAACCCTCTAATCAACGGTATCACCGTGAAAAAAAGTGCCCAGGCCTTAATTGATAAGCTGAATTCAATTTCCGTTATACCTTCCCGGAAGCCAGACTATTACACTTGCAGCCGATTTGACTTTATGGGCTTGTACAGGACAGCTGCAAATCCTTTGGGACTTGTAGAAGGTAAGCTTCCAAATTCAATTGCTTCGAAGGAGCGGATTTGCGCTGCTTTCCAGTATAACTGTATTGTGGAAGGACAGTTTTCTGTGAATCAAATGATCATTGGACATCACAGTGGGCAGGATCTAACAGGTGCCATAAATAAATACAGCGATTTTGATAAGATTTTTATGGATACCGTTGGTTCAATAAAGGACCGGTTCAGAAAATTGCTTATCAAAACGGGTGATGTATCATTGGACACCATCACAAATACATGGAACAAGCAGCTGATCCTATTTGGGGCAACTCATTGCCGGTGGGGGATAAAAGGTTTCCGGGATGTGGTACAGCACGCCCAGGGAGTGCTGTATTTTGACGCGGAGCTTACAAGAAAAAGCCTGCTTAAGTCGCTTCAGTTTCAGTATTCCAATGGATTTGCAGTCAGGTCCTACCCCGTTGTCTATGAGGATTCAAAAATGCATTACAGTGACAGTGCTTCCTGGCTGCTTTATGCTGTTTCAGAGTATGTGAAGGAAACCGGCGATACAGATTTTCTGAAAGAGGAAGTCTCTTTCCTTGACGGTGGAAAGGCAAGCGTTCTCAAACATATGGAACTTATTATTCATTCATTGTATCAGGATCGTGGCGAGCACGGTTTGGTACGGATCCACGACGGAGACTGGAATGATTCTCTTACTCATGTAGGAAGAGAAGGGCGTGGAGAAAGTGTATGGCTTTCCATGTTTCTTGCCAAGGGCCTGCTTATATATGCTGAGCTTTTGGAATTTCTGGGGCAGGATGCAAGAGATTATTATTCCATGTATGAAAAACTCAAGCACGACATTAATGAAAATGCATGGGACGGAGAATGGTATATACGTGCCTTTAATGACAAGGGAGGCAAACTGGGTTCCAAAGAGAATGAAAGAGGCCTGATATTCCTGAATACACAGTCCTGGGCCATTATTTCAGGTGTAGCAGACCAGGAGAAAATAGATTGTATACTCAAATCCATTAAAAGATACCTTTATACAGATTATGGCTATCTTTTAAACTATCCCACATACACTTCATTGGACGAAAATGTGGGACGAATGAGCTGCATGGAACCTGGAACAGCGGAAAACGGATCAGTCTATATACACGGCAATGCATTTCTCATCTATGCTTTACTGGGCATAGGATATAGTGAAGATGCGTATAAAATATTAAAATCCATTCAGCCGGATAACCCCTTATTGGCTGATAAGCCAGTTTGCCCGTATATATACGGCAACTGCTACTATGGTCCGGATCACAAAAAGGAAGCAGGAAAAATGGAGTTCAGTTGGATTACAGGCTCGGCGAACTGGCTGCTGCAAAGTATTGTTGAACTAATGCTGGGAATCCGGAGAACCTACGAAGGACTTGTGATTGAGCCTATGCTTCCGGAAGAATTAAAGCAGGTTGAGGTTTACAGGGAATATCGGGGCTGCAGATACCATATTGAGATAAAAAATAACGGCAAAAATGTAAAAAGTATTACACTGAACGGAGTAGTGCAGGATCCTCTCAAAGCACTTCCTATAATGAAGAATAATGAGACAATCAACCGGGTTCAGGTTGAAATGGAATAAATTAAAGGGGCTGAATGAAAATTGAAAGACAAGTTTTTTATTCCCGGCAACTATGTACCAGTCAGCGAGTTTTTTTTATCAGGATCGGAACTTCGCATTCCTTTGACACTCCTGGACTTTGTAAGAGAGAGGCAGCAACAAATTCGCGTAGCGTATTGGGATGGTTTCAATACAGAGCTGCTAAAACCGGACAAGATGGATTTGGAGCAGGGGACTATCGGATTGAGTTATAAAAAGAGTGGTATATTCACAGTTGTGCTAGATACTTTGATAAATGATTTTCCTGTAGTTACCCATTGGAATGCACAGCTTAATAACAACAGAGGCGGGTTTTGCCTGGGTGCTGCCGACGGAGTTGGAAAGCTTGACATTGACCTGAATACCGATACTGTAATAAATGAGAAGCCTATATATGATAAAAATTTGGAAAGCCCCTATACATTTTTATCAGACAAATATATGTTTTTTTCGGGAAAAAGCCTTAATCTAAAAGTGCCGGGATATGAGCGGTATATTGGGGAAAATTACAGCCTGTTTCAAGTTACCGATGCACTTGCCCTGTGGTTGTCAGTAAAGACACTTAAGGATACAGGCTATCCCGTCATCTATAAAAACTACCCTCAATTTGAATTACAGGAGAATATACCAGCTTTTCAGGTTGTCAGTAATTTCATTATTGCCAGTAATAAAGAAACACCCAGTTTGGCTACTTTCATTTTGCCACCTTATTGGCAAGCCGGGAAACAAAATAAGTATCCTGTTTTATTCAGTGGTTTTTATGACAGCAACGAGAATATGTTTCAAACCATAGGGCCATCCGTTCTTAAGGTTATTGGAAATGTAATGAAGAAGACAAGTAAGGCTGTGATAGGGGTTATTTGGAACGGAGGAGGATCAATTGGAGCCAGAACCTTTCAGTATTCTGCCTTCCACAATCTTTCGGAGTTGTTCAGGACTGCTGCAAAGGAGTTTTCAGGAGATCCCGGCAGCATCGTGGCAGTAGGGGGCTCCCGTGGAGGAATCACAGCACTTATAGCTGCGGGCAATTCTTATCATAATAATTACAGAATAAAATATGCGGTTTGTTATAATCCCATAGTACGCTTTGGAGAAAATGACTGGGAGGTGCCAAACCCTACATGTCCGCTGGTCTATGCAGCAATCAGCGAAGATACGGGTTATAAGCTGGCATGGATGAGAAGCTGGAGGGATCCGGTATATGGTTTAAGCGGGCAGAAACTCTTTTTAAACAATCTCTTCGGCACCTGTGACAGGTCTATTGCCAATGAAGTATTATGCCCGTGTTCAAAACAGTTCGCTAAAACAATAGCTGAAAAGGGTACAAAGGTGTTTTTAGCAGTAGGTACCCATGATGCTTTCGCCACAAAGGATGGTATCATAGACTTTGCAGAGCTTTTGATTAGCTGTGGGGTCCAGGTTCATCTTCAGTTTGGCTACAGATTCGGACACAACAATGCAACGAATCTGTATGATACGGCAGAGGACTTTTTATGTGATATTATTCTTGGAAAGGAAAAGAAACTTTCCGGGATAAGCCATTACCGGAGAATCAGCAAAGATGCAGCAGAGTGGGAAAAATCAGAACAGTTTTTTCCGGAACGGCAGCCGGCATTCTTTGAAGGTCCCAAGAAAGCTGCTCTAGGCGATAAGGCTGTTATTAACATAGTTGGAGCAGCTGGCATGGCCTACATTCTGAAACTGTATAAAATCGATGATCTTGCATGGATAGAGCAAAAGCAAGCCATCATCGTTGATGAAGGGAGAATACTCTTTGAGGGAGTCCTGAATGAAAAAACACAGCACCTGGAGGGTATATCCTATTTTAAGAGTATGATTGAATTTGATGGTTCTTATGTAGAAGGCTTCTATTTATATGAGTTCTGCCATACCCAAGGGGATACAATGAAGTGGGTAAAAGTACCCTTTGAAAATGTACCTCAGCCGGGAGTTGAAACCTATCCGGTATTGGAGCTTTTAAAGCATTATCCTGCAGTCAGCGGACTTGAAATGGCAAAAATGCAGGATGTGAAAGCCATTGGGTGGGGATTAAGTGATGTTTAAGCAACATCATTAACATCTATAAGCTTCCACCATACAGCAGGACGTATATATGAGATTGAATACGAAAGAGACGAAGATTCTACTCCAGGAAATTGCTTTCCTATGGACGTAGATGAAAATGGCAATATCTATTTCGTTCATAATTGTAAAATATTAGTATATATGGCTTATATGGCTCATCATCAAGAGCTTTACGGCGTAAGCAGAACAGCCGGACGGGTTTGTGTTTTGAATAATTACATGGTGGCGACTGGTCTTTTCGTGGACTCAAATGGGGAGCTTTACTACCTGACCGGTTTTAGTTCAAAGACTCCCGAAAAAAATACCGTACTGACCGGTATCCTGGGATCGGAGTTCATGGATTGGGATACAGAAGAAGCAACAATAGATAATGTAACCGGCTTTGACAGCAGTGCTCCGGCGGAGGAAGCTTTGCCAATGCTACCAGTGCAAGCACAATCTTCACCATGCCTGCCGGTGATGTCACAATTACTGCTGAATTTACCTACCCTGTTAAGAAAAAATAATTTCATAATCAGCACCCTACTGAAGAATCAAAGGGTTGAATAGTATTGAATAGTATATAAAACCGCATAAATACTGGATTTAACCAGCCTCTCACCCAAAAGGGTGAGGGGCTTTTTTATGTAAATTCATCCTTTAGAACGATGCTTTTTAAGGCATCCTTTCCCTAAAACTTATACTGGAGGAGGTATGGTGCAAATGAAATTAATCCGCAAACATTAATGTTAGAAGCGGTTTTTGCCTTTGGAGCCATCAGTCTTATCGCCCTCTTGTTATTGGTGAGTCAGAGCCGTATGCTATATGAAGCAACGCTCATTTGGGATAATTGCATCATTGTAGCGCCATCTGCTCTCATCTCCATGCCGGGCCGACAAATGAAAAAAGACACCTATGAAACCGTAGTATCTACCTTTGATATCCTTATCGGCAGCGAAATTTACAGGTGGGGTCTCGACGGGGTACATGACGTGTGGCTGCGCACCGCCCATATTGATCAGGAACGGATTTACCTGACCTTTGGCGACGCAGCCCATACCATGAGGGAAGAACTGCGGCACGGTATAACCCAAAAGCAGGCGGTACTGGATGCCGCACAAAAGCTGTGGCATGAAACCGGAGTAACGGCTGACATCACCGGTTGGTAACGAAACAAAAGCGCGTGATTAGAGAAAAAGTGAGGAGTGAGTATTTTATGGGTAAATTCTGCACAAGCTGCGGCGCGGCTCTGAATGAAGGAGCGAAATTTTGTAAAAAATGCGGAGCCAATGCTTCCCCCATACCGAAAGAAGCCAGGGTGCTACCGTATCAGGCAACACCGAACCGCGAGACTGTCCTGTCAAAGGCCGGTAAAAAAGTGAAATATAAAGCAAAAGTCAAGGCAACCGAGCATGCGAAGAGCATTCTCCCCGGTGCGATTCCTGCTTATCAGATGGCGGGCGAGCTTGCCCTGCCATAGGAGCTGATTCCCACCACGGGCAATCTTGCCGGAGAAGGGCTGCTGTCTTTACAAAAATAACGGTCTATTTCACCATTCACAAAATCCGATATGAAATCAATCATAAATGCTGTGTGCTTTTTATACTTCAATATACAGCATTGTCCGAATTCGGGCATTTTGCATAATGTATTAGGAGGAAAGAAATTGTTTCAACAAAGCCGGATCTGCCCCATAAGAATTAGCCCATACAAAGACTGGGAAGAGATATACCGGGGTTGCAGAGCATTATTCTGAATATTTTGAATTGCAAATAACAATATGATAAAATGCACTTAAAAGACTGCAACGAAAAACAAAAGCAGGTCAGAAGGTGAAAATGATAAAATTTGATATTTGGATATTGGTATAGATATAAATGAAAGACTTTTTTGATAAGCCGTTTCTCAAATTCTAAGATCTCTTGAAAATAAGGGTTTTATTATTAGAGATGTTGATAAAAGCGATTGCAGGATTTTAATTATAACAATGACACCAGAGGGACAAGAGATGCTAAGAATTAAAGATGAGGAATTCAATGAGAGATTCAATAAAATAACAAATGCTTTAGGAGAATCTGATATAACGCAGATGATTGAAATTATAAATCGTATGAGCAAGACACTTTCTCAAATGAAAGATCAGTAAAAACAGGGGGTTCTTATGAAAGTAGCAATTGTATACTATTCCCAACATCATGGAAATACAAAAAAACTTTTGGATGCCATTAAAGAATTGTATGATGTAAAACTAATTAATGTGGTTGAATGTAAAAAGGAGGACTTATCTGATTACGATGTAATAGGTTTTGCATCAGGGACATATTTTGGTAAATTTAGTGAGAAGGTTTTGGATTTTGCCAAGAACAATCTGCCAAGCAAAAAACAAGTATTTCTTATAAATACTTATGGTGTAAAAGCAAATTACACAAAAGAAATAGAGCAGATCATTACAGAGAAATCCTGCCGGTTGATTGGGACTTATAGGTGTAAAGGTTTCGACACATTTGGGCCTTTTAAGTTGATTGGCGGAATTGCAAAAGGACACCCAAATGAAAGTGATGTGAAAGGAGCAATAGAATTCTTTAGGAGGATTGTTGAAAAGTGAAGAATGAATATATTACTAAGAGGAAATCGGTAAGAAAATTTGACAATTCAGCGTTACCAGATGAACTACTTACTAGAATCAAAGAAAAAATAAAGTTAGTTACACCTTTGTTTCCTGATATAAGATATTCGGTTGAACTTATTGAAGATAAGAATCCATCAAAGCAAAATGCACGATATTATCTTTTATTTAATAGCGAAGAAAAAAACGGTGCTTATGAGAATATTGGCTTTATTGGCCAACAGTTAAGTCTCTATTTCAGCAGTATAGGTTTAGGTTCGTATTTTAGAATGGCAAAACCGAATGTAAATTCAAATAGCAGCTTGCCATATGTTATCTGCATACCTTTTGGAAAGCCTGCAGAACCATTGTTTAGAGAACTGTTCGAATTTAAAAGAAAGGAATTATCTGATATTTCTGAAGGCTCAGATATTCGTATAGAAGCTGCGAGGCTTGCACCCAGTGCGCTTAATGAGCAAGATTGGTATTTTATTGCTGAAAAAGGTTTTATTCATTGCTACCGTAAAAAACCAAACGTCATTATGAACTTTATAAAAAATAAACTTAATTGTATCGATATGGGTATTGCATTATGCCATATATACGAAGAAAGTGAAACTTTTGGCTATAAGAAGTTAGATACTGCCCCTAAGAAAAAAGGGTATATTTATATGGGTACAGTAATATAACTGAAGGTCTCTACGCATTGATAGCCAGATATTAAGATTGCAGGATTATATAGAAAAAAGTAAATACACAGTAGTAATAACAGGTGCTGAAATTTCTATATCAGCAGGTATTAAAGATATGCAGCACATGAATGTTTTAGAAGTTATGCAAATAATGTCACAGGTAATACTTCTAGTTGCACCCAATCATTATTACAAAATAGCTTGGAAAATTTTTTAAAATATATTTTGAAAACGGTCCAACTATCACGCATAGAAAATTGGCTGCATTAGAAAATGGCGTTAAGTAGAAACGTATTAAAATGAAATATATTAAATATAATGATTTTATTGATAAATGCGGTATTATGACACCTAATATAAGTATTGTCCAGCTAGAAAATGAAATTAAATCGTTATCTTTCCCAAAAGAAGAGGTTGAGATAGCGAAATATCTTAAATGGGATTTTGAATTATTTCAGTGTTGTGAAATTGCAATTGAGCACCGCGAAAAAATCAAGGACACCTTTTTCCAATGTTGGTACATAATTTAAAAGTAGAAATTAAAGAATCATATAAACTTGCCAAGGAAAATAGAGAGTATAAGACTATCTCCACTACTCAAACAATAACAAAAGAAGAACTCGAAAAGTACATTGCTCCCTTTATTGGTGCTTCAGCTAGTGAGTCCTTGCATAAATTAAGTCATGCAAGCGACTTTATTCCGCATAGAGCAGACATTGAAATAGAAGCAGAGAAAAATTGCTTTGTGAACGGTACAATATTACAAAGGTGCAAAAAATCAGCCCAAGACATCAATCCAAGTGGCTCCTTCCATGTGTTTCCAGACATTGATCCTTTTCCTCGGCTGTTCTTTCTGATATAATAGTGTGTGGAAACCCTTATTTTGAAATAACAAGGTTCCTGGGTTCCCACTGAGAATCTTTGATTCACTAGCCTAAGGCTTAATCATGCTGATATGGGCTTTGGAACAGGTCTGGGAGTAAGCATTGAGTTCGACGATAAGGCTGTAATTTCGGTTGAAAAAGGCCTGCTTCTGGTTTTCGTATCGAAAAATTGATTTCTCTTGATATTGAAATTATCTTATAAAAAAGTTATCATTAAAAAGAATTTGTTATAAATAATTATCGAATAACAGATGTAAGGAGTATCCAGGAGAATGAATAATAACATAAAATATCCACTATACGAGACCACAGTCTTTGAAAATTTCCGCATAATGGTCGAAAATGTAGCCAGGAAATATCCCGATAGAATAGCATATTCCTATAAAAAAGATCCGCGTGATACAAAAACAGTTGATGTAACCTTCAGAGAAGTACGTGACAATGTACGGAATATGGGTACAGAGCTGATATCATTAGGTTGTACTGATAAAAAGGTCGCCATTATAGGCGAAACATCATATAACTGGATCTGCAGTTATTTTGCGCTGATAGCCATAGGAGCGATCGTGGTCCCGATAGACAAGGATATGCCTTTTGATGAATTAACGGGGATACTCGGTTTTGCTGAGTGCGAATATATTGTTTACAGCACTTCTGTCGAAGAAAAGATCATGCAGATCGGTGACAGCATTCCTACTCTAAAGACCTATATATGCATGGGTGAGCCAAAATTGGAGTCGGCCCTCAAGCTCTCGGATCTGGTTGAAAAGGGTAAGGCAAAATTCGAAAACGGCGATAATTCATACTATGACTATGAAATCGATCCTGACAGGCTTGCGACCATCGTATTTACATCAGGTACAACAGGCAAAGGCAAGGGAGTTATGCTTTCCCAGAAAAATATCGTTTCGGACATGACACAGGGCATGTATCTCTTTGCAATAACACCCAAAACCATGGCAGTGCTTCCACCGCATCATACCTATTGCTCTACGGTGGTTTTTGTCGGACATTTTTCGCAGGGCTGCACTACCTTTATTAACAGCGGACTTAAGTATTTCATGAACGAAATAATGGAGCAGCAGCCAAGTCATCTGGTCCTGGTACCGTTGTTCGTAGAAACCATGTATAAAAGGATATGGACCGCTGCTCAGAAAAGCGGGAAGGCTGATACACTGAAGCGCATGATAAAGGTCAGCAATTTCTTAAGGAAAATAGGCGTAGATTTACGGCACGTATTTTTTAAGAGTATACTGGAAAATTTCGGCGGAAAGCTTGAGATGATCATTTCGGGCGGTGCGGCCATAAACCAGGATATAATTGACACGTTTGATGCCATAGGTATAACTGTTCTTAACGGATATGGAATAACTGAGTGTTCGCCTCTGGTTTCATGTAACAGAAACAAGTATCAGAAGAAAGGAAGTGTCGGGATCCCTATCATAGGCGAGCAGGTTAAGATCAAAGACCCTGATGAAAACGGAGAAGGAGAGATCTGCGTAAAGGGACCCAATGTTATGCTTGGTTATTATAAAAATCCTGAGGCTACTGCCGCAGCATTCGATGAAGACGGTTACTTCATGACAGGAGATTATGGAAAGCTCGACGATGAAGGCTGGTTGTATATTACCGGCAGACGGAAGAATATCATTATACTGAGTAACGGTAAGAATGTATATCCTGAGGAGATCGAACAGGAGATACAAAGGATAGACGGCGTTTCAGAGGTCGTTGTTTATGCCGGAGAAACAAAGAACCAGAACAATAAGGAAGTTATCGTTGCCGAGATATTCCCGGATCACGAATTACTCAGATTAAAAGGTATTGAAGGTACGGAGGCTATTAATGCGTACTTTAATAAGGAGATAAAAAAGGTAAACAGCAGAATGGCACCGCATAAGACCATCAGAATGGTGAAGATCCGTGAAGAGGAATTCATTAAGAATACTTCGAAGAAAATACTCCGCCATGCGATTGATAAGAGTATCGACAATGAAGTTCTCACGGAGAACTGATACGTCGATATGTTTCCTTGAACGATGATTTTTCAAAAACCACCGAAAAACCTATCAAGGGGTATTTTGAGAGTAAAATTTAAGCTCAAAAATTGGTAGGGTTGGGTTGACAGATTAGACAACGGACATTTTTATGGGGTTGAATGCGGAAATGTGGACTTCACAAGAAAAAATTTCTATTGACAGGGCAAGTTGAGATATAATAAAATATATAGCAAAAAAAATATAGAAAAGCGATGACGAAGAGAAGTAACATGAATTATCGTTCACAGTGAGCGGGGAATGGTGAGAACCCTGTAAAGTGAATTCATGCGAATAACACTTCACCAGCTTCAATCTGAAAGTCATATTGCATATGGCGAGTAGGTGCGACGTAAGCCGTACGTTACAACGGCAGACACTAAGGAGTGACTGTACGATGAAGTACAGTAATTCAGGTGGTACCGCGGACGATAATAGTGCTGTTCGCCCTGAAATTTTTATTTCGGGCGAGCAGCTTTTTAATTTTTGTGAGTGCTCTCCCGACACAGTGAATTGAGAAAAGAGGGGAAGGGAGATTTTATGTCAGAGATTTATCGTACCAAGACAATGAATCAAATTACCGAAGAAGATATCGGCACCGTTCTTAAAATTGCCGGTTGGGTGGAAAACATCCGGGACCACGGCGGTGTGTCTTTTATTGACCTTAGGGACATGTACGGTGTCATGCAGGTGGTATTTAAAAACATCGAGCTTCCAAAAGGTATCAGAAAAGAAGAATGCTTATCCATTGAAGGTGTGGTGGAAGAACGGGATGAAGAAACCTACAACCCCAGGATTCCCACCGGTACTATTGAGCTTGCGGCGCAAAAGGTCACAGTTTTAGGCCGGGTCTATAAGGATCTGCCGTTTGAAATCGCCACTTCCAAGGAAATTCGTGAGGAAGTGCGCTTAAAGTACCGTTATCTTGATTTGAGAAACCGGAAGGTAAAGGACAATATTCTGTTTCGGTCCCAGCTCATTAGCTTTTTAAGGCAGAAGATGACCGAGATGGGCTTTGTCGAAATCCAAACGCCGATTCTGTCGGCATCCTCTCCCGAAGGAGCAAGGGACTATATCGTTCCTTCCAGAAAGTATAAAGGAAAATTTTATGCACTGCCCCAGGCACCCCAGATATATAAGCAGTTGTTGATGGTCGCGGGCTTTGACAAGTATTTTCAAATTGCCCCCTGCTTCCGTGACGAGGATGCGCGGGCCGATCGCTCTCCGGGCGAGTTCTATCAGCTCGATTTTGAAATGAGCTTTGCCACCCAGGAAGACGTTTTCCGCGTAGGCGAGGAGGTGCTGACTGCGACCTTTAAAAAGTTCGCACCCGAAGGGTATGAAATCACCGAGGCGCCGTTCCCTGTTTTCAGCTACAAGCAGGCCATGCTGGAGTTCGGTACCGACAAGCCGGATCTGCGCAACCCCCTGCGCATCATCGATGTGACCGATTTCTTCTGGAGATGCGCCTTCAAACCCTTCCATCATAGGACTGTCAGAGCCATCAAGGTTCATGCCGAAATGTCCAAGGGCTTTCATGAAAAACTGCTGGAATATGCACTGTCCATTGGCATGGGCGGGCTTGGTTACCTTGAGGTTCAAGAGGATATGACCTATAAAGGCCCTATCGACAAATACATTCCCGAAGAAATAAAAGGGGAGCTGGCCCAAATTGCCGGCCTCATTCCCGGCGATGTCATATTCTTCATCG
Source organism: Clostridiaceae bacterium (assembly GCA_012840085.1). Lineage (GTDB taxonomy): Bacteria > Bacillota > Clostridia > Acetivibrionales > DUMB01 > DUMB01. The sequence goes on from DUMB01000072.1 coordinate 45,231, forward strand.
CCGACAAGGAAAAGCTTGCCTGCAAATACGCAGGGCTAATCCGCAATGAGCTGGGCAAACGCCTTGACCTCTGTGAGAAGAAGGCTTACCGCTTCTGTTATGTCAATGATTTTCCGATGTATGAAATCGATGAGGCGACCGGAAAAGTAGTATTTACCCATAACCCCTTCTCCATGCCGCAGGGTGGGCTGGAGACGCTTAACACCAAGGATCCTTTAGACATTCTGGCTTACCAGTATGATATCGTCTGCAACGGCGTTGAGCTTTCCTCGGGCGCGGTTCGGAACCACGACTTGGATATCATGGTCAAGGCCTTTGAGATTGCGGGTTACGATGAGGAGACCTTGAAAAAGAAGTTCGGAGCGTTATATAATGCATTCCAGTACGGAGCGCCGCCCCATGCCGGCATGGCTCCCGGGGTTGACCGGATGATCATGCTTCTTAGGAATGAGGAAAACATCCGCGAGGTCGTGGCCTTCCCCATGAACAGCAACGCACAGGATCTGATGTGCGGCGCGCCCAGCGAAGTGACCGAACAGCAGCTGCGTGAGGTGCATATTAAAATCAGGAATTAAACGTGTTTAAATCATCCGGACGAACTTGACAGCCGGCTGCTGTCAGAAATGGAGTGAGGATTATGACAATTTCAAAAACCGAGATAGAAAAGCTCGCAAAACTTGCAAAGCTGAGCTTCTCGGAAGAGGAGCTTGAGAGATTTACGGCTGAATTTGATGAGATTATAGCATTTGCAGACACCATCAACCAATCCATCGAAGGCGGGACTGAACAGATAAGAAACGTGGGTGCCAGGATGGTCTCATTTGATGACCTGCGCACTGATGAAGTGGTGCCGTCCCTGCCCAATGAAAAAATCCTTTCCAATGTCGAAGGGTATAACGGATTTTTCAGCGTGGAAAGGAGTAAAAAATGAGAACGGGAATATCTGAACTGGCCATAAGGCTTCGTAACCGCGAAATTTCCGCGGTGGAGCTGACAAAAGCATATATCGATGCCATCGAAAAACTGAATCCAACCCTCAATGCCTATGTGCATTTGACCTTTGATACCGCCCTGAAGGCTGCGGAAAAGGCCGACCAAATGCTTAAAGAGGATGATGCGCCGCTGCTCTGCGGCATTCCCATGGCCCTGAAGGACAATATTTGCACTGACGGGCTTACCACCACATGCTGCTCCAAAATCCTGAAAGGCTTTAAGCCTTACCATGATGCTACCGTCTGGGAAAAGCTGAAAGCCCATGGTGCAGTGCTTCTGGGCAAGACCAATATGGATGAGTTTGCCATGGGAAGTACCTCAGAAACCAGTTGCTATGGGGCGCCGTTGAATCCCAGAAACACGAATTATGTTACAGGCGGTTCTTCGGGCGGCTCGGCTGCGGCCGTTTGCGCCAATCTTGCGGTATACAGCCTGGGCTCGGATACGGGCGGTTCCATCCGTCAGCCGGCCTCCTTCTGCGGTGTGGTGGGACTTAAACCCACCTATGGTGCGGTATCCCGCTATGGGCTCATCGCTTACGGCAGCTCTCTGGACCAGATCGGCCCCCTGACAAATAGCGTGAAGGACGCTGCCATCGTTTTCGATGCTATCAAAGGCGGCGACAAACGCGATCAGACCAGTGTGGATTATGATTATGGTTCCTCTCTGGCTGAATGCCTGGACCGGGATGTAAAAGGCATGCGCATTGGTGTTGCCGAAGAATTCTTTAACGGAATCAATCCTGAGATTAAATCAAAGATTGAGGAAGCCATAAAGCTGTTTGAAATAAACGGTGCTGTGATAGAAAACATCAGGCTTCCGGCCCTGAAGCTTGCGCTTCCGGTATATTACATTATCGCCTGTGCCGAAGCATCCTCCAATCTCGGACGATATGACGGCATCCGTTATGGCTATCGCACATCCTTCTATACAAGCATTGAGGACATGATTGTAAAAACCAGGAGCGAAGGTTTCGGCGACGAAGTTAAACGCCGCATCATGCTGGGAACCTATGTGCTGTCCAGCGGTTATTATGATGCTTACTACAAGAAAGCCTGCCTGATTCGTGAAGAGATAAATCGGGAATTTGATGCCGTCTTTGAAAAATGTGACGTGCTCGTTGCTCCTACGGCGCCCAATACCGCATTCCCACTGAACTACAAGGGCGCAAGCCCGGTTGAGATGTACTTGTCGGATATCTGCACCGTGCCCGTCAATATCGCAGGCGTTCCGGCCATCTCAGTTCCATGTGGGGAGGACGCCAGGGGGCTTCCCATCGGCATGCAGATTATCGGCAGGAGGTTTGATGAGGCAACGGTTCTTCAAGTGGCTCATTTCTATGAACAAATCGCCGGAAAAGTGATTGGCGCTTACGAAGGAGGTGCCGGGATATGAATTATGAAATTGTCTGCGGCATTGAAACCCATATTGAACTGGCAACCAAAACCAAGATTTTTTGTGGATGCACCACCGAATTCGGGGGGGAGCCCAATACCCATTGCTGCCCTGTTTGCACCGGCCAGCCGGGATCCCTTCCCATTCTCAACCAAAAAGTGGTGGAATACGCCATTAAAGCCGGCCTGGCGCTGAACTGCAAAATCAATACCAAATCTCATATGGACCGGAAAAATTATGTATATCCCGATTTGCCCAAAGCCTACCAGATCTCGCAATATGATGAGCCCCTCTGTGAAAAGGGCTATATCGAGCTGGACAGCGGCAAGCGTATCGGTATTACCCGCATTCATATCGAGGAGGATGCCGGAAAGCTCATCCATGAGAACGGGTATACCTATATTGACTATAACCGTAGCGGTGTTCCGCTGATTGAGATTGTTTCCGAGCCCGATATTTCTTCTGCCGAAGAGGCAAAAGAGTATGCCGAAAAGCTGCAGCTGATCATGCGCTATATCGGAATATCTGATTGCAAGATGCAGGAAGGCTCCATGCGCTGCGATGTCAATCTTTCGCTGCGAAAGCCCGGTGATCCCCGTTTCGGCGTAAGAACCGAAATTAAGAATATCAACTCCTTGAGTTTCATTCAAAAGGCCGTTATGGCCGAAGCGGAAAGGCAGGCTGATATTCTGGATGCGGGAGGAACCATTGTTCAGCAGACCATGCGTTACGACGAGGGAACCAATAGCACCACCCCTATGCGTGATAAGGAAAACTCCGATGATTACCGCTATTTCCCTGATCCCGATATTCTGAGATTCAGTATTGATGATGAGAAGGTGGAAGAAATTCGGACATCCTTGCCCGAGCTTCCCTTTGACAAGCTCAAGCGATACGTGAATGTCCTGGGGCTTCCTGAAGCTACAGCCAAACAGATTTCTAGGTACAGAAAGGTAGCTGAATTTTTCGAAGGCGCGCTGGCCGAGGGCGCAAGTGTTAAAAATACGGCTAACCTGATTGTTGGCACCATCTTTTCCAATATGGACACCGAGGAGGAAAAGGAATTATTCGCCGTCAGGATTTCCGCAGCCCAGTTTGCCGCCCTTGTAAAGCTCGCCGATGAGAAAAAAATCAACATCGGATTTGCCCAGAGTACCTTGCAAAAAATGCTGGAAAGCGGCAAACCGGTAGAGGAGTTTATTAAGCCGGAGGATCTTGTGGGTATCTCCAATGAGGAGCTTGAAAGCTTATGCAAGGAAGCCGTCGATGCCAATCCCAAGGCGGTAGCCGATGTCAGAAGCGGTAAGGACAAAGCCATCAACATGTTGTTCGGCTACATTATGAAGAAAACCGGCGGTAAGGCAGATATTCGCAAGGCTGAAGTCTTGTTGCGAAAACTGATCGGACAATAAAAATGCAGGATATAGATGATGGCGGTGTTATTGAATTTAATTATAAAATGAGATTTTTAATTTTATATCTTGCAAAATGTTGGAGAGTCTGCTAAAATATAATAAACTTGAATTGTTCGATGGACTAGGACAGCAGAATTGTTAATGATTGTTACAAGGGCCTTTTATGGTTGGCAGGAGTATGTGAAAGATGCATCAAGAAGGGCAAGTATTTTGCATGGTGTGATGCAGTATGGCAAAAAATGAAATTTTAATTGACGGGTTCCTGCAATTACTGCTATATTTGGTACGGATGTAACAAAGGCCATTTTTAGTGACATTATCAGAAAGCAGATGTATTGTATATAGAATCCATAGAAGGATTCTGGTCATCGAACCTGAAGCATTTATATAGCGTTTTAACGGAAACAAAGGCGTTTCACCAAGAGAGTGGAACGCCTTTTTTGCGTATTTCTATTGGGCTATAACCGGTGATGAACCGGAAATTATTAAAATTTGCGAGATAGATCAAGCTTTTATAGTATTTTGAAAGGAGAATAGATTATGGAAAGGTGTATTGATGAGAGGTCAAAATGTATTGATGAGATTTGTTCCGGTATGTTTGGTTCAGCTGTGTTTAGTGAGACGGTAATGCAGGAGCGTCTGCCAAAACCTATTTATAAGAAACTGAAGAAAACAATTATGGAAGGCCTTCCACTTGATCCGGATGTAGCCGAGGTCGTAGCCTGTGTAATGAAGGATTGGGCGGTTGAAAAGGGTGCAACCCATTTTACCCACTGGTTCCAGCCATTGACCGGCATTACTGCCGAAAAGCATGACTCCTTCCTGACACCTACAGGGGACGGCAAAGCCATTATGGAATTCTCAGGCAAGGAACTTATCAAGGGTGAGCCCGATGCTTCATCCTTCCCCTCCGGAGGTCTTCGTGCAACCTTCGAGGCCAGAGGCTATACCGCATGGGATTGTACTTCGCCTGCATTTGTGAAGGATCGTACCTTGTATATCCCGACAGCCTTCTGCTCCTATACGGGCGAAGCTCTGGACCTGAAAACTCCGCTCTTGCGTTCAATGGAGGCACTCTCCAAACAAGCGCTTCGTATTCTGAGACTCTTTGGCGATACCACCACCAAGCGGGTTGTAACGACTTTAGGGCCTGAGCAGGAATACTTCCTTGTAGACAAGGAATACTTCATGAAGCGTAAGGATTTGCTCTACACCGGAAGAACCCTGTTTGGTGCCAAGCCGCCTAAAGGACAGGAGCTTGAGGATCATTATTTCGGAATTCTGAAAGAAAAGATATCCAATTTCATGCATGATCTGGATGCTGAGCTCTGGAAGCTTGGGGTTTCCGCTAAAACCAAGCATAATGAAGTTGCGCCCGCGCAGCACGAGCTGGCTCCGGTATTTGCCACCACCAATATCGCAACTGACCATAACCAGCTAACCATGGAAATAATGAAAAAAGTGGCCGACAGGCACGGGCTTGCTTGCCTATTGCATGAGAAGCCGTTTGCAGGCGTCAATGGCTCCGGTAAACACAATAACTGGTCCATTTCAACCAACGAGGGCAAGAACCTCCTTGATCCCGGCACTACACCATTGGACAATGCACAGTTCCTTATCTTCCTCGTTGCTGTCATCAAGGCTGTCGATGAATATGCGGATCTGTTGCGCTTCTCTGTTGCCACAGCTGGAAATGACCACAGACTTGGAGCCAACGAGGCACCTCCGGCGATCATGTCTATCTTCCTTGGCGATGAGCTGACCAGTGTTATCGAGCAGATAGAAACCGGCGTTGTCAAAAACAACGGAAACAGCAGAACCCTGGAAATCGGTGTTTCCACACTTCCGGTTCTTCCGAAGGATACCACCGACAGAAACAGAACCTCCCCGTTTGCATTTACAGGTAATAAGTTTGAGTTCAGGTCCGTGGGTTCCTCACAGTCCATCGCCACCCCGAACTTTATAATCAATACCATTGTGGCCGAAACTCTGAGCCAGATCGCCGATCGCCTCGAAAAGGCTGAGGACTTCAAGGCAGAAGTGAATGCTGTAGTGAAGGAGATCATCAAGAACCATAAGCGCATTATCTTCAATGGCAACAACTATTCCGAGGAATGGGTTGCTGAAGCCGAGAGAAGAGGTCTGCCCAATTTGAAGACCACTGTCGATGCCATTCCGGTGCTTATCGCTGAAAAGAACGTCAAGGTACTTGAAAAGCATGGCGTTTTGAGCCGCGCAGAAGTACTTTCCCGTTATGAAATCTGCCTGGAGAACTATATAAAGACAATCCGCATAGAAGCCCTGACCATGATTGAAATGGCAAGCAGGCAGATTCTTCCGGCATCGCTGGTCTATGTCAGAAAGGTTGCAGATACCGTCGCTTCCCTCAATGCGGCAGGCGCGGATTCCTCCTTCGTCAAGGAAGAGCTGGATAAACTTGTCTCGTTGACATCTGGCCTGAAGACATATATCAGCATGCTAAGTGCGAAGATAGAAGAAGTTGATATGCATGAAGGGGATTCGCTGGAACATGCCCTTGCTTATAAGGATGTTATCATCCCGTTGATGAACGAATTGCGCGCCGCTGCCGACAAGCTTGAAACCATGGTGGATGCAAGCATGTGGCCGATGCCCACCTACGGCGATCTCCTGTTTGGTGTTGTCTGATAAGAACTTGTCTGATAAAGTCGATGAACCGTTCATGAAAGCTTGGTTCTATGTCAAATGTTGAAGATGAACTAAGTAAAATGAAATAGAATATGTAAACTGGCAGATGACCAGACTTGGTCATCTGCCAGTCTTATGGTGCGCCCGGCGGGCGCACGTTCTAATGGGTGAAAGTCCCGAATCTGCCCGGTAGTGGGAAGGATATAGCCGAAGGCAAGGGTGTCCATCGTGAGATGGAATCTGAAGGAAGCCGGATGTCGGGAACATACTAACCGACGGGCAAATCTCTGGTCTGACGAACAGGAATCACATAAGGCTATGCAGGAGGGTAAGGCTGCCATACAAGTCGAAGCCCAATAACTACACGGAATCCTGCATGGTAAATGTGGCAGATAGATGGAGAGAAAGAACGTGCGAGTACCCGGGGAGGTCTGTATGGAACGCTCTGAAAGGAGTAACCACCGCACAAGGAAACGAGGCGGTGCTGAACATACAGAAGTCAGCAGAGGTCATAGTAGCCGGGAGGTGAAGGACCGAATCAATAGGAGTCCCAAGTATAACCGAGAAAGGAGGAATGGCCGGTGAAGGCGGAAAACTCTGGGAACAGAGACTGTCCGCAGAGAGATAGTGCGGAACATGAAGGGTATGCGGAAGTGCGCAGGTCATTCCGCTCGATATGGAAAGAAAGGGACAGTGCACAGCCGGAGCTTTTGGAGAGGATACTGGACAGAGAGAATCTGAACAGAGCCTTCAAGAGAGTAAAGGCAAGGAAAGGGGCACCGGGAATCGATGGCATGACCGTAGAGGAAGCCCTGCCCCACATTCGGGAAAACCGGAAGGAGCTTCTTGAAAGGATTTATCGAGGGAAATATACACCATCCCCGGTAAGACGAGTAGAGATACCGAAGCCCGATGGTGGAATACGCAAGCTTGGTATTCCCACCGTGATAGACCGCACCATACAACAAGCCATAGCGCAGCAGCTTACACCAATCTATGAACCGCTGTTTGCAGACGGAAGCTATGGATACAGACCGGGCCGCAGTGCAAAGGATGCCATATCAAAGGTGAAGGAGTATGCAGAACAGGGATACCGTTATGCAGTGACACTGGATTTATCCAGGTACTTCGATACACTGAACCATGAACAGCTGTTGAACATCCTGCGCAGGGATGTGAAAGATGAAAGGGTCATACAGCTCATCAAAAGATATTTGAAAAGTGGAGTCATGGAAGATGGCGTTGTTTTGGCAACCGAAGAAGGTTCACCTCAGGGCGGGAATTTATCGCCACTATTGGCGAATATCTACCTGAATGAGTTTGACCAGGAGTTCAAGAAAAGAGGAGTACCCTGTATACGCTATGCAGATGATATTGTATTACTGGCAAAAAGCAAGCGTGCATCGGAAAGACTTCTGGAAACAAGCACAACCTACCTTGAGGAGAAGCTGAAGCTGAAAGTCAATAAAGACAAAAGCAGAGCGGTCAGCGTATTTGCAATCAGAAATTTTAAGTTCCTTGGCTTCGCATTGGGAAGGAACGGAAGGGGCATATTTGTCCGGGTTCATCCGAAGTCATGGAAGAAATTCAAAGCCCGATTGAAGGAACTCTCTTCCCGAAGGTCTGTACAGAGCATACGTCCCTCGCTAGCGAAAATTACGGAGTATGCCCGCGGGTGGCTGAATTACTATGGGGTTGCGGATATGAAGAATCCAATAGATGATATCAACAGCTGGCTTTACCATCGTATTCGTATGTGTATATGGAAACAATGGAAGAAACCAAAAACCAGGAGGAGGAATCTTCTGAAACTTGGTGTGCCAGAAGAACTTGCACACATGGCGGCAAACAGCAGGAGAGGATATTGGTTTGTTACACACACGGTAGCGGTAAACATGGCATTTACAAAGGAAAGACTGATACGAGCAGGTTTTTATGATTTAACTGCTGCGTATCAGTCTGTGCACGTCAACTATTGAAAGCGCCGTGTACCGAACGGTATGCACGGTGCTGTGAGAGGACGGCGGCTAATCACCGCCTCCTACTCGATTACAGATTTAAACCATCACATGCGGTATTCTGTTTATGAACCTCTCGATGAAATCAGCAGGAACCTCACCATGTATTTCTGCGGGACAAATCATATTATGGTCAGGAAATTGCTGAAAAAACCAACATGCTTTATACAAATGTATAAAAAAATATAGGTAAATAAATGATTTTCATATATATTTGTAATTAGGTGGTAAATTATAAATATAGGCCATGTGTTCTCTGCTGTTATAACTTCTTCTGAGTAATAAAAAATTTATTGGATTGGAGGAGATGAGATGAGCAGGTTAGTAGTAAAGCATAGCAATCCGGAAGGATTATTTGATTCAAAGTTTTATAGTCAGGTGGTTACAGTCAGCGGCCATGCAAAGACAATCTATATCGGAGGACAAAACGCCATTAATTCTAAAGGAGAGTTGATAGGGCGGGACAATTTTGAGCTTCAAACAAAGCAGGCTCTGCAGAATATCAAAATAGCTTTGGCTTCCGAAAATGCTACCTTTGATGATGTGATAAAGCTCAATATTTACATGGTTGACGGATGCGATCCGGCAATCGGTTTTAAGGTTTTTCAAGAAACTGTGGGCCATATGGAAAAGCCTCCTTTGATTACAGTCCTCAAAGTGGCCGGCCTTGCTAATCCTTTATGTCTGATTGAAATTGACGCCATTGCTGTAGTTGAAGATAAAGGAGAATGAAAGGTAAATGGATACCTCCGGTTGAAAAGAAAGATCAATCCCAAACCCGAAGATGTAGAGAAAAGGCTTATTAAAGGAAATGTTGGGCTATCGAATAAATTGAATCTGCTCCAGCAAAGCAAGATAACGGCATCCGGTTATTTTATGCTTTTGTATTGCAGCTGCGCTCATCAACGGTTGCGAAAAGCTCTGGGGGACATTCCTATTCGTGATTTGAAAAATTTACTAAAAGAATACAAATCTGAGAATCCGCAATTAATCGCGATTTGTGTAATACTCATATTAGAGTATCGCAGACATATTTGTGCAAGATCGAGTCTTGCCTGTTGTATAAAGGCATATGGACTTTGTCCGGTTTCTTTTTTGAATATGCGGATAAAATGGTCGGTAGACAGTCCGAATTCCTCTGCAAATTCGGATATGCTATAATCAACACCGGGGGTTTGTCTTATTCTTTCACAAAGCAACTCAATTTTTTCACTATAGGGGGAATAAATATTTCCGTCATCGAGGGATTGATATTCCCGAAGGAGAGCATTCAGCCACAGAGAGGCTTCATCCTTACTTTTCTGCAAAGCTACTCGTACGCGTTCAAGTAGAGACAGTATAAAATTCATATGGACTACCTTCTTATGAAGTATAAATTGTGAGGTGTCTTCCGATTTGTCAGGTATAAAATCTACATATTGGACATGTAATGGATTTTCATCATCCTGAACTCCAACAAGAGGCTTGTTATAGTTCAGATAAAAAATATCACCACGACAAAGCATAAAGGATTTATCGCCAACTTTTAGTGTGCCTTTTCCTCCACATATGCACCACAATGTATGTGCGGGATGCATATTTTCTTCAACACTCCAGCGCCATCCCTTAACACAATGACGGCCGTATACTATATTTGTAAAATTCATTCATACACCTCTCTGAATATCGATTTTTGACAAGTTATTATCTGATAATACCATTGTTATGCAAAGGCGTCAACGTTATACTGAAATCAAAAATGAAAGGAAGTTTTATTCATATGAAAACTACTGAATTTATTCCAGCGCACGCACCGGTAATCATTGAGGGATGCCACGGCGGGGTTGGTCCATTTAGCTTTAACGATGTCTTAAAGGGGATGGATCCGGATGGTTATCAGTGTATAAAATTCATACATAACAATCATATCCCTCCAAAAACAACATTCGGTATTCATCAACATCATGGAAAAAAATTTGAGGAGTGGTATTATTGTCTTGAGGGAAGTGGAATCGTACATCTGGACGGCAAGGATTACGTAATGAATCCCGGTGATATAGCAGTATGCCGTGGTGGAGGAGTTCATGGTTTAACAAACAATTCTGACAGTGATTTACACATTATTGTTATTTGCGCGGAAGCAGAATGAGAGGTTTAAAAATGAATACATTAAAAATAGGAGTTGTGGGGCTTACAGTCGGAAATGAGCATATAAAATCATATATGAATGCCTCCTATGACATTGAAATTTTCATATGCGATATAGACAAAGATCGATTAAATACAATCGGTACCCAACATCAAATACCGGTAGAAAACCGTTTTTGTGATTTTGACGAAATGCTTTCATCTGTGAAACTTGATGCCGTGAGCATATGTGTGCCGAATTTTCTCCATAAGCCCTTTACGATTAAAGCGCTTGAGGCAGGAGCTCATGTGCTGTGTGAAAAGCCGATGTCAGTCAATGCAACTGATGCTTTACTAATGAAAGAAGCGGCTGACCGTACTGGTAAGAAACTGATGATTAACTATAATCAGCGCTTTACAAAAAATTGCCGAATAGCTCAGAAATTGATTTCGGAAGGTGCACTGGGTGATATCTATTTTGTCCGTACAGTATGGCATAGACGAAGAGGTGTGCCCTGGTGGTATCCGCTTTCTGAGGCAGATAAAACCTGTGGAGGCGGGCCACTTATTGACCTAGGCTGCCATGTACTCGATCGGGCACTTTGGATGTGCGGCTTTCCGCAACCAAAATGGATACTTGCGAATACTTTCTGCGCTGTTGTCGGCGACGAAGCAAAGCAGCGGGGAATTGATAACTTCAGTGTGGAAGATATGGGAGTCGCCATGCTGGCTATGGAAAACGGAATGATGCTGGAACTCGAAGCATCATGGGCATCGAACCGTGAATCGGAATTGGTAAAAACACGTATTTACGGAACAAAGGGTGGTCTTGTAATTGCCAGTGATTTTGCTAGTGATAACAGGAGTATTAACAGCCTCTTTATTGAAAAGAATGGAACACTGGAAGATGTACCATTCTCGGATTTCGAGGACGAAGATACAGGTGATATACGAATTTCCTTTATTGAGTCCATCCTGAATGATACCCAGCCGGTTTGCACGGCAGAACAAGGGCTGACCGTAGCGCGTATTATTGACAAGATATATCTTTCGGCTAAGCAAAAAACACCTGTGGAGTATTAGGATTTCTCTTGTCAGTGACATCCTCTCCCCGATAAATTGAGGAGCTTCCATGTGGAAGTTCGGGGGTTACTATAATAAAAACCATGGGTAGTGCCATTCTACCCATGTGAGCTTATACCCCATGGGCACTTGCTCTATCAGCTCATACAGTTTTTGCATATGAATTTATCTTTTTTCTGTTCTCTTTTTTGTGTGTCCACATATAAAGCATCACTGGCTTGTATATTTTGCATCGGCCATTACTACGGGTATCCCGTACCTTGTCGCTTTTTGTTTTATGCATTCCTGCGACTGATGGAATGACCAGGAATGTATTGCCTTGTCTGAATGCTGATACTGACATTGAAGTTCTCCTCATTCCAACCTAGTGTATCTGACATTATTTATATTGGTGAGTGGAAGAAGCAGACATCAATTCAATCAACCCGGCCCACGTTGAGACGGTAGAAAGCATTCTAAAACCAAATCCCAAAAATTATTATTAAATCTATTGACAAACAAGATTTGGCATGATAGAATTCTAACGAACGTTAGATAAAGGAGGGGCCTATGACAGATAGAGACTTACGTGATCGAATAAAAGAAGTAGCAGTTAAGCAATTCAATGCTAACGGTTATCATGGAACAACAATACGTAATATTGCGAAGGATGTGAATTGCTCTCTGCCCATGATCTATTATTATTACAATAATAAAAAAGAGCTGTTCGATGAGATAATTAAAAAGGATTTTTTTAGTCTCATAAAAAAGCAGGCATCTCAATTGAAAAATGAAAATATTATTGATTTTTACACTAAGTTCATTTATAACTTAAATGCCCTAAGCGACTATGACAAACTGGTATATCGTCTTGGAATCAAAGTTTACATGTCGTTCGACGGAGACGAGGAATTGATGAGTCTTATGGATGAGTGGGAAAAAAATATATTGCCAAGGCATCGTGAGATTCTCAAACCCTATACGAAGAACATGAATAATGAAAAAGCGATAGTAAGAACATTGGTACATTTATTAGAGACACTGATAGTAAATATCGTCGTGAAAAACCGATATTTAACTGAGGATGAAATCAGAGAAGAGATTTCCATCGTTTTACAGGGCTGCATAACGAAAGAAGATGGTTAATTCCAAACTATGCTTAATGCTTATACCATATGAGAAAAGAAAACATAGCTTGCTGCAAATTGTTGCAGCTGGGGGTTTTGATTCACTGCCTGTTATGGGAATCAGATACCATCCATATTATAGATGAATACATTAATAATTCTTCATTTATATGCTTAACCTAACGAACGTTAAAATAAATTATTAATAAAGGGGAGATCATAATGGAAATTGAAAAAAGGCTTGCATTTTTGCAAAATACTTATGCGGTATCTATCGCAGAGACTGTAAACACATATGAGAAATTAAAGGTATTAAATGCGGTTGTTGAAAAAAGGAAAGAAAGACAAACACAGACGGCTCTCTATCTGAATCAGCAGTTGGACATTAATAGCGTTGAAGACATCTTTCATACCCTTTCTGAAATCTATGGTTGTGCAAACTGGGCAGTGAAGAAAATTGAGGACGGGTATGTTGCTGCGGCAACATCATGTAAACTTTGCACGCTTTCGAAGAAGATGGGCGGAGCAAATCCATGCAATGGCTGGTGCCTTGACCCAATGATTGCCATGATTACTGCCGCGGGCGGAATCGATGCAGAAAATATAGCTGTTGAAAGTACGTTGATGAATGGAGATTGCTGTAAGATATTTATTCATATTCATGAAGAACAAAATAATGCTTCCCAAAATCCATTTGTAAATGAAAGTAAAGGAAGGTGAATAAATGAATGTTTATCTATATGAAAATTGGCCGGAAAAAGGTATTATTATCAGGAGCCGTTATTTTGCTGTTGCTCATTTTTCAGAAAGTGTTGGGCTTTGCGGGAAGTGACATTGCCGATATGTTTTCATTCGAAAAAATTGACCCCTATAAAGCCTTTGCCTGGAATTTTGTTCATCATATAACCATATTGCTCCTTGCGCTTTTTGCAATTCTGATACTAAATAAGCTATTCAAATTAAATTTCGGTTTTGGCCTTGGTGACAGTAAAACAGGAACCAAATTTGTTGCTATATACACTGCTATTTTTGCAGGGGTCACACTTGTTGTTCATGTACTTATGATGGTAAACAACTCATTACCAGTATATGCCTTCCCCCTTAACAAAAGAAATATCATCGGTACCCTCTGCTTTCAATTGTTTTTAAGCGGACCGGCTGAAGAGGTACTATATCGGGCGTTACCGATTGCAACCCTTGTGCAGGTGTTTGGTAAAAATATAGAAGTTAAGTGGGGTATTACATTAGAATCAATTATCGCTTCTTTCTTGTTTGCGATTGCCCATATAAAATGGTCATTATTCCCGTTTGCAATTGAAGCGGATTATTCTCAATTTTTATATGCATTTGCGCAAGGAATTATTTCCGGTAAAGCTTACCAGGATAGCAGAAGCGTCATATATCCAATGTTCATGCACAGTATCAGCAATGTACTAATGGTTGGAACCGGGTATTTATTTCTCTTACTATAGGTTAGTGTATTATTGCTGAATTGCGGATTCCGGCGCAGGTATATCATTGAACCGGTACCGGCCTTTATACTCCGATAGCTTTTCCTGTGTACGTATAATGTATTTTACTGTGGAAAAATTGATATGTTATCATCTGTATATAGGGCAAAAAAAGATTGTGGATGTTTCTGTTTACATCTTTTTAATAATATCAGACAATAGTGCAACACCGTTTCTGATTACATCAGGTTCCAGATGTCCATATCCAATAAGTAACTTACTTTGGTGCCGGCCTTTCTCTATACAATGGCTTTCTACCAGAGTAATATATAACCCGTTTTCAAGGCAGCTTTTTTTAAAAGCCTCATCGAATAGCTTTCCGGGAAAATCGATAGCGACATGCAATCCAGCAGAATCTCCATAAGCAATCCACTCGCTGCCAAAGGCTTCTTTCAGCGACTCTAACAACACCTTTCGGCGCTGGCTATAAATTTTACGCATCTTTTGGACATGCCTGTCAAGCTTACGTGTCCTTAAAAACTCTGCCAAGGCAACCTGCTCAATGGATGGATTTTGTACATCAGTATGAGTACGCAGATCACACCAGCGTGCCTGAAGCGTGTAGGGCAAAATTACATAGCCTATCCTCAGTGCGGGAAAAACTGCTTTACTGAAGGTGCCAACATAAATCACACGTTGAGGGTCCATAGTGTAAAGCGGAGCAATGGGTTTGCCACTATATCGGAACTCGCTGTCATAATCGTCTTCAATAATATAAAGATCATTTTCTCTGGCAAAGCGAATAAGCGCGGCACGGCGTGATGCGGGAAGAATTCCTCCTAAGGGAAACTGATGAGATGGTGTAACATATATCGGTCCTGTACTTTGGCACTTTGAAAGGTAATCTGTCTGCATCCCCTCGGTATCCACCGGTATGGGAACAATGGAGTAACCTTTGTTTATGAATGTACCAAGCATACCGATATGACATGGATCCTCTATCAATAATTTTTGGCTATTTCTACACAGCATATCAGCAATAAGATGCAGCCCGTGGGTTGCACCTGCAGTTATAAAGATATCGTCAGAGGAAACCTTAAGACCCCGGCTCCTGAACAACCAAGCCGCAATTTCCCTTCGAAGTTCAGGTAATCCCTGTGGTCCACAATAATTAAAAGCTTCAAGAGGCAGCTCCTCGGAAGCTTTATGTAGCAGTTGCCGCCAAAGGAACCTGGGGAATTGGTTTAGGTCGGGACTGCCCGTCCGAAAGCTTACTGAAATTGACTGGACTGCATTGTTTGCTACTTTAGGAGATAATGGCGGTTCAACTGATTCGATGCATAAACCGTCCGAAACCCGTGTGTGGGCTCCCTGACGGCTTATTAAGAAGCCCTCTGCAATCAGTAAGTTATAAGCCTCGCAAACTGTATTTCGGGAAACATTCAGCTCTCTTGCTAATTCCCGTGTGGACGGCAGAGCTTCCCCTGCCTTCAGTTTCCCAGATAGCATCAGATCCTTTAAGGCCTGATAAATTTGACGCCATAACTTTAATTCGCTTTTTCGTTTTAATTCAATTCCTAACATTATGCCTCCAACTGGCACTATAAAATCTGCGTTAAACTGGCTCTTTACAGAACCAGTGGTACAAGTAAAATTATACCATAAGGCAATAGAAATGCAACAAACTTCGGAGGGCAATTAGAATGAATCAATTGAGTGGGAAATTATATTTGATTTGCGCTTTTTCACTGGCGGGAACCAGTGTTATATCGGCCAAGTTTGTTACTGGAAAGCTCGGGACCTTTACCATCACGGCAGTTAGCCTGTTTTTTGCGTTCGTATTTTTGGTCCTGTTATGCGGAAAACAGCTTGTCCGATACATTCAGCTGATATCGTTTCGCAATTTTCTTTATTTATCACTTCAGGCCTTTTGCGGTATTTTTCTGTCTCGTATGTTTTTACTAAGCGGCCTTCATTATACCAGCGCCGGAGAAGCAGGCATATTCACTGGCGCGACCCCAGCTATAACTGCGTTTCTCGCTATGGTCGTATTAAAGGAGCCATTAGGGGGCAAAAAGCTTGCCGGAATACTGTGCACTGTGGGAGGCATTCTGATTATTCAGGGAGTGTTAGTCCCAGGGAATAATTTATCTTTGAAACATATCGGCGGGAATATTCTCGTGTTATGCGCGGCGGCATGTGAGTCCACCTTTAGCACATTGTCGCGTATTTTTGCTGCTAATGCTGCGGCAGACAATAAAGAGCCTCCAAGTCCTGCTGTGCAAACCGCAATTGTATCGGTAATTGCTATGATTCTATGCTTGATTCCTGCAACATTTGAGCATCCCTTGAAGAAACTATCAGGTATTGGTATATCAGGCTGGATGGCTCTTCTTTGGTACGGTGTGTTTGTTACGGCCTTGGCATTTATTTGCTGGTACTCGGGAATAAAACAGTGCGGCGCGTTCACAGCCGCGGCTTTTTCAGGCATTATGCCGTTTACCTCCATGCTTTTATCGACTGTAATATTAGGTGAAAGCACCGATTACCGGCAGTGGTTGGGTGGTTTTCTTGTAATCATTGGCATGATTCTTATCGGGACCGAAAGTATGGATGCTACTTCTGTAAAATCTAAGAACATAAAAATATTGGGAAAGGAATGGATAGAGGAATAATGGATATTTTTATAAATGAAGCAGGAGAGACTGAAAAGTGCTCTATCGGAATTCTAGTTATGGAGAACGTAAACAATGAATCTTCTGAAGATAAGCTAATGTATGTAAGACAGGAACTTGAAGATACGATCAGATCAAAATATGGTCAGGCAACACGTGGGGATCTGAAAATGCTCCATCCCATAGACGCTTTTGTCTCATACTATAAGAAATTCGGATATACTTATCATGTGCTGCTTCAGCTTGAATCGTTTATAAAGGGTAAACCAATACTTGGCAGATTACCTTTGGTTGAAGCGATGTTTATCGCAGAGCTAAAAAATATGCTTCTGACAGCCGGCCACGACTTCGATAAAATAAAAGCACCGTTGAGCTTGAGGGTCTCAACTGGCAACGAAAGATATACCACTATAAATGGGAAAGATGTAACAACCATATCAGGAGATTTCATGATTGCGGATCAGGAGAATGTTATATCAAGTATCCTTCGAGGCCAAGACCTGCGAACTGCCATAACTAAGGATACAACACGTGTTATTTATACGGTATATGCCCCTTTTGGCGTAGAAGAACAATTAGTGCGAGAACATTTGAGAGAAATTGAAGCTTATGTCCGAATATTTTCGCCAAAATCTAACACTTGTTTATGTCAGATTTTTAAGGAATGAGATAAAAATATAAATGTGAAATTCAGTAGAGTTAATCCCATTTATCAGTTTTCGGCTAAATAAATTGAAAATAGAATTGATGAAACAGATTCAAACACACATGGGGACGGTGTCGATACCGTCATCCAATGGCTGATAAGCTACGATGAATTGGGATTGCAGTCTCAAATTAACAAAAAAAGGTCCGCTGGTTAGACAAGTTAGTGGACGAACTGGCAAAAGATATGCTGATGGAGAAGGTGTTGAAGTGGTTACTCTGCTTACAAGGAGCTACACTACGCAGTAAGCAGTTAGTACAACTCCTGCAAGGATTGCCCAAGAAGGCGAGCACTCAGTGCGAAGCCTGATTGGTTATAGTAACTGATGGGACTTTTGATCATAGGGGAAAGCCATCAAAACATCCTTTTGCCTGTTCTTCTGGATGGAAAAAGCATAAAGGATTATAAAAAGCAGCTAAATGAGATTTTAGAGATTGTATGCCTTACCGATAGAAGGAAACACACCCCGTGAGAATTGTCCGGTGGCCAATAGCAGCGTGTGGCCATTGCCAGGGCGCTTATAAACAGCCCTGAAATTATTTTCGCGGATGAGCCAACCGGAAATTTGGACAGCAAGACTGGTACTGAAATCATGAAGCTTTTGCAGGAGATCAATAGGGAAAGCAATAAAACAATCATAATGGTAACGCACTCTTCCGATGCTGCAGAGTACAGCAGCTGCATTATCAACGTTAAGGATGGAGCGATCGCTTAATTACAAAAAGGAACATTTTGCCGTCCCCAAATACCGTAATCTCCGCACTTAATATGAACAAGAGGTATTGATACGAGGGTTATGGGGGATTTGCGAATGTTAATTTTGCTATGTTTCCTTGAACGACAATTTTTCGAAATGACCGAAAAACCCATTGACATGTTTCCTCGAATAAATATTATAAAATCAGTCTGAAAGAGAAACTTAGAAAGAAATCTGAAATGCTTTGATTTCTTTCGTTTGTTTGCTATTATAAAATTGTAATTTTATACTCTGACAGGTAATTATATAGATTACTCAATGGCAAACAGGCAACGAAAAAATGAATAATATCTCAGTGCAGGGTTCAGGTCTTATGTAAGCAAGGCTGAAGAAATCATATCTACCTGATAAAAGAAATATGAGGGAACACGAAATGGAGAAAAACATGGATATTATCAGGATTTTATTAAAGATTATAATGTGGTTCTTAATAGCGGAGTTTGGATGCAATTTTATTATGCAAACAATAAGCTATTCATTTTATAAGAACGCAAAAAAGATGACAGATATTTCTTGCACTCCCCAATTTATTCAGTTTAAAGATACATTGACCGGTTATGGCAATAATCTTGATTCGAAAAATAGCAATAAAGTTATATTGTTTTTTGGCGGTTCTAATTATATAGCATACAATTCGGTTGGTAAATATTCCTCTAAATTTGATTACCCGTTTATTTCAGTAGATTATTACGGAACTCAGGATAGCAGCGGTAAAATGAATTTAAAAACGATGAAGCAATCAGCGGAAGACCTATATGAATGGGCAAGGAATCACTATCCCGATAGTGAGATTATAATAATCGGACATAGTTACGGAGCAGGAATTGCCACATATCTTGCAAGTGTCAGGGAATGTCACTCTTTGGTTATCGCTGCAGGATACAGAGACATTTCAGATTTATATAATAAAATCATTCCAATATTCTGGGGACCATTAAAGGTATTTATTTCAAATAATATACGCACTGCAGAATATGCTGAAAATGTAGAATGTCCGGTTTATATTATTGGGTCTACCGGTGATAAAGTTTTAAGTTTTTCTTTACAAAAAAAACTTTCATATAGTTTCAAAAATCCGAAAATAAAAATATTCGATAATATTGCTCATGAAGATTATTTTTGCTCGGACAATGTAATTAATTTTATAAATCAGGTAATAGGATAATGATAAAGAGATATAATATGTTTTTAATATGTAGCCGCGTAAAGATATTATAAAAATAGCACGCGTCAGCCTTGTTTTATGTCGAAAACTGCATTTCATGCCAAAAAAACTGCATTTCATGTCAAAAGCATTTTTTTCGTATCAATTGTGATAGATTAACTATAACTACAAGCATGTTTATTTATGGAGGAAAAACACATGAAAACAAAACTGTTATGTTTGCTGATGGTTCTCTGCATTATGTTGGGCGTGGTTCCGGTATCAGCAGCGGAAGCTCCCGTCATAGCCATAATCACTCAGCCTGCTGCTGAGACGGTAGTTACAAAGGGGGAAATATCAGGAAAGCTATATGTAAATGCCAGTGCAAGTGACGGGTCGGAATTGTCTTATCAATGGTATAGAAGCACATTTTCTGACACTAATACATTGGGGTTGGAAATACCTGGAGCAACAAGCGCTGAATTTACAATTCCTGCTGATATTACTTCAGATAAATATTATTTCTGTGAAGTGCGGGCAAAAGGTGCAGCGCCTGTACGTACAAATGTAGCCAAAGTTTTCGTTAAGAATCCAAAAACGGTAATAACTATAACAAAACAACCTGAAAAGATAACTACAGTTTATGAAAAGTCAATAAGAGCAACGTTGACTGTTGAAGCCAGTGCTACAAATCATAGTTATGTGCAATACCAGTGGTATAGCAACACTAAAAACAGTAATGTCGGAGGTACTCGCCTTGAAGGTTCTTTGAGTAAAAATAAATATTTTAACGTTCCCTTCGATCTAAAAGTTGGAACATACTATTACTACTGCATAATTACATCATCCGATGCAGACCCGGTACGTTCCGAGGTTGCTACTGTTATTGTTGAACCGGAGCCGACTACCATAAAAATATATAGACAGCCACAGAAAACAGTCGAGCAATATAGGTAGTGTTAAATAACTTATGAAAAAAGCAATATGGGAGTAGTTAGGTTTATTGGACATTGAAAAGTGAAGAATATACCAGATTTCCGCATTTATTCCACGGTCCTCTTGACAATGAGCCTCC
>DUMB01000073.1 GCA_012840085.1 Clostridiaceae bacterium
CTTCCGGCTTCCTTCAGATTCCACCTCGCGATGGACACCCTTGCCGTCTGCTAGTGGTTGGCAACTGCCTGCCCCCACAGCGGACTTTCACCGCCTAGCTACGTGCCATGCGTGGCACACGCAAAAAGCTTCTCTCTAAAAAATATTAGAGAGAAGCTTTTCTTACTCCATATACATGATTACCCTAAGCTCATAATTACTCCGCATGCCAGCCTTTTGCCGGCGTTACCCGATGGCTGTGTCCTGTAATCATCCGGATTTTCATGAATAATTACCGATTTGCCCACCACGTCCTTGGGTTTGAATTTATTCGTAAAGAAGGACATCACAGCACGGCCGTTATTTGAAAACAGCACAGGAAAATCGCCTGCATGGTTCCCATGGGGCTGGTTGGTTGGGTTCCAGTGTTGCCCTGCTTGCATGAAGGGATCGTCCTGGCTCCCCTCCTGACAGTTTCCAAATTCATGGATATGAAAACCATGAGGGCCTACCGGCTGTTTCCCATCTGATGCAGGCTGGTATGGAGGAAGTCCTGTAACATAGACATTAACCATCGTTCCCCCGGGAATATCTATAAAGTAAACAACCCCCTGAATTTCCGGTGCCAATGGGCCGCCTCTGATTCTCGCCACTGCATTTTGACCTCTGTTGCCGAATTTAGGGCACATCATGGGCATTCCCCCTGGTTGTTTGAATATCTGCATCTGTTTCTCTGTCTGCACTCCCGGCTGTATTCCCGGATGGAGCCCGGCCTGTACATCCTGCACAGGAAATGCTGTTGAGGAGTGTGTCAAAGGCAAGGCAATACACATGCGCGTTCCGGTGCAGTCATATGGCTGAATATAATAATTTGACATATTAAAAACCTCCAAATATATACATAAACCCAAGACCAAATAAGTATCCTTCTTAATATATTATGTAAATTTAAGAAGATGTGTTAACAATTGTTAGTGATTAATAGTGATTCTTAGTAATTGTTAATAATTGCTAATGATTGCTAATGGATAGTTAATGATAAATGAAAACAACTGCAGGTAAAATAAATCCAATAACGATATTGAAGGGTATAGCAAAATAATTGAAAAATTGCTGCAATTCAAAAACATTTTTTGCGGGATACATTGAAAGCAGATATAAGAAAACAATGTATATATTTATAATCTCCTCGGAACAGGCATACTATCACCAAAATATTATTTGTATAAATGCCCTATAATAAACATTGAAAAATAAAGGAAGGGGCAAAATTGTGCAATTTCTGAAATTGCGCAATTTTGCCCCTTCCTCTTTTTCTGACTTGTTTATCTGTATTCGTCCACTGCCTCAAACATTGCGACAATGTTTTCAGGGGGAACATCAGGCATAATATTGTGTACAGTGTTGAATACAAATCCTCCGCCTGGAGCAAAAGCTTCAATATTTCTTCTCACATGGTCCCTTACCTGTTCCGGAGTGCCTTTATTCAGAATATACCGTGTATCACATCCGCCACCCCAGAAAGTAATGTCTTTACCAAATTCTCTTTTCAGTCTTTCCGGCTCCATATCTTTTGAACTTATCTGTACCGGGTTAATAATATCGTATCCCGCTTCAATTAAATCCGGAATGAGCTTATATATGGAACCGCACGAATGCAGGAATGTCTTCATATTGCTGTTTTTCTTGACATAGTCACACAGCATGGTATGCCTTGGTTTAAAAACTTTTCTATATATCTCCGGCGGCATGAAAGGCCCGCTATCCATACCCAAATCGTCGCCAAATCTTATGATATCTACTACATCGCCCACCGCTTGACATACTTTTGAGAGTGTTGCCAGATGAATCTCCATTAACGCATCCAACAACCGCTCCACTTCAACAGGGTTAAGTACAAGATCCATCAGGAAATTGTCAATACGCCTTAAAAATGTACCCCATTCAAATAAATTGCATCCGCACACAATCATTATGGCACGATCCGACTTTTCCCTCAATTCAATTGCTTTATCCCTCAGCTTTGCCCAGAAATCCTTGTCTTGTGCATTATCCCACGGGCTATGGGCAAGAGCCTGCCAATGCACCTTGTTCATGCTTTCGGTAAGATTTTTAAAGTCTTCAGGATAGCCATCCAGAAAAGGAAACAGCATCTGGTCAAAGAAGGTTGCTCCTTTGGGCATTTTAGCTATGGTTTCTCCGTCTTTACCATATACAACATAGGAGCCGTCATCCTGCAAGACAGGCTTGAACCAGGCAGGATACTGTGCTTTACTGCCGTCAGGCAGAGATACATCATACCAGTCTTCATCCCGGTCATTAAACATTCTTCCAATGTCCAGAACATCAATTTTAAACCTGTCCAGGACATCCATTTCAAGCTGTGTTACCTGCTGCACCACATCATATACCTTGTTGCATGTATTGGCAATTTTTAAATGCTTTACAAGGTTATTGTATGCTATTGCAGATATCCCTGAACTTGGAGTTGCGCCGAGATCAACCGCCAAATGATCAGGCTCCTTATGCGCTATGGCAGCTAAAACTCTTTCTCTGGAATTCATAATTATCATCATCCTATTTTTCACTTATAATAATTTTTTTACCATATTATGCTTTATTAAAGACTAATCACTGTATTTACATTATTAACTGCCATATTGCAGCTGATCCTGCCATTTGTTTGCCATGGACTCCATCAATGCAACCTGGCAGTTATGCATAATACAAAAGCTCTGTCTTCACGTTAGTCTAAGTGGAAAACCTCTTCCATGTTTGCCCACCATTCACCTTCCGCTATCGTTTCCAAAGGTTCCTGGCATGGTTTGCAAACATCCCACCACTTCTGTGTTACAGGGTCTGCTGCCATTTTTGCCATATCCGCTTCAAAGTCATTTCCTACATATTCAAAGTATGCAAATAGGTAACCATCTTTATAGAATATTGAATAGTTGTTTATGTTGCATTCCTTTATCATTTTCAGTACATCCGGCCATGCATTTGCGTGAAGCTTTTTATATTCCTCTAATTTTTCAGGCTTAACCTTTATTACCTGTCCATATCTCTTCATTGCATATACCTCCTTATATTATTCAAGCTTTTCAAGTTCCTTTTTGATTCTGTCCATATCCAGCGGATATGTACCGTATTCACGTAAAGTCTCAACAGCGAACTTGTAGCTTTCAGGGTCTACATCACTGCTGACTGAATGGTCGGATTGGAATATCCAGCCTCCGCCTTGTGCTGCCTGAAGTTTATAAAGCACTTCCTTCTTGATTCCATCACGATTTCCTTCTTCCAGCACTCTAACGTCTATATTCCCGACAAAAGCAAGACGGTTGCCATATTCTTTCTTTAATTCCACTACGTCAAGACCTGATTTGGCTTCCAAGGGATTATATCCGTCCAGGCCAATCTCTATAAAATCTTCATAAATCTTTGTTGCATTGCCGCATCCATGATATACAACCATTAGGTTGTTGGCATGGCACAAGTCTATCAAAGCCTTTACATGAGGTTTAAACAGCTCTCTCCATGTATCGGGGTTAAAGAACATTCCATTGCGATATGCAACATCCCCCCATATATACATCCCTGAAAGCCTTCCTCTTCCAGCTTCAATCTGGGCTTTACACAATTCAAGATTAAACTTTCCTATTCTGTCAACAAAGTCTTTGAACAGTTCAGGCTCCTCTGCCATCCAGCAAAGTGCATTGACAGTCCCTATTACCCTCCACAGATATTCATATGGTTCACATACAGAACCAAATATTGCAAAATCATCTGCATAAGAATTAACCCTTTCATCCCAGGAAGGAATATTTCTGAGCAAAGTGTCCCCTACACAGTTTATCTGGTCATCTCCACCACTGAAAAAACGTCTTGGGTCTGCCGGGTCATCAAATTCAAACTTTGCCATGTCCTCCGGGCTATTAACGGAAAAGCTCTCGAAATGCGGCATAGGTGCCGTTCCGGATCTTCTTATAGTGGCTTCAAAGCCTGTTTTGACAACTATGTCCTCTCCCTTTTCCATAATAATCTCAAAAGGCTTTATATGTGGGTCCATATTGGGATTAATAACTACGTAATCCAGGTCAAAAAATCTGTATGGATCAAAATCCTGTCCCCATTTTTCCTTGCATTTCAGTAAAAAACCTGTCCAGAAGAATTCACCTATCGGTACCCTGTCACCTTCCTTATGAGAAAGTGCAAGCCGCAGTCTGTTAATTTTTTCTTCAATCTTACCCATTAATGATTTCCTCTCCCTTCAATCAATATGTGCATTCTCTTGCTGCTTCACCATATGCAATAAGATTCTCTTTAGGAGCGTCAAAGAAATGATCGCAGGTTGACATAATATATCCGCCGCCTTTTCCAAAAATCTCAAATAACCTGTGAACCTCTTTTTTAACGTCTTCTGGTTTGCCTTTTTCCAGGAAATTTATCTGATCCATTCCCCCGATAAGTGCAACTTTTCCATGGAGTGCCTCGTAAGCTTCAGGGCCTTCAATGTTACCTCCTATACTTGCGGGAGACAATGTCTCCGAAGCATCCGTGCCGGTAGCAACAATCAGGTCAAATATTCCTTTCATTCCTCCGCAGGTATGATAGGATGATATTTGTCCAACATCATGAAGCGCATCATGTATTTTTTTATCATACGGGAGACAGAATTCCTCAAACATTGACGGGGATATCAGAGTTGATGACGCTGCCCCTCCACCAGTTTCTATGAGGTCGAATTTTGCACCTTTTAAAGACTCGTAAATGAACTGCAATTTCTTTTCCAAAAGTATTCCCAATAATTCATGCACCCAATCGGGCTGATCAAATGCAGCATAAATCATTTTATCTTCACCGTAATAGCAACAAGCCTGCTGCCAGCATCCTGCCTGTTCACCCCATACAAATCCTCTCAGTATGCCTGCATCTCCAACTTCATCATATCTCTTCTCAATGTCTTTCTTATCCAATTTGGGAACAGGCAAATACTTCAGCAACTTTATATCATCATAATCCTTTATCAAAGGTTCTGTTATCCATGTTGTTTTCTGATTAGAACATGTCTTATATGTCAGATTTCCTTCAGGAGTTTGCACTGTATGACTCAGTACCGTATTATTAATGTCATCATCAATAATTTCCACTATATCTATCCACTCATCTGAAAACTTTTTGCTTTCTTTAAAGGCCATAAACTGTGTCTGACCCATATTGTCAAAGTAGGAAATCGACGCATCCAGACCGCACGCCTTAAAAGCTTCCACGTCGCTTATTCCGTTCATATAATACTTTAAATGATAGGGCTGCCATTGATGTACAGTAGCAGGCAGATGATCAGGAATGCCCTTTTTCAGACATGTGAGCAAGCGTTCTTTCGATGTCACTGATAAAGCCCCCCTTTTACTTAAATACAGTCATGGATACACAGATCCATGACTGTATTCTGTTTTATTTAAAGCAGCTTGTTTAATACAGTTTGCTGCCAATCCACGCACATAAATTACCACTGTGCAGGCATATATTCTTCTACGTTTTCTTTTGTAATAATAGCCTGAGGCAGATAGAATGCTGCGTTTTTATCCAGTTCTACACCGTTGAAGTAGTCTGCTGCCACCTTTATCGGAATAGCACCGTCTGCTTCAGCTGACTGATAGGTAATAGCAAACAATTTACCCTGTTTTACTAAGTCCATACCAACTTTTGAGTTGCCGGCTGCGATAATCTTTATGTCAGTTCTGCCGTCTTCTTCACAAGCCTGGGTAGCTCCAAGAGCCTGAGCAGAGTCGTCAGCCAAAACTATGCAAGTAAGTTCATCGCCGAATCTTGTGATCCAGTCGGAAACAACCTGCTTAACTTTTGGTGCATCAAATCCCGGGGACTGGATATCAAGTGTTTTCATATCCGGGTAGTTTTCTTCATAGTATTTGACCACGTTTGTACATCTGGCAAAGTAGGGAGAACCGCCTGGGATGTGTGTGATATACCCAACACCGGCTTTTCCGCCAACGGCGTCAGCAAGGTGCTTAGCCAGCTTTTTAAACTGACCGAAATCATCAGGTGCTGTTATAGCCAGAACGTATTTCATGGCTTCATCGGTTGGAATCATATTAAATGCGATTGCCGGTATACCTGCATCATACAGCTTTTTGAACTGCTGTACACTTGCTTTGGCATCCAAAGGAGAAAGTAAAACTAAATCCGGCTTTTCAGCAATAGCTTTATCAATAAACTGATTCTGTTGATTCAAGTCTCCATTTGGATTCCAGATATCCAAATCTACTTTATAGGTCTCCGCAGCCATTTTTGCACCGTTGGATACAGCTGTCCAATATGGATGTTCTGACTGGTGTATCATAATTATTCTTTTTCCTATTATTCCGTCTTTGGGAGAAGGAATCATAGGCAATTTTTCAGTTGTTCTTCCGGCATATTCAATGTTCCACAGTTCCAGTTCTTCCTTGTCCGTTGGTTTTGGTGGCACCGGTCTTGTCTCTCCATAAATAAGCAATGGCTGTCCGTCGCTTCCCTTAACGTCTGAAATGTCAATCTTGAGGGACTCTTCCAGGTTGCTGCTTTTTGCGCCTTCATTGCTGCCTTTATCAGTTTTTGTTTCCGTTGACGTATCTTTTCCCTTATCTGTAGTTGTTTCCTTTCCTGCACCACAACCAGCAAAGGTTAGCATTAAGGCAAAAATAAGCATTGCGACAACACATACCGTCATTTTTCTTTTCATAAATACGGCCTCCTTCAAATTTTTTATTTATTGCTATGCTGCTTTTAAGCAGCAATGGCTAAACATTAGTTATGATGGAATTGACCTAATGCTGACGATCAACTGAAAATTTTAATGATTGACTGTAATATTAATAACTGGCTGTATTATTGATAATTAACTGTCATATTAATGATTAACTGATTATAATTATTAACAGGCACTTTTCCTTCTGGCTTTCAGTTCCGGTACTTCCTTCAGCAAAGCCGCCTTTGCCCCCTTCTTCAGGTTCTGTTTGTAAAGTGAGTAGGATTCATACAAAACTACTACAGCAAGCAGGACACCGGCTGCCAGCACCTGCGCATCAAATCCCATTCCCATAATGATAAGTCCGTTGAATATGGCCTGGATTGTCAAAACTGCAACCGTAGTATGAACCACACTTCCTCTCCCGCCTGTCAACTCAGTTCCGCCAATAATAGTGGAAGCAAGTACAATCATCAGGGGATTTATTCCTCTTTCGCCATAATTGGGCACTGCTGCATTCATGGATATCGCAAACATTACTCCTCCAAAGGCCGATGTAAAGCCTGAAAATATAAAAGTCCATATGATTTTTCTCTGCGTGTTGATTCCTGCATGCCATGCAGCTTCTTCATTACTTCCCACCATCAGAAGATCTCTGCCCCATTTTGCTTTTAGAAGAAGAACTTCAAAGAATATGACAATTATAACAGTGACCAGGAATCTAATCGTAAATACTTCCAGGTAAGGCACTTTTATAAAAGGGCGTTCCAAAATGTTCACAAACAAGGTATTATCGGCACTTATTGTGTTACCTTTACAATATGTATAAACAAAGCCGGTTAATGCAGTCATCATGCCAATGGTCACAATAAATGAATGTATTCTGCCTTTAGCTACCAGCAGTCCATTGATAAGCCCAACCAATACACCTGCAGCCAATGCAATTAAAATTGCAACAATCCAACCTAATACAACAGCTTTTGTTCCAGCAGCCTCTCCGCCAAAAGCAGCGAAGAATCTGTTGAATTCTCCCATTGCTACTGCCGCACCGACATTAATTACTGCACCTATTGACAAGTCGAAGTTTCCGCCAATCATAACATACGTAAAGCCGATGCCTGCCATAATCGGCAGCAAGGCGGTTTTTATCATTGGAACTATATTACCTGTACCCAAAAAGTTCGGTGCACAAATAGACATTAAGATCATTATAAAAACAAGCAATACATAAGCCCTGTTATTATTCAGTTTTGATAAAATTAATGTCCTGTCTGCCTTAATATTAATATTTTTAATTATATTACGCATAGTCACGCCCCAACTTTCTTAATGATTTAGCATTTACATATACAACCAGAATAAATATTGCTCCTGTTATCATTTTTTGAGTGAATGTTCCTATGCCGATTAATGTAAGAATATTGCTAATAAGGCCGAGGGTAAACACTCCGCCGAATACGCCTGCCATGTTGCCCCTGCCGCCTGCAAGGCTCATGCCTCCCAGAATAAGAGCTGTTACAGCCTGGAAATCGTAGCCCTGTCCTACATAAAACGCTCCAACCTGGTTTAATGAGGTCATGAAGATACCACCTATAGCTGCACACACCGAAGAAACAATGAAAGCAAACATAACGGTTCTTGTACAATTGATACCTGACATTTTTGCCACATTATAGTTGGAACCAACAACTTTGAGCTGATTTCCGAAAGTTGTCTTGGACATTACGATATAGCCTGCAATCATGACAGCAAACATTACATATAAAACGAGGGGAGCTCCCAAAGGATATGTCTGGGCAAGGCCGTTAAAAGCAGCTGCCCTTGCTTCCAAATCTATATTTAATATATTTGGATCCAGCTTATACATTAAAGGAAGGAAGAATCCCGTCTTATATGTCTGCTCATTCGCCATGTCGGGATATATCTGCGTTCCGTGATACGACCATCTTACAAGCCCTTCTAATATAAAGTTCATTGCCATTGTCCAGATAACTGAATTGCATCTTATCTTTCCAATAACAAAACCGTTAATGGAACCAATTATAATCCCTGTAATTACTGCGGCAATTATGCCGTATATCAAGCCATATCGCATGAATTCAACACAAATAACACCGGAAATGGCCATAGTCATGGGGGCTGACATGTCAGCATAGTGCCCGCTGTAGATTACAAATGCAATACCTGTTGCGACAATACCCAGATACGAAACTGCATTTAAAATATTCAGCAAATTACTGCCGCTTAAGAATTTTGGTGATACAATTATTCCAAATACAGCTAGAATTGCTATCATGAAAAATACTCCAAATTTAGTTACAATGGTACTAAATAAATCCAGCTTTATTCTTCTGGTATCTTTATTTACTTCATAGCATACGTTTTCTTCCACAGAAAACACCTCCTCATCCATTAGCCGCCAGCAACAGTTTATTTTCATCAAGTTCTTCATTGAGCTCTCCTATAACATGGCCCCGCCTTAAAACAATAACCCTGTCCGAGAGCGCAACTAATTCGGGCAAGTCTGACGACAACAGCAGCACAGCTACCCCCTCTTTGGCAAGTTTTACTATAGTCTCGTGGATCTTTTTCTTGGCTCCTACATCCACGCCTCTGGTAGGTTCATCCAATATCAGCACCTTTGGTTTTGTGATAAGCCATTTTGCAAGCAATACTTTTTGCTGATTCCCACCTGACAGATTTGATGTTTCAACTTCAGGGTTGTTAGGATATATATTTAACTCTTCATAAAGTTCCTTAATTGTGCTGTTTCCTTTGCGCGGAAAATAAAATCCGGCTGTTGACAGTCTTGGAATTATCGTTGACAGTATATTCTGCCTGTTTGTCAACCTAAGTGCCAAACCTTCCAGTTTTCTGTTCTCTGTTAAATAAGCTATTCCTTTCTCAAGCATTTTATCTATATTGCCAATTTTTATCTTCTCATTGTTCAATATAATTTCCCCATAATCTACTTTGTCTGCTCCCGCAAGACATCTTCCCAATTCCGTTCTTCCCGATCCTGCAAGGCCGACCACACCCAGAATCTCTCCTTTATAAAGTTCAAAAGATACATCATGTATAAATCCATAACGTGTGAGATTTTTTACTTCCAGAATTTTTTCACCGGCATGGGAAACTTTGGGTTTATAGAATTCTTTGACCTTTTGTCCCACCATCATTTCTACAAGTTCTTCCTTGGTTACATCACAGCAATTGCGTGTTGCAATTTTTCTTCCGTCCCTAAGCACGGTAATCCTGTCAGCCACTTGGAAAACCTCTTGGAGATGATGGGAAATATAAACAATTGCTATACCTTTTTTCTTGATGTCGTTAATGATATCAAACAGCATTTGAACTTCTTCATTTGAAAGTGCAGAAGTTGGTTCATCCATAACAAGTATTTTCGGGTCAGAGTTGAGAACTTTGGCCAATTCAATAAGCTGGCACTCATGCTGGTTTATATTTTTCATCTCAGTCTCCGGGTCTATGGTTTTGTCCAGCTTAACTCTGGCAAGAGACTGTATGGCTTTCTCTCTGAGTTGCCTTTTGTCAACAAAAACTCCTTTACCCGGAATAGCTCCGGCAAAAAGATTTTCCTGAACACTGCGGTTATATGCTATGCTCAGTTCCTGGTACATCATGCCTACACCTGCTGCTTTGGCAGCAGAAGGTGTATGGAGCTTAACAGGTTTACCTTCAATGAATATTTCACCTTCATAGTCATTGAATGAACCGGCAAGTATCTTCATAAGTGTAGATTTACCGGCTCCGTTTTCGCCCATTAACGCATGCACTTCTCCTGCCCTGACGTCAAAGTCTACATTACAAACCGCAAGCGTTCCGGGGAACCTTTTGGTTATGCCCTTCATTGAAAGCATAACATCGACTTTCTGTCCCTCCACAGACAACACCTTCCTTAAAATAAATTTATGCTTTGACTTTTACTTGCCCATACTATACTTCATTGCTTCATCGTACATAGCAACGATGTTTGCTGCAGGTATTTCAGGCAATAAGTAGTCATGCGATGCAGCAACTATGTATTTGCCATCATATCCTAAGATATCAATTATTCTCCTTGTTTCTCTCCTCACATCCTCCTCACTGCCTAATCTCAATACTTCATTTACATCTATACCTCCAAAGAAAACTATATCCTTGCCATATTCTCTTTTCAGGACTTCAGGGTTCATATTTTCAGCGAATACTTGAATAGGATTTATTACATCCAAACCTATATCAATCAGGTCAGGTAAAATCTCATGTATATCTCCACAGGAATGCAATGCGGCAATAGCCCCGTTCCTATGAGCCAGATCAATCATTTTTCGTAATCTGGGTTTGAAAAATCTTCTCCATAACTGGGGGGATATTAACAATCCTCTTTGAGAACCAAAGTCATTACCCATGAAATAAATATCAATAACTCCAGGATTGGTCTTAAAAACTCTTATATTGATTTCATAGTAGAATTCAAAGCACTTTTCTATCAAAGCATCTATAAAATCAGGATCTTCATACATTTTGATAAAAAATTTCTCCATACCGATTAGTTCTGCAGCGTCATGAAAGAAAGGAGCCCAGGTACCACCTATAATGCAAAAACCTTCCGCGTCCGTTAGGTCTTCAGCACTTATTTTTACATCCCAGTCATTAGGGTTTGGAAATCGGTATTTCTCTAAATCTTTTATAGATTCAGCATTTTCGAGAGGATGGTTGATAGCCTGACCCCAGTAACATCCGGCACGCCTTATACCCCATTCATTTTCAATTGTGCCGTCAGAGAGTTTTTCAAAAGGCCTTCCTATATACCTTGGCCTGATAGTTTTATAGTCGATGCCTAATATATCATATAAAGCCTCATTTTCTGTTCTGGCCCCGACATACTCCATTATATTCCGTGTAGTTTCAGGAGCACCTCCATACCACATGGGCAACCTATCAGGCTTGTTTTTTTTGAATGGACTTAATCCCCTTTGCTTAGAATTCATATTGATACCTCAAAAATAAATATTTTTTATAATAATTTTGAACATATCAAAATAATCACAAAGCATTTCACACAGCATTTCAAGGGGTCATGACAAATAAGAACATATGCTCATACTTGCGAAATCAGCCTTGCTTGCGGATTTCATTATGAAATACCTGCTTCTTTATATAGGCCTGAACAAACTTTATGTCCACAAGTTTTGAGCTCCAACAAGAAGTCAAACGTGAAGTCCAACATGAAGATTAATCGTCCAGCAATGCTTGAGAAGTTTTTACTGTTTCAGATGCTGGAATTTTTACTGTGTCCGAATTTCAACAGACGTTTCAAAATTCTATAACTATTTTGTTCATATTTATTTTTTCTGGTATTCTTTTATTAAATTTTATTCTACAAAACAAAAAAAATTCCTCCTTTAAATTTAATATTTTAATAAAATTAAATTTAAACGTTTTAATTTAATTTTATGTTCACTGTTGATATTTACAAGAAATAATTTTATACTAAGAATATGCAGACATGAATAATTTGCTAATAATAATAAAAAAAATTGCGATTATATATTATATGAGCAAAACTTTTATCTATTAAAAAAGTAATACCCTATATAAAAAGAATTCTCTTTTTTTATATTTCTTATGACCAGGGGGTGGGCAAAATGCCGACAATGAAGGATGTTGCAAAACTTGCAAAGGTTTCAGTGGCTACCGTATCAAATTACCTGAATAATACAAAACCTGTAAAACCAGAGACCAGAATTAAAATCCAGGAAGCAATTGAAAAGTTAAATTTCCTGCCAAATGCAAGCGCAAGAAATTTAAAAATCAAATCATCGAATGAAATAGCTGTTATTTTGCCCAACTTAAATGACGCATACTATATCGACATTTTCAAAGGCATAGAAAAAGTATTCCAGAGCAGCAACTATTTCGTTAATGTGGCATTCTCAGATGAAATACCTGACAAAGAAATATTATTGATAAATAATTTTTTAAAAAAGAACGTAAGCGGGGCAATTATTATCACATGCCAGCCTGAAAATACTGAATTTTTTAATCAGAGTTTTATACAGAGAAATATTCCCTTGGTTATCATAGACAGACAAATAAAAGACCTCGAAACAAATTTTATTTGTTTTGATAATTCCAGTGCAATTAAAAAAATTGTTAAAAGTCTTATAGAAAACAATTATAAACGCATAGGGCTCATTGTCGGTCCGGAGGAATACTATTGCGAAAGTGAGTGCATTAATGGATATAAAAACGCTTATCTGGAACACAACCTTGAAATAGATAATGAGCTTATTTTGCATACAAATCTATCCAAAGAAGATGCTTTTCGTGTGGGCATCTCCATGATACAAAGCAGGGAACCGGATGCTATTATAACTTCATCTGAGTCAATAGCAAAAGGCATTATCGAAGCAGCACATTTAAGAAGAATAAAAGTGCCTGAAGATATGTTGATAATAACCTTAAATCAGGAGTATTGGAACAAGCAGGGAAGGTATCCTGGTATTATTGGAACTGCAAGGCCTGCAATGGATATGGGAGAACAGGCTTCAATACTCTTGAGAAAAAATATATACTCGCCTGTCTTATTTGAAAAGCAAAAAATAGTTATGAAGGATAAAATATTGTCAGAAGATTATGATATTTTACATAAATATCGTGTTAATTTTTCAGCTGCCAAAAAGAAGAGTGAGATAAGTGTCCTGATGCTGGAATGCAACCTTGCAAATGCAATAAAAAATCTTCTTCCTTATTTTATCGATCAAACAGGCATAGATGTAAAAATCAGGACTTTGCATCAGCAATACTTGCTGGACAAAATTATATCGGACTATGAAAACAACAATCCATCTTCTGATGTATACATGTTTGACATACCGTGGCTTTCATTCATCGCATCCAATGGTTATATGGCTGATATTTCAGATTTTATAAATTCACCTGAATTTAATAAAGACATTTATCTTCCTGGCTGTCTTAAATATTTCAGTGAATTTGAAGGAAAATATTACGGTGTACCTTTTATCTATGCACCCCAGCTTCTATATTACAGAAAGGATTTATTTAATAACAAGAAGTTAGGAGAAGAATTTGAAAAAAGATACAAAACAAAACTCAAACCTCCGAGAACATGGCTTGAGTTTAATGCAGTTGCTGAGTTTTTTACCAGAGCTTATAACCCTGATTCACCTGTAGAATATGGTACTTCAGTAGCTGCAGCATATTTTGAGCTGCTTGCGCCGGAGTTGTTAATACGCTTGTGGGCTTACGGAGGAGAAATATTTAATAAGGAAAATAAGGTAGTCATTACTTCACAAAAAAATATCAAAGCGTTCACGAACTTCTTTAATACACTTAATTTTGTAAATCCGGATTTTCTCAATTACAATATTGAGAGGACAGTTTATGACTTTTACACAGGAAAGACAGCAATGCTTATCAGCTATGCATCATATATATCAGAGATAAATAACCGTTTCAAATCTAAAATAGTAGGAAAAATAGGATATGAAACAATACCGGGCAAGTCACCCGTCCTTGGCGGATGGAGCCTGGGTGTATCACCCCACAGCAAGAAAAGGGAGGAAGCTCTTACATTTATTAATTGGGCATGCGGAAAGGATATATGCGTGTATTGTACAATTCTGGAGGGTCAGTCTCCAATCGTTGATCTTTATAAAAACGACGATTTGCAGAAGCTCTATCCATGGCTTACACTCCTTCTTGATATTTATGATTCGTGCAATGTCCGCTTAGGTCCGTACAAGCAAGGCGGAAAAGTAATTCCACAGGACAGGATTGAGTATCTGATGTGTAAGCCTATATATTCGGCTATTGAGAAAAAACATTCTCTCGAGGAAGCTCTTGAAATAGCTCAAAAAGACCTGAAAGAACTGTTTGAAAGCTATGGATATGCGCAATAAGGGGGCGGAAACCCACCCCCTTTTTATTACATTTCACATTTTTATTACATTTCGTATTTTATTACATTACATTTCGCATTTTATTTACATTTCACATTTTTTGTCTCTCATCATCAGCTCATTTACAGCCTGTCTTGGGTCTTTGCCTTCAAACAGAACCCTGTATGCCTGTTCAATAATAGGCGCTGAAATGTTCAGTTTCTTTGCCAGCTTATATGCTGCTTTAGCAGTTGTAATACCCTCAACCACCATTTTTACCTCACTAACTGCCTCTTCCATCGATTTTCCCTTGCCTATCAATATTCCGGCGCGTCTGTTTCTGCTGTGCATACTGGTGCAAGTAACTATCAGGTCCCCTATGCCGGAAAGACCTGCAAAGGTCTCACGTTGTGCACCCATTGCCTCTCCGATCCTGGCCATTTCCCTGATGCCTCTGGTCATTAATGCAGCCTTTGTATTGTCTCCAAAACCAAGGCCGTCAGAAATTCCTGCACACAGGGCAATTACATTTTTTATGGCTCCGCCCAGTTCAACTCCCACAACATCCGGATTTGTGTATACCCTGAATGTCTTGGACATAAGCACGTCCTGCACAAGCTCAGCCGCCTCCATGTCAAGAGACGCGGCAACATAAGCAGAAGGTATACCAAATGCCAGCTCTTCTGCATGACAGGGCCCTGACATGGCAACTACTCTCGCGCCCCGTATTTCCTGACTTATAACTTCGGACATCCTTAAAAAAGTATCCTCTTCAATTCCTTTTGAAAAGCAGGCAATTATCTGTGAACCGCTTATATATTTTGAAATATTTCTTGCGCTCTGCCGGACTGTGTGGGACGGTACAACCAATATAATCAAATCGCTGCCTTCCAAAGTCTCCTGCAAATTAACAGTACAAGTTACCGTTTCCGGAATTTTGGCTCCAGGCAGTTTATGTTTTTGTTCCCTGTATGTATTGATCATATCCACTTCTTCTTTAAAAGGAGACCACATTCTTACAATATGCCCATTTCCGGCGAGTAATATGGATACAGCAGTGCCCATGCTCCCGGCACCAATTACTGCAATATTTTTCACTGTAGCAATCCTCCAATCTCCTACACTATCTTCCCAGTTTTCTAAAATCCAGCTTTGATTCAGTACCGTTCAATATTCTGACTATATTTGAATGGTGCCTGAGAATAACAATCAAACCTATCACGAGGGCAAATATTACAAAACCTATATTCTGTTTGTAGGCAATTGCCAAAACGGGAAACAATGCCGCCCCTAATATAGAACCCAGGGAAACATATCTTGTCAAAGCAACGGTAATAACAAAAACTATCAGCAATATAAGTGCTATTTCAGCATTCATCATAAATAAAACCGCTATGGATGTAAGTGCGCCCTTGCCCCCTCTGAATCCAAAATATATAGGCCAGTTGTGACCAAGAATAGCACATGTTCCAGCCATCATAGCGCCGGTTGAACCTGCAAGTATAAGCCCAATGAGGTAAGACAAAATACCTTTCAGTATATCACCTATAAGTACGAAAAATGCAGCTTTTTTCCCAAGTGTCCTCAAAGTGTTTGTCATGCCGGCATTTCCGCTTCCATATTGCCTTATATCTATTCTGTATAATTTCCCCACAATTATCGAGCTGTTTATGCTGCCCAGCAGATACCCTACAATCCCCGACAAAACAATCAATAAAAATGACATAAAATCACTCCTCGCCTTTTTCTCTATGAATGAATCTTATTGGAGTACCTTCAAAACCAAAACTCTTTCTGAGCTGATTTTCCAAATATCTTTCATAAGAGTAATGCATAAGTTCAATATCATTAACAAATATCACAAATGTAGGCGGTTTTACTGAAACTTGTGTCATATAATAAATTTTCAGTCTCCTGCCCTTATCTGATGGCGGCTGTACCATTGCAACCGATTCATTTACCAGATCGTTAAGCATACCGGTACTTATCCTTAAAGATGCCTGATCGGCTACATGCTTTATTAGTTCAAAAATTTTGTGTACTCTTTGGCCTGTCTTTGCTGAAATAAATACAACAGGGGCATATAACATAAAGCCCAGTTTCTCATAAACCGTCTTCCTGTATTCTTCCATTGTGCCTGTTTTCTTTTCGATAAGGTCCCATTTGTTAACAACTATAATTGCTGCCTTTCCCTGTTCATGAGCATAACCTGCAATTTTTGTATCCTGCTCAGTTACACCGTCAACTGCATCAATCATGATAAGGCAGACATCCGCCCTGTCAACTGCCGACCAAGAGCGAATTACACTGTATCTCTCAATATTTTCCGTTATCTTGCTTTTTCTCCTTATACCTGCAGTATCAATAAATACATACTTGTCATCTCCATTTTCCACATATGTATCTATTGCATCCCTGGTAGTTCCCGGTATATCAGTGACAATAACCCTTTCTTCACCAAGAATGCGGTTTATAAGAGATGATTTACCTGCATTCGGTTTTCCGATAACCGCAACTTTGATAACACTTTCATCATATTCTTCGGTATCTTCCTCGGGAAAGTACTTATATATTTCATCCAGCAATTCGCCTATTCCAAGCCCGTGTATTGAGGAAACAGCAAAAATCTCACCCATACCGAGATTATAAAACTCGTAAATCTCCGGTGGAGGATCTCCAACGTTGTCCACTTTGTTTACAACCAAAATAACAGGCTTGCTCGTCTTTCTCAACATTGTGGCAACCTCTTTATCGGAAGCTGTCATTCCTTCCTTGCCGTCTACCATGAAAATGATAACATTTGCAGTCTCAATAGCTATTTCAGCCTGCCTTTTCATCTGCTGCATAATGGCATCTTCCGTATAAGGCTCAATTCCCCCGGTATCAATAAGGGTAAATTTTCTGTTTCTCCACTCTACTTCTGCATATATTCTATCCCTGGTTACTCCCGGGGTATCTTCCACTATTGATATTCTTTTACCCGTCAAATAGTTGAAAAGAGTTGATTTTCCTACATTCGGCCTTCCAACAATTGCAACTACCTGTTTTGCCATATCTTCCTCCTTAAAATATCTATATATTGACAAATATAAATTGCTTTTAATTATAAAATCACTTATTAATTATTAAGTCAAGATTAACTTGTTGTGCTACATAATAAGATTAATCATTTATTAATTACGGAAGTCAAAAAGTCTCTTCCGTTGCATTCCACAACTTTGACTTTCACACCTAATTCCTCTTCCAGCATGCTTACGGTATAATCATCCAGGAAAATCTCTTCACCTGATTTTAATGTACTCTTTGAGATAAGTAATTCATCTCCCAGCTCCCGTCCACTTAATTGTCCTGCAATATCTTTTCCTGTCAGAAGTCCCGTCACCGTTACATTTTCTCCAAAAAAATCATTTTTTATCTTATAAACGTTAACCTTTATATTTTTGCACCTGTCTTCAATTTTCTCAGCCAGATGCTTGATAAACTCGTATGATGATGTCCCCGTAGCTATACTTACAGTTCTTGAAGTGCATTTTGCCATGCCGCTTCCAAGCTGTGCCAAAGCATCATGGAACTCACGGTCAAACATTGCAATAAGGCCTACGCCGTTTTCAATCTGCGGAAAGTCTTCATAGTACTCATATGGCGGAATATTTCGTCCTGCAAGCAGGTACAGTTCATCTGCAAGATAAACTATCCTGGATTGGTATTTTTCCAAAAACTTTTCCTGCCATTTCTCAACTTGTTCTATTACAGCATTTGCTGAGTCCCTGTCAAAGGGTTTAAGCTCATATAAACCCTCTCTGTATTTCGTTATACCAACCGGTACTACTGATATACTTCCAACTCCCGGGTAAAGCTCTGCCAAATCATTAATTGTCCTGTCAAGTTCTTGTCCATCGTTTATATCCCTGCACAGTACAATCTGGCAATTTACTGTTATACCCCCATCTACAAGCTTATTTATTTTTTCCATCACACTTCCGGCAAACCTGTTATTGAGCATAAAAACTCTCAAATCAGGGTTAGTGGTATGAACTGACACATTTACTGGAGACATTCTGTATTTTATTATTCTGTCAATGTCATTATCATCCATATTTGTCAAAGTCACATAATTCCCCATGAGGAATGAAAGCCTGGAATCGTCATCTTTAAAATACAGAGTTTGCCTCATCCCTGGTGGCAGCTGGTCAATAAAGCAAAATATACATTTGTTGGTACAGCTTCGTGCATCATCAATCATAGGATTTTCGAACTCTATACCCAGGTCTTCATACTCCTCTTTTTCGATATCAATTTCCCAGATGTCACCGTCTTTCTTGCTTACTTTGAGAGTAAGACATTCATCTGTAATAAAAAATTTATAATCAAATATATCATTTATTATTTGCCCGTTGATGGATATTATCCTGTCGCCAGCCTCCAATCCGGCTTCTTCAGCTATACTTCCGGGTATTATGGCTGCTATGACTGTATTCGTGTTTTTCTTCAACACAGTTCCTCCAATTGAATTAATCTATATTATATATGACCATTCTAATATTAGCATAAATTAACTTGTTGTGCTAGGCAATGAGGCAGATAACCTTATAAAATGAAAAAAGCAGCAGGTAGATGCAATTCATACCGCTGCTTTGTTTTCACTATATGGGATATTATTTAGATCCAGCCACTTTTAAAACTTCTTTGCCATCATAGTACCCGCACTCTTTGCAAACTCTGTGAGGCGCTTTCAATGTATGACATTGCGGACAGCTTACCAAATTTGGCACTGTCAGTTTCCACTGAGACCTTCTTTTACCCGTTCTTGCTTTTGACCATTTGCGTTTTGGATTTGCCATGTACAACACCTCCCATACCATGGAGTCAAATATTTATTCATTATTTTTATCACTAAAAAAGTTCTTTAACGCTTCCATCCGAGGATTTATATCGTCCTCTCTACAATTGCATTCCCTTTCATTGAGATTGGTGCCGCACTTTGGACACAATCCCCTGCATCCAACGTCACAAATGTGTTTCATTGGAAGGTTTAAAATTATGTTGTCCTTAATAGCTTTATCTGTGTCAACATAATTTCCATTGTAAGTATATACATCACTGTCTGCTATGTTATTGCTGCTTACAAATCTTTCATTCAAATCAAAACTCATATTGCGCTCTAAATCTTTCAGGCATCTGTAGCATTTTACCTTATACTGTAAATCTACATACCCATTCAAGCGCAACGTGCCTTTTTCATTAGTCAGCTTACCCTTAAAACTGACAGGACTGTCAAACACAAGCCCGTTGTCATTAGTTTCAAGACCTTCAATCTTCTCGCTGAACTCAACGTTTAAGGAAGCGCCGTTAATTTTCAGGATGTCTGATACATTAATAATCATTCTACTCTCCCCATAAAAAAACCGACAAATGATATTATACTAACTTATACATAGTTTGTCAATAATTAAAGGGGTTGGGTTTATTTGCGGCTTACCAGTTTGTAAGTCTCCTTTGCAATTGCCAGCTCTTCATTAGTTGGTATTACAAGAGTCCTCACTTTTGCATCGGGTGTACTTATATCTATTTCTTTACCTCTTATCTTGTTCTTTTCAGGATCAATACTTATTCCAAGATATTGCATGCCTTCGGTAACTTTTGCTCTTACGACATCGTTATTTTCTCCTATTCCGGCAGTAAATATAACTGCATCTATACCTTCTGTTACTGCAGAATATTCAGCTATATATTTCTTTACTCTATAGCAGAAAATATCAATTGCAAGTTTTGCTCTTTTATTTCCCTTTTCAGCTGCTTCATGCAAATCCCTGAAATCGCTGCTTACTCCGGATATGCCAAGAACTCCGGATTTCTTGTTTAAGTATTCATTTACCTGTTGAACAGTCAGATGTTCCTTATCTATAAGGAAAGATACAACTGCCGGGTCAACACTTCCGCTGCGTGTACCCATTGCCAGTCCTGCCAGAGGTGTGAAGCCCATGCTGGTGTCCACTGACTTACCGTACTTGATGGCACATACACTTGCACCGTTTCCAAGATGGCAGGATATGAGCTTAAGTTCTTCAAGAGGCCTGTTAAGCATTGCGGCTGCCCTCTGTGCCACATATTTATGTGATGTACCATGGAAACCATATTTCCTTATGCCGTATTTCTTATAGAAATCATAGGGCAGGGCATAAAGGTAAGCATGCTCAGGCATTGTCTGG
This sequence comes from Clostridiaceae bacterium, assembly GCA_012840085.1. Taxonomy (GTDB): domain Bacteria; phylum Bacillota; class Clostridia; order Acetivibrionales; family DUMB01; genus DUMB01. The sequence continues at coordinate 20,835 of DUMB01000073.1, forward strand.
TGGAATGCTGTATCAAATACTGCAACCATTGGAACATCCGGGATTAATTGTCTGCACGCTTCAATTCCTATTATATTTGGCGGGTTGTGAAGAGGCGCCAATTCTATGCACTCTTTAATGCCCTTGATAACATCATCGTCGATTATAACCGAGTCATGGAATTTTTCTCCACCGTGAACAACTCTATGACCAACGGCTGATATTTCAGACATGTCTTTAATTACACCCAGGTTTTCATCAGTGAGAGTGCTGATTACTTCCTTTATAGCGTCTCTGTGATCCTTTAATTCTTTTTCAAGAATAACAGTGTCTGAACCTTTCTTCGTGTGCTTTAATAGTGAATTGTCTATGCCGATTCTGTCACAAAGCCCTTTCGCCAAGACAACCTCATTTTCAATATCGATCAATTGATACTTCAATGAGGAGCTACCGGAATTTATAACCAAAATCTTCATATATTTATCCCCCTGTAATTAATGATCTGCTTTAATGTTATTTTCATTTATTCATTTTACTTATGATATTTCAAGTATTTAGCCATGTTATTTATTCATATTCTGTGCCTGCACTGCCGTTATTGCAACAACACCAACTATATCTTCCGCACTGCACCCTCTTGAAAGGTCATTAACAGGTTTGGCAATGCCCTGAGTAATTGGACCGTAAGCTTCAGCTTTTGCCAGCCTTTGAGTAAGTTTGTATGCAATATTCCCACAGTTAAGATCCGGGAAAATCAGAACATTTGCCTTTCCGGCAACTTTACTTCCCGGAGCCTTTGACTGCCCTACGGATGGTACAAGTGCCGCATCAGCCTGAAGCTCTCCATCTATCAGAAGATCAGGAGCTTTTTGCTTTGCAAGCTTTGTAGCTTCTATTACTTTTTCCGTCAATTCGCTTTTAGCACTTCCATAAGTTGAATATGAGAGCATAGCCACAACAGGTTCAGCTTGTACAAGGGCTTTGAATGACTTTGCTGAAGCAATTGCAATATCTGAGAGGCTTTCAGCATCAGGATTTTCAACAAGACCGCTGTCTGCGTAAACAAAAGTACCATTGTAGCCATATTCACAGTCAGGTACAACCATTACAAAGAATGCCGAAACAATCTTTGTCCCTGGTGCGGTCTTAAGAATTTGAAGTGCCGGACGCAGTGTATCAGCAGTTGAATGAACAGCACCTGAAACCATGCCGTCTGCGTCGTCCTTCTTAACCATCATTACCCCATAATAAAGTGGATCCTTCATAATCTCGCGTGCCTTCTCCAGCGTCATACCTTTAGCTTTTCTAAGCTCATAGAAGGTATTTACATAGTCGTCAAATTTGTCAGATTTCTCTGGATCCACAATTATAGCCTTGGATATATCAAGGTCGCCGGCAAGTTTTTTTATCTCTTCTTCTTTTCCTACAAGAACAATTTTCGCTATGCCTTGTTCCTGAACCATTGCTGCTGCTTTTAATGTTCTGATCTCATTGCTTTCGGGTAGTACGATTGTTTTAATATCAGCCTTTGCCCTTTGTGTAATTTGTTCAAGAAAATTCATTGCATGTCCTCCCTGGTTTATATATTTAACCTGTAAATCTAATTAATGCAGGTTATATCCTCAAATCAAATAAATATCAATTAAGTATATCGAAGCCTGTCCTGCATTGCAAAGCCCGGTTAAGTTATCAATACCAGGTTCCACTATTGATAACAGGTTATACTTAGATATATTTTTAACAAACAACATTACAGAAATCTTCAACATTTTTATTATATACAATATGTTTATTGTATACAAGATTAAATTACAACAATAAGCTGCCAGAGTTGAATATAACTGTAATTTCTGCCAATCACCGAGTTTTTCTTTTAAGAGTTTGTTTACTAACTGTGCATCTGCTTTTCCATTTGTAAGCTTCATCACCCGTCCTATCAGAAAACCAAATGCTTTTTTCTTTCCTGCTTTAATATATTTTTTGCTATTGTACCGCTTATTATGTCCTTCTCAATAAACGTTATCAACTGAGACAAATATTCAGCTCTCTCTGCAGCTTTTTCCGCTGCTGTCAAAACCGCATGAAATCACAAGTGCCGGCAACCCTGTTATGTTTGCCGGCACTGTAAATATGTCTTCCAGGTACATCTCTAAGGGACTTGACCTCTTTTCCTCAAGCTTGAAAGCCGTTGTGGGAGCAGCGGGTCCTGCTATTACGTCATTCCTGTTGAAAGTCCAGATTAGAAGTATTTTTTATTTTATGCATGTGTGGGTTCCGCAGTTGGATTGTAAAACAGCTGGAACAGACCTTTGACGACATCATTATGATTTTCTGATGTAACAGGGTGTAATTCACCTTCGTCAGCTTGTATGCATACGGCTATTTTATATTTATCGTTATTATCCACAACAGCACTGATGATATCAACTGCTTCAAGAGGATTGCTATATGCATAAATCCATTTTGTGACATCATTATCTATCATGACCTCTTTATCATAATAACTTTCAAGAAATTTCTTTATTTCTCCTTCTCTGTTTGACCACAGATTAACAACTATTCTCATTTTGTCCTCCTAATATTATACAATAAACAATAATGTACGTTTTTGCCGAAAAATCAGGCATAATAATATATTTGACATAAATCTAAAAAAACCTTTATGTAATTATTTCATTGTTTGTATAACTTCGTTAATTATATTAAATAACTACATGGTATTTATTGATGAATATTAAGAAATAATAAAGTAGCAGAATAATATAATCATTGACAGTTGAAATAAGGCTGAATTGCCTGATAATAAATTTTGGAGGGAATACTTTAATGCTGTGTGAATACTTAAACAAAAATTATATAAAGAAATTTATTGTTTTCATAGGAGTTATAGGAATTATTACACTTGCATTCTGTGGCTGCGGTAAAAAATCCAAAGAACCAAAGGCAGAGCAGCAATCTCATGAGAAAGAGCAGAAGTCCGAAGAAATACCAAAGGAGCTTACTGAACTTGAAGAAAATATCGAGAAAATAATTAAATCACTGGAAGGTCCTTCGGTTTCAACGAAGGAAGATGAGGAAAAAAGCGGCAGTGAAAGTTCTCAAGGACAAGGTAAGGAAAGTGAGGAAGACCAAAGCAGCAAAGGCGGAGAATCGCAAGGAGAGCAAAAGAGCCAGGGAGAACAGCAAAAAAATCAGGAAGGACAGCAGAATCAGTCTTCTCAGCAAAAACCTCAACAGAAAGATCCCTGGAAGGAAATTACTCCGGTTATCAACGATATGCATTTCAAATGGAACGGCTATATGCCTGAGGCCGCAAAAAAAGGTGCTAACAAGGAATTAATAGACAATTTCAGCAGTGCATTAAACAACCTTACCAATACTGTTACGAATAAGAACAAGACAGATACTCTTATGGCTGCAAGTAATCTATATGGCTATATACCTGACTTTTATTCACTTTACAAAACCAGTACATCGCCGGAAATAAAAAGAATAAGGCATTACTCGCGCAATGCAATTCTTAATTCCATGACTGGAAACTGGGAACAGGCCGGCAAGGACATTAACAAACTTAAAGATTCCTGGTCATTATTTAAGAATACGGTTCCCAATGATAATGAGGAAGATTCGAGCAAGCTGGATTTCTCTATTTATGAGCTGGAAAAAGTAATTAAAGAAAAAAATCAGTCTTTAACAGATATAAAAGGACGTGTAACTTTATCTAACATTCAATCTCTAGAAAAAGCCCTTGAGGAAGGCAAAGGAGGTCAAGGGGGACAAAGCGGTCAAAACGGGCAAAGTAGACAAGGCGGTGAAAGATGAGGCAACACTTCAGATTCTTGAAGCGGCTAAATTAAAGGAACTGTTTTAGCACCGTTTATACCGGTCAAAGCACTTTTTGCACTGGTATAGGTGCTTTTTATGCTGTCATGGCGCTATTTTCAGTACTTTTTTGTACTGAATGACAGCTTACTTAAGTTTGAAAACAGGTCTTATCTTCCCTACTGTCACCTTGTTATGGTTCACAACGGGTGGTTTCCAGAAATTTATCAATGCCTCTGCCTCACTTTTATCTATAATCTTCATTTGTATTAAAATATCTATAATTGCCGGTCCTACAGCCCTGCTGTTGCCATCGTCTATTTTTATTGCTATTCCAATATTTTTTCCTATGATTCCGGCGCAATAAATCCCTTCGGCACCCATTTTGCTAATCACCCTGTCTCCAAAATTCCTCATTATTTCAGTATCCAGCCTTCCTTTACCTGCAACCATTTCAGGATACATAGTCATTGCACTTATTACATAGTTCTGGGATTTACTGTACTTTCCCTTATTGAATTCCGCATCACAGAGGTTTGCATAGGAAAGCGCCATATTTTTCAGCGGCACCGCATATATAGGCAAGCTGCACCCGTCAATACCTGTCTCCATCTCTTCCAAATCTACATTACAAAATTCTGAAATAATATTCTTTATGTCTTTTTGAATTGGATGCGATTCAAGATGATACCCCTGCACATCAGCATTCTTTAGCTTTGATGCTGCAATGAGTCCTATATGCTTTCCTGAACAGTTGCAGTGGAGTCTTGTAGGAGATTCTCCTGCCAGTGCAAGCTGTCTTGCCGCCTCACGGTTTACAGGCTCATGAACTCCGCATTTTAGCATGTCTTCATTAATTCCCGTTTTTTCCATCATGCCTTTAATAGTTCTTATGTGTTCTTGCTCGCCGCTGTGTGAAGATACCATAATGGCAATTTCATTAAGTCCCAGTCCGTATTCTTCGACAATTCCTGTCTCCAAAGCCGCTATTGCCTGCAAAGGCTTTCCGGCGGAACGGAAAAAAGCAACACGCCCTGCATTGCCTAACTCGTGTATAATCTCTCCTTTTGAATTGACTATTGCAACATCGCCTTTGTGAATACTTTCAACAGTATTGCCTCTTATTACTTCAACAAGTTTAACCGGCATATAATCCCTCATTCCTCAATTTGTTTTTGCTTTAAATAAAGAACATTTATGTCTTACCAATGTGTTTAAAATATCTAATAACACGTTCATAAACTTCAAAAAAAAAGACTGTTAGTATCTCCACAATAATTTAATATCTCCATATCAAAAAAAAAATATAAAAAGGGTGTGCCTTTATCAGTCACACCCTGAGTATTTTAATGCATTATTTTTTTATATATTAATTTTTAATATATTATTTTTTAATATATTATTTTTTAATACATTATTTCTTAATACATTATTTTAATAATACATTATTTTAATGTGTCATTTAAATTTAATACATCAATTTAATAAGTCATTTAATACATCATACGCCATTGCAATTGTTAATCTTTGGCACGCTTTTTCATCGCAGCTTGCACAACGTGCTTTGCAAGTATTGAAGTAGTAACGGTGCCAACACCACCTGGCACAGGCGTGATATAAGCGGCCTTCTTTTCCGCTTCATCAAAATCCACATCCCCGCAAAGCTTGCCGTTCTCGTCAACATTGATTCCTACGTCAATAACAGTTTGTCCTTCGGATATAAAGGAACCGGTTACCATCTTTGCCTTTCCGGCAGCCGCAATCAGGATCTCTGCCTCTTTGCATACCTCCTCGATATTACGGGTTCTTGTATGGCATATTGTCACAGTGGCATTTTTCTTCAGAAGCAGCATGGACAGCGGCCTTCCTACAACAAGGCTTCTGCCTATTATAACCACTTTTTTACCTTCCACGCTTATTCCGTAATGATCCAGTATTTCAACCACTGCTTCCGGTGTGCACGGGGCATAGCCGCTTGTATCTCCTTCAAATACCTTTGCCACGTTTATCGGATTCAGGCAGTCCATATCCTTTTCAGGACTTATTGCGTGCTTTACGACATTTTCATCTATATGCCTGGGAAGGGGCCTGAATATTAAAATTCCATGGACTTCCTCATTATTATTTAAATTTCCGATTTCCCTGATAAGGTCACACTGGGTTATCTGCTCATCAAACTCATGAACGCTGCATTTTATGCCAAGTCCTTCGCACCTCTTTATTATACCTCTTTCATAGGAAAGGTCATCAGGATTTGCCCCAAGCCTTACAATGGCAAGCCCGGGAACTATACCCTGTTTTCTGAGCTCCTCGACACTGTCAAGCAGCTTGTCCTTCATTGCATTGACTACCTCTGAACCTTTTAAAAGAACAGCCATTCAATCGCCTCCACCCATATAATCATTTATCTCATTCCTGTACTTTTTCTGCTCTCCCTCTGCTTCATTCTTTGTTTCTTTCTTTGCCGTTTTCCCTGTTGCTTTCACTGATTCTTCTCCGCTTTTTCGCTTCATTCTTAGCTTTTTCTGCTTTTACTTTGCTCTCACCTTAACTGCCCGCTAACTGCAGCATATACTGCATTAGCCCTGCCAATACCCTCAGAAAGCATTTTGTCCGCTTTTTCATTCATCATTTCCGCATATTCCCTGTCCTTCATAAGCTTTGTATTTATAAATACATTAAGGCTTGCTCCTTCAAGGGCGGATCTGCAGAACAATACTCCTACACCGACATCGCTTATAGCAATTTTTGTTCCCTTGTCAGCCAGCTCTTCATGAAGCGCTATAGCTTCCATACACTTTTCCATTATCTCCATTGGTACACTGCAGGCAAGCTTAAGAGCGCTTTCCATTACTTCTTCCCTGGTTTTCTTCTCCTCTTCGGTATTCTTTGGAAGCCCGTAGGCCTTTGAAAGAGGTTCAAAAACCTCAGCGTCCCTTTCAACAAGCTGAAGAAGGCTCTGTTGAAGTTCCTCTGCTTTATTTAAAACTCTTTTTATGTCTTCTTCTACAGCTTCATATTTCTTTTTACCCAATGTAAGATTGCATACCATACTTCCCAGCGCAACACCCAAAGCTCCCACCAGCGCAGACGCTCCTCCGCCTCCGGGAACCGGAGCTTTGGAAGACAGCATTTTTACAAATTCAATACAGCTCTTCTCTGTCATCAAAATTTCTTCCCCCCATATCCGTATCTTGTCATTGAGTGAAATCCTTACAGAAAATTATCATTCTGCATCATTATCAGCTACAACATCATTAGCTGCAATCTAATTAGCTGCAGCAACATCGGCTGCAATATCAGCAACCATATTATCATCAACTATAATATCATTAGCTATGATATATTAGCCACAATATTATCAGCCATAATTAAAACAGTCCTGAAATTCTGCCGTCAGCATCCACATCTATTTTTTCAGCCGATGGTATCTTGGGAAGACCTGGCATTGTCATAATATCACCGGTCAATATCACTACAAAACCTGCTCCTGCTGAAACCTTAACATTCCTTACAGTAATTCTGAAGTTCTTGGGCCATCCCAGCTTCTTTGGATCATCTGAAAATGAATACTGGGTCTTGGCTATGCAGACAGGCAGATTGCCGTATCCCAGCTTTTCCAGATTGCTTATTTCCTTAAGTGCTGCAGGAGCATAGTCTACACCGTCTCCGCCATAAATTTCACGTACGATAGTTTCAATTTTTTCTTTTATAGGCATTTCATCGGGATACATAAACCTGAATTTGTTTTCACCTTCATTTATAAGCCTTACGACCTCATGGGCCAGTTCAACGGCTCCTTCGCCACCCTTTGCCCACACTTCCGAAACGACAGCATTGACATTGTATTCCTTGCATCTTTCTTTGATGTAATCCAATTCTTTTTCTGTGTCAGTCGGGAATCTGTTAATTGCAACAACAGCAGGCAAACCAAACTTAATTTTGATATTTTCAATGTGTTTCAAAAGATTTGGCATACCTTTTTCGAGAGCTTCCAGGTCCTCAACTGCATACATATCCTTTGATACCCCGCCATGGTGTTTAAGAGCCCTTACAGTTGCCACTATCACAACTGCATCAGGTTTCAAACCTGCAGTCCTGCACTTAATATCAATGAATTTCTCTGCACCCAAATCCGCACCAAAACCTGCTTCGGTTACCACATAATCAGCCAGCTTCAGAGCCATTCTCGTTGCCATAACGCTGTTGCAGCCATGGGCAATATTCGCAAAAGGACCGCCGTGAATAAAGGTAGGAGTATGTTCAAGAGTTTGCACAAGATTAGGTTTAAGAGCATCTTTAAGAAGCGCCGCCATTGCACCCTCGGCTTTTAGATCACCGGCAGTCACCGGTTTTTCATCCCTTGTATATCCAACAACTATTTTTCTCAGCCTGTCCTTTAAATCTTCAAGATCTCTTGACAGACACAACACAGCCATTACTTCTGAAGCCACGGTAATATCAAAGCCGTCTTCCCGCGGAACTCCGTTAACTTTTCCGTTAAGGCCGCTTACTATAGACCTGAGCTGCCTGTCATTCATATCAATACATCTTTTCCATGTAATCCTTCTGGTATCTATGCCGAGACTGTTGCTCTGGTATATATGATTATCCAGCATTGCCGCCAGCAGATTGTTTGCCGCACCAATTGCATGTATGTCCCCTGTAAAATGAAGATTTATATCCTCCATTGGTATTACCTGTGCATATCCGCCACCTGCTGCACCTCCCTTTATACCGAAGACCGGTCCTAAAGAGGGCTCTCTCAATGCTATCATTGTTTTCTTCCCAATCCTTTTCAGGGCATCTCCAAGTCCTACCGATGTAGTCGTTTTGCCTTCACCTGCCGGAGTAGGGCTTATAGCAGAAACCAGAATTAGCTTGCCGTCTTCCCTGTCCTTTAAATCCTTAAGCAAGTTATAGTTAACTTTTGCCTTATAGTTTCCATATAGTTCAATATTTTCCCGTCCGATACCAATACTTGATGCTATTTCTTCAATTGGCTTCATAACTGCACTCTGAGCTATTTCAATGTCACTTTTTACCGGCATATGTATCTCCTTTCATGTTCACTTCTGTATTTATAATGCACCCTCTTCAAATGCATTTATATATAATACATCCTCATACTTATTTATCTATATATATCTTAGTATACATCTATATATATGTTATTTGCTAGTATATTCAATAATATCTTTTCTTGTCAATAGCTTAACGATTAGTTTTGCTAATTCATACAGTCCTTTAGCTTTCCGGATTTTTATTCTTTCAGGAAAAGTAAATTGCAACCGATACAATTTTTTGAATAACTTTTGCCATTTATTCAAAACATATTATAATATATCTGCAGGCAAATTTAGAAAAACAAGCAATTTACTAAAGCAAGTAACTTATTAAAACAAGTACTTTTATTAAATCAAATAATTTTATTAAAGCAAATAGTTTTATTAAAGCAAATAATTTTATTAAAGCAAATAGTTTTATTAAAGCAAATAATTTACTAAAGTAAAATTTATAAAAAAACAAAATGTTGACAACAGCCTTTTAAGGAGTATTTGCATGAGAGTTCTCGGCATTATTACTGAATATAATCCTTTTCATAACGGGCACATGTATCACCTTCAGCAGTCGAAGGAATTGTGCTCTGCTGACTATACCATATGCGTCATGAGCGGCAACTTCATACAAAGGGGCGAACCGGCACTTGTAAATAAACACGCCAGAGCGGAAATAGCTCTCCTTTCGGGTGTAGATCTGGTAATTGAACTGCCGGTGGTCTATGCAATGTCCACTGCAGAGTTCTTTGCCTCAGCATCGGTAAGGATACTGGACAGTCTTGGCGTTGTAAATTACCTTTGTTTCGGCAGTGAAAGCGGTAATATAAAAGAGCTTGACCTAATTGCCTCTATTTTATGTGATGAACCTTTGTCCTTCAAAACTTCCTTGAAAAAGTATTTAGATGAAGGCTATTCCTTCCCTTCTGCAAGGGAAAAGGCATTGATAAGTACCATGGAAAAAAGCAACCTTGATTGCAGTATTATGGGTTACTCAAACAACATACTGGGTATAGAATACCTTAAGGCTCTGAAAAGAATAAACAGCAAAATATGTCCTCTGACAATCGGAAGGATTGCAAACTCGTATAACTCTGAGGAAATAGCCGGCAGTATTTCAAGTGCAACATCCATCAGAAAGCTTATTAGCAAAACCAACTACTATAAAACCAGCAATTATATTAGAGAAAATTGCAGAGAAGAAAAAGACGTTGAGGCAAATGATGACTCTTGCAGAAATGAAGACATTTTAAGCAAATTAGTGCCTGAGGCAAGTGCCAGGATATTGTCACGGGAGTTTCAGAAGGGAAGAGGGCCTGTTTTCCCTTTTCATTTTGAAAGCATGCTGTTTGCGGCTTTGAGAAAAATGAAGATTGAAGATATAGCTTCATTGCCATATGTAACAGAAGGCCTGGAAAACAGGATAAAAGCTGTTAGCGAACGGGTAGGTACACTGGATGAGCTGATTGCCGGTATAAGTACAAAAAGGTATCCCAGAACTACAATACAAAGAATTCTGTTCAGTATAATTACAGGACTTACAGCCAAAGATCTGGATGATTTCAATCGTAACGGCGGTCCTCAATATATAAGGGTTCTGGGCTTTAACAGAAAAGGCCGGGAACTGTTGGCTCAGATAAAAAAGCGTGCAACCCTGCCAATAATCGTAAAAACCGCAGACTGGAAAAATTCTGAAAACGTTCTTCTTCGCAGGATGCTTGAAATTGAGTCTTCCGCTACAGATATATATGTACTCGGCTACAGCAATCCTGAATTTAGGAAAGCGGGCCAGGAATTTACACAGAATTTAGTAAGAATAGGTGATGAAACAGATTAGATGAACACAGACCAGACGGGCACAAATCAGGGGGCACTCCATCACTTATGGAATGTCCCCGATCTTATTGGAATGTCCCTCATATTATCGAAACATCCTCAAATTATTTGAACGTCCCCATATAATAGAATCGTCCCCGATATTATCGAAAAGTCCTCATATTATTGGATGTAGCCGGTATTATTAAATTGTCTTTCTTATTTCCTCTTCAAATTCCTTCATATTTATTACCCTGTTTTTCACTCTGGATTTCTCGGCTGCCAGTGCCATCAAATGGCTTTGAACCGATACTTCAGCAGAAGTCAGTCCGCTTTCTGTGTCCTCTTCGCGAACTAATTTCACAAAGTTTTGCATAATTCCAAAGTCCCCGCCTCCATGACCGTATTTGGAATCCTTGAACCTGATAGTTTCTGTAGCTCCGGTTGCAAAATCCAGGATTTCTAATTCGTTTTTTCCGTCACTGCCTCTTATTTCTCCTTTTGTACCCATAAGCTTGATAGTCCTGTGGCAGTCTCTTGTAAAAGCAGACACAGAGAATGCGGCAGTTACATCGTTTGTAAAGTGTATACTTACAACCTGATGGTCTGCAACATCGTTATCGCAATGATATACGCATCTCCCGTAAGGTCCCTCTTTAAGGGCTTTTAGCCTCGCTTCATAGCTTTTGTCGACACTTATGACTGAAGTAGGCCAGTCTATTTTGTCGGTAAGATATTGCTTAGGAGCGTAATAAAGACATTTGAAAGCTGCAGGACAGCCATCAAGACATCTTTGCGGGGCACCTTCGGGAGCGTTTTCGCTTTTGAAATGAGTAAGCGATCCAAAGGAAGAGATGTAATCGCAGTCAGCACCAGCCAGCCATAGAAGTATGTCCATATCATGACAGCACTTTGCCAGAATCATCGGACTGGTTTCCTGTGAATTTCTCCAGTTCCCACGAACATAACTATGAGCAAAGTGCCAATATGCAATATTTTCATTATGTTGAACAGATACCAGGTCTCCTATTCTTCCTTCTTCTAACAGTTTCTTTATAGTAGAGAAAAATTGTGTATACCTTAATACATGGCATATGAGAAAAATCCTATTATACTTTTTAGCGTAATCGCCCATTATTACACATTCCCTGGCATCATAGGACATAGGCTTTTCAAGAAGTACGTGATATCCCTTTTCAAGAGATGCTATTGCAGGTTCAAAATGCATTCTGTCCTGCGTACAGATTACTATTGCATCAGCCAGTTTAGGCTGTTCAAGAAGCTCTTCCCAGCTCTCAAAACACATATCTTCACATATTCCGTGCTGTTTCCTGAAGAGCTCCCTTCTTCCCCTGTTGGGTTCTGCGACAGCAATGAATTGAATTTCATAAGGGTGCTCAAGGGCATATCTGCCATAGGCATCTGCACCTCTGCTTCCCGCACCCAGAAGAACTGCAGTTATCTTTTTCATAGTATATATCCCCCTTGTATATTATTTTTTGTTTTTATATTTACAAGCTCCATAATAGGAGCAAAAATAAACCAGATTTCTAAACCCCTTAGGGAACGTTCCCAACATACATAAACTTTTCCCATAAAACCACTGCGCATAAATATTACTGCAGACTGCTCTGCCTGTCATGCTGTTGCGCCGCATTTTCATAAATATTTTTTAACCCTGTCATTAACTCTGTCAGCAGGTTTCTCTAAGGACAATTTCAGGAGGAATCAGTTCACTTTTTACATTTTCTTTGCCCTGCAAAATCTGTATAAGCTTTTCAGCAGCCTTTTCCCCCATTAGCTCTGCCTGCTGCCTGAGACCTGAAAGTCTTGGATGTAGATAATCGAAAAAGGGGAAAAATTCGTATGAGAGCAGTGCGATATCTCCTGGTATGGAAATTCCCTTTTCTCTGCAGTAATCAAGTATATATATGCTTGAATTGTAGGAAAAGCTAAGGTAAGCCCTCTTGCCTGAGCTACGAATATATTCCTCTACTGCTTTTCTTCCCGGATCAAATTCAGTATTCCAGACACAATCCTTCCATTCAAGGCCTTTGCCCTGCATATAGTTGATAAACTCATTTTCAATTGTTTTTTCGTTTCTCAAACTGTCTTCCCAGTTAATAACACCTATGTCCTTGTATCCTCTTTGGGTAAGTATATCAAGCCCCATTCTCGTCGCAGCTGCAAGATCTGTCCTCACGTAGCATTGGTGCTCATAATCCTTTGCCGACCAATTCACAAGCACAAATGGCAAATCATAGGCTCTGAAGCTCTCAAGAACATCAACAGGAACATCGTTAAGAAGCAATATACCTGACAAGCCTTTTTCCCTAATCACTTCATTAAGACGTTTATGGTCATGAATATCCTCAATAAAAATAAGTACATCATATCCCAGCTCACTTACTTTATTTACAATTCCGGAAATCTTCCTTGAATGCACAAGGTGCGTTATTCCTTCATCTGCATCATCTTTTGAAATCAGAATGCCAAGAAGATTGCTGGAATTATTCCTGAGATACCTTGCAGATATATTTGTTCTGTACTTAAGCTGATGTGCAGCATTTAATACTTTTTCCCTGGTCTCCTTGCTCACTCCGTAGCTGTCGTTCAATACCCTGGAAACTGTTGATTTGCTTACACCAGCTTTTTTTGCGACTTCTATAATGCTGACTTTTTTACCCATTGTTTCACTCCTTAGGGAACGTTCCCTATAATATTATACCATTTTCTTTTCAAAGGCAATAGTAATTTTATTTATTCAGCAGTTTTTCTGCATATCTATTTTATTACGTATTTATGTGTGCCATAATTATCCTTGCATAAGCACACACTAATATGGTAGAATACCAAATATAAATGGAATTTATTCCTTTGAAGCTACAACATGGCATTTGACAGATTGGGTATAAAATAATATGGCAGCAGAATAAAAGGTAAAAGACTATGAATGAGCGAAGTAGCGGCTATGGTTACAATCAGAGAGAAACCCGGCCGGTGAAAGGGTTTCAAGCACATAGATCCGCGAATTACACTCAGGAGTCGCTCGCTGAAACAAAACTTGGTAGTAAGTTTTCGGAAAGCTGAGACGGCCGCCGTCCGTTAAAACGGCTTCTATAAATGAGGCAGGTTTGGAAAGTTTCAATCTTTGGAAAGTTCCAGTATTTGGAAACCTTCAGCCTTTTATATGTTCCGCTATGAAATGCTCCAGCCTGTGAATTAAGGTGGTACCACGAGCCTTCTCGTCCTTAAAATGACGGGAAGGCTTTTATAATAGGTTTTTATAATAGTTTTCGGAGGTGTAGTAAATGGCAAGTGTATTTGATACACTTAAAGAAAGAGGATATATTGCACAATTGACCCATGAGGAAAAAATAAAAGAAATCCTTGAAAATGAAAAAGTTACATTTTATATAGGTTTTGACCCTACTGCAGACAGCCTGCATGTTGGACATTTTATCCAGTTGATGGTTATGGCACACATGCAGAGAGCCGGTCACAGGCCTATTGCCATATTGGGCGGAGGGACAGCCATGGTCGGCGATCCATCCAACAGAACCGACATGAGACGAATGATGTCACTTGAAGAAATCCAGCATAATGCAGAAAATTTCAGAAAACAGATATCAAAGTTCATCGATTTCAGCGACGGCAAAGCCTTGATGGTAAACAATGCCGATTGGCTCCTAAAACTTAATTACGTTGATTTCCTCAGAGAAATCGGAGTGCATTTCTCCGTCAACAGGATGTTGACAGCAGAGTGCTTTAAATCCAGGCTTGAAAGAGGTTTATCTTTCATAGAGTTCAATTACATGCTCATGCAAAGTTATGACTTCCTCGTATTATTCCAAAAATACGGCTGCAATCTTCAGCTAGGCGGAGATGACCAGTGGTCCAACATAATTTCTGGAATTGACCTTATAAGAAGAGTTGAAGGACAGGAAGCATACGGAATGACCTTTACCCTGCTGACTACAAGTGAAGGCATAAAGATGGGCAAGACTGCCAAGGGCGCACTCTGGCTCGACCCTGTAAAAACTCCACCTTATGAATTTTATCAGTACTGGAGAAACATTCACGACAACGATGTAATCAAATGCCTGAAATTATTGACTTTCCTGCCTATGGAAAAAATCGGGGAGCTTTCAAAGCTTAAAGATGAACAGCTTAATGAGGCAAAGAAAATTCTTGCTTACGAAGTCACAAGTCTCGTCCATGGAGAGGAAGAAGCAATAAAAGCCCAGCAGGCTGCAGAGGCACTCTTTGGCGGTGGCGGCAATACTGAAAACATGCCTACAACTGAGATTACAAAGGCTGAACTGGGAGAAGGCATAAACATACTGGACATGCTTCTGAAGGCAAAACTTATTCCGTCAAAAGGTGAAGGACGCCGTTTGATTGATCAGGGCGGTATCTATTTAGGCCAGGACAGGGTTGAAAGCTTTGACTTGCTTATTACCGAAAACCACTTTACCGGCAACGAGCTTATAATCAGAAAAGGCAAAAAAGTATATCACAGGATTTTGCTTTCATGAATAAGCCAGTAAGACAGGATATAAGTTAAGTTAACTTGTTGTGCTAGGTAATGAGATAGCATTGTGGAGAGCTTTAGAGCTAGTTAGCGAAGTGGAGGATAAGGCAAATCACCTGAGCGAAATTGCTACGCAATTTTTTCGCTAGGGAGAACTACTTCCCCCTTCGACGGATGCAAGCATCCTGAGCACCCCCTCTAAACCGGCGAGGGGAATCCCCTCTGCACTCCCCGTGTTAAAGGAAGTATCCTTTAACACAAGCGAATTGATTTGCCCCGTAACGAGCTTACTAGCTCTTGAGCTCGGAACTCCTGCTATCGAAATGCTAGCACAACAAGTTAGCATATGACATAAGTCAGGATATAAATTTGCATAAAGTGGGACATTTCGAGAAAGCAAGCATTTGCCCTTCCGGAATGTCCCTTTATAAATTCTTTAAATGGACGGGTTTTATTCTTTAAATGTCCGGGTTCTTCAAGTCAGGTTTTTGCCAAACAGTTTAAATAATCATTAATCAATCATTTTCTTCTTTGGCTAATTCTCCCATCTGCTGTTTTACCTCCGGAGACAATGTGTTTATTAAATGATTACGGTCTTTTCCCTGTATTTCCTGGTACTCCTTCTTTATTCTTTCATTAGCCCTGTCGACCTCAGCTTTCAGTTCTCTGGCAGATAACAAGGAACACCCTGACCCTCTTATAATAATTTGCTGTAAGCCGTCTGATGTAGCAACTGTTATATTATATTTTTTCTGATTGTCATAGGCAAATTTCTCAATGTATTGATCTGCCGTTTGTGCTTCCTTGGTATATACCACACGAATATTATGGTAGTCGGTCACCTCCTCACGATGCCCTTGAACACGGTAAGCATCAAACACAACGATGATATGGCATTTTCGAATTCCCTGATAATTACTCAAAGAATCAAGCAATTTCATTCTGGCAGCGTCCATATCGTCATCTGCAAGCCCATTCAGCTCAGGCCATGCATAGATAATATTATAACCGTCTACAAGGAGAAACTCTTCTTTAGTTTCCTTCTGTATGCTGACATAATTAACAGGTTTATAATAACTTTCGCGGGCTGTTTTACGCCTTTTCCAGCCAGACTTCTTTCCTCGGTTCGCATAGAAGGTTTTGTTGAAGATTTGGTCAATCTCTTCTAAACTGATTTGCCTCTCTTGTGTATATGAAGTATGGTTTGAAACTGTTTGCTCTGATAAATCGTCTTTGCTCCGGAAATAACTCTCTACATGCATATAGTTCTTTACTTGATCCCAAGGAACCAAAAAGCCTGCACCGTGCGCACAGAATATAGAACCAGTCGGGTTTTCTATGTCTTTTTCCGAATCATATCCGATACTTTCTATGACCTCTTCAGCATTATGGCATGGTTCGTACCCTTTAAGTGTGCAAAACAGCCTGCCGAGACCTTTGGTATAGGCAACTACTTCTTTGTTATAATTCCTCATGGTAACAACAGGGGCACTTCCCACAAGAACTGCCATCTCACCATTTATCTGTGATATTTCACAAGTGCCATGCATTTTCTCAATATCAGTCATTGCCCTCCCCACCATTTTCTCAGGCAATTCCAGCTGAAATGCATAATAAGGTTCCAATAATATCGATTCAGCTTCTTTTAATCCCTGCCGCACTGCACGGTAAGTAGCTTCTCTGAAGTCACCGCCTTGTGTATGCTTTTCGTGTGCTTTGCCTGAGACCAAGGTAATTTTCATATCAGTAATCGCTGACCCTGTTAAAACCCCTTTATGAACTTTTTCTTCCAGATGAGTCAAAATAAGCCTCTGCCAGTTTTTGCTCAATATATCCTCATTGCAATTAGCCGCAAACTGCAGTCCGCTTCCTCTCTCGCCCGGCTCCAATAGCAGGTGGACCTCCGCATAATGCCGAAGTGGTTCAAAGTGCCCTAATCCTTCTACCACATTTGCAATGGTCTCTTTATACACAATCCTTCCGGCATCAAAAGCCACATCAACTCCGAAACGACTTTTTATAAGGCTTTGCAGAATTTCAATCTGCACTTCTCCCATGATTTGCACCTGAATTTCCTGCAACTGCTCATTCCAAACAATATGAAGCTCCGGTTCCTCTTCTTCAATCATGCGCAATTTGGGAAGCATCGCTCTTGGGTCACAGCCTTCCGGAAGTATAATCTGATATGATAATACAGGTTCCAGTATCGGAGTATCTGAATCTTTCTCTATTCCCAAGCCTTCTCCCGGCCTGCTTTGACTGAGTCCTGTCACTGCGAATACAGAACCCGCTTCTATCTCATTCACTGCCTGAAACTTATGTCCGGAGTATATGCGAATCTGATTGACTTTCTCTTCCCAGCCGTTGCCCTTTAAAACATCCCTCACCTTGAGTTTTCCGCCTGTAAGCTTCATGTGCGTCAGACGGTTTCCTTGTTCGTCTCTTGATATTTTGAATATTTTAGCCCCGAATTCATCCGGATATTGGGGTATACAGGCATACGTGACAATACCCTGCATAAATTCCTCAACACCTGTTAATTTTAAAGCCGAACCGAAAAAGCACGGAAATATCTTGCGTTCCTTTACTGCTTTTTTAATTTTCTCAGTTTCAATATATCCTGTTTCCAGGTAGGCTTCCATCAAATTTTCATCGCACATTGCCAGTTGGTCATAAAATTCATCTGTGCCAACCTGTTCAAAATCAATGCATCCATCATCCAGCTGTTTTCTGATTTCTTTCATTAAACTAGCCTTATCAGTCCCATTCTGATCCATCTTATTGATGAATAAAAAGGCAGGTATTTTATACATTTCAAGCAGTCGCCATAATGTTTTGGTATGCCCCTGTACCCCGTCCGCACCGCTTATTACTAAAATGGCATAATCAAGCACCTGAAGTGTTCTTTCCATTTCAGCCGAAAAATCTACATGCCCCGGAGTATCCAGCAAGGTAATCTGAGTCTCACCTATTTCAAATATAGCCTGCTTGGAGAAAATTGTAATTCCCCTTGCCCTCTCCAGTTCAAAGTTATCTAAATAGGCATCCTTATTATCTACTCTTCCTAATTTTCCAATTTTACCGCTCAGATATAGCATGCTCTCTGATAATGTTGTCTTGCCTGCATCCACGTGTGCTAATATTCCTATGACTAATTTTTTCATAACATATTTCAAATCTTTCTTTTTTATAATATATCTAAAGCCTGTTAAGGCTTATACTTAGATTCTTTAGTTATTATGATATCAGTAAGCTTGAAATTTGACAATTTTATAGTATATATTTACATTTATTTTTAGGTTCTATAACAGATGTAAGTCCTGCCTTAATTATACAGGAGAATTGAATTATTGAGATTAAATTGTGTATTGTCACTGATTCCGTGAACAATAAAGTACTTAATTATCCTAATAATACAAAACCAGCGTGGACTCTGACGGCTGCCCGCTGAAAAAAGGAACATTCCCAAAGGCAGTCATTTGCCCTTCCGGAATGTCCCCTTAATAATCTCCCTTTATAAAATAAACCACACAAGCTTAACCACACAAAAATGAACTCTATATCTCCATAATAATGGGCAGTATCATCGGTCTTCTCTTTGTCCGCTCGTACAAATAGTCCCTGAGTTCATCCTTTATAATGCTCTTCTTTGTAGCCCAATCATTCTTCTTTGATTCCTCGCACTTGGCAAGGGCTGTTTTCGTTATCTCTCTTACATCCTCAATCAGATCTTCTGATTCTCTTACATAAACAAATCCGCGGGATATTACATCAGGACCTGCTATTAATGCACCCGTTTCCTTATCGGTAGTTATTACCACAACAATAAGACCGTCCTGTGAAAGATGTTTTCTGTCCCTGAGCACGATATTTCCTACATCTCCTACACCAAGGCCATCCACAAGCACTCTTCCCGCCGTTACATTGCCCGTTATCTTTGCTGAATTGGAAGTGAGCTCAAGAACATTTCCGTTTTCCATAATAAAAATATTTTCATCAGGCATCCCGAGACTTCGTGCAAGGTTTGCATGTTGCTTAAGATGCCTGTATTCACCATGTACAGGAATAAAAAATTGGGGACTTACAAGTCTGTGTATAAGTTTCAGTTCTTCCTGGCAGGCATGCCCTGACACATGAATATCTGCCAGCGACTCGTATATTACATCCGCTCCCTTTTTGAACAACTCATTAATTACTCTGAAAACGAACTTTTCATTTCCAGGTATGGGACTTGCCGAAATTATAACAAGGTCACCTTCAACTATTTCCACCTTTCTGTGGTCAGAAGCGGCTATTCTTGAAAGAGCAGACATCGGTTCTCCCTGGCTGCCTGTTGTAATAATGACAATTTCATTTGGCCTGTACCTGTCGATATGGTCAACGTCTATCAATACACCTTCAGGTATATTTAAATATCCCAATTCCATGGAGACATTTGCCACATTAATCATGCTTCTGCCACATATGGCCACTTTTCTGTTGAATTTGACGGATGCATCAATAATCTGCTGCAGCCTATGAACATTGGATGCAAAAGTAGCCACCAGAATTCTGCCTTCAGAGTTCATGAAAATTTCTTCAAATGTTTCGCCCACCGTCCTCTCAGACATAGTGTAACCCGGACGTTCAACATTTGTACTGTCGCACATAAGCAGCAGCACGCCTTTTTTGCCAAGCTCCGCAAATCTCGCCAGGTCCATTGGCTCTCCTTCAATAGGAGTATAATCAATCTTGAAATCTGAGGTGTGGACGACAACCCCAACCGGAGTGTGAATAGCAAGAGAAACCGAACCTGCTATACTGTGAGTAGAATGTATAAATTCTATCTTAAAATCTCCCAGTTCAATTGTCTGCCTTGGTTCTATTACCTTCAGATTACAGCTTGAAAGCATCTTATGCTCTTCAAGCTTATTCTCCAGTAGTCCTAATGTAAGCTTGGTACCGTATACCGGGACGTTTATTTCTTTCAAAACATAGGGCAATGCACCTATATGGTCTTCATGGCCATGTGTAAGTATTATACCTCTTACCCTGTCCCTGTTTTTTGTAAGGTAAGATATATCAGGTATAACCATATCAATACCAAGCATTTCATCTTCCGGAAATGCAAGGCCACAATCAACTACAACGATATCTTCACCATACTCGAAAACCGTGATGTTTTTTCCGATCTCCTGTAAGCCACCGAGTGGAATAATCTTTAGTTTCTTTTTACCTTTAGCCACGAGATTTAACCTCCGTATCATTAATAACCTAACTATTATAGCATATTTAATCGTAAAATTACAAAATATTTCTAATTTCAATATTCGCATTATAAGCGGCTCAGGCAAACAAATCTGTCATATTAAAGTATTTCATCTCCCCCAACCGGTTTTTCTGCGCTCTTCAAGTATTTCTCTGTAAACATCCATCGTCTGAAGGGATATTATATCCCAGTTATAAACATTGGTAACCTTTTCCATAGCTTTTGCTTTAATCTCTTCTGCTTTCTGAGGGTTGAAAAGCAGCTCAAGAATACAGTCTGCCAGCGAGTTTGCATTACCCGTATAAGACTTCATCCCATCTTCCCCGTGGTTTACAATCTCATCCAATCCTCCTGTATCTGATACCACTACCGGTACATTGGCAATCATACCCTCTAACGCGACAATTCCAAAAGGCTCATACAGGCTTGGAAATACAGCGATGTCTACGCATTTAAAAAGCCTGTGAAGGTTTTCATCATCCAGATAACCGGTAAAATAAACTTTTGACGATATTCCCATACTATCAGCTTTGTGGCGGAGAAAATCCAGTTGTGGTCCTTTTCCGGTAATAACAAACTTTACGTCGTAATAATGATATAGTACTTTTGGTATTGCATCCAGAAGAATATGTGCTCCTTTCTCATTTACCAGCCTTCCTACAAAAAATATTATCTTTTCGTTATCTGCAGCGAATTCTCTTCTGAAATCATAGTCCTTTTCATAACCTTTAAACTTTTCTAAATTTACACCGTTTGGTATGACACGTATTTTGTCAGGTGGGAGCTGAAATATCTTTACAACTTCATCCTTCATATACCTGCTGTTTACAATTACTTTCCATGATTCATACGTAAGCCACCATTCAACTCCGCTTATATATTCATTGATACTATTGTGTATACCCTGATTTCTCCCGTATTCGGTGGCATGAATGGTTGAAACAAGAGGTACAGAGTAAGCATGTTTTAACACTCTCGCAGTAAAGGCAACAATCCAGTCATGAGCATGTATAATATCAACAACTCCATACTCATTGAATATTTTTATTGCACACTCTAAAAGCGCAAAATTCAAATGCAATACCCAATCGATGAAGTTATTTGTATTAATGCTATAAGTATGAACTCTATGAACAAGAACATTTTTATCCTTTTCAAAATCTTCTGTTCCTGGTTCCCAGCATGTTACAACATGAACTTCATTTCCTTTTTGTCCCAAATTTTGGGCCAGATCATAAACCACTCTCGATATTCCACCCACTATTCGCGGCGGGTACTCCCATGATAACATCAAAATACGCATTTTATCCTCCTACTAGTGTATCATTAATCAATATTATAATTTTTACCTCAGTAAAATTTTCGATACCTGTATTTCATGTAGTTTACTTTATTACAGTACACTTCTTTTATTGTGTAACTTTTATGTCATATTTATGTAGAGAAAGAGTTATAAGGTAATTGCATAATCTTTGTTATATATTGAAAGAATATAATGAGTTATTTATTTACTTTGTTTTTTTTAGAATATGCCTTATACTAGAATATAAAATTTAGATATCAAAATACAAAGAAATTTATCAATAGGCACATAATGAGTGTGTGTAATAACATGAAATTTTATTAGTTACCTTCAGAAGGAGGATTCAAATTATGAAACACAATGAATTCGATAATGAATACAGGTTGCCTCAGAGTTATAACGATAACAGTATAACCCTGGTAGCACAAAGTCCTCACTTGTTGTATGCGTATTGGGAAATATCAGAGGATAAAAAAAGGCAGTTTATCGAATGCTTTGGTCAGGAATTGTGGAATGCATCCATACCTGTATTGAAGGTTTTTAATATTACAAAAAACAAGGTATTGTTTACCAGAACCAATGAATTTTCAAACAGTTTATATATGGAGGTCCCTGATTCCAACTGTTCTTACATTGCAGAAATTGGCAGAAAAATTTCAGATAAATTTTTTATCAGTCTGGCACACTCAAATTGTGTAAATACTCCCAGCGATACTTTGAGCAATAATACAGTAGCTATCTTTACAGACTACAAACGTCTTAAAACTGAAAAAGAAATACCAAATGTACAGAAATTATATAAAAAAATTGAGCTCTCGTTAAATAGTGATTTATCAGGAATGACTTCACCATTCCACAAATGATAATTGAAAGGAGAATATGCTTGACAAAGGGATATATTGCGTTTATTTTGCATACTCATTTACCATATGTCCGCCATCCTGAATTAGAGAATTCTCTCGAAGAACGCTGGCTTTTTGAAGCAATTTCGGAATCATACCTGCCTCTTCTGGATACCTTCGAATCACTTAATAACGAAGGGGTAGAATACAAACTGGCTCTATCCATCACCCCTACACTTTTAACAATGCTTGCAGATCCGCTTCTCCAACAAAGATATATAAGATATCTCAACAAAACAATAGAGCTTACAGATAAAGAAATAGAGAGGACAAAGGGACACCCTGAATTTCATGAACTTGCACAAATGTATAACAAAAAATATAAAAATGATTTACATACATTCAGGGATGTTTATAAATGCAATATAATAAACAAGTTCAAGGAACTTATGAATTCAGGGAAAATAGAAATAATAGCTTCAGCTGCTACTCATGGCTTTCTTCCCCTTCTTGGCATACATCCTGAAAGTATCAGGGCACAGATAGTTGTTGGCATTCAGACTTATGAGAGGTTTTTCGGCGTGAAACCCAAAGGTATATGGCTTCCTGAATGCGGCTATTCTCCACTGGTTGACCCTATACTTAAAGAAAATGATATTGAATACTTCATAATGGAATCTCACGGATTACTTTATGCTGACCCGAGGCCGGTTTTCGGTACATATGCCCCAATTGTCACACCTTCCGGATTGGTTGCTTTCGGCAGAGACGTCGAGTCTTCAAGACAAGTTTGGAGCTCTATTGAAGGCTATCCCGGCGATTTTGATTACAGAGAATTTTACAGGGATATCGGCTATGATCTGGACTATGATTACATTAAGGATTACATTTCACCCGACGGCCAACGCATAAACACAGGCATAAAGTATTACAGGATAACAGGCAAAACTGACGAAAAGAAGCCATATAATCCTGAATGGGCAAAGAACAAGGCTGATATACATGCCGGGAATTTCATATTCAACAGAGAAAAACAGATTGAATACCTCAGTGAATATATGGAACAGCCTCCCATAGTAGTATGCCCTTACGATACGGAATTGTTCGGACACTGGTGGTATGAAGGTCCTATATGGTTAAAGTTGCTCTTTAAAAAAATTCATTATGAACAGAATACATTTAAACTGATCACACCCAGTGAATATATCGAGCAAAACCCCATAATGCAGGTTTCAATCCCTTCAGCATCATCCTGGGGACATAATGGCTACAATGAAGTTTGGCTAAATGAGACAAATGATTGGATATACAGACATCTTCACAAAGCCGCTGAAAGAATGATTCAGCTAGCCAATGAGAATTCCTTTGCAGCAGGAATTAGAAGAGACGCACTTAACCAGGCCGCACGTGAACTTCTGCTTGCCCAAAGCAGTGACTGGGCTTTTATCATGCGGGCCGGCACGATGGCAAAATATGCCAAAAAGCGCACAAAGGACCATATTGGGCGCTTTACAAAGCTGTACAACGATATAAAGGAAAACAACATTGATGAACAATGGCTCAGAGATATCGAATACAAAGATAACATATTTCCCGATATTGACTACAAAATATATGCAAGTATTTAATAAACCTTAATATGCAAATATTTAATAAACTATTATATATGCAAGTATTTAATAAATGTTGATTTGTAAATAAAAATAGTGGATATTAGTGATAATTTTTATAAATAGTTCTACATCCTTATTGACATAGGACTAAGGTACTAATATAATAAAGTTACTAAATGAATTAAATCAAGGCTCTCTTTTGTTTACCCGGATAAATAAGGTTGAACAGAGTTTCCAAAAAGGAAACTCTGTTTTTGCTTGAAAGTAAACTGTGTTTTGACCTGAGTCCTAGTACAAAAGTATTACTGCAAATAGGACCAGCGGGTCGTCACCAATATTTTCAATGGCGTGAGACGCTCCTCCGCCTGTCAGGATAGCATCTCCTGCAGTTACCTCTTTCCTGGTTCCGTCATCATCGACCAGCCCTTTGCCGCTGATTACGTAGAAGATTTCTTCCTCATCCACATGCTGATGAACGCCTATGGAACAACCGGGATTAATTGTTATCCTGGCACAAAGCCTTGCCTTTCCCTTCAATTCATCCTGTTTGAATATGTGGGTTATTTCAACACTCCCTTTGCCGCCACGCATTTGTTCCTTTATTTCTTTGATCATTTCCTCTGCTCTCTTTACCATAAACATCCCTCCCAAAGTAATTTTTATCAGCGCTTAACACTATTATAATCTATTACCATAAATTGCGCACTTTTTAATTATGACAAAATGTTGTATATATGTATAGGCTACTAATAACATATTATAATAATCATAGTAGTCTTATACAGCATTTACAATTTTGTTCGCATGTCTTGCGGTTTTACTCTATATTAGCTTTCTGATACTATTTATGGGAAAGTAGTCTTCCGATTTGCAGAGTTATATACAGAGTTATATAACAAAGTTATATAACTCTGTCATACAGAACTATACATCAGAAGGTGGATATTCCTCAAGGAACACCCCATCATCTATGAGTTTTGCTCTGAGCAAATCAGTATCAACCTCATGGACAGGAATATCAGCAGCAGCTGCTAATGCAGCAGCAGTGCCGACACCCTGGCCTATGGCCATAACTATTGGTGTTACTCTTATAGCAGCACAAGCTTCATGGGTGGCACTGATACATCGTCCTGCAACAAGTAAATTATCTATCTCATTGGTAATAGTGCATCTATAAGGGATGGAATACCAGCTTCCGGGTTTTAAATAACGATGTACCATAGATTCTCCGTCCGGGGAATGAATATCTATTGGATAGCCTCCCATTGCAATGGCATCCGGGAACATCCTGTTTCCCAGAAGGTCATCCGCCGTAAGCTTATAAACACCGTTAATCTTGCGGCTTTCTCTAATTCCAATGCTGGGACCGGTAGAAATAATATAGCTGTTTTCAAAGCCTGGAAAATACTTTTTAAGAAAGCGGGCAATTTTATGAGCCTGTTTTCTTCCTGCAATCTCCGCTTTGGTCAGGTCAAAGGGATCCAGCGCACTATGCTTGCAAACTCTGCTCATGTTTACTATAAACTGCCCTTTCACATTTGTTTCAAAGCAAAGCACCACGTCCCTGTCAATGTCAAACTCTCCCTTTTCCTTGGCAAGCTTTATGAGTGAATAAGCACCTAAAATAGCACAGCGGGGCAGGTCATTAAGACGGTCAAAAGGAATGGATGGAAACATATCTTCGCGATGAGTCTTTATGTATTCGATTACTCTGTCTCTGTCCACTCCTTCAACTCTGAAGTTCATTGTCATCGGTTGGGCAAGGCTATCCTTTTCCCGCCCATAAACACTGCTTATACCGGCATGTGTTGCCAAATCCGCGTCTGCTGATGCATCAATAAATACTTTTGCTTTCACACTGAAGCTTCCGTTTTTTGAAAACAGGTTTACATGCTTTATTCTCCTGTCAGAAACAGAGCAACCTGTATATACAGTGTGATACAATAAATTCACGCCTGCCTCTTCCGCCATTGTCTCAAGAACCAGCTTTAAACCTTCCACGTCAAAGGGAGTAATGCTGCTGGCATACCCTGCTGCATCCTCCATATGCCCCGGCGAAAAACCCAGCTCAACCATACGCTGTACTATCTCATCAGGTATTCCTGTTACCACTTGTGTTTTCCCTGCGTGAAAAGTCATCTGCGGTCCTGTCCCGGCCATGGTAAGCATACCGCCAAGATAGCCGTGCTGCTCCACCAGCAATGTTTTAGCTCCACAACGTGCAGCAGCTATGGCTGCTGTTGTTCCGGCAGGTCCACCGCCTATAACAACAACATCATAAGACAACATATCAGTCATTATATAACCTCCTTTTTCGCTACAAGATTATAATAAGTGTGAGCAAATGCGTGTGCCCCTATTTCACTTAAGGCACGGATGCCTGTCTTACCCAGCTTGATTTTGCCGATACAAAGCATTGGTACTGTGTAGTCCCGGCTGGTAAGCCCCAGGCTGGTACATTCAAGAAAGTGAAAATATTCATGGCTTATAATAATGTTAATGGCATTATAGAGACTCAGGGAGTTATTCTCTGCCCACAAAGCAATGGAGCCAAGGTATAATATTAAAAGTTTTTTACCTGAAATATAGTCACTGAAATATCTTTGATTTCCTACAACATAATCGATATTCTTTTTTTCTATGGCAAGACCGCTTTTTTGCGCAATATCGGTAAAATTGTAATTGCCATTAAACTCTTTAAAAGTTTTAATCGCTGCCTGCTCACCTTTTCGCCAGGCTGCATCCACAACAGGTATCCGGTCTTGTTCAGGTATTTTTAAATAACAGGGATCATAAGTCAGCTCCTTATACGCCAGCTCTTTATCCGGAAAGGGAAGTGAAAATCTGTCCATAGTTTTCTCCTCTTCATTTCCTTATCATTGTTTAAGCAAATAAACATTAGAATGTTATACGATTAGTTGTATTAAATACACGAAACACCCATTATCTCAAACATTAAATCACGCATCCACACGCCGGGTTACGGCTATTATTACAGGCTCGTTTTCCGGATATCCCGCCAGCTCTATTTTACCGAGATTGTAAATCTGCTCCTTATTCTGAAGTCCTGACAGGTCAACAATGCGCTTGCCTATAACCAGATAAATATTGGGAAGATTCTCTCCACCGTCGTTATATATCGTGAGCTCTTCCAATAAAACAGCCGTGTCCTTTTCCCAGGAATTAACAGCCGACTGCCTAACCCATGCATTATTTTTTTGAAGCCTTATAACACCTTCTTCATCAATTAGCCTAAGAGGTGTAGTTTTCTTCTTTACAAGCCCTAATAATTTATTCTGTATCCTGTTATATTGCACAGCATACATTGAACCGTTCTGAGCTGTGATTATGAGATTGGAAGGGCTGACATTGAGATTGTCTCCGACAATTTTAAGAAGTTCTTTTTCTGAAAGTTTCTTCTCAAGAAGGTTTTTGCTGCGAAGTTCAGTAGCTCCTACAGCAATGGCACGAACTATGTTACGCTGTGTATCTACCTCTACGCTTACTTCTACACTGCCTGGGGCAGCCCCGTTTTTATACGCCATCATTTCCGCTTCTCGCCGCACACTTAAAATATCCTCATTCGTAGGGTTTGTTATACTTCTTTCTACCATATCCCGAACCATTGCGAGAGCAACACCGATAGTGGAAATAACAGGTGCATTTTGTGCAATGCGGTATTTACAATTCATTGTTTTTGCCAGATGGGGTACAACGCTTGCGGCACCACCGCCTCCGCCTACGAATAGAGTGGTGCGTGTGTCCATATTATAATCTTTTATCAGTTGGGCTACTACCTTGGTGTTCTTAGCTGCTGAGAAAGCCAGAACTTTCTCGGCTGCCTGCTCGACGCTGCATCCCATATTATCGGCCAGCGGTTTCCAGGCCTTTCTTGCCGCGGCTATATTTCCGTAAGCATAATCTTCCTTCTTCACATATCCTGCAATATTGGCTGCACCTGCAAGTGTCAGTGCCACCCGATTGCCATTGGAGCATTGGATGCAGGCATACTCAGGATCCCCCTTCATGGGATGAATGCTTACGAGCTTTGGATCAACTATATCCTCAGGATTTGAGTATACTTCATACTTGAGGCCGGCAATATGAGCGCTTCTTGGTCCAACATCCACAGCCTTCCCGTTCTTAATCTGCACCATGCTTCCTCCACCGATACCTACCGTGCGGACATCCAGGCTATTTAAATATGTCTTATGCCCTCCTACTTCAGCATACTTTATCATAACCTTGCCGTCCTTTATGCATGAAATATCTGTGGATGTGCCCCCTACTTCGAAAAATATTCCGTCTGTGAGTTTCTCGTACATTAAAGCTCCGGCAACACCGGCAGCTGGACCGGACAGAATTGTCAAAATAGGGCGGTTTCTAACTTCATCAGCAGTCATTACTCCGCCGTCACAACGCATAACCATCAAAGGACTTGAAATGTTGGCGTTTTGTATGCTCTGTTCCGTCATTGTAGCAGCTTCCAACATCTTAGGCATTATACTTGCATTCACCACAGCAGTACGCGTACGAATTTTTAACCCATAAAGTTTGGAAATATCATTAGTGGCTGTAGCAGGAAGCCCAAGTTGGGTACATATTTTAACGGCAAGATTTTCATTGGTAGGGTCATCTACGCTAAATGCCTCTGCAGCTACAAATGCTGCAGCTCCCTGTTCCTTCAAAGTTTGTACAGCATCTTTTACGGCCTTGCCCAAATCCTGAACAGATGAAATATCAATAAAAACTTGTTGAGACGTAAGGCTTTTATTTTCGGTTAATTTAATATTGCCAATATCCGTATCATTTCTTGCCTTAAGTCCTTCAAGCCCTTTTCCCATAGAAATGATGCCAACATGGGCAACATCCCCCTCTAATAATGCATTGGTGGCTTGGGTGGTAGCATGTGCAATAAAAACAACATCTTCGGGATTAATGCTGTAGTCTTTCATTATCTTATAAAGTGCTTCAACGATGCCTTTGGCAACGCCTTCTTTAGCATTGTGTGTTGTAGGTACTTTTATTGAGCCGATAACATCGTATGTATCATTGTCTATGGCAACAGCATCAGTAAATGTACCTCCTACATCAATGCCTATGCGAACTTTCATAATTATTTCCTCCTAAACCTGGTTGTAATGTTGACTGCTATGTTGCAGCTGTGATTCTTTTGCCTTTTCAAAAAGGCTCATTGCCATTAATATTCAGTTTTACTTCCATATTAAGTGCCACGTATTAAGTGCCGCGCTGCGGCTTCCGGAAGCAAATCCCGCAAGACCGCAACGGAAGCAACAATTAAAGCACTGGTATTTAAGGGGCACCTTGACGGCACCCCGGCCTAAACAGGACTTTTATACGTTACACAGTTATCAGAAAAACAGGATTCCTGAAATTACAACACCAACGACAGCGATAATCCAAAGATAAGGCAGAAGCTTTTTGGTGATAGTATTCACATCAACCTCTGCAAAGTTTGCTGTCCATACGTTCTGTGTATTGGTAGGGTCACCGCATCCCTGAATACGCTCGGCAGAAAGGAATGCTCCCATAACTGCCTGAGGTGTTAAAGTGCCCAGACCAATTATCAGTGCTGCTATACCTGAACCCAGGCCAAATAAGTTCATGGGCCCACGATACAGCGACAACGGTGCAAGAATGCTGAAGAAAATAATATAAACAATGCGGTTTGAGGGTACCACGCTCAGCAGGAAGGGATTAAGAACTTCTTTAACCATGGTGTGTGTGACAGCCAGATATAAAATACCGATACCAATCATTAGAATAATTGCAGGAGCACCGTCGGTAATGCCATCATAACAAGTCTTAACCAGCATATTCATGGCCTTGCCGAAGCTCTTGGATGTAAAAATCAAAATCCAGAGAATTCCGGCAAGGAAAGATGGAATAACCGGAACTTTCAATACTGCCACCAGTATAATCGGTACAAGAGGGGTCAGCATTGCCAAAACGCCTCTGATACCTTTTATCTGTTGGGTTTCTATATTTTTGTTGACAACAGGAGTGTTGGTAACAGGAGCTGAAAAGGAGAATTTTACTCCATTGCGCTTGAATTCTACAAATATAAATATTAAAGTTGCAAGGGCAGTTGCAATAAGCAGATATATTTCAAAATTACGAATTTCATCCAGCGACAAGTTAAATATAGCTGAAAATGATGTCCAGTTGGCAATATTAAAGGTAAGACCGGTAGTAAAAGCCATCAGAAAAATACAGGCAGCACTCATTGCAGGAACGCCGACAGAAATCAGAATAGGAAGTACTATAGAGCCCACCATAATGACAGAGCCCAAACCGCTCAAAGTAGTGAACAGGATTGCAACGGCAACAACCATGATCAATGTAACAATCAGCGGACGGTCACCGCCTAATTCTGCACTCTTTTTGATTATGGTTTCGGTTACTCCGGTTTTATTCATCAGCTGTCCAAGCCATGCACCAAAAATAACAGCCATGATTGCTGATCCCATGCGCACTGTTCCTGCTTCAACAACAGTCTGAAGCCAGCCTATAGCTGCGCCGTCAGCATCGGTGCCTACTGCCGGAACACCTGCAATAATACAAATAATAATACCCATCAAAGGAAGAGCCAACAAGGTAGGGATTTTTTTTGTCATCATAAGAGCAGCGATAATGACAAAAGCAATAATAATCAATATTCCTTGTAACATATACATTCTCCTTTTTTATCAGGGTAAAACCCCTTTATTTTATTAATAAAACTTCAATTTAGCAACAATTTTTCAATATAGTTACAATGATTCCGCAATATAACACAGTGTTTATTTTTTATTCTCAGGGAAAGGCTCTCTTGCCATGAAGTGCCATAAAGTACATCTGCATATGTTACGGTTGAGCAGTGAGCCTCGCCAGGTCGAATGCTTCATCCGCTAACATTAATTTTATTATTTGAAGTGTTTTGAATTAAGTAATATAGAAAAGTATGTCCAATTGCCGCTATTCTTGCGATTTGATTGCTTCCTGTCAAATAGCGTGGCAAATACAAGTCCAAACCGAAATATTCCCGCATAGATTTGCAAGTTTTTTTAGAAAATTCCCATTCTCGTTATTTGTTACAAATGCATATCCATTAACCCGTCCAGTGCTGAATTACCCGGATCAATGCAGTCTGAAGGCAGACTGACAATATGCGAAAATTGCTTACTTTTTACATCTCCAATAAATTACTGATATCCACCTCCTTAATTTATGATTTTTTAAACTTGCTTTTGATTTTTTAATATCCTGCTTTAATCCCCCCTTCCATAATTGTCAGATGTTTATAAGCTCTATGCATGCTTATTTTATATACTTATTTTATATGCTTATTGTGTCAAAAAAGCTGCAGCGGACTTTTTTTGCCAGTAAATCAGCAATAGGCTGTTGAACAGTGTTTAATACTACAATATCCGGAGCTAATGCAGATGCCAACTTGACTCTTGTCATTTCTCTTATGGCTCTCATAAATTTTTTTGATCTGGTGATACTGCCGGACAAATAAACTGTATCCAGTGAAAATAATGTACATAGTGAAACAATAGCATTTGTAATTTGTTTGGAAAGAAAAGCAATAATGTTGTTCTGACCGGAAGTTTGAATATTGGTTTGACTATGCCTTTGTTCCTTTTCTTTTTCTTCTTCCTTTTCTTCAGATTGGATTCCCTTTGAATATAGCTCTTCCAGCATATTCAGTTGCCGAATATCATCATCGTTATTGAAAATCAGCGGAGTAATATCCGAAAAACGTCCTCCATTTAATTTTAGAGGTTTACCTTCTAATGTGATGCTGACAAGAATGCTGTTTCCTATACTGATATGTGCATTATTTAATGATTTATTTTCACCTTCATTCAATAACTTCCAGATTGAAAGTTCGCTCATGTATTCTTCTATAACCGGAATCCGGAATTGTGTCAGAAGAGCTTCCCTCAGTGAAATATTTGCAGAAGATAGCGAAGTGGAATATATTACATTGCAATCACTTGGCTGCACGTCCTCATGAAATAACAGCCCGATTCCTATAACCCTGCTTTTCCTTGACTCATTCTCCTTATAATATGAATACATGGAAGATGAAATCGACAGCAATAAATCATTTCCGGTAATAAAATGATTTGTAACAGGAACAGTTTCAAGTTCATTAAGATTCATGTCGTAAAAATTGAGAACAGCTCCCTTTCGCTTAATGTCTATAATACATATATCCCCAAAAGCGCTGTTTATTGAAAGCTCTATGCGCTTACGCCCACCTGTGGAAGAAGATACGCCTGATTCTTTGAGCAACCCCTTTTCAATCATTTCATTAACCAGCACAGTAACCGTACTTGGAGATAATTTCGTATATTTGGCAATTTCAATCCTTGAAAGCGGTCCACTCTCTAAAATCAAACCAAGAATTATCTGGCTATTTCTTTTTTTAATATCCCGTAGCCCGGCTTTTTTCATAGATACCTTCCTATAATGGTTATTTAATTGATGAATATTTAATTTTTTTTACATTTTACATTGACTTTTTTCGGTCTCCGAAATAAGTTCAGCTTTAATATATCATAAAGAAGATTTATTTGCAATATTTAATTTGCAATTTTTGTAATTAATCTGCGGAAATGTCTTACGGCAGCTTAAATATTTTTAATATTTTGAAAAAACGTCGCTTCCAGGCATTTTTGAGCAGGTCAGGTCATATATATTCTACAGTTATATGCCATAAAAGCATTCGTCGAATAGCGCGTCGAAGAGCTATAGGTAATAAAATGTCGGAGGTCAATATGGTAAAAATCCTAACAGCAATTTTTATTTTTTGTTCATTGTGTGCTCAGGAGCCTAATATATCTGACCCTGAATGCTTTTACAACAAAGTAAATGAAAGCATTGTTGTTCAATACACAAATTCTTTTGATAACAATTTGGATAACAATGAGATATTGCCTGCTCAGGATAACAAAGAAGAACAAAAACCTGAAGATAAGAAACCTGTTGAACCTGAGAATAAACAACCTGAGATCGATGAGTCAAAAATTAATTATATCGAGGAGCTGAAAAAGCTCAAGTACTACAAAGAAGAGTCAAAAGACAATGACCTCAATTTAAGAAATGCAGTTTTGCGTTTTCAGAGCGACCACAACCTTGTTGTTAACGGTGTCTGGGATAAAAAAGAGTTTAACACTCTGGTAAAAAGGTTAAAAGATTCATCCTTTAAGCATCCTGATACAGTCAAGAAACCACCAACGGATTCAAAATGGATGACAGTAAATATAACAAAAAGAATATTAACTCTTTACGAAGGAAGCAAGGTTGTCAAAAAGTATCCTGTTGCCGTTGGCAATCCTCCTTCGCTGACTCCCAGCGGTAAATTCACCATTAAAAACAAAATTGTCAACCCTGCCTGGGGAGGCGGTGGTTACGCAAAACCGGTACCTGGCGGTTCACCTAACAATCCCCTGGGTTACAGATGGATGGGACTCTCATACAAGGGAGGAAGCCGTTATGGCATCCATGGAAATAACAGCCCTTATTCCATTGGCAAGGATGTTTCCCATGGATGCATACGCATGATTAACTCCGATGTGGAAGAACTGTTCGAAAAAGTTACTGTTTCAATGCCTGTTTGGATTGGAACAAACAGCGAACTTGAAGAGTGGGGAGTTGTACAGAGTGAATACTAAATCACTGTTTGATGAAATCAATCAATGACAATACTGCCATAATAACAGGCTGGTGAATAATGTATATCAGCAGGGTTCTCCTTCCAACCCTGCTAATTATATTTTCTCTTAACTCAAATTTGAACAGGCTTTGTTTTTTAGAATAAAAGATCTTGCCTATGGCAATTCCAAATAAAAATACACTTATCCATGGTATCAAAGGATAGTAATCAGAAGAAATAAAATTGTCACTAATAATCCCAAAAGGAAAAAGATAGTCAAAATCTACTTTTATTCCTGAAAGCCAGCTGTTTAAAGCAATTACGCACAGTCCTATTACAATCAATAAATAAGCGTTAATTTTGCTGAACAATGGATAAAGAAGAATACAAACTCCCAGAAAATGAAGAATTCCGAATTTTATTCCGTACTCCGGATTATATAAATGGCTGGCAATGGTAATGAGAATTGCGACAGCCAGGATTTTGAAAGCCCTTTTCGTATTTTTCCTGCTAAGGCTGCAGCTTATGCCTGCAATGAGCATAAAAAGGATTGCCGACGTCTTACCGATATAATAGTTTAAACCTTGGCTATAAGAAACGGAATAGCCAAATAATTCATTCATGTCAAATATGACATGGAAGTAAATCATAAGTATAAGAGCTATGCCTCTGAAAAAATCAATCTCCCAAATTCTTTTACCATTTCCGGAACTATTCATAAAAACACCCTGTTAAAAAAATAAAAAACCCTATTACAAAAAATGTCCGTGCATACTCTTTTTGAGTAGGCATGGACATTTTTAATTTAGTTGGCTGCGGGAGAAGGATTCGAACCCTCACAGACTGATCCAGAGTCAGTAGTGCTACCCTTACACCATCCCGCAAGAACTGGAACAGTGGTTATTATAACACCAAATAGAATCTAATGCAAGAGGTTTTTTATTAATTTTTGCAATTTACTTTTCAAAATTTATTGTTAACCTTTACAATTAAGCATTAACTTGCGGTCCTTCTTCTTACTTTTTATGCGCTTTGATCTTTCTTCTTACTTTTTATGTGTTTTGATCCTTCTCCTTATTTCTTATACGGTGCTTTACCCGTTCCGCCGCAGTATGGGCAGTCATCGCTCATTATCGTGGAAAGCTCGCTGCGCACCTTTTTCCTTGTCATTTCAATCAGGCCAAGTCCAGTCATCCCTACAACCGTCGTTTTTGTGCGGTCTTTTTTTAATGATTGGATTAATGAGTCCATAACCATTTTTTGATGTTCACTCTCGTGCATATCTATGAAGTCAATTATAATAATTCCGCCGATATCTCTCAGCCTCAATTGCTTGGCAATCTCTGCCGCTGCTTCAATATTGGTCTTAACAACGGTATCCTCAAGGCTATGGCGCCCGGTAAATTTCCCGGTATTTACATCAATTACAGTCAGGGCTTCTGTCTTGTCAATTATGATATAGCCACCTGATTTGAGCCAAACTTTTCTCGACATCGCCCTTAATATTTGAGATTCAATCTGATAATACTCAAATATTTGATAATCTTTGCTAAAATACTTTACTCTTGCCTTAAGCGAAGGTGAAATCAAGTCTAATAATTCCAGTACCCTTTCGTACTGCTGCACATCATTTATAACAAATTTGCTGATGTCCTGTGTAAAAAGATCTCTCACCGTACGTTCAACAATATTGTATTCCTGATATATACAGCGCGGTACATGCCCTTTATATTCCTTCTTTTTGGTTGTCTCCCAAAGCTTTGTCAGGTAATCCAGATCCTTCAGGAAATCCTCTGTTTCCTTACCTTCAGCTGCGGTTCTCACAATTAAACCTTTTCCTTCAGGCTTCAAGCTGTCAGCAATTTTTTTAAGCCTGACCCTTTCATCTTCATTCTCTATTCTCCTGGAGACACCTGTATAATTAGCATTGGGCAACAAAACCATATACCGTCCGGGCAAAGTTATGTGGGTAGTAACTCTTGGGCCTTTTGTCCCTATTGGTTCCTTAATTACCTGAACTGTTATTTCCTGCCCTGGTTTTAACACATCACATACATTAAGATTTTTTCCCTTTAATTTTTCATTTTCATTGTCTGAGTACTCACTCTGGGATATTGCATCAGTCACGTACAAAAAAGCATTCCTCTCATAGCCTATATCAATAAATGCCGCCTGCATACCCGGGAGAACATCTTTTACTTTACCTCTGTAAATATTGCCTACAAAACGCTCCGAGCTATTCTTTTCAATGTGCAATTCGACAAGTTCCCCGTCCTCCAGAAGAGCAACTCTCGTTTCGTTTGGTCCAACATCAACTATTATTTCAGCTTCCATTACATATGCTCACCTCAACCCGGAATCCTTACCTCTTAGGATTCGTTCCTTCCAATACCCTGTCATCCATAGGATCTACCATAACTCCATTTCTACTGACAAAAAGACCTGTACGGTGAATTGCCTTAAGCTTGATGCCAGGGCCGAAAGTATCAGCAAATGCATCATAGAGCAATTCAGGTTTTAGATTTGCAGAGCTCCCTGCACTAAGCAAAGAATTAACAGTGAATGTTCCTTCTTCGGAATCTCCCAAACACAGCTGGTGAATCATTGGCTTTATATCCACATCTCTGACTTTGCTCTTCGTTTCTTTCTTTACAATAATAGTCGGTCTTTCAATAAAATCATTTATTTTCTCCTGCAAAAACTCTCTGTCAAAATGTCCTTCAGCAGAAACCGTAATTCTATATGAAGCCATGGTTATAGATGCCATTATATTGTCTTTGGCGAATTTTTTCTTTGCCTCGAGCACTTTCAATCCCGCCGGAAGCTGAGCATTTAACCTTCTCATAAAATCAGCCGGACTAACATTTCCCTCTAGCCCAAAATCGGCATATTCAGCTTCACTGGTAACACCTACCGAAAGCGGCAGGCCAAATATCATTTCAGGATGAGGATTAAACCCCTGTGAATAGGCAACAGGCAATCTCGCTCTTCTTAATGCCCTTTCAAACACCTTCATCAAGTCAAGGTGAGAAATATACTTTACCTCCTCACCGCGTAAGAACTTTATCCTTAAACCGTTCAAAGGAAGACACCTCCGGAAATTAAACAATTATTTACATTCAGTCATTCTTAATACATATAGAACTGCCAAAAGCGGCTGCTCCACACCCTGAACAACCAACCCTGCAGTTGGAGGTAAGTTCACCTTTATAAGCTCTCTCATTCTCCTTTAACAGGAACTTCTTTGATATACCCATGTCTATATGATCCCAGGGGAACACTTCATCGTGGTTTCTTTTTCTGTTTGCATAAAATGCCGGATCAACACCGCATTCATCGAAGGCTTCAATCCACTTTTCAAATTTAAAATGATCCCCCCAGCTGTCAAACTTGCAACCTTTTTCCCAGGCTTTTATGAGAACTTCACCGGTTTTCCTGTCTCCTCTTGCAAAAACTGCTTCAAGAAAGCTCAATTCCGGTTCATGCCAGTTATATGTTATATATCTGCTCTTTATATTATCTTTCAAAAACTTCTGCTTTTCCACTAACACTTCAATTGTATCCTGTGCTTCCCATTGAAAAGGCGTAAAGGGCTTTGGTACAAAAGACGAGGTACTTAAAGTAACTTTCAAACCCTTTCCCCTTTTCTCTTTTGGTGTGTTCATATAGGCATCCACTACTTTTTTTCCCAAATCCGCAATACCTGCAATATCCTCAAATGCTTCAGTGGGCAATCCCAACATAAAGTATAGTTTGACTGTGCTCCAACCACCTGCAAAAGCTATTGATACTGAATTGATAAGGTCTTCCTCAGTGACGCCCTTGTTGATTACATCTCTCAGTCTCTGGGTTCCTGCCTCAGGAGCAAAAGTCAGGCCGCTTTTTCTCACCTTCTGAGCCTTCTCCATCAGATTAAGTGAAAAAGAATCAACCCTCAGAGATGGAAGGGCCAGATTTACCTTTCGTGGTTCCATTTCTTCAATCAACTGTTCTGTAAGTTCACCCAAACCGGTATAGTCGCTGGTACTGAGTGATGCCAGGGATATCTCTTCATATCCTGTGCTTTCTTCAAGCTTCTTTGCACACTCCACAAGCTTTTCAGGATTCTTTTCCCTCACAGGCCTGTAAATAAACCCTGCCTGGCAGAATCTGCAGCCTCTTATACATCCCCTGAAAAGCTCCAGCATCAGTCTGTTGTGCACAATGTCGGTAAAAGGCACAATCACTTTTTCAGGATAATATACATTATCAAGATCTTTGACAATTCTCTTTCTTACCTTGCGTGGATATTTATCCTTTATTGGATTTACGGATTTTACAGTTCCGTCGCCGTTGTATTGAACATCATAAAAGCCCGGCACATATACTCCTTCCACGGAAGATATCCTGTCCAGGAAATCCTCCCTGGCAGCGCCGTTTTCTTTCCATTCTTTGTAGATGTCCAACACTTCATTGATAACTTCCTCTGCTTCGCCAAGTATAAAGAAATCAATTATTCCTGCAAGAGGTTCAGGATTGCATGAACAAGGGCCTCCGGCACATACAAACGGGTGCTCTTCCGTCCTGTCGGCTGTCCTGATTGGTATCCCCGCAAGATCAAGCATGTTAATAATATTTGTATAGCTCATTTCATACTGCAGTGAAAAACCTACAAAATCAAAGATGCCTACTGGGTCATGGGATTCAAGGGCAAAAAGGGGTATCCCGTTTTCTCGCATTTTTTCCTCCATATCAACCCATGGAGCAAATACCCTTTCACACCACGAATCTTCTCGCTCATTTATCAGATGATATAAAATTCGCATTCCAAGATGTGACATACCTACTTCATAAACATCCGGAAAGCAAAAAGCAAATCTTATCTTTATGTTATTTACATCTTTTTGTACAACATTCCACTCATTGCCTGTATATCTTGCAGGCTTCTCAACACTTCGGAGTATATCATCGCTTATCCTGTCATTCAAAGACATAGTGTTAACCACCATTCGATAAAATATTTCATAAATTTCTATAAATACTTGCAAAGTATTTGAATACAAATATAAATACCTTTATTATAATACCCAAACAATGGCTTTTTAGCAACAAAATCTGCTGCGGTATTGTGGCCCGTAATAAGCAGCCAGCTTTATTGCCTCTATCATGCTTATAGGGCTTGCAATGCCTTTTCCTGCTATATCAAAAGCTGTGCCGTGATCAACGGAAGTTCTTAAGAATGGCATGCCGATAGTAATTGAAATTGTCCTCTCAAAATCCACAGTTTTTGTGGCTATATGTCCCTGGTCATGGTATAACGACAAGACAGCGTCATACTTGCCGTTCAGTGCCTGGAAGAATACAGAATCAGCCGGCACCGGACCGGTAACATTTATTCCGAGCTTTTGCGCCTCCTGAACAGCAGGCTCTATTTCCCTTACTTCTTCATCACCAAAAAGGCCATGCTCACCTGAATGCGGATTAAGCCCCGCAACAGCAATTAATGCTCTTTCTATACCAAGCATTTTTAAAGCCTTCCGGCATTTCTTTATATATGTAACAAGCCTTTCCTTTGTAACCAAATCACAAGCTTTGCGAAGTGACACATGCCTTGAAAGGAAGAATACCCTCATATTGCGTACCTGAAACATTGTAAGGGGGTCTAAAGTAGCCGTAAGGCCGGCATACATTTCCGTATGCCCTATAAAATCTATATTTGCAGCCTTTATGGCCTCCTTGTTGATGGGGGTAGTTGCAACTGCTGTAATCTTGCCAGCCATGGCAAGCTCCGCCGACTTTACTATACAGTCAAAAGCTGCTTTCCCGCACGCAGCCTGCACTTTACCAAACAACAGGCATTTCGTATCAATATTCCCAGCAGGTACAATATCTATGGTTCCGTGAGCATATTTGCCGTCTTCCGGCTCTTCTACAATATTAAATTTCATACCGGAATTTACGAATTTCTCAGTAAGTTCAAAGCATCCAACATCCCCTATTACCAAGGGTTTACAAGTATTATACAGTTCTTTTTCCGCCAGTGCTTTAAGTACAATTTCCGGCCCGATGCCTGCAGCATCGCCCATTGGTATTCCTATTATGGGTCTTTCCAAATTAAAACCTCCTGTCATTTTCAATTCCGCTAACTTAACTTGTTGTGCAAGCATTACGATAGCAAAAGTTACAGGCTTCAGAGATTATAAACCTGGCTCTGAAGCACTCCATAATACTAACTCATTACCTGGCACAACAAGTTGAATTAATAACAAATTACGTTATGCAGATATTTCACTTTCGCTATGCAAGTTTTTTCCCATTTTTCTCTCTGCCAACCAACCTATAAAGTAAAGGAAAGCAGCCAGTATTCTTACAAATCCTATCAGCAGAAACGCTGTATGTATACCTACTTTTTTATAAATCCAAACACCGGCCAGCGGTGAGAAAAATCCCGAAATACTCATAATTGTATTAAAAAAGGATATATATACTGTCCTTTTATCTTCCGGAAGAGTTTCAATCAGGCAGGAAAATAACGTTAGTGTAATTCCTGCATTTGCTATTCCGATTATTATATTTACAAGAATTAACATTTCTATACTCATTAACCTGACATAAAAAAAAGTATGTACAGACATTGCTGCTGCACTCAGAATAATGGCAAAACTGCCTCCTTTGTTATTAGTCAACTTATTCCAGTAAGAATATGATAAAAAGGTTGCCAAACCTGCAGTAACATTGAGCAGGCTCAGCTGAAATTCATTCACTTTTACATAATCCACATTATAGATAAAACCCAACGGCCAGGCCAATTGCCAGCCTACATGAAACACAAAAGATATAACACTGAATATTATGAACCTCTTATTTGAGAGCATATACTTAAAATCCTTCATATTAAAAGATGAAATATATTTCCCATTTCCATTATCCAGGCTGCTGCCATTCTTAACCCGTGACAGAATAAGAGCCTGCAGTATTGCAAGCAGAGTACAGGCAACATAGAACAACTGATATATGGCAAGTCTTTCATTATCATTAGTAGGTATTTTGGTTAATATAAGGCCGGTAAACAGTACTGTTATCATCCCGAAAAAAGCTCCGTACTTGCTTCTCAATGAGTATACCAGTCTGGCCTGTGCTCCTTTAAAAGTGCCTACAAAAAATGACTGCCATGTTGTTCCATAGAGAGAACCCGGCCAATTCATAAGGCCAATAAGCGCAATATAAATAATCACTCTATAAGTATCGGAAAAAAAAGGTACTAATGCAATTAAGAGATAAAATATGCTGTTTATATATATTAAAATACATGTTGCGCGTTTCTTATCCACCAGCCGGTCAATAAATATGCCGCATGGTACCAGCACAAGTATTGCCATAAGCGGCGGCATGGAGTTTAGCAAAGCCACATGAGTATCACCGGCGCCCATGCGTTTTGCAAACATTTGTATAAAAGGGTTGTACAGATTAAATATCATGGTAAATACTATGCCCTCAAGTATTACAAGCAAGGAGTTTTTATCAATATTGTTAATTATATTTTTAAACAGCCTCATATGAGTGCCCCCGTTAAATTCCTGTTCGTTATAATCTCTTCTGTATTTTTATAATCTTCTGTATTATTACAATCCTATACATTTTTATAAATCTTATGCAATTTTAAAATCTTATGTATCTATGTATTATTGCAATCTTCTGTCTTACTATAATCTTATGTAATTTTGTAATATCATGTAGTTTTGTAATATTATGTAATTTTGTAATCTTACGTGTTTTTATTTTGCAACATCTGGTCCCATAACCTCTAAAAAGATATTCTATCATATGAAAGCTGAAGTATTCAAACAAATATTATGTACAAAAAGCTGAAAAAAGTACTTGAGCTTTTGTTAATTATGCATTATAATATTAAATGTTCTTTTCGGGATGTAGCGCAGATGGTAGCGCGCGTCGTTCGGGACGATGAGGCCGCAGGTTCAAGTCCTGTCATCCCGACCAAATCATGACCACCCGTAAAACGGGTGGTTTGCTCAGCCCTATAAGGGCAAGTTACCGGCCAGCGCCTAAAGACGCTGGCTTTCACTTCGTTCAAGCTACAATGCCTTTGCCACCTTTGCCGCCCC
>DUMB01000074.1 GCA_012840085.1 Clostridiaceae bacterium
GCGAACATTACCGCTGGCCTACCGGAACTGTTGAAGAAGCAACTGCTTCAGGTGAAATTGGCGGTAAAAAGAATTCTTCAGGCTGGGTACCTGAATTCGGTACTTACTGGATGCAGGTAACAATTACGACAAAAGATGAACAAACTCCGCCAGGAGAAGATAATCAGTACGTCCTTGATTACACATTCGAAAATGTGAACAACGGTTTGGAACTTAATGTAGGCTTCATGGGAGGATTTGAAGGCCGCTACCAGAGCTTTACTCCTCAGGTAGATGCAAACTTGAGAAAAGTCAGCTTCGTGATGTTTAAAAAAGCTACGGAAAGACCTGATGCAGAACCTTTCAGCGATGTAAAAGTTCATTTGTTTGCATCGGAAAACAAAAAGCCTATAGGTTCACCACTTAAGACAGTCGTTGTTCCTGCAGGAAATATAAACAATGGTACTCCGACCACAATAGATTTTGCGTATGATGGCCTCGAAGCCGGAATTACCTATGTTGTTGTTTTCGAGCCCGTCTCGGTATGGCCTGATTACAATGAAGCAGCAAATTACAATACTTACGCACTTGCCCGTCAGGAAGTAAATATATCAGAGCGTGCAGGCCGTCTTAACGCTGATTATTCAGAAGGTACAGGTGCGGACAATTATCATCTGTGGTTGAAGTTAGATTTTGTGAAACCAGAAAATCAAGAAGGAAGAACATCTTTAATTGATTTCGGTACATTCGATCCTGGCACAACCGGTCTGGGCGTTGGAACGATGGATGAAATTTATCGTTGGCAGACGTTTACAGCAGATCTGACCGGATCTATCGAAAAAATAACCTTACATTTGAATAAACGTTATGAAAATCAACCATATTCAACCTATCTTACAGACCTTATAGTAGAAATATATGAAACTGCAGACAATGGCAGCGGCAAATATTTACCTGTAGGTCAGCCGTTAAAGAGAGTTATTGTTTCCAAAGATTTGTTTGAATTCTCAATTCCTACATCCGGCAATAACTCAGTGGGCAAGGCGGTTACATTTGATGTCAACTGTCCGGGCATAGTTGAAGGAAAGCGTTATGCTGTGGCTTTAAGCCAGGTTGAACTTGCACTTAACGGTGTTACAGGCGAGCATTACCGTTGGCCGTTCAGCAAGGCTAATGAAGTTCCGGGTGAATTCAGCGGTAAGAAGAGCAGCAGCGGTTGGGTTGAAGAGACCCAGTGGATTGGTACTGCCTGGATGAAGGTTTACCTGTCTGACAGGGTGGACACGTCTGTCCGTCCAAGAAGAATTGAACTTGACAAGAGCGGCTTTATTTACATTCCTGTAGGAGGACAGCTCACTGTCAATGCACAGGTATTTGACCAGTACGATAATCCTATGGAAGGTGTGGCGCTTGAATGGTCATCCAATAATACTTCAGTAGCTACTGTTTCAAATGGAGTCATAAGTGGTCTTAGTGAAGGAAAAGCAACAATTCAAGTGAAAGCCGGCAGTGTAATAACTTCATTAAGCGTTCAGGTTTATAATTCCTATCCGAATAAAATAGTAGGAAAGCCCAATGTTTCTCTCAAAGTTGGAGAAAGTGCACAGCTTGACTACGATGTGATGGATGATTTCAAAAATATCCGCCCGCAGGATAAGGCAGGCATTACATTTGAAATTGACGGCGATATTGCGTCTATTAACGGTACAACTATTACCGGTGAAGCTGCAGGTTCAGCACAGATGACAGTCAAGAGCGGAAACCTGGTTAAATACGTAAATGTAAGTGTTTACGAGGACAGCGAAGATTTGGTTGAACCGACTCCTGGAATGGTTATTACCACCGACGTGAAATTTAAGCCGGGAATATATAATCTTGGTGAAAACGGCCTCATAATTGGAGCTTCCAATATAACTATAGACGGAAACGGAGCCGTAATAGTCGGAGGTACCGGTGGAGTATCCCGTCCTGTTGTTCCGCCACAGGGCAACAATATGTTCTATACAGGTAATCCTGATAATGAATCAGTTTACACAATGAGAACACTGAATAAGATTGACTTAAAAGATGCGAGCAGCGCAAGCCTCTCATACAAGGTATGGTATGAAATAGAGGATGAATGGGATA
This sequence comes from Clostridiaceae bacterium, assembly GCA_012840085.1. GTDB lineage: Bacteria > Bacillota > Clostridia > Acetivibrionales > DUMB01 > DUMB01. The sequence goes on from DUMB01000074.1 coordinate 2,107, forward strand.
TAGCTGCAGTACGTATCTCAACAGACGGTATAAACTACACTTCACTCCAGACACCGGGGATGAAAACGGAAATCGAAGGTACTTATGAAGGATTTAAAGAAATGTGTCCTGTATATACCGGCAGCAGCGGTGGCTGGGTAGATGAGACCATTGACCTCTCAGATTATGTCGGACAGGAAGTTTATATCCTCTTCTTGCACGCAACTGACTGGGCAGTTGTAGAAAAGGGTATTTACTTTGATGACATTAAGGTAACAAAGGACGGCACTATTGTATTCTCTGACGATGCTGAAAACGGTATGGGCAAATGGCTTGCTTCAGGATTCCAGGTTACTGATGGATATATTTATTCAGAAAAATCCTTCGGTGGAACAGGCCTTTACAGCAAAGGGTATAACAATGTTACTGTAAGGAATCTTACTCTCACCAACTTTAATACCGGTATCTATATTGACGGAGGCGACAACTGGCTTATCGAATACTGTGATCTGTCTGATAACTATAATGATCCGAGTTATGGTTGGGGAGACGGTTATCCATATGGAGCAACACGCCTTGTAAATCTCACAAACAGTGTTATCCGCTATAACAACGGAAACAATGTATGGAACGGAATTTACCTCCATTACGGAGAAAAGAACAAGATATACAACAACGACTTTGGAATTTGCGGAAACGTATGTCTTAAACTGTGGGGTTCATCCTACAATGAGATTTACGACAATATCTTCAACTGGGGACTTCGTATGGATCCCGGAGAAGTCCATGCACGTGACTCGACGAGCTCGCTCTTTGAGTACAATTCCAACTTCAACTATATTGCACGCAACGACTTTACACATGGTGGAGACGGTATATTTATAAGACCGCTTTACGGTGCTCCTCCAATGGGTAACTACTTTGAAGGAAACGATACTTCATGGGCAAACAACAATGCTGTTGAAAGCTGGGCTCCAGGTAACGTATATGTTGGAAACAAAGCTAATTATTCAAGCTATGGTTTCTGGCTTGGCGGTTCAGATTTCACATACCTCATTGACAATGAAGTTTATTACAACGGCGGCTACTCTTCAGGAGCCAAAAACGCACCCGAACCTTTCGGAAATGCAGGTGTAAGCGTAGTTAACGGCGCAAGCAGCCATTTCCTTATGATGGGCAACGATGTACAGTACAACAATGGTCCTGCACTTGCCATTAAGTACAACAACGTTTCGAATCCTGCATATCATTGGATTGTGCAGAACAACATTCTTTCCAACAATGCCAATGACCCGAGAGGATACAGAAGCTATGGAGTATACACTCAGCATGCTCATTGGGTAGATATAATATCCAACAAGATTGTTGGCAATGGCGATGTTCAGTTAAAAGAAGACGGAAATACACGAAATATTTCGCTTATAGGTCCGAATACGGAAATAAGCAGCCTTGACAGACCTGTTGCAAACCTGACTGTTACACCTGCTATTATGAGTCAATTTGCAGACGGTCACATGGATAAGATTCCACAGCAGATAAAGGATGCAGAGTTTGGTATTGTAAGAATTATATACGTTTCAGTAAAAGCCGGAGAGGAAGTTACCTTTGACGCATCAGGAAGTACAGATCCTCAAGGCTTGCCTCTGACATACCGTTGGGAGCTTGGAGACGGTACCGTTGAAGTAGGCCCTGTAGTAAAACACACTTACAATACACCTGGTGTATACCGTGCAGGTCTTACTGTAAAGAACGGCGAATTGGGCGACCTCCTCGGATTCATTGTAACAGTTGTTCCTGAAGGTGAGGAGCTTGACGGTGATGCAGGAGCTTCAGCATGGGCGCTTACTGCCAGCGATGCTGTTCTCGAAACATACACCACTCACAGGGTTGCCGGAGAAAAAGCTGTAAAAGTTACTGCTAATTCCGGACAGGATTACAAGCTCACTTATCCTGCAACCAAGGATCTGTCCGTAAACTTTGCAGAGTATGCTAATCTGTCAATGTTCATTGAAGTCAATATCGAGAGAGGACTTAACGCCAACTATAAACGTCCGATTATAAGACTGTGCAAGGACGGGCAGAACTATTTCGAATACCTGCCAAAACTGCCGTTTATGGATCCTATAAATCTCCCCGTAAGTGAACCCAGATATTCATATCAACATCTGATGCTGAGCCTTGCGGGTGAAAATGATCAGTTTAGCCGTACGATGAAGGGAAGTCTGACACTTTCCGACGTTAAATATATTGAAATCATCGCAGGTCCTGCAAGCAGCAGCAAATCAACATTTGCAGTAGACGGCTTGATGCTTGTCGGTGAATCCGCCGGAACAGGCACAGGTGTCAGCCCGATAATTTCAAAAGCAGGTACACAGGCTTACCCGGCAGGTATTGGTGAAAATCTGCAGGAAGGTTCCAACCTCAATGCTCCTTTGAGCAACCCGATTTCCTCTACTCCTGGAACACTTCCGAGAGTTACTTCCAAGCCTGACACAAGTGCATGGTATGGAGTAGATTTCGGAGAAGCAAGGTATGTGAACACTCTTGAAGTATACTACCTGTATGAACCGGACGAACAAGGCAGCCACGTAGTTGTACGTCCGAACTCGCATAAAGTGCAGTATTGGGACGGAAGCGCATGGAAAGATGTTTCAAATGCTGTGAAACGGCCGTCCAGCCCTGCTGCCAACCTTAATACTATTACATTTAATATGGTTAAGACAACAAAACTCCGTGTTGTACCTGAAGTATCTGCAGGAAAGGCATTCGCAATCTATGCTTTAAGGGCATTCAATACTGCAAACCTGATAGGTAATGCAGAAGGCAACACATATACGGGACGTAAAGCGGCTTCTTCCGCAAGTGCATCACCCAACCTTGTTTCGATTACGATTTGTGTAAGTGAAAAAGGAGAAACACCTACACGCAATCTGCCGATTAACGATCTTGTTGTAGCCCTTTACAATGTGGAAGGAAATCACACTGTAGGAGCTCCGTTGGTTAGAAAGGTAGTGCCGAAGTCTCAAGTGAATTTTGGCGACCTTACTACAATAGAATTGCCATATTCCGGACTTGTGCCAGGAAAACGCTATGCTATAGCCCTTTCACAGGTAGAAACCAGCGGAAACGGCGACCAGAGGAACCATTATCTGTGGCCGACAACCAATATTCCTGGAGTTACCGAGTACTATGGAAAGATGACAAATATGGATACAGGTGATTCCTACCATGAGGCTTTAGGCGTAGGCTGGCTTATAGTTACAACAGATAAAGGAGTTATTGACCTGTCACCTGGCGCTCCAAAAGCAGGTGGATTCGGTGTAGGACATAAGGATGAGTTAGGACGTTATCAGACGTTTACCGTACCTATGGATGATGTATATGACACTATAGATGGCAGCATTGAATCCGGAAACGGCTGGAGTTCACAAGGATTCGAAGGAAATGTGCACTGGCTTGAATATGAAACTGAAAAAGCATATGATGTAGATACTGCAGTTGTTTACTTCGATGATGATCCTGCTGCACTGCCTGAAAAACTGACTCTTGAAGCCTTCGTTGACGGTGAATGGGTTGAAGTGGCAGAACTTGACGGTAACGATATACAATTAATGACAGAAATCACATTTGACAATGTTGTAACATCAAAAGTACGTTTCACCTTTGAGCAAGCGGATGGAACCTTCTTCACTGTACGTGAGGCAGAACTCCTGGCTGTGCAGGAAGAAGATGAAGAACCAGGCGAAGAACCGGGCGAAGAGCCAGGTGAAGAAGAGGAACCTCCTGTTAAACCAATACCAGGTCCGATTATAGGCGGAGGTACTGGTGACGATACAGATGATGAGCAAATCGATGTTGTTATCGATGAAGCAGGAAATGCAAAGATATCATTGTCCGAGAACTGGATGCAATCTGCTGTCGATAAGGCTCTTGAAGAAGCTCAACAGACCGGTGGCAAAGCAAAAGTTGTAGTTGAAGTTCAGGTTGAAGCAGATGATGTAAACAGCGTGGAAATCAGCATACCAAAAGCTGCTGTTGATATCCTTGCAGAGGGCAATGTTAAGGCAGTTGAAGTTACAAGTCCTGTCGCAACAATTGCATTTGACGAGGAAGCTATCGCTGCTATCTGCAGCCAGGCAACAGATGATGTAGAGATAATCAGCGTAAAAGTTGATCCATCCGAACTTTCCAATGACATAAAAGCGAAAGTTGGAGACAGACCGGTATATGACTTCAGTGTCAAGAGCGGTGGCAAGACTATATCAGAATTCGGCGGCAATGTTACAGTAACTGTTCCGTATTCGCTCAAGGCCGGAGAAGATCCGAATGCAGTGGTAATCTACTTCATCAATGACCAAGGCGAGCTTGAGATAGTAAGGAACTGTGTATACGATCCTTCAACTGGAACAGTTAGCTTTAGAACGGACCATTTCTCCAAGTATGCGGTTGGTTATAACAAAGTTACATTTAACGATGTTACACCAAATACATGGTACTATGACGCTGTAACATTTATTGCAGCAAGGAGAATAACAGAGGGTACAGGCAACGGAAATTACAGCCCTGCAGATGCTCTAACCCGCGGCCAATTCATAGTTATGCTTATGAGAGCATATGGATTGGAACCTGATGCTGATCCGAAAGATAACTTTGCTGATGCAGGAAATACCTATTATACAGGTTATCTGGCAGCAGCCAAGAGACTTGGAATTTCAGCAGGCATCGGAAACAACCTCTTTGGTCCTGAACTCAAGATAACCAGACAGGAAATGTTCACATTGCTGTACAATGTATTGAAACACCTTAATAAGCTTCCTGAAGGAGCTTCCGGCAAGAAGGTAAATGACTTCAGTGACGCAGATTCAATAGCAAACTGGGCTAAAGAAGCTGTGACTGTATTGGTAGAAAAGGGACTTATCAGCGGTGACGGTAATAATTTGAAACCACTCGATGTAGCAAACCGTGCTGAACTGGCCCAGATGCTTTACAACATTCTGGCTAAATAGGCAAACAAACAAAAAGGGATGCCCCTCGAACAGGGGTGTCCCTTTGCCATTATCACATTTCTCAAAGAGGAAAGCTTTATTACATTTTTCAAAGAGGAATGTCTCTTTACATGCATGATCAGTTACATTAAAAAAAGACATCCCTCTTTGAGGAATGTCCTTTAATTTTATTCTCTTACATTACAAATGAAGCAATTCAATGTACTTATGCTCGTTTAAATAGTAGCCCGCATTTGCAGCAAAAATAGCTTCAAGTTTAGTGTACAAAATGGTACTGTTTGGAGTAATACCGCTGCGTAAATAGTTATGTAGTATTTTTACGGCAAAATAACCTTGATTAAAAGGTTCGTGACAAACTGTGGCGGTAATTGCACCTTTCTTCATGTAATCGTAGATGGTTTCAGAAAGATCATAGCCTACAACTTTTACTTTGTTTACAAGATTGGCATCAATAACTGCCTGCGCCGTTTGTTCCAAAGCCCCAAAACTGACATAAATTCCGTTTATTTCGGGATTATTCTTCAGAATAGAATAAACTTCGTCATAAACACCTTCTGCAAGGCGGTTAAAGCGACATACCTGATCTATATGAATATCCCTGTAATTTGAAAGTTCGTGCCTGAATCCCGTGACCCTTTGCTCAATTGCGATGACCTGGTCCTGTAAGGTAAGAATGACAACATTCCCATTATAATTCATGCATTTAGCGAGTATCTCGCAAGCGAGAGAGCCGGAGTGCATATAGTTGCAACCGACATAGCACAGGCGGTTTGCAGTAGGGATATCTACGTTGATAATGACTACAGGAATGTTTGATGCTGAAATAGCGTCTATTTGCTCAACTAATAACAGAGGATTGTTGGGAGCAATCGCAATAGCATCGAATCCCTGCTTGGCCAGATCTTTTAAAAGTTCAAGCTGCTCACCGGGATTTAAGATATCTGTTACAAAGTATTCTACCTTGACGCCTTGGGGCTTAAGTTCATTATGGGCAGAGTTAACGCCAAGTTCAACCTGCCTCCAGAAAAATTTCGGCTCAGAAAACACTATAACAGCAATTTTAAACTCACGCTTCATTACTAATGAACGTGCAGCTTCATTTGGTATATAGTTGCTGGCTTTTAATGCTTCTAAGACCCTTTGCCGAGTCTCTTCTTTAACGTTTGGATGATTATTTATCACCCTGCTTACAGTACCACGGGAAATTCCGAGTTTTTTCGCAATTTCGGATGTTGTCGTCATATTATTTCACCTTGCCATCTCTTATTTTATTATTATGTCGCCATTTACCAATCAATCTCTACTATTATAATACATTATACTATTTTTGTTACAATTTCATCAATATTTTTTACTCAAAATGTTACAAATTATTAAAATTGAACAATTGATAAACCCAGAAAATTAGTTAATTATCACAAAAACATATTGACACGAGGCAAGCTGCGTAATATAATTCAAGTATAGGAATGTACACGAGTACATAAAAAGTCATAAGGAGGAATTGCAGTGAAAAAATTTTTTTCCATTCTATTAATTGTTGTACTCATGGTAACGATAGCATCTTGTGGTAGCAATTCTAAACAACCAAATCAGAATGAAGACACAACTCCAAAAACAGAAGAAAACAAGTCTACCGAAGAGAAGCAAGAATTAACAACAATTACACTGCCTACATACAGGGCAGGAGAAGACGTAGGTGCAAGGTTCTTTATACCTCAAGTTGAGCGTTTCAACAAGGAATATGAAGGCAAATTCAAAATTATAATCGAAGAATCTCCTTCCAACACTCACACTGAGAGAATCAAACAATTGGCCCTTCAGGATAAATTGCCTGCAATATTCCAGGTGCCTGATTCAAAGTGGGTTGAAGATTATCTTATCGCAAACAAAAAGCTTTACAATCTTAAAGACTGGATTGAAAGCAAGCCTGAATTGAAGAAACTGTTCATCAAGGAATCTCTTGAATTCTGTACAAAAGAGGATGGCGGAGTTTATGCATTGCCGTTGACAGTATTGAGACCTACAGGATTATATTACAACCCTGACAAGATTAAGCCAAATGGAAGCCTGACACAAATGAGCTGGGATCAGTTCTCTGATTTCCTTGGAGATCAAAAAATCGCATTCCAGACTGCAGAAGGCGGATGGACTGTTAACTTGTTCCTGACTGCAATCATAGGTTCGCTTGAAGGTGGTCCGGAAGTTCTGAAAGCTGGCGTTTCAAACAAGATTACAGATTTCAACACTCCGTTGTTTATAGAAGCTTTCACAATTTTGCAGAAGCTCTTCCAGAAGAACGGATGGTCAGGTGCAATCGGTGCAACATATCCTGATGCAGCAAACTCATTCTATGCTAATCAGACTGCCATTCTTCCGGATGGAACATGGATTATCGACAAGATTAATGATCCTACTGACTGGGCTAACGGATTTGACGGAAGCAAGGTTGTAGGAGACTATTATCCAGGAAACGTTGCCATAGCAAATCCATATGTTTATGACTGGATGATGGCCGCTAATCTGCCGAAGAATGAAGAAGAACTGGCACTTGCATTCTTTGAATTCATCAACAGGCCTGAAGAAATTGAAGCATTCATACTGGCAGAGGGTGGAATTGCTCCGAACCTTGAATACTCAGAAAGCTTCAAGCAACAGCTTTCTTCAAACAAACTGCTTACTGATTTTGCAGCAAATGCTAACCCACAAATGAAATATGTTCCTTACTTCCACGATGCTATCAATGCAAGCTTGTTTACCGGTGATTTCTCAAATTATCTGCCTAACCTGTACAACGGTTCATGGACTCCTGAGAAATTCGCACAGGAGCTTACTAAGTCAGCAAAAGCGTTGGAGTAATTTATTGGATATTTGAATGAGAAGGATATTTCTACTGAATGATTTCTACTGAATGACTCATAAATTGATGGGTTGTTCCAATAAAAGAGCGGAATTTTTATGGAGCAGCCCATCATTTTATAAAGAGGGATGGTAAGAGATATGGGAAAAATGATTCCTTTAAAAAATATTTTTAGTAATTCAATGAAAAGTGCTCGAATAAAAACTCTTATATGGGTATACATATTTTTGGTACCAAGTGTTGTAATCTTTTTGTCATTCTATCTGGTCCCTATTGTTACAGTTATATTTACCTCATTTACGAAATGGGACGGTTTTAATAAACCACAATTTATAGGATTGAACAATTTTATTAAACTTTTCAGTACAAATGTTTTTTACGAGTCATTGTTTAATTTGCTTGGCTGGTCTGCAATAGCTGCCACCATACATGTGGGATTTGGTGTTCTTGTAGCTTTTGTTTTAAATAAAAAACCATTTGGATGGAAATTTACACGTGCAGTTTTTATGATACCGAATGTAATATCGATAGCTGCCTGGTCTATGATTTATAAATATTTTTTCCGCAATGATATTGGCATACTCAACACATTTTTGCGAATATTTGATTCTGACATTCAAATTAACTGGTTTTTTGAAGCGCCATACGCCTTCTGGGCTATTACACTTACATGGCTTTTCTACTCAGTTGTTGTAACGCTTCTTGTAATGGGTGACTTGATGGCCATTCCGGAATCTGTACGTGAAGGGGCAATAATTGACGGCGCAAATGCTTGGCAGATGGCATGGCTTATTGATTTACCACTTTGCCGGAATGCAATAGGAGTAGGTATTATTTGTTCCATAACGGCACGTATTGCAATGTATGAGGCTATTTACCTTACTACCAACGGAGCAGGCAAAACCATGAATCTTCCGGTAATTCTCGTTCGCTCCATAATGGACGGAAATTACGGATACGCAAATGCCGTTGCAGTTATAATGCTTATTGTGGGAGTTTTAACACTTTGGGTGGTTGACAAGGCGTTCAAAATGGATGAAAAGATATATTAAGGTTGAGGTGGCGATATAAGTGATTGATATTATTAAAAAAATCCTTGGCAAAGTATTTATATATTCTGTAATAATATTTACAATTGTGGTTTCAATATTCCCCATTCTTTGGATAATAATGTCTTCATTTAAAACAAACGGGGAAATCATGAGCGGACCTTTTACTTTGCCGTCTTCAATTAATTTTGATGCTTATAAATACTTGTTTGAGAAATATGATTTTCTCACATATACTCTTAATTCCATATTAATTTCTTTCCTGCCCACATTTCTTTCATTGGTGTTTTTTACAATGGGCGCCTACGCTATTGCAAAATATGAGTTTCCAGGCAAGAAACTGTTTTTTGCCCTGTTTACCATGACATTACTTGTTCCTGTTCATTCCAGGACACAGCCAATTTTTTCATTGATCGTAAACCTTAACCTTTATAACACTAAGACCGGACTTATGTTGGTTTATTTATCAAGCGGCCTGGCTATGTCGATGTTTATATTAAAAAATACTTTCCAGTCCATTCCTATGGAACTTAATGAATCTGCGTATCTTGACGGGGCCGGTTTCTGCAGGACATTTTTCTCCATCAACCTGCCTCTGGCCAAAACAGGAATAGTTACATCGGGAGTCTTGATGTTCCTGGCAAACTGGAATGAATTCTACTATGCCAATTTGTTGATTTCATCTTCAAAGAACAGGACTCTTCCGGTTATAACAATATTGTTTAACTCAATGTTTAACTATAATTACACCAACACCTTCGCCGCTTTAGTGGTTGTAGTTATTCCCGGTATCATATTCTATGCTTTAGCACAGCGGCAAGTTCAAGAGAGTATGATCAGCTCTTCAATAAAAGGATAAGGCTGAACACTTAGTAATGACAAAGGATGTATTTTATATAAAGCTTTATTAAGCGGTTAATAATGGCAAAAGGAAAATTTTATAAAGCACTTAATTATGAAACATTTAATAATGTCAAAGAATGTATTTCAAATAAAGCACTTATTCAGGAAAAAGATAAATTTTATATAAAGTACAAAATTTATATAAAGCACGAAAATTTATGTAAAGTACGAAATAAATGACTCAAAATTAAGACTATTGCAAATGGGGATTACAAGTATGGAAAGAATTTTGCTTAACGGAACATGGCAATGCAAATTGCCCCAAAATCAAATAATTGATGTAACAGTACCCGGCTGCTGGGATACCTATACTCCGCTAAAAAATATCGCAACTACGGTTGTATTTTCAAGAAATATTATGGTTGAAAAGCAGCATGACAAGAGATACTTTTTATATTTCGGCGGGGTAAGCTATTATTGCGATGTTTTTGTTAACGGAAACAAGGTTGGTTCCCATGAGGGAATGTGGGACCGTTTCCGCTTTGATGTTACCGACAGTATAGTTAACGGAAATAATGAAATCACTCTTGAAATTATAAAACCAGGATATGAGAGCGATGACCCGTTTCCTGTAAGGGAAGTATTGTCCGGTTTTATTCCCGATGTGCTGTGCACTTTTGGAGGGATATGGGATGATGTATGGCTTGAAATATGCGACTCGTGTCTTGTTGTATCCCATTATGCCAAAGGGGATATGAACGGCCGGGGTCAGTTAAAAATCACTGTTGAATTTTTTAAAGATTGTAATGCCGGTGTTTTGGTTGATATTTATTCACCGGAAGGGAACAAGGTTGAGTGCCTGTCCCTTCCGTCTACTGAAGTTAAAGCAGGACAAAAAACCTTCGTTTTGGATTTTTCCGTAAACGATATTTTATTATGGGATATAAGGAATCCAAATTTATATAAATACGTTGCAACAATTGTCTGTGACGGGCAGAATGAAACAGTTGAAAGGCAGTTTGGCTTCAGGGAAATATCATATGACGGGCCTAAGCTGCTTTTAAACGGAACACCCATATATGTCAGGGGGATTTTGCATTGGGGATGTTATGATGAAATGATTATTCCCAATCCTTCCCGTGATGTAATTCAGGATGAAATAAATAAATGCAGGCAGTTTGGCTTTAACATGATTAAACACTGTCTGTACATACCCAGGGAGGAATATTTTGAACTGGCGGATCAAAACGGCATCCTCCTGTGGATTGAATTGCCCCTTTGGTTGCCTGATGTTACTCCTAAGCTTCCTGAAAGAATGAGAAGAGAATACCCTGCAATTTTGGAGCAGATTTCGGGGCATCCTTCAGTAGTACTCTTGAGCCTCGGATGTGAGCTTGATGCAAAAGTTGACGGCGGCATTCTTGAAGAAATGTACCATTTTGCAAAAAACAATTGTGATGCGCTGGTCCGTGACAATTCCGGATCAGGAGAATGCTACGGAGGCTTGGCCGTTGATTTTGCTGACTTTTTTGACTACCACTTTTATGGGGAACTGCAAAACATGGAAAACCTTATGGAGAACTTTACGCCAACCTGGCGCAGCTACAGGCCATGGTTGTATGGCGAATTCTGCGACAGTGACACCATGAGGGATTTGAAGCAGGTGAAGAACAAAAGAAAAGTTGAAAAGGTATTCTGGGAAGAGGGAGATGCCGGGAAAAATCCTATTTGCAGGCTTAAACCTGATTTTTACCTTGACAAACACGATGAGAGAATGGAGAAAAGCGGAATAAGGAATGATTTCGAGCTGATCCGCAAGCTTTCCATTAACCACTCACTTGTTCATAGAAAAACAACTTTGGAATATACCAGGGCATTTCCTGAAATAAGCGGTTATAATATTACGTCAATCCGTGATGTTCCTATTGCTACAAGCGGTATATTTGACGATAATATGAACCCCAAATTTGATGAAACGTTATTTAAGCAAATAAACAGTGACATTGTATTGCTGCCAGCCTGGGATCTGACCAGGATATGGATTAACGGCGACCGTGTAATGAACAAGGAACGCTACAATTTCTTTAGCGGGGATTATTACGGGCTTCATGTACTTTTATCAAACTATTCACAATATAAACTGGTAAACCCGCAGCTTGAATGGAAGCTAGTTTGCGGCAATACCGTGAAGATGGAGGGAACATATAATTCCCAGAAGGTTTTTGAGATTGGAGAGGTAAAGGAACTTGGATATATCGGCATAAATCTGCCCGTGGTTGAAAAACCTGAGACTTTTACCCTTAATACTGTGATGGTCTGTGACGGTCACAAAGTTGAAAATTCCTGGCCCCTGTTTATATATCCAAAACCCGGGCGGATTCCACATAAAATAGGTGTATATGACCCGGTAAACATTTTTGAAGGGCTTGATGAAATATTTGATACTATTCCCTTTGAAAATGAAAACGGTACAGAAGAAGTTTCCTGCGTAGTGACCTCTTATCTGGCTCCTCACATAAGGGAGTATGTGAAAAAAGGAGGAAAGGTATTCCTTGTCCAGCGGGGCAAGGGGCAACTTCCTACAGAAAGCGTAGCATTCTGGCGTGAAGGGATAATTCGCTGCTATGAGCACCCTGTGACAGACGGCATTAAATATGAGCACTGGTTGGATGATTTGAGATTTTTCAGTCTTGCTACGGATACAGCTTTTGATACCGAAAGTGTTTGCAAAATGGATTTTGATTCGGTCACGCCTGTTATGAGGCGCTATGATTGCAGGAAATGGACAGTTAGTGATTATATGCTCCAGATAAAACTTGGAGAAGGTACAATAATAGCCTCAACTTTAAGGTTTGAAGGAAACATGGGTAAACAGCCGTTAGGCATTAAAAACAACAATTTTGGATTATGGATGATAAATTCAATACTAAGCTTCCTAATATCAGGTGAGGGTGAAAATGGTTAACTTTGAAATAACTACTGGGGGATTCTTAATAGACAATTGCGAGAAACCTTTATTGTGCGGGGAAATTCATTATTTCAGGATTCCCAAAAAATATTGGAGCGACGTCCTGGACCGACTTGTAGAGTGTGGTTGCAACGCAGTAGCCTATTATGTGCCATGGTTTGTCCATGAGTATGAAGAAGGTAAATATGATTTCCATGGTGTGATACATGAAGATAACGATTTGCATACCTGGATTAAACTTACACAGGATAAGGGACTTTTGGGCTTTTTCAGGCCCGGGCCTTTTGTATATGCTGAATCAACGGACCTGGGCATACCCAGATGGTTTACCGATAAGTACCCAAATGCACATGTGAAATCCTACAAAGACGGAAAATATGTACCATATGGATTTGAACGGAATGCTGCCCACAACCATCCTGATTTTATACGTGCGGTAACCAGGTGGTATAAGGCTGTTTGCAATGAAATAAAAGACTATCTGGCGCCAAAAGGGAATATAGTCATGTTCCAGCTTTGCAACGAAATTCCCAATGACGATGTAGACGACCGCAATCCTGAAAACCTTGGAATAGGTAACAAAGATGGAATTTTCCCCCGCTTTTTAGCAAAAAAATATGGAACAATTGACAATATTAACAGGGCTTATAATGCTGAGTTTGCGAATTTTGAAACCATTGAGCCCCACATGCTTGAAGAGCGAAACAAGGATCTGGCTTTTAATGACCATCTGGAGTTCTATTACGGGCATTATTATCCTGAATATTTTGAGACACTGGGACGTATTGCAAGAGAAAACGGGATAAATGTAACTTTTGTACACAATGCGTATAATCCCAGGGCAATATCCTTGCATTACCATAATAAAGAGAAAAACCCATGGCTGAATGTGGGTGTAGACTGTTATTACTCACTCACGGGACGTATTGGTATCAAAGAGGTCACTTACTTCTGCGAATTTGGAGCAGAGTATTTAAAAAGCTTTATTGGCAACCCGCCGTGGGTTATAGAGCAGGAATGCGGCTATTGGCACGATTTTCCGGCAGTTTACGGCCCGGAATTATATATATGGAATATCTGGACAATTGCCGCAGGCTATAAAGGATTTAATATGTACCTCTTTGCATCGGGGATAAACCGTCCCGGCATGGGTTTCTTCGGGACTGACCATAACTGGCAGGCTCCGGTAAACGAAAAGGGCGAAAAACAAAGCAGCTTCGATGATATCTGCAGGTCAATCTCAGATATCAAGAAATATAGCGATACATTTCTTGCAGATAACCTGTATGATATTTCATTGGGAATAAAAAACGACCACGGCCTTATATGGAGAAATGTGTCAAAGGTCAGCAACGAAGCTTATTTCGCATTAAGAAGGACGGGATTCACACCTGAAATATGTGATTTTGAGGCTATGCCTTTGGAGGAACTGAAAAAAAGAAAAGTTCTGTGGGTGGTTTCCGATGAAACAATGAATGAATCCGTCCAGGAAAAATTATGTGGCTTTGTCGCTGATGGGGGCAAACTAATAATTCAGGGTGTGATACCATACAAAAATGATTCGGGCAAAGCCTGCACATTATTGAGTGAAAGGCTTGGAATCAAAGTATTCCCTCATGAAGACAGGGAATGTCACCAGCAAAAAATTTTAGTTAACGGGAAAGAGTATTTTATCGGCCGGACAATTCAAAAATTTGAAGTATGTGAGGATTTTATCGAGGCACGTGACGGATTGTACAATATGCCGGCTGTTGCAATCATTCCTTATGGTTCAGGTGTTGTTACGGCAATGCCTTTTAGAATAGACATGCATTTTTACAGCATGGCAGAGTGCCTGGAGTTTCTTATGGGTAAAATCGGTGTTACGCCTAATATAAGAGGTAATAAACTCCTTGGAGTAATTCCAAAAACAAATAACAAAAGCGTGGTTTTAAACCTGCACCCAATTACTGTAAGAGAAAATATTAAGATTTGTGAAAAATCTTATGATATAGAACTAGAACCGCACTCTTTTGTCATTGTCTGATTCTGTTGTTACAGATTTAAGTTTAGATTGCTATAAAATTAAAGTTTATATTGTTATCAAGGTTTATGTCGTTATTAAGTTTTTGTTGTTTTTTATTTTTGTTGTTAGATCTAAATCTTAATTATTTATTAATTTTACTAAAAATTTAGGGGAAATGGGATTGAAAGATGAAACTGATGAAACCGTTTGATCCATTGTATTGTATTTGTGAGAGCAATTTTAGCCTTAAAACATCAAAACATTATGAAGGAGTCTTTACACAGGGTTCCGGTTATCTTCATATCAGGGGCAGCTTTGAGGAAGGCCTTGAAGGCGCAAATCAAAATGAAGAATATATGCGCCTTCCGGCAAATGTCACCATTGAAAAGCCCCGCCATCCCATATCAAAATGGGGAACTTATGTACCGGGAATAACCGGAATACACCCGCTTTTGAAGGAAGAAATTGTTAATCTTCCCTATGTACTGTTCTTTAAATTATTTGCAAACGGAAATCCTCTGGATATGTCGTCATCAAGAATAAGCAATTACCAGAGGATGCTGGATATGCGGGATGGGCTTCTTTATAGGGAATTTGACTGGGAAGTTGACGACAATACCACTGTAAAATGTGAATTTACACGTTTTGTTTCCCTGGCCCGAAAAAATCTGGTTGTTCAAATGATGAACTTCAAGGTGTTGAAAGGCAAATGTGAATTGAATTTAATAAGCGGAATTGACGAAAAAGTTAAAACCAACGGATACAACCATTTTGCATCCGTTGCGAAAAAACTTACGGACAGGGATTGCAATGTTGAACTGGTTACAGACAATAATGACATTGTTCTGATGGCTTCACGCACCTTTTCAGATACAGTGGAATTTAAAGACAACGGCAGCAATGATCAGGTGGCTTCTGTAGTTTTAAACGAAAATGAAAGCATAAGTGTAAACAAGCTCTCGGCTGTTATGACTTCGAAAGACGAAACAGGCCGGTTAAGTAAAGACACTAGCCTAAATCCGTTAAATGAAAATACCTGCTTAAATTTTGATATATTAAGACAGCAGCTTGATGATGCTGAGAAAAAATTCGAGCAGCTCTACAGCGAACATGAATTATGCTGGAACGCAAGATGGGAGCGTTCAGGAGTCGAGATAGAGGGAGATGACAGGGCCCAGCTTGCAGTAAACTTTTCCATATATCATATGCTAAGGGCTGCAAATCCGGATAACAGCAAAGTTGCGGTATGTGCCAAAGGTTTTGCGGGAGAAGCGTATTTTGGACACTTTTTCTGGGATACTGAAATTTATCTCATGCCCTTTTTCATATATACCAATCCTGATACTGCCAAAGCACTGGCGGAGTTCAGGATCAATACCCTTGACGGTGCAAAACGGAATGCAGAAAAATATGGCTATAACGGTGCCAAATACCCGTGGGAATCCTCAGTGACAGGGGATGAACAATGCCCCAACTGGCAGTATGCCGATCATGAGGTTCATATTAATGCAGATGTGGTCTTTGGATTGTGGCACTATTATTCCGCAACAGAAGAGGAGGACTTCCTCGTAAAAGCTGCTCCTGTTTTTGTAGAAACAGCAAGATACTGGATTTCCAGGGTTGAATTCAGATCTGACGGATCCATCAATTTAAACGGGGTCATGGGCCCTGATGAATATACATGTTTTTCAAACAATAACGCCTATACCAACATGATGGTTAGCTGGGCATTGAAAAAAACTGTTGAAGTTGTAAAGCATATTAAAGAAACCAATGAAAATGCATACTCTTTGCTTAAGATAACTGATGAGGAGATTCAGCTGTTCAATGAAGTGGCTCAAAAGCTACCGGTTTTAACTCTGGACAATAAAGTGATTCTGCAGTGTGAAGGATTTGACAGGTTTGAAGAACTGGACTTTGAAAAGGTCTGGACTGACCGTAAAAGACCCTTGGGGCAATTTGTTTCCCAGGAAAAATGCTATCGTTCTAAAGCTTTAAAACAAGCTGATGTATTAATGCTGCCATTTTTGTTCCCTAATTATTTAAACCAGGAGGAATTGGCTGCAAATTATGATTATTATTTTAAATATACCACCCATGATTCATCTCTGTCATCCATTGTACACTCCATACTTTGCTGCAGGATGGGACGCATACAGGATGCATATGATTTATTTGTAAAATCACTAGATATTGACTTAAGTGAAGATAAAGCGGGAGCTGCCGAGGGAATCCATATTGCCAATTGCGGCGGTATATGGCAGGCAATTGTTTTTGGCTTTGCCGGAATGCTTCCCTGTTATGAAAGCGGGCAAGTCTCCTTTAATCCAAGGCTGCCTGAGTCCTGGAAAAGCTTGAAATTCAATATAGTATACCGGGGCGAAAATTACAGGGTACATGTTCTTCCTGGTAAGTCAACGGTTGAAAGGAGGAGCTGAAATGTTTTCAGGCAATAGTTTAGAGAGCCTTTTTCTTCTCAAAAACTGTAAAAGCCGCCGTATATCAAGTTATGATAAAAGCGGAGGAAATCACGACTGGGTAGATATTGAACCTAATGAAACAAAAGTAATTGCTGAAATAACAGGTTGCGGGATCATCCGCCATATCTGGATGACTAACTGGACAGGTGACGAAAACTGGATTGAGGAACCTTTTAACTTAAGAAAGTTAATTTTAAGAATGTACTGGGACGGTGAAAAAAACCCAAGTGTGGAAGTTCCCCTGGGGGATTTTTTCGGAATAGGTTTCGGGTTGCGTAAAAATTTCGCATCAGCCGCTTTTGCCATGAGCCCTCAGGACGGTAGGGGACTAAGCTGCTATTTTCCGATGCCCTTCAGAAAAAAAGCCGTTATTACTATAGAAAGCAATTGTGAAAACCATACCAACTTTTATTTTTATATTGATTATGAGGAATATTCAGAGCTGCCCGGTGACATTGGATATTTCCATGCACAATGGCGCAGGGAGATAAATACCAAGGGATGGGCGCCTATTGAGCCCGGTCTTCTTGACAGGGAAAAGGCCAATGTACCGGAGGAACCCAAATGGTATCCTAAGGCATGGCTCACCAGGAACAGGGACGGCAAAGACAACTATGTGATTCTTGATGCGGTCGGAAAGGGTAAATTTGTAGGCTGCAACTTAAATATTGAGGTGTTTGAGCCTCAAGCCAATGAGTGGTACGGAGAAGGGGACGACATGATATTTATTGACGGTGAACCCTGGCCACCGTCTCTTCACGGAACAGGCACAGAAGACTATTTTAATACCGCCTTTGGACCTACCCAGGAATTTTGCGCCCCGTACCATGGGATAACTTTATACAGTGGGGATAAAGCAGGATTTAAATATGGCGGAAAAAACAGCATGTACAGGCTGCATATAAGGGATCCTATTTATTTTGATTCCTCTATCAGAGTGACAATTGAGCATGGACATGCAAACAAGCTCTCAAATGATTATTCCAGTACAGCTTACTGGTATCAGACAGAGCCCCACAAACCCTTTGACCCTATTTTGCAGGTTGATCAGCGCTTACCGAGAATACATGAATGGGAGAGGAGATAAGAAATGAAAGACATCAAAGCACACATGATTTGCCATACTCACTGGGACAGGGAATGGTATCTTTCCAGGGAAGAGTTCAGAGTCAAGCTTGTAAGGCTTATAGACGGACTATTGAAAATTATAGGCAGCAATCCTGAATATGTTTCATTTATGTTGGATGGTCAAACAATAGTATTAGAAGACTATTTGGAGATAAAGCCGGAAAACAGGAAGTTATTACAAACAGCACTTGAAAGCGGCAAAATAATATGCGGTCCATGGTATATTCTGCCCGATGAATTGCTGATTAGCGGGGAATCACATATCAGAAACTATCTTATAGGACAAAAAATAATGTCTGAAATGGGCGGTTCAATGCAAGTTGGATATTTGCCTGATTCTTTCGGTCATCCGCAGCAAATGCCCCAAATTATAAATGGTCTTGGAATGGATACAATGATATTTTGGCGCGGAACTGCAAACTTCATGAAGAAGACAGAGTTTTACTGGGTTTCGCCCCATAAGAATTCGAAAATTCTGTGCATCCATATGCCTTGCGGTTACGGAAACAGTGCGAGGCTAAACAGTGATCCGTCAATCAGCAATCCAAGGTTGTTGAATATGATTTTAACCCTTAAGGACAGGTCTTCAGGCCGCCATGTGCTGCTTATGAACGGTTCTGACCATATTATTGCCCAGGAAAACATTGTGGAGATTGTAAAGGCATTTAATGAAAGCCATGAAAATATACAAATTGAACTGACTACCATGGATAAGTTTATAAAAGAGCTTAAAGAGGAACTGCCGGAACTGGAAACTTATTCAGGTGAGTTCAGGTATGGGCATAGAAGCATGTTGCTTGGGGGAACATTGTCTACAAGAATGCCCATAAAACAGAACAATCATATAGTTCAAAGGAATATGGAAAAATATCTTGAACCTATTCTGGCATGGGAGCACCTTTCAGGCGGACAAAGCGGTATGCAAAATTATCTGACTTACTTATGGAAAAAAATATTGGAAAACCAGCCCCATGACAGCATATGCGGATGCAGCATAGATGCGGTACATGCTGAAATGATGACCAGGTATGAAAGCATTAAGCAGCTTCAAAACACCTTGATTTCCGATACCTGGAATAGGATTGAACAAATAGCCGGCAGGAGCGGAAAAGCTGCGGATGCTCAACTGATGATATTTGAGCCCACCCAGGACAGGAAGCCTTCATACCTTGAGGTTAATATAGATTTGGACCGTATCTTGATACAGAGGGTGAACTACGAAAAATCTATAATCAATGACTACGAAGATGAGATAGAACATCCTCCGGTTCCAAAAACGTTAAAAATTATTGATGACAATGGAAGAGAAATTGAACATGTTATTTTGTCTTCCGATAAGGCTTATTATACAGATTATCTCGACGAAAGTCTGCCTGAGGTTTATAAGGTAAACAGATTAAAGGTTGGACTGCTTCTTCCCGGATATGATTGCGGATTCCATATACTCAATGTTTACCGGACTAATGAAGAGAAGGAAGAAACTTCGTCACATATTAAAAGCGAACAGGATAACAGCATTGAAAACTCGTATTATTCTGTATCCTTTGAGGGTGATTCCTTCAAGGTGGCAGATAAGAAAACGGGAAAAGTGTACCAGGGTGTCAACCGTCTGGTGGACAAAGGAGATGCAGGTGATGAATATACATATTCATGGCCTGCACAAGACAGCACTTATGGCCTTGATCCCGATAGTGTCAGTATTGAAAAAATCTCAACACCAATTTATCAAAGATTAATTGTCAAGGGAAATATGCTGCTTCCGGAAAAACTTACGGAAGACAGGCAGAAGAGGAGTTCAAAGCTTGTTGCGTCACCTGTTGTGATAATGGTGACTCTGTTAAAGGATATTGACCGTATTGATTTTACAACCGAAATTGAGAATAACTCATGTGACCACAGGCTGCAGGCGGAATTCCCGTCAGGAATTCTGACAGACGTAAGCCAGGCTGAGCATTGCTTTGGCATGGTTAAAAGAAATATTGAGATGGATATACCTGAGACTTGGGCTGAATATCCTCAGTCAACTCATCCGGCTCATGGGGTAATTAAACTTTCCGACGGCAGCAATTGCTTGTCTGCTATTACCGAAGGTTTGCCCGAATATGAGGCTGAAAATGTAAATAACCAGTCTGTGCTTAGAATTACCTTGCTTCGTTCTGTGGGCTGGCTTTCAAGGAAGGACCTTATTACAAGAGCAGGTCATGCCGGTTGGGAAATTGAAACTCCTGATGCACAACTCTTAGGCAATCATAGTTTTAAATACAGCATTAGCTATCATAAGGCAGAAGATGAAGGAATAGCATATTCACTTTTAACCAAGTTCATACACCCTTCTGCTGCACACCAGTTGAGAAAGAGCTCGGGTGATGTTGAACTGGCTGCAAACCCACTGGCATTTATTTCAGATTTGCCATGGGATGTGAGAATGTCAGCTTTTAAGATGTCAGAAAAGGGTGGGAACCTTGTTTTAAGGCTGTACAGCATTGCGCAGGATGACAGGAAGGTGAGGCTTACCGTTCCTGACAAGGTCCGTGAGGTATACCGGGTTAACCTGGCAGAGAACCGCCTTTCAAGGGTTGATATACAGGACGGTGTACTGGATTTCATCATTGAGCCTGCGGAAATTATATCCTTTGAGGTGGTACTATGAGATTAAAGCCCGATATTGATAAGGTAAAAGAACGTTTGTATGCATTTTGGGAGAGAGAGGTTATAGACAGGGCGTGTATAGCTGTTGTTGCCCCTTTTGAAAAAGGGGCCAACATTTCCATGTTTCATAATGACAATGACCTGACAGGCGATCCTGAGGCCTTGAAAAGGTACTGGGAGGATCCGGAAACAATTATGAAAAACGCCCTTGCCAGGCTTGAACGAACTTTTCTTGGCGGAGAAGCTTTGCCGATAGTTTTTCAGAATTACGGTACATCGGGACATTGCCGGTACTTCGGTGCTAAACCGGATTACGGCAATGACACCATTTGGTTTGACCCGGTCTGGAAAAGTCTTTCTGACGTTAACAGCACATACACGGAAGAGCCGCTTAACAAGCAGTTGGAAATAACCAGGTATCTTGCGCAAAACGCTAAAGACGAGTTCTTTATCGGCATGCCTGATAATTGCGGAACCCTTGATGCCATAGGGCACTTATACGGGACGGAAAATGTATTATTGGATATGATCGAAGAACCCGAACAGCTAAAGGAAGCTATTAAGGTGATAAATCAGGCTTGGATAAAAACAAGTGAGTTGTTTTATAATGCCACACTCGATATAAACGGAGGAGGGGCGCATGCGTGGATGCACCTTTTGGCTCCGGGCCGGCTCAATCATATGCAATGTGATATGTCAGTAATGTTTTCTCCTAAAATGTTTGAAGAATTTGTTATTCCTGAAATCGAGCAGCAGCTTGAATGGTTGGAATATCCGGTATATCACTTTGACGGTATTGAACAGGAGAGACACCTTCATTACCTTCTTGAGCTTTCCAAACTGAAAGCCATTCAATGGACGTATGTTGAGGGACAGTTGCCACCCTCCAATTATATACATATTTTGAAACGAATGCAGGAAGCGGGGAAATCACTGATTATTATGGCTCCGCCAGAAGATATTCCTATTTTGCTGGATCAGCTTTCTTCAAAAGGGCTGTATCTTCACACTCAGACAGAAACAGTTGAAGAGGCAAAGGCCCTTATAAAGTATGTAGAAGAAAACAGTAAGGAGTAAGATAGCAGTAAGGAGTAAGAAAACAGTAAGCAGTATAATTACAGTAAGGAGTATGGAGAATGGAAAATAGGGATTTAATTTACCACTATGCAGCTAAATTGAAAGATTTTTCCCAAGAAAATCACAAGTTGAATTTAATCGTGGAAGATCAGGAAGAAAATACTTTTGCCATAATGATTGCTCTCTTTCGCAACGGCATAATTAGAATGCAGTTAGGAAGAGAAATCAGTGTGCCTGAGTACGATCTTGTGAACCATGATTATCTTATACCTACCGACAATGTTATTGTCCGGAACACCGGGGAAAGTCTTGAGGTTGAGTGCGGCGGCA
Organism: Clostridiaceae bacterium; assembly: GCA_012840085.1. Lineage (GTDB taxonomy): Bacteria > Bacillota > Clostridia > Acetivibrionales > DUMB01 > DUMB01. The sequence continues at coordinate 24,481 of DUMB01000074.1, forward strand.
AAACCCTTGTTATCGGGAAAAATCCTTTTTCTTTCATGATAAATGATGAAAAAGGACAGACCATATATAAAGAAAATTTCAACGATGTCAACTCGGTGGGAGAAGGTGAAGACAGAATTCCGCCAATGGGTTACACGACAGATTCTCTCGGAAATGTTATAGGTACAAACATTTGTGCTGCCCTCCGCTATGATGAGCATATTTACGGATTGGGAGAGAGGTTTACGGAATTTGACAAGCGTGGCCAGCGCATTGTATTGAAGAATACTGATACATTGGGCTGCCGCGATGCGACATCCTATAAGAACATTCCATTTTATATAAGTTCATATGGCTATGGTTTGTTTCTTAACACGCCATTAATAACTGAGTTTGATATCGGATGCAGGTCCACGGCTTCCATCAGCATAAATGCGCCTCAAAGCTCATTGGAGTATTATATCCTTACAGGAGACAGCTTAAAAGAAATACTGTCCCGTTACATTCAGCTTACGGGTCCTGCTGCCCTTCCACCTGACTGGTCCTTTGGTTTGTGGTATTCAACAGGCTTCAAAGGAAACTCCAGAGAAAGCACGCTGAATGACGCAGAACGCTTCAGAAAAGAAGGTATTCCATGTGATGTTATGCATTTTGACTGCTACTGGATGAGAGATGATATGTGGTGTGATTTTGTCTGGGATGAAGAGTTCTATCCTGACAGGATTGAGATGTTGAATATACTTAAAGAACAAGGTTTTAAAGTCTGTTTGTGGATTAATCCATATGTAACCATAAAGACAGATATGTTCAGGGAGGGTAAAGATAAGGGGTATTTCGTCAAGCAGAAGGACGGCAGTGTCTATACTGCTGATTTATGGCACGGCCTTTTGTCTTACTGCGCAATTGTGGATTTTACCAACAGCGAAGCCGTAAAATGGTACCAGAAGAAGGTCGGCGACGTACTTAAAGAAGGCGTGGATGTTTTAAAAACAGACTTTGGAGAAGACATCCCATATGACTGTGTATTTTCAAACGGCAAGACCGGGTATGAGATGAGGAATATCTATTCAATATTGTACAACAAAGCCGTATACAATACCATTAAAGAAGTTAAAGGTGAAGAAAACGCGCTGGTTTGGGCGCGAAGCGGATGTGCAGGCATGCAGAAGTTCCCTGTATGCTGGACCGGCGATCCTCCGTCAACTTACGAAGGAATGGCTTCAACACTCAGGGGAGGTTTATCCCTTTCAATGTCCGGCGTACTTTTCTGGAGCCATGATATGGGCGGGTTCTATGGAAAGGTTACGGAAGAAATGTTCATCCGGTGGTCCCAGTTTGGGCTTTTCTCGTCCCACAGCAGGCTTCACGGAACTACAACCCGTCAGCCCTGGGCTTATGGTGAAAGGGCACAGGCAATAGTTACCGACTTTATTAAGCTGCGCTACAAACTTATGCCGTATATTCTTAAAACGGCAAAAAAATGTGTTGCGGAATCTGTACCTTTCTTACGTCCATTGGTATTGGAACATCCTGATGACCCTGTTGTAAAAGGTATTTATGACGAATATTATTTCGGTGATGATATTCTTGTGGCTCCCGTATTAGGCGGACATAATGCTGAAAGGCAGATATATTTGCCTGAAGGGGAGTGGGAGGACCTGTTTACCAAAAAGAAATATAAGGGCAGGGAATGGTACCGGATAACTTGTCCCCTTGATTATATGCCGGTTTTCATCAAAAACGGAGCAGAAATACCTATGAACACTGAAGACATTTATTATATAAAATAAAAGAATTAAATATGACTGTAATGTAATTTAATCAGTTGTGCCGGCTTTTATAGGCCATGGACTGTACCAGGAATTTTCAAAGCGAACACTGTAATTGGCTTTGAAAAAATTCCTTACACAATTCCATGACCTATAAGCCAGCACAATAAGTTAACTTAATATATAACTTACAATAAATTTACTTAATATATGACTTTAAGCATTACTATAAATATAACTCAAAGCATAATTTTAAGTATAACTTTAAGTAAAACTTTAAGTATAGCTCAAAGTATAGCTTTAAGCATAACTTTATGTATAACTCAAAGTATAACTCAATGTATATCTCAAAGCATAGCTCAAGGTATAACTTAAAGTATAATTAAAAGTATAATTCAAAGTATAACTCTAAATATAACTCTAAAATATAACTCTAAAATATAACTTTAAATATAACTCTGAAAATACTTGACTGCCCAATATAGTAATTTTCCGATACAATAATTAGGGAAGGTGAAGGTTATGGAAGGGTATAACCGCGATAAGCAAATTCTAAGAGATCTGGCCTTAAGGCTTGCTGAAATTTCGGCAGATCCCAGACAGGAGACCCTGAGAAAAGAGTGGATAAAACACAATGATATGGAGCGGGTTGCTCCACGTGTGCTGATATATCCTGATGGTGACGGTGCATGGAGAGAAATCATTCCCGAGGAAATTCTGCGTGCTGAGGACCCTTTCCTGAGGGAATGTGAGTACCAGCTAAGGCAGAAAATATACCACTGGGAGCATTTTCGCGATGATTTTGTATTCGAACCTGAAATAAATATTGATTGCGTGGGAGAATATACGGGTTACCACTATGCAAAAGCTGACCAGACAACAGCATGGGGACTAAACATCCAGGGCCAGAGCCCGGCAGAATTAAAAGGTGGTTCTTATGCTTTTAAACCTGTGCTAAATACGGAAGAAGACCTGCAAGTATTTCTTAACCATAAACTGGACTTTATTTATGATGAGGATGAGACAAAAAGAAGAGTAGAGCTGCTGGAAGATATTTTAGGGGATATTCTGACGGTAAACTTATCCCTTCCATATGTTGTTCTTGTTGCAAGCCTTTTAATTGAGCTTGTGCACTTAAGAGGGCTTACTTCCATGCTTTTTGATCTTTATGACCAACCTGAATTTTTCCACCGTGTGATGGAACATATGTCATCATCCAAGCTTGAGCTTTTGCAAAGGCTGGAGAAGGAAAACCGGCTGTTGCTGAATAACAAGGCTTCCTACACAGGCTCAGGTGGTTTGGCCTATACATCCAGGCTTCCACAAAAGGATTATGACGGGAGCAGGGTAAGGCTGAAAGACTTGTGGGGATTTGCAGATGCACAGGAATTTACGGATGTATCGCCTGACATGTTCCGTGAGTTTGTCCTTCCCTACCAGAAAAAAGCATTAAGCGGATTCGGGCTTGTTTGTTACGGGTGCTGTGAAAGGCTTGATGATAAATTAGACGATATACTTGGAATACCAAATATTTGGCGTATTTCTGTAAGTCCCTGGTCAGATGTGAATATAGCTGCAGAGAAGATTGGAAGAAAATGCATTTATTCAAGAAAGCCCAATCCTTCTTTTGTGTCGGGACAGATTGATGAAGAGGCTATAAAAAATGATATTAATACTGTGTTAAGAGCAGCAAAAGATTGTAATCTTGAAATTATTTTAAAAGACCTGCGTACATGCGGGGGGAATCCTGAAAATTTAAGCCGCTGGGTAGAAATTGCTCAAACGCTTTGCAAGTGCTGAGAGAATACTTGGTTAAGGAGGCCAATATGAAAAAAATAACGGTTATAGGAAGCTTGAATATGGACCTTGTAATTTGTACTCCCCGTATGCCTGTAATGGGTGAAACAATTATAGGCTCCGGCTTTATGACTGTTCCTGGCGGAAAAGGAGCCAATCAGGCTGTTGCTGCAGCAAGATTGGGTGGAAATGTGTCCATGATTGGATGTGTAGGCGGGGATATTTTTGGAAACCGCCTCATAGACAACTTAAAGAATAATAATGTTGATACGGCCAATGTAGCAGTTATTAAAGAATGTGCTACAGGGATAGCCGTAATCCTGGTGGAAGATGGTGACAATTGCATAGTTATTGACCAGGGAGCAAATTATAGACTTGTGCCGGAAACTTTAGAACAGCTTGAGGAATTTATAAAAGAAAGCTTTATGGTGGTTATACAGCTTGAAATTCCCATTCCGACTGTTTACAAAGCAATTGAAATTGCCAAAAGGCATGGGGTAAAGGTGTTGCTTAATCCCGCACCTGCGTGCCATTTAGATGACAGCATGCTTTCACAGGTTGATATATTTGTTCCAAATGAAAGTGAATGTGAGATAATAACCGGAATAAGTGTAAAATCTGTGGAAGAGGGAAAGCAAGCGGTCAAATATCTTATGGATAAAGGAATACCCCAGGTTGTAGTAACCCTTGGAAGCAGAGGAGTATTGTACAATTCCGGCAAGGATATAGTACATAAACCTGCTCTGAATGTAAAAGCGGTAGATACCACGGCAGCGGGGGATTCTTTTGCCGGTGCGCTGGCAGTTGCATTTTCAGAAGGCAAGGGAATTGATGATGCAATTTCTTTCGCAAACCTCGTAGGAGCCTTGACAGTACAGAAAAAAGGAGCACAGTCATCATTGCCGGCAAGAGAGGAAGTAGAAATATTCAGATGCAAACTGGAGCATCTATAGTAAATCGGATTGAGTAATTTGGATCGTCAATTTTATAACTGCAGGAAAATGTTGTAATTCCATAAAGTTATTTTAAAACATTCATGGATGCCTGAAACATTAGTTTAAATTCCTTGAAACATTGGATTAAATTATGTATAATAGCTTCGCTAATAATTAGGTAGTGTTAAATAACTTATGAAAAAAGCAATATGGGAGTAGTTAGGTTTATTGGACATTGAAAAGTGAAGAATATACCAGATTTCCGCATTTATTCCACGGTCCTCTTGACAATGAGCCTCCTA
>DUMB01000075.1 GCA_012840085.1 Clostridiaceae bacterium
AGGGGCGGCAAAGGTGGCAAAGGCATTGTAGCTTGAACGAAGTGAAAGCCAGCGTCTTTAGGCGCTGGCCGGTAACTTGCCCTTATAGGGCTGAGCAAACCACCCGTTTTACGGGTGGTCATGATTGCGCAGAAACAGCAGTAATTTGTTTTATATAACGAATCATAGGCTGAATAATTTAAAAAGACTGTCGTAGATAAACTGAGCCGGCTTTGATATTATGGATGAAGTAGCTCCGGTTAATATCAAAATGATAAGAATTATAGAGCCATACCTTTCCAATACGTATATCACTTTGTAATGCCTTAAAGGTATCAAATTGGATACGATGTGGAAGCCATCCAACGGTGGTACCGGTAAAAGATTAAATATAAACAAAATGATGTTTATCCATATTGCATTATCAAATATTGCAAGAACCGAGATTGCAATATTTGTCCTCAAATTGTATGGTAAGCCGGAAGTCAGAAAAAGTCTGGCAAACACTACAAATACAGCTGCAATAATCAGGTTTGTAAACGGGCCAGCAGCTGAAACAAGGATGCTGTCGCGTCTCGGCTTTTTATAATATTTTGTATTTATTTGTACCGGCCTTGCCCATCCAAAGCCCATGAAAATAAGCATGAAAAACCCAATCGGGTCAATGTGGGGAAGCGGTGAGAGCGTCAGTCTTCCCTGACTTCTCGGAGTAGGGTCGCCCAGACGGTCTGACATAAGTGCATGGGCAAATTCATGAAAGGCAAGTCCTATTACAATTCCGGGTAAACTAATGAGTATTTCTGTAATATCAAATCTAAACATACTTTTCTCCATCAAATAAAAACATGTTTTTCTCAGTAAAAATATATTAAAAAAAATTATTTAATTTGTTATGCCATCTTAGCGTAAACTATTTATAATTCCATGACTGTCAACTGCCACAAGGAATTAATAGTATTTTAGCAAATATTGCTAATAATGTCCAGAAAATATAAAGTTGTTTATATTTTTTACAGCCACTTTTATTTTTATTGTATATTTGATAATTAATATGCTAATATATATTTAGCACATTGGTACAAGCTTCTAAATTCAAGGTGCGTAATTTATATTTAAAACTAATATTTATTTAATATTATTTTATAAAAGTGACGTATGGAGTGTGAAGCATAAATGAATGGTAAAACAATCGTGAGCGGAATGAGACCGACGGGTTCCCTGCATTTGGGAAATTATTTCGGAGCTCTTGAAAATTGGGTAAAATTACAACATGAATATGACTGTTATTTTTTTGTTGCTGATTGGCATGCACTTACAACAGGTTACGAACAAACCCAGGAATTGAAAAATAACATAGATGAGGTTTTGATTGACTGGTTAAGTGCAGGACTTGACCCGGAGAAATGCAAAATATTTATACAATCAAAGGTTAAGGAACACGCAGAGTTAAATTTGCTTTTTTCAATGATTACACCACTGTCATGGCTGTATAGATGTCCTACTTACAAGGACCAGCTCAAACAAATCAAAGACAGAGACATAACCACCCATGGTTTTCTAGGATATCCATGTCTTATGGCAGCAGATATCCTGCTTTACAAGGCAGATTTTGTCCCAGTTGGTGAAGACCAGTTGCCTCATCTTGAGCTGACAAGGGAAATTGCCAGAAGGTTTAATTATATTTACGGTGAAGTATTTCCTGAGCCTCAGGCAAAGCTCACAAAAGCAAAAGTGCTTCCCGGACTGGACGGCAGAAAAATGAGCAAGAGCTATGGCAATACAATAGCACTGTCCGACAGCCCTGATACAATCAGAAAAAAGGTAAGCACAATGATTACCGACCCTTCGAGAATAAGAAAGGATGATCCAGGACACCCTGAAGTGTGCTCGGTATATGCTTTCCATAAAGTATTTAATGAAAATGAAGTTGAAGATATAGAACAGATGTGCCGGGGAGGAAAAATAGGTTGTGTTCAGTGTAAACGCAAACTTGCTGACAGCATGGTGGAATATATGACACCGATTTATGAGAGAAGGCAAGTATTGAAAGACAAACCGGAATACATCAGAGAAATTATTGAAACCGGATGCGAAAATGCTGCAAAAATTGCAAGCAAGACCATGGAAGAAGTAAGGACTGCCATGAAAGTAGACTGGTAATTATACTGGATTATAACTAGTCTGTACTAGACTGGCAATTATACGAGACCGGCAATTTTACGGGATTTTTGACTAAGACTTATTGATTATTGGGGGTTTTATGCATTGGAGAGCGCTTTGACCAAAGCTTGCACAATTAAAATAGATAATTTTGAAGGCCCTTTTGACCTCCTGTTTCATTTAATAGAAAAAAACAAGGTAAACATATACGATATTCCTATAAATGAAATTACCGACCAATATATGGATTATCTTTACAGCATGCAGGAAATGGACCTGGAGATTGCCAGCGAGTTTCTGGTTATGGCAGCTACTCTTTTGCATATAAAATCAAAAATGCTGTTGCCCGATCCAAAAGAAAAACAGGAGGAAGAAGCCGATCCCAGAGAAGAACTTGTAACAAGACTTGTTGAGTACAGAAAATACAAGGACTTCTCAGAGGTTTTGAAGGAGAAGGAAGCAGAATGGCGGAAGCTTTATTATAAACTCCCGGAAGTTGTTGAAATTAAAAGGGAGGATGAAATACTGGAGCTTTCACCTGATAAGTTAAAAACAATTTACGAGGAGCTGCTGACAAAAAATATCGAAAAGATAAACCGCCGGGCAGTTGAAATGGATAAGATTATTCAGCATGAGAAGGTGACATTAAGGAGCAAGGTAAAGGAGATAACAAAAATTTTATTGAAAAAAACCTTTTTCATATTTTCTGAGATATTTTCACTGAAAAAGAGATCAAAAGTCGAGGTAGTTACCGGATTTTTGGCAATTCTTGAAATGGCGAAAATGAAAAAGGTTACTATAGAACAGAGATCTTTTAATTCAGAAATCTTTGTATATAGGGCCGGCAAGGACCACAAGGTTCTTGAAGATGAGAAAATTGCTATTGACGGATGAGATAGTGGGGGAATTAAATGGAGTTTGGTGAGATAGAAGCAGTAATAGAGGGTTTGCTGTTTGCGGCAGGAGACAGGCTTCCCCTTGAAAAAATATCTGAGGTGCTTCAGATTGATAAAAAGACGGTCAGAAAAATTATTTATAAAATGATGGATGATTACCAAAGTACCAACCGCGGAATTTTTATTAGAGAAATTGATAACGGCTTTCAGCTTTGCACTAAGTTTGAAGTATATGACTATATTGCAAGACTTATTGAACCGAGGCAAAAACAGGGTTTATCACAAGCAGCCTATGAGACACTTGCAATAGTAGCTTATAATGGACCGGTTACCAGAGCAAAGATTGAAAAAATCAGAGGTGTTAATTCCGGAAGCGCTATAGAGCGCCTTATTGAGAGAAATCTCATAAGAGAAGTGGGGAGGCTTGAAGTGCCCGGCAGGCCCGTGATTTACGATACAACTGAAGAGTTTTTGAGGTCTTTTGGATTCCGGTCTAAAGCAGATCTTCCTGTTATAGACGAGGATCAAATGAGTTTTATCAGAAAAGAGGCAGAAAAGGAAATAGCAATGAGAGAAGAAAGAGAAATAGCAGAAGAAAGAAACGAATCAGAAGAATAATCAAACATAATAAGATAATTTAAGGAAAATAATAAGTGTAATTTAAAAATAATAAGGGAAAAATAACCGAATGAGGTGTAATAATGCTTTATTTGGTTATTTTTATTTTTGTTTTTATAGTTTTGGTTATTATTATATTAAATTCAAGAAGTAAATTTGTAGTTGAGTACAACAGAGCAAACAACTACGATAGTCTATATCTGACTTTTTAT
>DUMB01000004.1 GCA_012840085.1 Clostridiaceae bacterium
AAGGCCTTGCACTTTCCTTTTTTCCATGTTATCTTACATTTTGTAGCTTCCATTTGTAGGTTTTTTCTCTTTAAACCTACCAGAAGCCTTGCAGGTCTCATTTCTTTCATACTAAGTTAACAGAGCCGATTGATTACTTGAATTTCGTGTTGACTTTCCCCGCTGAAAGCGTGGAAAGTCAACCATTTTATTGTTCCGAATCTATTCCGCATTGTGGTCATCTATAGAAATAATCCAGGGTTTTCCCCAATTCCAAGGTGCTATATAATGCCACCACGGACGAGTGGTTGTAGTCCTAAAGTGCGTAGAATTGTTCATCCTTTCTAATCCAGATACATCATTATAATTCTTGCGCGTAGGTTCCCCAAGTTGTTTTGCTATGGGAGTTTCATATTTCTTTAAGTTTGCCGCTTCTAACTTGTCACGGTTTTTTTGCGTCGGATTCTTTAAAAAATCATCCATTTCACCATCCAGATGCTGCGCGCAATGACCCATTTCATGAGCTAAACCAAGAGCAGCACTTTGAATGGATGTACCATCACCTGTAATAAGCCCACTGTAAATATCAAAATATATTTCTCTGGTATTAGGATTATAGTACATATTATCATCATACACAAACACGATGGTGAATACTTCTGTTGCATTTTCAAGTTTTTCAATAAGGGCTTTGCCATTTTTTGAAGTCATTAGGTACGTTATTGCTCTTTCGTATTGTTCTTTTTCCGTTTTCGTCGCTGTGCTCGACAATTCTATTATGTGACCACTTGGATCAACGTAGAGAATTGGGTTATTATATGCGTAAATATACAGATTCAGACTCAACGGGTCGACTATTTCTTGCCCGTTTGGCATTTTGCGCGCTACACCCCATACTGTATCCTCCGATAACATGCGTGAAGTTGCAGGGTCATAATACCTTGCCCTCAGATAATACGTCCCGGTTTCCTTGTCAAAGTACTCGCCACAGTACCTGAATGGGTTAGTATCGCTTGGGTCTGGGTTCTTTTCGTTTCCAAAGGCATCGTAATCATATGTCTTGGTTACATTTCCACTGCTATTGGTTAATTGTACCACATCACCATGTCCATTGAAAAGATACCAATTTCTTGTACCTGCTACATCCTGTGCGTAAAGAAGATTAATGCCTCTAACATATTTATTGGTTACATCTAATCTCACGTCTAATTCAAGAGCGATCTGGTCACCATCCCATACATAAAAGGTACATACATTATCATTTACTATCTTCCCTTTCCTCAAGCCGTCTCCGTTATATATATAGGTAATAGTCTCATCCCCTATGGTTGTCTTTATAAGTTGGTTGAATCCGTTATATTTATTGTAGGATACACTTGAATATCCACCTATGCTGGATACAGTCTCTTTATATATCTGATTGCCGTTATTGTCGTAGCCGTATCTGGTTATTTCATAACTAGTTTCTGAATCCGGTACGATTTCTATCATTCCGGTTATTTCTGGATTCACCGCCAAATTTTCACTGGTCCCGTTCCTCTTAAACTCAATATTTTTGATAAGAATATATCCGCTATTAATTGAATTTCCTGACATTTTTAATACAAAATCTATATAACAACTTGAACTTATCGGTTTGCCATTAAATTCAAAGTGCTGCCATGTACCTTTTTTTGAACAATCATAATGTATTAATGCACCGGTGTGTATACTAGCTATAAACAAATTGGAATACGGCACATTTGTGTCTTCTGATACAAATGCATCAAAACTAATAGTATAGTCTAAGTCTTCATACACCGGGATGTCATTAAAATAAATAATTGCAAGTTCATTTGAATTGCCGTTTTGAGCATAGTCAAACTTATATATATACTTTTGCGAAGAAGTAGTCTCTGATGCAAGCCTGTTGTTTTTATCATAGGTATATTGGGTTATTGTCCCATCAGCTGCTATCATAGTTTTCCTGTTGTTATAATCATCATAGGTATAGCTGATACTACTATTTGCTACACCAAAGTACCCTTCCCCCTCTTTGACAAGCCGGCCTAAATCATCATACATGTATAAACTTGTTTTATATGTAACCGTATCAATTTCGCTCGCCAGATTTCCATCAAGATAATAGGTATACATATAATTTGCAAGTCTATAAGAATTTCTCTTATTTTCGAGTACAGTCAACTTGTTTGCCAGGTTATAACTGTATTGAGTTGTATTTCCATTGCTGTAAGTAAGAGATGCCCTGTTGCCATTATCGTCATAGGTATAAGTTGCCACAAGCTGACCGTCTTCATATACTTCATGAAGTCTATTCATGTTGTCATAGGTGTAAGTGATATTTGTCGTTATATCTCCCTTATTCTTTATAACAAGTGATTTCCTATTATTAGCAGCATCATATGTGTATTCCTTCTCTATACCGTATGATTCCATCTCCTTTATCAATCTTCCCAGATCATCGTAAACATACTCTGCGCTCCATCCTCCGCAGTCCATTGAGGATCTGCTTCCTGTGAAAGTATAATTATAATAACGTGATTCATTCATCTCTAGATTGTCTTCATTTGTGACAGTTTCTGAGAGCAGCCTTCCCATCCCGTCATAAATCATAGTTGTAATGCTGCCATTCCTGTCAATCTTCTTTACTAGGTTGCCGTTTAAATCATATTGATAGTTTTCTTCCTGCCCCAGCGGATCAATCATCTTTACGAGTCTATTGAATCCGTCATATTCATATTTCGTCACGGAATAATCCGTATCACTTGAAGGCATTACGTTATCAAGTCCATTTATAGTGAGCGGACTGCTTAATCCTGTATACATCCTGACCTTATTCCCCGCCAGGTCATAATAGTATTGCGTATAGTTTTCAGGTACTTCTCCGTCGTATGTTATTACCTTCGTAAGCATATTCCGGCTGTTGTATTCATATGCCGTCTGACTATAGTTTTCTGTCTGGCCCGCTTTGTTGTTTTTTACCTTTTCAAGGATGATATTGCCGTTCCGGTCATAGTAATACTTTTTGACAGCATAATGCACAGTACTTCCTATTATTTCAAAGGGTATTTCTTCTTTTATCAAGCGTCCCATATTATCATATGTGTAAGATGTTGAGTATTTAGGATTAGCCTTGTTTCCTTTTACGTCGGTAAAGGATATAACCCTGCCTAACGCATCATATTCCGTTGTTGTATAATCCCCATTGATGTTATAAACCTTCGTAGGCTGTCCTGCGTAGTTATATTCATATTTAGTTGTCCATGGCTGGCTCCAGCCTTCATCATACGCCCTGGCGTTTTTTTCTTCAATTTTGTTGCCGAGGTAATCGTACCGGAAAGTGTTAATATATGCTTTTACAGTGCTCCCTTCCTGGTGAGGAGTTTCTATCTTTTCCACAAATCCAGCTTTATTTATATAAGTAATGATTGTTATAGACGGTGCATCGCCATATCCTTCTATAGTTTTTATAGTCTTGATGTAGTTGCCTGTTTCATCTACATCTTCATAGTCATACCGCTCCTTATACAGTAAAGTATCATTTATATCTCGGATTGTTTTTTCTATCAGCCTGCCATTGCTGTCGTAGATATATTTAGTCTTAGTGCCGTTCACAAGGTTTTCTTCCAAGATTAAACGCGATTGTGAGTCATAAGTATATTCATTTATTGGCACATATTCATATATGCCATTTGCATTTCTTTCATAAACCTTTTCGTATTTTAGATTTCCCAGAGCATCATATTCATATTTCAATTGTTTTCCACAATGTGCATAGTTGCTGGAATTTGCATTTTCATCCTTTGTAATTACATAATTTTCTTCATTATTACACACATAATCCCATGTCTTATAGCTAAGGTCAGAGTTGGTCTCTTTCTTTATCCTGTTCAACTTGTCATATTGGTACGTAGTAATATTCCCGTTTCCATCTTGCTTCTGTACCATATTTCCGAACCAATCGTAAACATATATCTCATCAACAATACCACTACTGTTTTCAGGTCTAGCTGCTATCAGCACTCCATCAGCATTTCTTACGTCACTTATCCAGCGTCTTGTCATATAGGCTCCATCAAATTTACCGTTCCTTGCGGCTACATTATCAGCATAACTGTATTGCGTTGAAATATAGGTTACCCAATCATCCAGATAATTTCTTTCTTCTATAACATTGCCATAAGCATCATAGAGGAAGCGTACCTGTTTTTTAAGAACTCCATTTTCCTTTACTCGATACCACTCAATTTTCTTGTTATCGTCGCTATATGGCACATATTCCTCTAGAATTGTGGTGTTTGCATCCTTTTTGTAAGTCTTGCTGGTAAGATAATTATATTTGCTATGATAAGTAAATGTAGTCATGTGTTCATTATTGTTTGTATTACCATTTGCTTGCACATCCCAGTAAACCAATACATTCCCGAATTTATCATATAAGTAATTTTCAATTCTGTCCAAACTCTGATCGGAGTCCACATTATAGATTCTGTTGATGATCTTGACAGGTAATCGCTGCGAGTCATATTCTTTGATTACCTCGCTTTTATGGTCTGCCCCGATGTTAAGAATATTTGTGCACACAATTCGTCTTTGATTACTTGACCCTTTCTTATATTTAAATGTGTAGGTTTCCTTGTTTCCTTGGTCATTTTCTACATCCGTTATAATGGAAAGGTTATCAGGCAATCCATCGTGATAGGTTGGGTATCCGTCGTATTCTAGCGCCCCATCACCCTTGTAATAATTATGATACCGGAAACTCTTATAATTATACCTTATGCCATCATTTGTATAGTCGGCTCTATCCAATATTTTAAAGAATTGCTGATATCCGGATGGACCTAGATTTTTTACTGTATACTTTGTGTCAGAATAGTTATACTCTGTTATGCTTTCTGTAGGATATACCACCCGTTTTAAACATGCGAAAGTATTATTAATAAATGGTGCCTGATCGGGATAAGGATCTTTAGTAAAATATGATAATCTAGCTTGCTTTTCTTCATACTCATATCGGGTTGTCCTGCCTTCTGTGTCTATAACACTTTCTAGTACATATTCATTGGGTAATGAGCTTAAAGCCTTATTGTAATAAATAACACGATTATTTTCCGGATTGGTTTCATCAACTACGTTTACGGTAATCCGATTGTTTGTATAAGATATATTGATTGTTCTACCAACGCTGTCAATGATAGTACTTATTAAAGAACGCCCATTAATCTGGGTATACAAAAATTTTATCTCATTTCCAAAACGATCTTTAATTCCTAAAAGCTTTCCATCTTTTCCAAAGTACAATGTTTTGCCGTCTTTTTCTGTAAGCCTGAAATATTCGCTTTTTTGACCATTGCTATATATATTGGCACCATAAAAATGTTGTAATTGTATATCACTTAAAGAATAGTCATTTATTGTTATATTTTTGTGGCCCGTTTCATTAGGTGGGTGTAGAGCATGCGACATTTCACAAAGATATTGATTGTGATTAAAGTATAATGTCCCTTTACTACCATAATGAAGATAATTATCTTCATCTCCTCTTATTTCAATGTATGGTAGGTCAAAGGACCACCCGGTACCAAGATTGAAATAGCGATCCGATGCACTATCTCTAGCTAAATTATATTCATATACTACTGTATCATAATATACTAAATAACCTTGTTCTGTCTGCAAGTACCTTATTTGTATTCTAAAATCACCTGGTTCACTATATTTTACTACTTCTACAACATAGTCTTCCCCAGATAAATATGGCGGCTCAACTCGATCAAAATCACCATTGTTAAATTTATCTGCCATATATTGTGCACTTTGTGAATACCCCCAATACTTTGCATAGACTTGTTTCTTCGGATCCGTAGGCATTTCTTGATAATCGTCTATAATATTATAGTCTGCATCGCAGAAATTTACAGTTTTTGTGGTGGTCTCTGTCAGTACACCATTTACATATTTCTCCCGTGTTTCCGTACCGACAATATAGAATCCTTGCACTTCAGTCAATATGATTGTTTTAGGTCCTCTGACATATGGCTCATGAAAGTTTGCATCCGCAAGGCTGTAATACCTTGCTAATTCAAAATCAAGACCATTCTTACCTTTGAGATATAAATCCGTATACCTAAGCTCAAGATTTCCAGTTGCCGGATCAATGTTTTCCGTCTGTCCGGAAGTATTAAGTGAAAATGATGTTTCCAAAAGGGGTTTATACTTATACATTGGATACGCATAGTTATTGTAGTTATCTGAGACTGTATCTGCATACACTTGCATTGCACTTAAAAATATTGCAGATATAATAAAAAGAATAAAAATACATATTTTCCTTTTATTCATTTCACTGTCACCTCAGCTTTCTCAGTAACAAGACTCCAACTTTTGTATTTATTCTTAAGTTCAAGAATCTGATCCTCATTCATATTGCTTTTTATGGCAAGATCTTTCACAAAGGCAATATCTACCAAATTGGTAATACCATATTTTTTGAATTTTTCTAGATCCTGCTCAGTGATTTGATATTTATTAATTAAAATCTTTTCTGTATTTTTTTTTGCTAATTTCTCATCAACCTTTTTTTGCCTTAATTTGGCTTCCCTCTCTTCAGTATACCTTTTTTCAAGTTCTTCAACTGTACTTCCTCTTTTCAGTTCACTTGCTATTTCCTGATAATCCTTCTGAAAGTTATAAGCCATTGCGAATACTGCTTCTATCTCATTTTCATCAAGGTTCTGCTGTTCTAACTCTTCTATTTTTTCAGCGGCAATACCTAACACTTTAGTTGGTTTTTCTATCTTAATACCCAGCTCCTCAACAATTTCTGCCCAGCTTTTGCTCTGAACCCGTAGCATTATATTTTTCTGTTCATCATCTTCACTAGGAACATACATACTTTTTCCCTTAGTCTTTAAAAGTTCCAACGGCGTTTTTGCACAGAACTTAGCTAACTCTTTTGCAACTTCTATATCATAAAAGTCATACCCTTGATCAAATAATGCAAGAGCAGTACTCCTTGAAAGAATATATTCATCCTCTTCTATAGTGAGATTGGTGTCAATAGGTATGCCGTTTTCCTGAAGAATCCTTTCTACTTCTTGTACTTGTATATTATCATGCTTTTTATTACCATTTTTAGCTATAATTGTATCTATAGATTGTTGCATTCCGCCTTTTTCTACCTTATATAACTTGCCTTCGGAAAAAACAGTATAAGCTGCATAAGATAATGATAAAATGGATATTAGAATAATAATTAGTGACCTTAATATAAGCAACTTTTTCACATTATGACCCCCTTGAATAAAATATTCTTTTTTTCATAACTACTCAAATATATAACTTATAATTGTCTGAGTATTGCCTACTGCTATTGTTGTTCATATGGAAAATCCATTACCATTTAATATTCAAACTTTATCTTCAATCTATAATTTCCTATATTCTATTTCCGTTTGACCGTTAGCTTTTGCTTTAAACTTAATAATATTGACAACTCCCGTTCTTGCATATCCAGAAGAAATATTTTTATTAAAAGTGAATTCTATTTGCCCCGGTGAAAAGTTTGTTATTGTAATATCTGTCCCATCAATTGTTCCTGGTGCATTTTCCACTCCATATGTTATTCCACATAAATCTATTACTTCTAATTTTTCCTGGTCGTATATGACAGTAAATGTATATTGGCTATAGTCTGTTATGTTTTTTGAATATATTACAAAGTTGTAAGTATTATTTATTGATATATCTACATTGGTAATACAACCACTTCTTTTTTTATAAGGTCCAAAATATCCAGTTTTATAATTGCCGTTTGTATCAGAAATTTTATAGTGCAAATACCATATTCCATCTGTTGATTGGCTAACCGTACCGGTATAGTTATTCCAACTTGTGGGAACATTTGTTGATGTGCTCCATGCAAATTGCTTTGTTCCTACTCCTCCGTCTCCTTCGTTTATATAGGTTAAATCAACATAAATGTTATCTGTTTCCCAATCTCTACTCTCAATACTTGCTTCAACTTTCAATAATCCACTCGAAATTGTATACTCTATTACCAGTTCAGGTGCAAAACTTCCATCCATGTACTCTTTACTATAATAATATCTATTAAAACTGTCATACACAGTGCTTGAAGGACCAAGAACAAATCCCCTGTTTTCTATACTTCCATCTACCCAACCCTGCACAGTATCTTTTATAGCATCATTACTCCATTCTTTCCATCCTTCATCCTTACCTACAACAACCTCATGCAAATTTGTCATAGCAGGCCAATGTGCCATCCAACTAAAAATTTCATTTTCTGTGAAATCATCATAATATGAGTCATTAAGTCTATAAAGTTTGTTTATATTAGTAGAAATTCCACTGCTTTCCGAAAGCATATATGCTCTAAAGGTAGCCGATATTATGTTCGCATTCGAAGGTATAGCCGAAAGATCGAACTTGATTATTCCCATATTCATACTTAGATAAGATACTATAAATTCAGGTGAGTAGCCATTCGGTCCACCGCCATAATTTCCAAAAGTATCAAAACATGATTTTATAGTTTGTATATAAGTATTAGCTGTTAACGGTAATGCAGAAGCAGTCTTTACCACTCTATTTCCATATCCAAGTTGTCCATAGTAATTATCTCCCCACATTAATAATGTTCCGTCATCCTTTATTGCCGCACTGCTTTTATTACCTGCTGTAACTGAGTATACATCGTTTAAATATGCTACTTGAACTGGGGTATTTCTTTTTGTTATCGTTCTATCTCCCAATTGTCCGCTACCGTTATTTCCCCAGCTCCATACCGTTCCATCTGCTTTTAATGCAATACTGTGGCCATCGCCTGCTGCTACTGATGTTACATCATTCAAGCTTTGCACCTGCACAGGTACAGTTTTTGTGATTGTTGTTCCGTCCCCTAACTGCCCATAATTATTGTATCCCCAAGTCCATACTGTTCCATCATTTTTTAATGCTATATTATGAAAATACCCCGACGCTATCGCTGTTATGTTATTCAAATTTTCCACTTTAACAGGTGTAGTTCTCATTAATGTTGTCCCGTCACCCAGTTGTCCTCTAAAATTACTACCCCAACTCCACACGGTTCCATCACTTTTCAGTGCCAGGCTATGGAACATACCTGCAGATATCGCTACAATATTGTTCAGATTCTGCATCTGTACCGGATTATATTTATCTGTAGTCGTTCCGTCTCCCAATTGCCCGGAGGAATTATATCCACAGCTCCACACATTTCCGTCATTTTTTAGGAAAATACTATATTGGTATCCTGATTTTACGTCTTTGATATTGTCAAATGGAGTTCTTTTTGCAGTTAAACTTATTGGATGTGAACCCTTTCCGATTTGAAAGCTGAAATTATTTCCCCAACCATAAACAATACCGCTTGTGTCTAGTGCTATAGAAAATCTATCACCTGCAGATATTTTTGCAACTGACTCAAGGTTTTGCACTTGCACCGGCAAATGTCTTATCGCATATGTATTATCACCCAACTGCCCACTGCTGTTATCTCCCCAACTCCATACCGTCCCATCGCTCTTCAATGCCATGCTATGATCATATCCTGCATCTATGCTTACTGCATTACTTATGTTCTGCACCTGTAACGGTGTATAACTGTCTGTCGACGTTCCGTTCCCTAGCTGTCCATAGTTATTGTATCCCCATGTCCATACTGTCTCATCACTTTTTAAAGCCATACTATGTCTACTTCCTGCTGCTATTGATAATACACCGTTTAAGTTCTTTACCTGTATTGGAATGTATCTATTTTGTGTTGTTCCATCTCCTAATACGCCACCATTGTTGTTACCCCATGCCCATACTGTACCATTGCTTCTAAGAGCTAAGTTGTGGGAGTCACCTGCAGATATTGCAATTACATTGCTTAAATTATGTACCTGAACCGGAGTATACCTGCTTGTTGACGTTCCGTCTCCCAATACGCCATAATTATTTAACCCCCATGCCCATACTGTGCCATCACTTTTTAATGCAATACTGTAATATTGACCTGCTGCAATTTCAATAACATTGTTTAGATTCTGTACCTGTACAGGTATATATCTGTTTGTTGTTGTTCCGTCTCCTAACTGCCCATAATTATTTCCGCCCCAGCTCCATACCGTTCCATCATTTTTAAGTGCAAGCCCGTGATAGGATCCTGCGGCAACCGATACTACATTGTCCAAACCCTGTACCTTATATATTGCTCCTTCTGCGTAATTTGTTCCGTTTCCAAGCTGTCCATAATCGTTCATACCCCAACTCCATACCGTTCCATCACTCTTTAATGCAAGGGTTAAATATGTTCCAGCGCTAATATCCTGAATCCCTGTGAGTGAAAACAATTCAAAACCATCCTGACTACTGTCTAATGTTATGGGTTCATTTGAATCTTGTTTATCCGGTATAAATATTTCTTTCCCTTGAACATTGTAAAGCGCATTACTGCAATTTACTTTTCTGCCGTTATTTATTTTGTCGTATAATGAAGTTACCTTATCACTGGTATTAATTATCCTTTGCTTTATTTCCAAAGCAGTCAAATTATTCTCATGCGATAATATTAAAGCTGCCAAACCACTTACAAAAGCTGCTGCAAAGCTTGTCCCACTGTTTGTGGAGTACGATGCGTTTGGAGCTGTTGACAGAATATTTTCTCCAGGTGCGGTTACATCTACAGAAGTTCCATAATTGGAGAAAGCCGATAAATAACCATACATATTTATTGACCCTACTGTAATAACATTATCAAAGTTATATGAAGCTGGATAAACTGGATCTTCATCAATGTTTTTTCCACTGTTTCCGGCAGCAGCAACAAAGAGTATACTAGAGTTTTTTATTGCTTCCTCCAGAGCCGGATTATTGTCGTTTGAACCCCAGCTTGCGTTAATAATTTTTACACCCATCTGTTCACAATAATTTATGGCTTCAATTATATCGCTTGTATAGGCTTTACCGTCCCGGAATACTTTTAGCGGAAGAATTTTTACTTCTGGTGAGGTTCCGGCTATCCCAATTTCATTATCCTTAACCGCACCTATTATTCCTGCAAGAGCTGTTCCATGATATTCATCGTACATTCTTTGAGTATCATGCACTTCGTTAGTATTGTCAACAAAATTCCAGCCTTGAAAATCATCGGTAAAGCGATTATTATCATCGTCTATGTCATTTTCGGGAATTTCATTCTTATTTGTCCAAATATTTGATTTAAGATCGGGATGCTCTGTATCAACCCCTGTATCAAGAAGTCCAATTACGGTTCCGGTTCCTAGAGTTAAGTCCCATGCAGGAAGAACATTAATGCTTATCGGATTATATGCTAAATCATTTAATATATCTGTTTCAGATAAATAATTATTTTCTTCGCTGTAAATATTATTGCTTGCTAAATTATAAGCTTCTTCCAAAAGTTCGTATGTAACTTCTCCATGTAATCCCCATTGTGAACCAAAGTATGGATCAAATGATGCTATTGATAGTTCATAGTCAGGTTGAAAGAATTCAATTTCATTTGTCATGCTGTTTTGTTCCAAAAATTGCGCAAACTTTTCACTGTCCATTTTTTCATTTGTTTCGATTATATCCAGTTCCCGCATATTAAGTGCTTTGTTGTTGACTTGTGTTATTGATTTGACTTTATCTTGAATTCTTAAGCTTGATGTGTTCTTGGTTGATTTGCTTTTATATTTTACTAGAAATCTTGTTGTTTCATCTTTTTCCTCTTTTGTCAAATTCCATCTTCTAATTAGCATATCAATTTCTTCTCTGGATATTTGCAACTTCTCAAGTTTTCCCCTCAGTTCAAGTTCGTCATCCAATTCAGATAATTCTTCAAAATTAATTTCATTTAATCCTCTATTTTTCATTGATAGAAAAGCATTTAATTGTTGAACGCCTTCAGAAAAATTTTCCCTTACTGCAAATGAATTTACGTAGAAAAAGAATATAAAGGTTATAAGTATGAATAAAGGAAGTACCCTTTTGACTAACTCTTTTCCCACAGTTTTACACCCTCATTAATGTATTAACTTTTTTTACCTATTAATGATGTTTCTTTTTTAAGATAATAATTTTTTGAAAAGTTTTTTACTTTTCTATAAATAGTCCCAATTTACATATTGTACAATTACTGTAAACTTGGCATAATATAGTATATATATATCATACACAAAGAATACATGTCAATAGTTTTACTGCATAAATCTTCTACAGGTAACATTTTCTCTCATCTAGGAATATTATGTTAATAAAGTAACCTGTATGGAGGGAAAAATATGACATCCGATTCCATGTTTAATAGATGCATGATGCAGTATTATAACCCTGCGCCTATTCTCAACCCGAAATTGGCACATGCGTATGTTCCATTTCAATATATCAATGACATCTGCTGTATATATCCTCCCATGAAAGGTTTACAACAGGGTACTATTTTCCCTGAACTGGACAGACCATATGGTGCTGACCCTGAGTATACAGTGGATGCATGATGGAGGTGTTAAATAATGGATATGAATATGAATGTAAATCCAAATCTACCTAATTTGTGGATGAATGTGGACATGAACCGCGAAAGACTTCTTAATGAGATAATGGCTGTAGATTTCTCGATTATTGAGCTGAACCTGTATCTTGATACTCATCCTAACGATAGAAATGCTCTTATGCTTTACAACAACAACGTTATGCGTTCAAGAATGCTCAGGCAAAGATTTGAGAGCATGTATGGTCCTTTGAATGCTCTTATGTCAACAAGCAAGTATCCTTGGCAGTGGATCGAAAGACCATGGCCATGGGAAAAGGAGGCATTATAATGTGGGTTTATGAGAAAAAGCTTGAATACCCTGTAAGAATTAAAACTTGCAATCCAAAAATGGCAAAGTATATTATATCTCAGTATGGCGGGCCTGATGGTGAGCTGGCAGCATCTCTGAGATATCTGAGCCAGAGGTTCAGTATGCCTACCAATGAGGCAAAAGCCATATTAAACGACATAGGTACAGAAGAACTTGCCCATTTGGAAATTATTGGTTCAATGGTTTATCAGCTTACTAAGGGCGCAACTGCCGAGCAAATGGAAATGGCAGGCCTTGGTGCCTATTACACAGATCATGATCATGCAGTATATCCTATAAGTGCATCAGGAACTCCTTTTACAGCAGCTTATCTTCAGTCTAAGGGCGACCCTATTGCAGATCTTCATGAAGATTTGGCTGCAGAACAGAAAGCCAGGGCAACATACGAAAACCTGATAAATCTTGCAGACGATCCGGATGTTATTGAACCCTTAAAATTCCTTAGAGCAAGAGAAATTGTGCATTTCCAGCGTTTTGGTGAGGCGCTCAGAATAGTCCAGGATAGACTTGGAGAAAAAAAATATTTTGTTAAAAAGCCGGATTTCATGAAGTAAGAGAAGCTCGATGATTTCATGAAGCTAGGAAGGACTGGATGATTTTATAAAGTAAGAGAGAACTGGATGCTGAAAACCACAAACTATACAACATCCAGTCCTGTTCTATCCTTTAGCTTATGATTTAGTATTTGGGTTTATCTGCCTCATAATCTTGTCAATGCTTGCATTTATCTCATCAATAGGCTTGTTATTCTTTATATCATCTGCTATGCGGTTTATCTGTGTTGTCAAGTCCATAGCATCTGTTACTGTAACATTTTGAATTGCCTTGTCAGTTTCCTTTACCTTTCTAATAATTGCGTTTTTCGTAGCCTCTGTATTTTTTGAATTATTCGACGGTTTATATCCAACCAGGGCAGTATTTCCCGTTATTACTACACTTACGTTGTCTACTCCATCCATTGCTTCGAGTTTATCTCTGATAATATCAGCTCTCCTGCTATAGTCAGCTAATGAATTTTGCTGCTGCGTACGAGTCTGCATAGTATTTGTTCCATTATTCATACCATTATTCATACCATTATTCATACCATTATTCATTCCGTTATTCATTCCGTTGTTAATTCCATTTTGTGTTCCGTTAATGGTACCATTATTGGGTGTTCCCATTCTATTGAACTCTGTAGTTGTCCCTTGTGGATTTCCACCCAATAAATTCTCGCCCTGGCCTGTCTTATCCGGCTGCTGTAGACCATCTTGACGGCCTGTTGTATCAGGTGTTTGTGTTCCGTTTTGCTGTCCCATATTATTAGGTTGGTTTGGATTGGTATTTCTTGCTGCACATGCAGTAAAGACTAAAATGCTTGATAATACCATTATTATCAGAACAATAACTCTATGGTTCTTTTTAATCATAATGATAAGATAACCAATCTTTACCTATTGGACCCGGTTAATAGTTTTGTGGTATTTCTCTTGAAAATAATCAACATAGTGATAGTTTTACATAATTCAAACAAAATGTTAATTGGGCATGCTAACTTAAGTGCTATTAACCCTCTGATTCAATAGGTAAATTCAGTTATCGTCAGGCACCTCCTCTTTGTTTAAAAATTAATTGCACTTCATACTTATTTTCTCCGGCTTTCGATTTTTTATGGTTGGTATTTTAGTCCGGCAATTGTCTCCTATAATCATCATTTGAAATTTGATCCATATCATCTACAATGCCCTGTTTATCAATTTCATTGGTGTAAAATTCTTCATAATCATGATAGCCGCCAAGATCCTGAGGCGAATCTGCAGAACCGTATTTCATAAGGTCATTGAATTGATCAATGCCCTCGTATTCGTCATCCTCTCGGCTATTCAGATATTTTCTGCCCATTGGCGCATCTATTACCAGTTCCTCAACAGGGCGCATTCTCTTCAATTCCTCAGTTTGTATTTCTTTATTTTCTTCACAGTCGATACAAAGTCTTGCATATGGGAGAGCTTCAAGCCGTTCTGCAGATATATCTTTTCCGCAGGCCACACATACACCATATCTGCCGTCTTCAATCCTGCCTATTGCATCATGTATCTCCCTCAGAAGATATTCCTGATGCTGAAAAAGCGCGTTATTATGTTCCAGCTCATAAAGCTGAGTACCCATATCTGCAGGGTGATTGTCATAATTTGAAAGCTCTGTAGGATATGATTCTCCCTGTCTGGCAGTATTATTTTCCTTCATACTGTTAATAGTATTTTCTATGTCTCTTCCCTGACTTTCCAGAAGCTGTCTGAAATGATTTAAATCTATTTTATTCACCTTATTTCCCTCCTGAATGTACGTTTTACAGTATCTTCTTTAATTTTTGTACAAATTATCTTGAACAATGTCTATAATTTCTGAAATAAATTTGCCTATTACAGGCAAATTCCATGTAACCAACCATCGAAGAACATATATAATCAAAGCTCCAAGCAAAGTAAACCCCACGGCCATGCCAAATCCTCTTGCCACTCCTCCTAAGAAGTTCGAAAACAGTATTTTTCTCGGATTCTCCAGATAAAACACGTAATCATTCAGCTTGGATTTCTCCATATCCAGTGATATCTTATCCAATTTTCTATTTATGGCATTTAGTAATTTTTTTCCCCCAAACACTGCACGAGCCTCCCCGGCTAAAAGCAAATTCGATAAAAATTTCGTTTGCAAATCGCTATTTTTATGTTTCCCACTGCTTATTTTTTTAATCTTTGTACATACTGCCTGTATTGTTATTTGAATTTGCAATAGAGTTGTATTTCATGTCTGCTTTATGATTGAGCCAATTTAAGTGGAACTGTATGATTATCTTTTTTGATTGAACCATCTTTGATTGTCTTGTGTTTAAATTGAAATTCCTTTTGATTTGCCTGTTTTTTCATTAATCACAAAAATTTCATCGACAATAAAATTTTTTCACTAATAATAAGATTCCCATACAAGGCTTTTATTGCTTATTCAACGCCTCATATGGGAATTATTTCCTATCAATATTTTATTTAAGTCAGCATGTTGTACCAGGTAATAAGATAGTATTTTATTTTATTCTGTGATTACCTCTCTCAGTGTATTCATTATTAAACTTTCATCATCAATAAAGCACTGCACCACTTCGCCTATCCTTTTCGGCAGAACAAAAAGCAGTTTTCCCTGACGGGTCTTTTTATCATGAAACATCTTATTATATACTTCCCTGACATCCAGGCCGCTTACTTTAACAGGCAACCCTATCTTCTGCAGTGTCTCTTTAACTTTTTCAACTGAGCCCTCATCAACAATTCCAAGCTGCTTTGCAATTTTGAAAGCGCCTACCATTCCTACCGAGACACATTCACCATGATAAAGACTGAATCCGGATTCGCTTTCTATAGCATGACCGATGGTATGCCCGAAATTTAAAATCGACCTGAGTCCGTTTTCCTTTTCATCTTTCTCTATTACTTTACCTTTTATTGAACAATTTACTATCGCCATGTGCTGAAGTACATCTTCATCAAGCCCCAGGATCTTATTAACATTGTAGTCAATAAAATCGTAAAAATTGGCATCTGCAATTACGCCATGCTTTACAACTTCAGCCATGCCGGAACGCAACTGTCTTTCAGGCAGCGACTTGAGGGTATTCACGTTTATATATACAAATTTTGGCTGATAGAAGGCACCTATCATGTTTTTGTACCCGTCAAAGTCAACACCTGTTTTGCCTCCTACACTGCTGTCCGCTTGAGCCAGCAGTGTAGTGGGCATCTGTATAAAATTTATACCTCTTAGAAATGTTGCTGCTACAAATCCGGTAATATCACCCGTAACTCCGCCTCCAAGAGCTATAAGTGAAGACCTGCGGTCAAATTTAGCTTCAATAAGAAATCTGTAAATATCTTTTACAGTGTCCAGATTCTTATTCTCTTCTCCTGATTTAATAACGTATGAATAAGTCTCATAACCGGCATTTCTTAAAATATCCATACAGGGCTGCAAATAGAATTTTTCTACATTTGTATCAGTTATAACTGCAACCTTTCCGTCAGGATTTAAAGCGGTCATGCATTTACTAATGCCATCGAAGTCAGATGTTACATAAATTGGGTAACTCCTTTCCTGGAGATTCACATTAATCTTAACCAAATGACCACCTCATCAAATTTTTACAACAGTAAAGTTTGCCTTTTCTCCGTTTATGTTCCAATCCTTGCTATATCCTTCTTCTTTGCCTTCCTGTACAACATCAGCAAGTACTTCATCAGCTATTAAATCCTTGTTTCTTTCAATAATTTCACCAATACGTTTGTTGTCGCTATAATACAGTTTTATATGATCCTGGACTTCAAAGCCTGCTTCTTTTCTCATGGTCTGAATTTTGCTTATTATTTCTCTTACAAAACCTTCTTCTATAAGTTCAGGTGTAAGGTTTGTATCAAGAACAACAGTTATATTTCTGTCAGTTTCAGATACAAATCCTTCCTTCTGTGTTACTTCAATAAGCACATCAGATTCACTTAATTCAACATCATTTCCGTCAACTTTCAGTGTAACAGACCTGCCTTCTCTAAACGCTTTCATCGTTTCATTGCCGTCAATTTCTTCAAGCGCTTTTGCGATTTGCGGAACCAGCTTGCCATAACGCGGTCCAAGAACACGAAGTTGCGGCTTGAACTTGTACTGCGTAAAGTTCTCTGCATCATCGGTAAAGATTATTTCTTTAATGTTGAGCTCATCTGCCACAAGCTCCTTAAACATTTCAGGCAATTCAAAATCGGCTTTAACGAACATTTTACCTATTGGCTGTCTGTTCTTTATGTTTGCAGCATTTCTGCAAGCACGGCCCTGTACTACCAGCTTTAATACCAGGTCCATATTCTTTTCCAGTTCCTCATCAATATACCTGTCTTCGGCCACAGGGAAATCACACAGATGTACGCTCTCTGGTGCTGATTTGTCTACAGACTTAACCAGGTTAAGGTAAATCTCTTCAGCCATAAACGGTACAAAAGGAGCTGATATTTTAATAAGTGTTGAAAGTACGGTATAGAGAGTCATATATGCATTTATCTTGTCCTGGGTCATTTCCTTCTCCCAGAATCTTTCCCTGCACCTTCTGACATACCAGTTACTCAGCTCATCCACGAAATCCTGTATCATTCTTGCAGACTCAGTAATTCTGTAATTATCAAGGTTGCGGTCCACACCTTTAATAAGGGTATGCAATCTTGACAGTATCCACTTATCCATGACTGACAGTTTATCGTAGTCAAGAGTGTATTTTGTAGGATCAAAATCGTCTATATTTGCATAAAGCACATAGAAAGCGTATGTGTTCCACAGCGTACCCATAAACTTTCTCTGTCCTTCACTGACAGCCTCTTCATAGAAGCGGCTTGGCAGCCATGGTGCACTTGCTGTATAGAAATACCACCTTACTGCATCTGCCCCCTGCTTATCGAGAACGGTCCAGGGATCAACAACATTACCCTTATGCTTGCTCATTTTCTGCCCGTCCTTATCCTGAACCAGGCCAAGAACTATTACATTTTTATATGATGATTTGTCAAACAAAAGTGTGGAAATTGCCATAAGGGTGTAGAACCATCCTCTTGTCTGATCAAGGGCCTCACTTATGAAATCAGCCGGGAAGTTTTCCTTAAAGATTTCTTCATTCTCAAAAGGATAATGCCACTGGGCAAAAGGCATGGAGCCTGAATCAAACCAGCAGTCAATAACCTCACTTACCCTCTTCATTTTGCCTGTTCCGCATTTTGGACACTTAAGATATACATTGTCAATGTAGGGCTTGTGAAGCTCTATGTCGTCCGGCACATTTTCTCCCATTTCCTTTAATTCTGCGATACTGCCAACAACGTGCCTGTGTCCGCATCCGCATTCCCAGATCGGTAGAGGAGTTCCCCAGTATCTCTCACGGCTTAAGCCCCAGTCAACAACATTTTCAAGGAAGTTTCCGAATCTTCCGTCTTTGATGTTGTCCGGAAACCAGTTAACTGTCTGATTGTTTGCCAAAAGCCTGTCCCTGACTGCTGTCATCTTAATAAACCAGGTGTCACGGGCATAATACAAAAGCGGCGTATCACATCTCCAGCAGAAAGGATAGGAGTGTTCGTATTCTACAGTTTTATACACCAGGTTTCTGCTGTCCAGATTCTTAATAATTTCAGGATCTGCATCCTTCACGAATACACCTTTCCATGGAGTTACTGCATCCACGAACTTGCCCTGCTCATTTACAAGCTGTACAAAAGGCAGGTCATAGGCTCTTCCAACTTTTGCGTCATCTTCGCCAAAGGCAGGTGCAGTATGCACAATACCTGTACCGTCGGTGAGAGTAACAAAGTTATCTGAAACTACATAATATGCCTTCTTTTCCGGCTTTACGAAATCAAAAAGCGGTTCATATTCTATCCCCACGAGATCCTGTCCGCGCATTTTTTCCAGAATTTCATGGGGTTCTTCAATAACCGACTCTACAAGAGCTTCAGCTAAAATATACACTTCGTCCGAACATTTAACCTTGACATAAGTCTCGTCCGGATTAACTGTCAAAGCGACGTTTGAAGGAAGTGTCCATGGTGTAGTCGTCCATGCCATCAAATAAACCTGTTTTTCACCTTTCACAGCAAATTTAACATATATTGACGGATCTTTAACATCTTTATAGCCTTGCGCAACTTCATGGCTGGATAATGATGTACCACATCGCGGACAATAAGGTACAATCTTATGGCCTTTATAGAGCAGGCCCTTTTCCCATATCTGCTTCAGCGCCCACCATTCTGATTCAATGTAGGTGTTGTGATAAGTTACATATGGGTTGTCCATATCAGCCCAATACCCTACACGATCGCTCATCTTTCTCCATTCTTCTTCATATTTCCATACACTTTGCTTGCACTTTTGAATAAAGGGCTCAACACCGTATTTCTCAATTTGGGATTTACCATCAATACCAAGAGTTTTCTCAACTTCAAGCTCGACCGGAAGCCCATGAGTATCCCATCCGGCTTTTCTTAAAACTTTATATCCCTTCATTGTCTTATATCTTGGGATTATATCTTTTATTACTCTGGTTAGTATGTGACCAATGTGGGGCATTCCATTGGCAGTAGGAGGACCGTCGTAAAAAGTGAATGTCGGGCCGCCTTCTCTATTGCTTATGCTTTTACCGAAAATATCATTTTCTTTCCAGAACTTCAGTACTTCCTTTTCCCTGTCCACGAAATTCAAGTCGGTTGAAACCTTGTTATATATCATCCAGTCATACCTCCATAATTTTTTGTAGTCAAGTATTAATATCAAACGGGATTCAATCCCGAAAGCCATATCTGGCATTTAATATATCAAAAAACCCTCTCAATCCAATGACAGGGACGAGAGGGTATTACTCACGCGGTACCACCCAAGTTTATTATTTTTATACGAAATAAAAATAATCACTCATATCGAATAACGGTTCGTGCCGGCATCCCTTACTCGAACATATAATAGGTTTCAATATTATTTATCTGATTTTGACATGGCAAATCTGAAACAACTATATGTTCTTTCCGGTAGCAACTCGTGGATGATTTTCATGAGCTAATCCTACAGGTATCGCACCGCCACCTGCTCTCTTTGAAGATATTACTCACTACTCTTTCCAGTCATCGTTTTTAACAATAATATTTTTTTATAAACATTTAGTGAAATTACATTCAATCGGGTGAATTATATAATAAAAATTAACTATATGTCAAGACTCTTCTGTCACCTGCTTTAATATCTCAAGCTGTGACATAAGCAGTGTCTCAGTTTTTGATTTAAAAATATATAGCTTCTTTTTCAAATCCTCATATTCGTATCTTATTTTTGCAACTTCCTGATTAGCATCGTTTAATATCTTCTGAGCTTTTACCTCTGCTTCTTTTATAATATTCTCTGCTTTTTCATAGGCATTCTTTTTTATATCCTCACTGGTTTGCTGCGCCGCCAAAAGTGTATTCTGAAGGGATTCCTCTATAGTCTTGTAATGCTGCAAACCTTCATTAAGCAAAGCAATCTTGTCCTTTAATTCGATATTTTCGTGTATATATGCAGTATAGTCTTCTATTATCTTATCCAGCACTTCATTTACCATATCTTCGCTATATCCCATAAAGCTCTTCTTAAAAGTTAAGTTTTGCAAATCGTTTGGCGTATAATTCATATAAAACACCTCTCAAAAAAATGCACTATGAAAAGCCAACATTATTATATCTTTAATCCTAATAATGTGTCTTCTCTTCAAACCAATATAATTGAATAAATATAAATTAATTAGAAAATTACTGCTCCTCCAAAAATTATGCTTCGTATTATACCTATCAGGAAAAATACAATAACTCCGGAAAAATCTATCATCATATATCTCCCGGACATAAGCCTATACAGCATGTTCCTTACTGGTGCAAGCAACGGTTCAGTGATCTGGTATACAAGCCTGACCAGGGGATTATCCCTGGAAATAGGAAACCATGATATTATTGCACGAATAAATATCGCATACTGAATGATCAGGAGTACAATATCCAAAGCCCTGTATAATATACCAGCCATCAGAAACCTCCATTTATTTTACCCAGGGGAACACTGCTTTATTACGCAACTCATCTTTGAAATCGCTCATAATATCTACATTGTTTGGTGCTATGACAAATATTCCGCTTGATACTTTTTGAATATTGCCGTCGAGTCCATACACCGCTCCACTGAGGAAATCTATTATCCTCTGCGCCAATTCTTTATCAACTTCTTCAAGATTGACAATTACAGGCTTTTTGTTCTTCAGATGGTCACAAGCATCCTGTGCGTCATCAAAAGTCTCAGGTTGGGTAACAACTACCTTGAATTGAGATGCAGAATGAATATTTACTACTTTACTCTGATGTCTCCTGCCAGATGTCTGAAGGAACTGGGGCTGGGATGGTTCTTTCTTTTCTTGCTCGATTTCTTCTTCCAGTAAATCTTCTTCCTCTTCTTCAGCTTCCCAACCAACAAAATTCAACATCTTATTAATCAGATTTGCCATAGTTTTTCCTCCTCTTCATCATTAGTATCTTCTTCCAAAGATTGCAGTTCCAATTCTGACCATATTGGAACCTTCTTCAATCGCGACCTCAAAATCGTTGCTCATACCCATGGAAAGGTAATCCATATTTATATTATCGGCATTTTCCTTACCTATGTCAATATATAATTTGTGCAGTTCTTTGAAAACAAAGCGCACTTCTTCGGGATTTTCGGCAAAGGGAGCAATGGTCATTAAGCCTCTTACTCTGATATTACCATATTTTGATATCTCTTTCACAAAGTCGTAAGCCTGCTCCAAATATATACCTGACTTTGTTTCCTCCCTTGCCACATTTACCTGCACAAGTACATCAACAATCCGTGATATGCGCTCAGCTCTTTTTTGAATCTCTTCTGCCAGTTCAATCCTGTCCAGGGAATGTATCAAAGCAACCTTGTCTATTATATATTTAACTTTATTGGTCTGAAGGCTGCCTATCAAATGCCAGTTGCACCGTGCACCAATTATATCGTATTTATTGCACAATTCCTGAACCCTGTTTTCACCGACATCCGTTATGCCTGCCTCTATTGCTTCCGTTATTCTTGCAGTATCCACTGTCTTTGTTACAGCTATAATCTTTACATCTTCCGGCTTTCTTCCGCTCTTTTGGGCAGCATGTGCTACTCTCATTTTAATTTTTTCTATATTTTCTTTTATTACTCCTGCATTTCCAGTGCTCATTTATTTATTATCTGACCCTCCTCTATATTTTGCGGATTGATTATATAAGAATCATAAAGGCTTATACCCTTGTTGCCGCTGTCATCAGCGCTCTTAATAATTGCATATTCATCGCTTGCAACAACTATTTCTACTTCTCTTATGCTTGCATAATTTGCCTTTACCAGTATTATTTTAGCCTTGTTATTTTCCAGATCAACATCCATAAGGCTTCTTAAAGGTACTTTCAGACCTTCATACGAATCCTTTATCAGGTCAATGTTAACCTTCCTGATACCTGCCGTTTCATCTATACACCTGTCAATTCCTACAACAATAATTACCTTTCCGTTTTCCTCCGGAGATATATGCTCGATTGTTCCTCTTATTTCCTTATCTATGTCGTATATTCTGACTCTTGGTTTCATTCCTACCTCAAAAGTTTTTGCTTTATCAGCTTTAACTATTACAGCTATATAACTTTTCAGATTGTCTATTACTTTTACATAAGGCTGGCCTGCAGTGACATCACGCATATTGGCATTAACATCAAGTGTTGATATTTTCAAGTTTTCCAAATATTCAACAGTAAGCTTATCAATAGCAGAGGGATTAAGTTCTTTTTCCAACCCGTCTATTACATATGAAACTATCCCCGGAGATGCTGAAATCTCTCCTTTTGTATCATTTTTTATCCTTTGCTGAAGCAAGTCCCTTTCATTTTTCAACTGGTCTATATATGTATCGGCAGTGGAACGTCCTCCATAAATCTCTGCTTTCTTGTGAACCAGCCTGTCTATATCCGATTTTAACTGTTCAATTTTATAAAGGCTATTGTTATTGACTTCATTCACTATTACCTGAATTTTTTTGCCTATCTCATTGTCAAGCCTTCCTATATCTTCGGAAAAAAATTCCCTGTTTTTATTTTTCTCTATCTGCGCTTTTATTATCCTCTGATTGTAATTCTCAAGTTCATCCAGCAGTTCCACTGATGAAGCTGCCATCACTGTGGCAATTCTGCCACCTGCAGCAACCTTCTCCCCTTCACCTACTTCAGGAATATATTTTCCGTCAAAGGGAGAATTATATACCGTCTCATCTCTTATTATAATACCATCCGCATTTACTGAATCTTCTAATATACCGTTTCTCAAATAATCTGTGCTGACATTTTTTTCAGTTATCCAGTGAAGTACAGACGGTATGTATAGCAATAAAAACATCGTTATTATAAAACTGCTTATTTTGAACTTTTTTCCTTTGTTTTCCTTTTTCATAGACGACCTCTCAGAATACCCTTTTTATTCATCATCTCAACTGAAGTCAGCACCCCAAGCTTGACGTGGTCAAAGGTCAATCCTCCCTGCATATAGGCAATGTAGGGAGCTTTTATTGGTGCATCAGCACTTAATTCTATGGACGCACCCTGGACAAATGCCCCTGCCGCCATTATGACAGGATGTTCATATCCCGGCATGTCCCATGGCTCAGGATTTACATAAGAATCTACAGGTGAGCCTTTTTGAATCCCCTGGCAGAAAGCAATAAGGTAATCTTCCCGATTGAACTTTATCGCCTGAATTATATCTCCTCTCTTCTCCTTTGAAGAGGGTGAAGTTTCAAAGCCGAGTTTCTCCATAAGAGCAGCACAAAAAACTGCTCCCTTAAGACTTTCGGCAACCACATGGGGTGCAAAAAAAAGCCCCTGAAATATAAGTCTGTTCTGCCCCAGTGAAGCCCCAACCTCTTTGGCAAGTCCAGGTGTAGTGAGTCTGCATGCAGCATTTCTTACATATGCCTGTTTTCCGGCTATATATCCGCCAGTAGTGGCAAGCCCGCCTCCCGGATTTTTTATCAGTGATCCTGCAACGATATCAGCACCTGCTTCAACAGGCTCTTCAGTTTCCACAAACTCGCCATAGCAATTATCTACCATAATAATTACATTTTCTTTTATACTTCTGATAAAGTTTACTGCTTTTCTTATATCTTCAATCATAAGAGGCGAGCGCCAGCTATAGCCCCTCGAACGCTGTATTAATATCATCTTTGTTTTTTCATTGATGGATTTTTTGACATTTTCAAAATCTATGCTGCCATTATCGAGTAATTCAACCTGTCTGTATGTTATCCCAAATTCCTTAAGGGAACCTTCCCCCTCACCCCTTATACCTATTACTTCCTCCAGTGTGTCATAAGGTTTACCAGTAATAGAAAGGAGTTCATCGCCAGGCCTCAAATTGCCAAACAGGCATAGCGCAAGGGCATGGGTCCCGGATACTATTTGATGCCTTACAAGGGCATCCTCCGCCTTGAAGACGTCAGCATAAACCATATCAAGTATTTCACGTCCTCTGTCACCATATCCATAACCTGTACTTCCCTGGAAATGCGATTCGCTAAGGTTATGGTTCTGCATTGCCCTGATTACCTTATACTGGTTATATTCCCTTACAGCTTCTATTTCTTTAGTAAGACAACTTATTTCTTTCTCTACTTCTTTGGCTATATCTAAAATTTTGCTATCAATTCCAAACTCATTTATCAGATAATTTCTAGTCTCCTGCTCCATTTTATTACCTCCGCTAGCAAAGCCATACGTTTTTACTATATTTTATACAACCCACTCTTCCATTTCAACCTTAAAAATCGGACATACTCCCTGGCAATGCTTGATTTTTGGGCTCCTGTATTGTAATATAAATCGGGTGGTAGAATTTTGCGTCTAACTTACTTTATTACACAGCAGGACAGCGGTAAAAAAGTGGAAGCAATTTTAAAATATAAGCTGAATCTGTCCGGCAGACTTATAAAAAAACTGAAATACATTGACAGGATACTTTGCAACTCCTCTCCTGTACACGTCAATCATATCGTAAAAGACGGAGACATAATAGATGTATTGATTGACGTAGAGGAAGAGGAAACTGACATTGTACCGGAGGACCTGCCCATTTTCATCATTTATGAAGATGATGGCTTAATTGTTCTGGACAAACAACCCGGTATAGTTGTACACCCTACTTCATACCACCTCACCGGCACAATTGCAAATGCTCTTGCATATCATTTCAAAATAAAAGGAGAAAAAAGAAAAATTCGTCCTGTCAGCAGACTTGACAAAGATACTACCGGGATTATTGTATTTGCAAAGAATCAATATATTCAGGAACAGCTCATTCAGCAAATGGCCTCAAAAATTTTTGTCAAGGAATATATTGGTATAGTAAGCGGTATAGTTCCAAACAAGACAGGTACTATAGACTTGCCTATAGACCGCAAGCCCGGCAGTATAATGGAAAGGCATATCTCACCAACGGGGTTAAGAGCGGTAACACATTATGAAGTTATAGAATATCTCAATGATGCTACCTGTTTGAGGTTTTATCTTGAAACCGGCAGAACCCATCAGATCAGGGTGCACTGCAAGGCCATCGGTCACCCGCTAATAGGTGATACATTGTATTCGGACATACCTTCTGATCTGATAAGCAGACAGGCTCTTCACTCGAGCTATGTAAGCTTTGTGCATCCTGTAACACAAACACGTATACAACTGTCGGCTCCCATTCCTAAGGATATGAAGGATCTCATGGAAATATTGCGGAAATAGTCAGGTAATATTTACACTAATTAACTTAAATGGTATTATATAAATACTTGTTTGGGGGTGAAACATAATGGAAATACTCAAAGACAGGTATAGCATTACTGAACTTAGCCAGAGACTAAATACAACTGATCACACCTTAAGGTATTATGAAAAAGAGTTTAATATAAACGTTCCAAAGGATAGTCGTGGCAGGCGTTACTATACACCTGAGCTGGCTAATCTGATGTTTAAGATCAAACAAATGAGAAGTGAAGGCCTCCAGATTAAAGCTATTCGTAAAATTCTCATATCCAATAATTTAATCACAGAGCCACCTCCTGTAGTGGTGTCTGAGGAAACAACTGACACATCTCTTGCAGTTATTGATAATGTTGATAAAAATAGTAATGTAAAAGTTTTCTTTGATGAATTAAAAACAGATATTACAACAAGTGTAACAGAAAGCGTTACAAAAAATGTATCGCAAGAGATAAACAATGTAAAAGAAGAGGTATTTCATGAATTACTAAAAACAAAACTGGAGCTTGGCGCCTGTGTTGAAAACAGCATTAGAAAACTTGAAACAAAAATGGAAAAACATTTCAGCGATGTGGACCGTTCATTAACCACATGGAGGGAAAAGAACAAAAAGGGGTTTTTTAAGCGTCTGATTGACAAATAAGTTAATAATAACTGAGTTCAAAGCTAATTATAGATGAGTTCAATTTATTAAACAAAATTCAGAGCTGTATATCGCGCTTCATTTATGCGGTGATATACAGCTCTTGTTTCCTGCTTCAGTAGTAAACTCGTATTTAAATCTGGGCTTACCAGTTAGCTTATATTTAACGCTCACTTCAATAATTAGCATAAATTAAAACATATTTAACTAAAGCCTCAGTAGTTAGCTCATTCTTAACTCTGGTCTCAGCAACGGCTCATATTTAAACCCGAGTCTAAGTATTTAGCTAATATTTAGCTCAAGTCCAAGCAATCAGCTTACATTTAGCCCGCATCTAAGTATTTAGCTTACATTTAACTCAAGTCTCAGTTTATCAGCAACCATTGCTATAAATTCGGAATTTGTGGGCTTGCCTTTACCAATGCTTACTGTGTATCCGAAGAGTGAATCTATTGCTTCAACCTGCCCTCTGCTCCATGCAACTTCTATGGCATGCCTTATTGCCCTCTCAACTCTGCTGGGCGTCGTATTGTATTCTCTTGCTATAGTTGGATAGAGCTGCTTTGTTATGGAATTTATTATATCAAGGTCTTTTACAACCATCATAATAGCATCCCTGAGATACTGATAACCTTTTATATGTGCTGGTACGCCTATTTCATGCATAATATTTGTAACTTCTACTTCTAAACTTTTCTTCGAGGATGCATGATACACACTGCTAATTTCCTTACCGGAATCAGGCTTAATCACTGCTGGTTGCGAATTATCCTTTAGCTGTCGAATGCGTGAAACCAGAACATCCATATCAAACGGCTTCACCATATAATATTCTGCTCCAAGCGCCAATGCTCTTTGGGTAATTTTATCCTGTCCAACAGCGGATAGTATAATGAAAAGCGGGCGCTTTTTCAACTTAGTTGAATTAATTCTTTCAAGTACCCCAAGCCCGTCAAGATGTGGCATGATTATATCAAGAACCACTATATCGGGTAATTTTGAAGTTATAACCTCATAAGCTTCAAGGCCGTCTCTTGCAACACCGACAACTTCAATACCATCCTGATTGTCAAGATATTCACTAAGTATGTCACCGAATTCCCTGTTATCATCAGCGATTACAACCTGAATCTTGTTATCCATCACGCAAATCCCCCCTGACAACTTCTGTAAAACTTCAAGTATAATTATATTTATGTTTCGACAAAAACACAAGCATAAACTTCTATAATTTTGAAATGCTTATGCAAATTAACATTTTCAAGCTATTTAAGTGAGTTTATTTAATCGGGTAATATCGTCAGTATTTCCCATATAAATCTATTCTTATATAAAAAATGAAGACATAACTCGCATTATAATTCTAATTTTTAACACAAAATACTTATAAAAATATTTTCAACATTTCTCGTTTAGCATCTGATTATCCTGCCATATAGCCAGCCTGCAACAGCTTTTGCTTCTTAATTTGCAGAATAGTTCTATTACTTTTTGAATTATCCTGCAAGAGCTGTCTTTTGAATTCCATGATAATTTCTGTCAATATTTTTCAACATACTCTCTATAAATATTCCATATCCTCTTGTAGGGTCATTTACCAGGACATGTGTCACTGCACCGACAATTTTGCCGTCCTGTATTATCGGACTGCCCGACATTCCCTGTACAATTCCGCCGGTCGCATTTAAAAGCCTTTCATCGATCACCTTCACAACCATACCCTTTAAACCGTTCATGCTGTTTCTTGAAACTCTCTCTATTTCCACTTTGTACTTCTCAACAGTACTTCCTTCTACATTTGACAGAATAAATGCAGACCCCACCTTAACATCGCTTCTTACCGCAATTGGATAAAGTGTGCTGTTTATATTTTTTTCAACATTGTCGTTCAATTTTCCATAAATCCCATATTCACTGTTAATACTAATTGTCCCCAATACTTCTTCTTCAGCAAATACACCCTTTAATTCACCCGGAAGACCTCTCTCACTCTTTTTAACTGCCAGAATTTCGGAGCCCAGCAGTTCACCAGATTTTATAGGCATCAGTATTCCCGTGTCAATATCGGTAATACCGTGCCCTAAAGCACCGAAATAACCGCTTGAAGGATCATAAAAAGTTAATGTTCCTATACCTGCCGTGCTGTCCCTAACCCATAAGCCGACATGATATTTATCATCATCTATGGATTTTACAGGTACAATATGAGTTTCTTGAATCATGCCGTCCCGCCTGTATTTCAGTGTTACAGCCTTACCCTGACTGTTTTCAATTTCTTTTACAAGGTCGGAAATACCATTTACTTCGTGTTGGTTTATCTGTAATATTGTATCTCCGGGTCTGATGCTGCTTTCTCTTGCAGGCAATACCTTCTTATTTCCCTCTGTCAAAACATCAGACATACCTATAACCAAAACCCCGTCTGTTTTCAACTTTACGCCGACTGTATTGCCACAAGCTGCAATTTTTCTGTTTGAAAGTATATCAACTCTTATTGTTTTCAGAGGGAGAATTCCAAAAAGCTTCATGCTCAGATTAACCCTTCCCCTGCTGATATTTGTCTTAAAGCTGAGAGGGTTGTATAACCGGAGTATGCTTCCGTCCATTTTTATGATCTTGTCATTTATGCTAAGTACATTGTCTCTGTCAGACCTGATATTTACAAAGAAAGGATTTCTGAAATTAAATAAATGTTCCTGTCCCTCCAGTATGGTTATTTGGCCAGGAAGTGACAAGAGAGTAAACAGATAGCATGCGTAAATGACAATAATAAAAACTAAAAAAAATAAACCAAATCTCTTTCTGAAAGATTTGAGAAAAACCATTACATCAACCTCCAACATTAAGTTAACCTTATACGAAATCAATTATTCAAACAAAATAAAGCTCCCATGGGTATTGAACCCATGGGAGTCTTTGGAGGTTGTAATAAACTATTTAAAGCTTTTTGAATCTGTCTGCGTCTTCAAGCATTTCTTCGGCATGTTTTATAGTTATGTCAGATATAACTGCGCCGCCCAATATCCTTGCAATCTCGTTTTTAATTTCTTCCTTGTTAAGCTTTTTGACGCTTGTCCGGGTAGTTTCTTCATCGGATATCTTTTCAATTAAAAAATGATTATCCGCCATGCATGCTATCTGAGCCTGGTGTGTAACGCAAATTACCTGATGGTTTTTCGATATGTTGTAAAGCTTCTCTCCAACTTTTTGCGAGGCTTTACCGCTTATTCCAATATCTATTTCGTCAAAAATAAGGGTAGGTATGGAGTCAACATTCGCAAGAATGTTCTTTATTGCCAGCATAATCCTTGACATTTCTCCGCCTGAAGCTATTTTGGAAAGAGGCTTCAATGGCTCACCCACATTAGGAGATATCATGAACTCAATCATATCAAGCCCGTTACGGGTAAAAGGCCTCTCCCCGTTTTCGTCCACTCTTTCATCAAAATCAACAAACACCTTAAAACGTGTTTTCTTCATCTCCAAATCTTCTAGCTCTTTCTCAATCTTTCCTTCAATTATCCCTGCAACCTCGCACCTCTCGTTATGGATTTTCAAAGCACATTCGTAAAGCTCATTTCCCAGCTTAACCAACTTATTCCTTAACTTTTTTATTAACTCTTCACTGTTCAGGATTTCTTCAAGTTCAGCTTCTGCTTTTTTACAAAAATCAAGTATCTCCTCTATAGAGCTGCCGTACTTTTTCTTCAGCCTGTATATCAGGTCAATTCTTTCCTCAATCTTTTCAAGCATATCGGGGTCATATTCTATCCCGTCTCTTATATTTCTTATCTCTTCCGCCACATCACTGATTTGATAGTATATACCTTCCAGCTTGAGGGCTATATCTTCAAACCCTTTATCCAGCTGCGCTATGGAGTTTAATTCTCTCATAGCCCGGCCGACAGTGTCGGAAGCGGGCATATATATATTATTGCCCGTGCTGTCGCCTGAAAACAGTGCATCATAAGCACAAGTAAGGGCAGTGATTATTTTTTCGGAATTGGAAAGAAGCACCTTTTGCTTATATAGCTCCTCATCTTCACCCTTTTTCAGCCCGGCAGCTTTTATTTCGTTTATCTGATATTTCAGCAAATCAATCTTGCGTTCAAGGCCGCCTTTATCATCCGAAAGTTTCAAAAGCTTGTCCTTGATACTTTTATACTCTTCAAACAATTTCGTATAGTGTTCTTTTAATTGCGCAAGCCTGGCACCGGCAAATGAGTCCAGGAACACTTGATGGTTTTCTGTTCTCAAAAGGGACTGGTTGTCGTGCTGTCCGTGCACATCTATAAGCCGGGTCCCGATTTCCCTGAGCATGGAAACGGTTGTCATTCTTCCGTTTATCCTGCATATATTTCTTCCTTGTATATTAAATTCCCTGGATATTATCAGAGTTCCGTCTTCCTCCGGTTCAATACCTATCTCTTCAAATAAATCTGAAAACCTTTCATTATCTACCTGAAATACAGCTTCTACCGTCGCTTTCTCCTTGCCTGTCCTGATAAAATCCTTTGAAAGCCTTCCTCCAAGAATTGCATTTATTGAATCTATTATTATAGATTTTCCGGCACCCGTTTCCCCTGTGAGAATATTAAGACCTCTGTTCAATTCCATGCTTATCCTGTCGATAAGCGCAATATTGTTAATTTCAAGATGTTGAAGCATTTTTCGCCCCCCACCGTGTATCAAACTGATAAATTACTCAAAACCATCAAGTTTTTTGAAAAGTATATAGAGTTATTTATAAAGCCCTATTTTGTCATTTTGTTGAATTTGTCTACAAGGTCTTCTGCAATTTTCTCAGCTCTGCAAACAATCATAATCGTGTCGTCACCGGCTATAGTTCCCAGTATTTCGTTCCATTTGAGGGAATCTATTGCGGATGCCGCAGCCTGAGCCATGCCCGGAAGGGTTTTTACCACGACAATATTATTTGCATAGTCGCTTGAAACATAGGACTCTGCAAAAACCTTAAGCAGCCTGTCCGTTACTACGTTCTCACTCTTTCCAATGGAAGCATACCTGTACCTTCCATCTTCGGTCATTACCTTGATTAACCTGAGTTCTTTTATATCCCGTGAAATTGTTGCTTGTGTAACTTCCACGCCCATGCTTCTGAGCCTTTCCGCAAGTTCTTCCTGTGTCTCAATAACTTCCTTGTCAATAATTTCAAGAATTTTCGCATGTCTACTGTATTTCATTTTTCCTCAAGTTCTCTCCTCTATAATAAATTTTATTTCTCAATATTTGATAATGGCTTCGTTCATTTACTTTAACAAATTTAACAGTATGGGGAGACTTCCTTATTTCAATTATGTCCTCAGCTTTGATTTCATATCCCAATTCACCGTCAACACTTACTATAGCCTTTTGCTTATAGCTTTCATCCACTATGGCTTTTACCACTCTGTCGCCTGTTGCGACAAAAGACCTGGAATAAAGCATATGGGGACATATTGGCGTTACAATTATCAATTCTACATCAGGCTCTACAATAGGCCCTCCTGCAGAAAGTGTATATCCCGTTGATCCGGTGGGACTTGAAACAATAAGCCCGTCACCGGGAAAATTATCTATGAAAGTATCATTTATATATGTTCTAATATTCAGGATTCTCGGCACTGAACCCCTTGAAATAACAACATCGTTAAGCGCTGCTTCTTTGGCTACAACTCTGCCTTCGCTCTTTATTGAAACCTCCAGCATCATTCTTTCTTCAATCAGATATTTCCCTTCAAAAAGGCAGTCGACAGCAGCTTCTATCTCATTTCTGTCAACCTCTGTGAGAAAGCCAAGGCTTCCAAGGTTAATCCCAAGCATCGGAATGTTTCTCAGGTACACCTTGCGTGCAACCTTGAGAAATGTTCCGTCACCACCAAGACAGATAATAATATCCGAACCTTCAATTATTCCATGTTCATCAAATCCATTGCCCGTCAGCCCTAGTTTCAAGGCTGCGTCAGGTGATACCTTTACCTTTCCCCCTCTGCTGTGTATACTGTCTATGAGCTTCTTGGTATATATATAATCTTCATCTTTTTCCTTGTTTGTAATAATACCGAAAATCTCCATTCTTTACCTCAATTTATATAAATTTTGCTCTGCATATATAATTTAAACTGCCCACATAATTTTAATCATGCACATTTTGCTGCATGCTTTTACAAAACAAAAAAGTAGCACATATATCAAATTACGTAGATTCAAATTACATGAATTCGCAATCAGTGCAAGTATAATTATACATACCTTAATATATCACTTATATAGTTATTATATAGAATTAGTGAAAAAAG
Organism: Clostridiaceae bacterium; assembly: GCA_012840085.1. Lineage (GTDB taxonomy): Bacteria > Bacillota > Clostridia > Acetivibrionales > DUMB01 > DUMB01. The sequence goes on from DUMB01000004.1 coordinate 33,242, forward strand.
TACAAATATAAATAAAGTACAAACATAAATTATTTTTGTAAGAATTTCTATTATTATTTTATAAAAATTCAAACAAAAAAAGAATGCATGACAGCATCTTTTTTCTTACTCTCATAATTCTATCTCACTATTCCAACTCATAATCATTCTAAGCCATAACTATTCTAACTCATAATTATGCCATCTAATAATTTCTATTAGTATAATTCTTTGTCACAATTATCTATCATAACTTTCCATTAAAATTTTCCATTATAATTCTCTGTGTGATTCTTCTACAACTTTTGCAATTTCGCCAGACCAGTCTGTAGCTTCTCCCGGTTCAATCTGTTTTGAGATATAGAGCAAATACTCAATATTGCCCTCTGGTCCTTTCACGGGAGAATATGTGATTCCTTTTATTGAAAACCCGTTTTCAAGAACAAAGGATGCTATATCTTCTACAACTTCCCTGTGAATTTCCGGTTCCCGCACTACTCCGTGCTTACCAACTTTCTCTCTTCCCGCCTCAAATTGGGGTTTTACCAGGCAGACAATTTCTCCATCCTCTTTTAAAAGCTCCCTGACAACAGGAATTACCTTTTTCAAAGATATGAATGAAACGTCAATAGAAGCGAAATCTGAAGCGAAACCAATATCTTCAGGCTTCACATATCTGATATTGGTTCTCTCCATGCATATTACCCTTTCATCCTGCCTTAGTTCCCAGGCTAGCTGGCCATATCCGACATCTATTGCTACTACCTTGGACGCCCCTTTTTTAAGCATGCAGTCAGTGAACCCCCCTGTAGATGCACCAACGTCCAAAGCAATTTTTCCCTTCATATCTATCTTAAAGTATTCAATGGCTTTTTCAATTTTTAGCCCGCCTCTGCTTACATAAGGAATTGGATTTTCCTTTACTTCAATATCTGCATTTTCATCAAACTTTGTCCCCGGCTTGTCTATCTTTTCACCGTTAACATAGACTACCCCTGCCATAATTGAAGCCTTTGCCTTTTCACGGCTCTGGAAAAAGCCTTTGTCAACCAGCAAAACATCCAGTCTTTCTTTTTTCAACTCGCAACCTCCAGATTATTCTAACTTGTTGTGCATAAACCTCTTTATCTCTTCTGAAATGGACTGTGCATCCATCTTATATTTTCTGAATATTTCATTTCTTGAACCATGTAAAATTGGCTCATCAGGGAAGCCAAATATTTTTACCGGATAGTATATACCATTTTGGCTTAATAATTCAAGCACACCGCTGCCAAACCCGCCTTTTATGACGTTATCTTCAAGTGTCACAAGTTTTTTGGTGGCCATAACCGAATTAATTAGAAGGCTTGAATCCAAAGGCTTTACAAACCTTGCATTTATCACTTCAGCATCTATTCCGGCACTTTCCAATATCTCAGCCACTTCTAAAGCTGTTTTCACCATACTGCCAACTGCTGCTATCGTAATATCCTTTCCGCTTCTTACCATTACACCTTTACCCAACTTCAACTGCCCGGGTTCAAACAGTTTCTCTCTCCAAATACCTTTCGGATATCTTATTGCAATAGGGCCTTCATGCTTTGAAATTGCATATTCAAGCATCACGGCAAATTCACTGTAATCACATGGAGCCGCAATAACAATATTAGGTATATGTCTGAGAAAGGAAAGATCGTACAGGCCCTGGTGGGTTTCTCCGTCCTCACCTACAATTCCCGCCCTGTCAATTGCAAAAACCACATGGAGCTTTTGCAGCGCAACGTCGTGGAGTATTTGGTCGTATGAGCGCTGCAGGAAAGAAGAATACAAAGCAACTACTGGTTTCAAGCCGCTTATGGCCATCCCTGCAGCCATTGTCACTGCATGTTGTTCAGCAATCCCCACATCATAAAACCTGTCAGGAAACTCTGCAGCAAAATCCTCCAGCCCGGTGCCCTGTACCATTGCAGCTGATATTGCTACTACGCTGTTGTCTTTCCGGGCTATATTAACTATTTCTTTACCAAAAACACTGGAAAAAGTCTGTCCTTCACCCGATTTTATTTCACCTGTTTCCACCTCGAAAGGAGGTATTCCATGAAATATTTCAGGCCTGTTTTCGGCAAAACTGTATCCTTTTCCTTTCTGTGTGCAGACATGAACAAAAATAGGTCCCTTCATAAGCTTGGCGCGTGAAAGTACACGGGTCATTTCTTCTATATTGTGTCCGTCTATGGGACCAAGATACTTGAATCCTAATTCTTCAAATATTATTTCATGCATTACAATGTATTTTATTGTGCCCTTCGCCCGCTCAATAGCTTTTGTCATGCTTTTACCCATTAACGGGAGTTTGGCAAGCAAACTGTTTATATCTTCCTTTGCCTTGGAGTAACGGGGATCTGTCCTTATTTTGCTCAAATATCTTGATAGTCCGCCGACATTTTCGGTAATGGACATTTCATTATCATTTAACACAACAATAAGATTGTTGGAAGACCTTCCGGCATCATTTAAAGCCTCAAAGGCCATACCTCCCGTCAAGGCGCCATCACCAATCACAGCAACAACAGAAAATTTTTCATTTTTAAGATCCCTTGCCCGTGCAAAACCTATCGCTGCCGAGATTGAAGTACTGCTGTGTCCTGTATTGAAGCAGTCATACACACTCTCACTTACCTTTGGAAATCCTGCAAGCCCATTAATCTTTCTAAGAGTGTCAAAATGGTCTTTTCTTCCGGTCAAAATTTTGTGTACATAGGATTGATGGCCTACATCCCATATAATCTTATCTTCCGGAAGATTGAAAATTTTATGTAGTACAAGTGTTAATTCCACAATCCCCAAATTTGATGCAAGATGGCCCCCTGTTTTTGAAACCTTGTCTATTAAAAACTCTCTGATTTCAGATGCTAATTTCTTCAATTGCGGTATAGTCAGCTTTTTTATGTCATCTGGCGAATTTATCTGTTGCAATATATTCTCCAATAGTGTTCATCCCACTTTCAAAATTCTATTTCTTTTCCTTTTTACAATTTTTATTATTACCTTTTTTCTTACCATTTTCATGATTTGAGTTCTTCTTTTTTCTGTCCGAAGATCCAAACCTTCCTGTCAGAAACTGCATTATAACGCTTACCTTGTATACTATATAATTACTGCTTTTCATAGCATAAGTTTTTCCTATGGCTTTTCCCCCTACTGTCAATGCCGCTACAAATCCGCTTACAGCCAGTCCCACAATAGTTGCTTCCAGCAAGCTGCTGTCCACAGTTACACGCAATACTATAGTGGCACTTGCTGTACCGCTTATAACACCACATATGTCTCCAACTACGTCATTGCACACGCTGGAAACCTTGTTTGCGTTTCTGATTAACTTTATTGCTTGTTTTGCGCCATAAAGTTTTCTTGACGCCATGGCGTGAAAAGGTACCTCGTCTGCCGCAGTTACAGCTATACCTATTATATCAAATAATATACCAATAAAAATTATAACCAAAACTACGCAGATTGCTATTAAATTGCCTACATCCTCCAAAATACCTGCTGAAACGAATTGCATTACCGCAGAAAGAAAAAATGAAGAGATGGTTATTGCTATAATCCACTTTGTGTTCTCGCTTTTTGATGAATTTATGTTATTGGGCCTGAATTTTACCTTCTTGTCATCAACTGGATGTTTATAATTATCATCCAATTATTTATACCTCCTGTATACTGAAAATGCTAAATATTTATGTAAATTAAAAAAATATTCATTGGAAACATGCCATGAATATTTAAATGAACACACGGCAATTTATAATGAAAAGAGTGGCGGTAAACTGAGTAAATTTTGTGGCTTAGGTCAGGCAGGATTTCCCTCGGCCATACTGAAATGTCGCCATAACAGCGGTTTCCCTTTAAACAGCCGACCAATGCGTCACCTAACATTGGGGCCTGATTGCCACTTAGTCCACACTGCAATCCCCAATTTACCTCTTAAGTAGAACAGTCTAGGGGTTTTCCCCGACAGTCTGACCGATTCCTAGCCTCTTTTGCAAATTTGGTTTCAAACAGCAATAATGATCGTACATTGGCCAACATACTCTCATCTGATCCATTATCCACCAAACTCACTCAAGGCAGGCTACGCTGTTCGCAGCAATCACCGCATAACAGGTTTAATCCCTACTCGTAGTCTCTGACCATTCATTCCAAATTTTTAAATATTTGTTGAATAATCATTAACCACAAGGAAGGGTCTCCACGGAAAAGGGGTCAACGCCCGCATGCCATTGCGGATCGCCCCTAAACCTTAACTCCCAGCATCAGCCCACCACTGGGCGTAGCAAGCCGACACAAGGAACTTCATCGATATGCCCTTAAACGGATTTTTAGGCCCGTCTTCAGAACCGGCAGTACTGACTAGAATACTGCGCCACTCTTAACCTACTTTCCATATAAAGTTATATAAAGCTCCGAAACTTAAATATATTAACCTTCGAAGCTTAATAAAGTTCAAACCAATATTTAAAATCCAACAATTATAACCCAATGGTCCAAACTTCTTTTGTTCTGAAAGGTTTGGATATAAATTATAACACATTAATTTTTTAATATAAAGAATATATATTGTTTGAAATAAAACGAAAAATAACGGGTATCTTATTTAAATTGCTTTATCATACTTTTGCTCTATTATAGTCTTTCTTTCAATTAAAAACTCAATAAGTTATCATGGCTGCACATTACATATGTTCAGTTTTGTCTTCCGGCTATAAAGTATGCTAATTCCGAAAGGAAATCAGCCTTGTCTCCGAAAACGGCCAGCTGATTTACTGCTTCTTCCGTTATGCTGAATAATTTGTTTTTAGCGCCATCAAGTCCATACAGCTTGACAAATGTGGATTTTTCTTTCTGCATATCCTTCCGGACAGACTTGCCCAAAGACTCGAAAGTTCCTTCCACATCCAATATGTCATCTTTAATCTGGAAAGCCAAACCTATTTTTTCTGCATAACTTTCAAGACGCTTAACACAAGTTTCATCTGCCCCGCATAAAACCGCCGCCGCCATAACCGGTGCCTTTATCAGAGCACCCGTCTTATGCCTGTGCAGATATTCAAGCAATTCAGAGGAAATGTCCCTGCCCTCAGCTTCAATGTCTACAACCTGTCCTCCTATCATACCCGATATACCCGAAGCATTTGCAATTATCTTCATCGCCTGCACATGTCTTTTTAAGTCACTGCTGTAATGCTCTGCGTGCATTAGCATAGTCTCAAATGCCAGATTCAACAATCCGTCTCCGGCAAGAATTGCTATTGCTTCACCATAAACCTTGTGATTTGTGAGCCTGCCTCTGCGGTAATCGTCATTATCCATTGCAGGCAAATCGTCATGTATAAGGGAATAGGTATGAATCATTTCAATAGCGCAGGCATAAGGAACTACATCATCCGGCTTGCCTCCCAGCATTTCACATACTGCCAGCATAAGTACCGGCCGAAACCTTTTCCCACCGGCCAAAAGGCTGTATCTCATAGCATCATATACCGTCTTTTGTGGTGCATCACTCTCTGCAACAAGTGCATTAAGTGCATCATCAACCAGCCTTACAAACTGCCTGTATTTATTATCAAAATCCTCTCTATGCATCCTTTAATACCTCTTCAACTAATTTTCCTTCTTCATTTTCAATAAGTATGCTTATTTTCCTTTCAACTTCATCCAGTCTCTTATTGCAGTATTTTGAAAGTTCAATACCTTTTTGAAAACGCTCAAGCGACTGTTCCAGGGTCAGCTCACCATTTTCAAGCTCTTCAACAATTTTTTCAAGGTCGCTCAAAGCTTCTTCAAAAGATTTTTCAATATCACTCATTTTCTTTCCTCCTCTATTATTTCCTCCTCTATGATTTCATTAACCGTACAATTTAGTCTTCCGCTGTTAAGAATTATCTCAATCTCTTCACCCTTAACGACCTGTCCTGCAGATTTTAAAACAGGGCCTGAATTCTTCTTTCTTGCAATGCTGTAGCCTCTGGTCATTATACTTAGAGGGCTTAATGCATCCAGCTTATAAATCAGCATTGCAAGTTGTGATCTCATTCTTTCAATTTTAGCTTTAATTGCCCTGGTCATGTCCTTATCCAGCATATCCAGCCTCATTCTGCCCTGGTATACAATATTATATGGCTGTCTTAGAGCTGTGCTTCCTGTTAGCTTTTCAAGCTCACTTCGTTTAAGTCTTATTAACTTGAGCAAGGAATTTTTTAATCTGGCGTCGATATCGTATATCCTGGTTCTCAGTGCAGCTTTCTCAGGCATAACAAGTTCTGCTGCTGCAGAAGGAGTAGGTGCCCTTAAATCTGCTACGAGATCCGAAATAGTATAGTCAGTTTCATGTCCTACAGCTGAAATAATGGGTATACGTGATTCAAATATGCTGCGCGCAACAACTTCTTCATTAAATGGCCATAAATCTTCAAGAGATCCTCCGCCTCTTGCTAAAATTATCACATCGACACACTGGAGCTCATTAAGTTTTTTTATAGCTGCAGATATCTGTTGAGCTGCGACAGTTCCCTGAACCTGGACAGGAAAGATTTTTAACTGTACATTGTAAAATCTGCGGCTTAGAACATTTATTATATCACGTATTACCGCACCGGTAAGAGATGTAACGACACCAATTGACCTGGGTAGAAAAGGAAGATTTTTTTTGTACCTTGCATCAAACAACCCTTCAGCAGCAAGCTTTTTCTTTAACTGCTCAAAAGCTATATAGAGATTTCCAATACCGTCAGGCTGCATTTCCTCAGCGTATAACTGGTACTGTCCATCTCTTTCAAAAACAGAAACATAGCCTCTTATTATCACCTTCATGCCGTTCTCAGGCATAAAACCGAGGCCTGAGGCGGCATTCCTGAACATTACGCATTTCAGAAGGCTTTTTTCATCTTTTAGCGTAAAATACATATGTCCTGTATAATGATGCTTGAAATTTGATATTTCACCTTTAACCCATAAATTAGAAAGAATTAAATCCTTTGATATTATTTCTCTGATGTACTTGTTTATTTCCGTTACTGATAGAATATACTGCATGAACTCACCTGTAAAATCTTCAAGACGAACTTATTCGGCCAAGTATACCGTTAATAAAAGCACCCGACTCTTCGGTGCTGTACTTTTTCGCCAGCTCAATTGCCTCGTTTATAGAGACACTGTAAGGAATATCATTTCTGAACTTCATTTCATAAATACTTAACCTAAGAATGGACAAATCTATCTTTGATATCCTGGATAATTTCCATCCTTTAGAATACTTCTCGATTGTCCCGTCAATATACTCAACATTTTCAAATACTCCCCGGACAATATCAGATATGTACTCTTTTTCATTTTCAGAGAATTTTCCTTGGTTTAAAGTGTATTCAATCTGTTTATCTCTGTCTTCCTTTTGTATTTCCAATTGATACAACAACTTTACAGCCTCTTCTCTGGCCGCTCTTCTTCCCATCAAGCCTATCCTCCTACTATAAACGTCTCTCACTAATATCTCAGGGGCTTGTCCCTACAACATCCGGCTGTCCTATCTATAGGTTCCGGGCGGCAAAATTCTATCAAGGAGATTCTTTATGTAATCTTTATCCTGATATATTTTCTTTCCTATATAATAACCGGTTCCTACAAACAAAGCTATGAACAAAATTCTGAAAAAACCGAAAATAAGTATTGACACTGAAATAATAAAACCTATCAGAGCACCGTTTATACCACCTTTATGATTGTTGTAAAAGTTGATTAGGTCCTCCTTTTTCATTCCGAATACCTCCTTGAGCTACTCAACTCTCGGCTTATATGTCATGCCTGAATAAATCCCGTCTACAAATACTTTCACATCATTTACGGCAATCCCGGAACATTCCTCCACTGACTTTTTAACCCTTGTCTGAATTTCCTCACACAAAGCCGGAATATTAATATCAGGCATTACTACAATGTTGATGGTTATTGATACATTATCTTCCAACTTGTTTACTCGAGCTTTTGTGTCTTTTACACCATTAAGCCTCCTAGTTGCAGCCAAAGCGATATTCTCAATGGAGTTAAGAGAAATCTTAATTTCTCCTATACTAGTATGTTTACTTACAGCTTTTTTATCCTTTCCGCTTCTAATTCCTGAAAGCAAAAAAGCAAGGCTAAGCACGAAAAATATAAATACTATAATAAAAGCTGCTATTGAAGCACCGCTATTGTACAATATCATTGTAGTTATGTAACTGGAAATGGAGTCAAAAATCTCAGGTCTTGCAATTACAATCATTACAATAGCCGAAAAAACTGCAAGGCAAAATGCATATACCGCAAGCAAAATTCTCAAAAAAATATTCATTAGTAAGCACCACCTTTTTCTATGGCTGAGTGAAATTGTATTACGCTTGTACCATATATAAATATTATAGTTTATTTTTCTCAAAAAATAAACTATAAACTGGAAAAAACACTTACGGCATTTGCTTTATTTCAATCTTGCCTGCTCATCAGCATTTTCCTTCTTGCTCTCTTTATCAAAATTTACACCCTGAACATGTATATTTACTTCAATAACATTTAAGCCCGTCATAGCTTCGACGGATTTCTTTACTTTTTCCTGGATGTTCCAGGCTATTTCAGGAATTCTGTATCCATATTCGACTATTATATATAAATCAATAGCTGCTTCCTTTTCTCCTACTTCCACCTTAACACCCTTGGAAAGATTTTTTCTGCCCAAAGCTTCGGCTATACCGTTGGCAATACCTCCGCTCATGCTCGAAACTCCGGGTACATCCATTGCTGCTATTCCTGCAATTATTGCCACGACTTCGTCTGTAATCTTTATTGAACCTAACTCATCCAGTATACCTGAATTGTTTTCTTCCACATTACTCCCTCCAATCACATAACAATTGCAAAGCTTCATCATGTTATATTTACTTGTTGGAGATTAACTGTTTGTAATTTTATAACATAACATTTTGTGCTCAGCATAAATTTAACTACTTTATTCTTTTTAACAAAGAAATAAAGTAGTATCATACGGTAAAATCAATTATATCATTTTACACATATTCAAGCAATAGTGCTATTTACTGCTAAAAAACAGAGGTGCTGATATCGCACCGGTTGATTAATACTTGTTCTTAATAAATATCTTATCCAGGCTGACATTAGCATGCCTTGACGCAACATCAGCTATTTTTGCAACATCCTGTGATGTAAGTGTCGGCGTCTTTACAATTATATCTATTCCGCCATCTTCGCCAAACAGAACCAGAGCATCCTCAAATCCTGCATCTGCTATCAATGCTTCTATCTTAGCTTCCATTTCTGCCCTTTGTGCAAGCGCTATCAATTTCTCATATGCCTGTGCCTTTACTTCTTCGCTGGCGTTGACATCCTCGGTGATCGCCTTCAGACTGTCTGTACTCTTGCTGACACTGGCTTCCCTGCTTAATTTCGTCTGTATGAAAAATTCTTCCACTTCCTGTGAGGCTTGAGATTCAGCTTTTTTCTCTTCCTTGCCTTTCTTTTCATCATTTTTGTCAGATGAATTTTTTTCAGCAGCTTCTTCATCTGTCAGATTATTATCTACGTAAACGGCCTCTCCCAACTTTCCGGATTCGCTGTCATTGGATGCTGTACTGCTTTTTTTATAGCTATACTGCAAATACCCTGCAATAACAATCAGTATAACAAGTGATAATACAACAATCTGCTTTTTTTGGAACAACATTGTTAAATTCCCCCTTTATCAATTATAATTTTGACTTTACGTCCACTTTTCATTAGATATATATTCTTAATAATCTGAATTTATATCATTTATTTATGCTTTTCCTATTTTTTTCTTTCAAAAACCTGTACTTTGTGAATAGGAACGTCCAGAAGCACCTGCACGGCTTTGCATATCTTGTCCTTGACAATTACATCATTTCCCCCTTCTGCGACTACTATTACCCCCTTTACTTCAGGCTCTTTATGAGTTAGTATGATTGGTTTTTTTGTACCTTGAGCCTCTTCATATGCAATACTTGTTTCCTGATCTCTTTCCCTGATTTTTCTCGTCCCTCCTCCGCTGTCCTTCTCATCAGTATCGTTTTCATTTATTTTTGTGTTCACAGCCGGAACAATTTCACCGTCTGAAACATAAGTGATCATGACATCAACTTTTCCCACACCTTCGATCTGAGAAAGTATGGCTTCAATCTTTTCTTCAACACTTTTATTTTCACTTGTTTCCTTGCTTGTTACTTTGCTTGCTGCCTCAATTTCGCTGCTTTTATTTTCAACGGAACTTTTTGTGTCACTTCTTCCGGGCTTAAAGATGCTGCTCCCCGCTATCAATATGATCATGCCTACGATTATAACAATGACGGTGTTTTCTATGATTTTCTTTTTGCCTTGAGTGTTGTAGAGTTTTTTGAGGAACTCAGAAATCTTTTTTGACATTCACATCCCCCCTGTTCTCCTGTAAAGAAATGATTATATCCTCTGTTTTCACTCCCAGAGCACTGTTTATCTGTCTCTTTATCCTGTCTGCAATATCTTTGTCGATTTCCTCTGTCTCATTCATAATATTCTCTGGCTCATCTTCTGTACTGTCCCCCCCCACCTGTACTTTTTTTACCTCTTTAACAGGCTTAATTGCATTTGATTCTCTTTCCGTATAAAGATATATATAAGCCCTTTTAATCTCACCGAAATTTTGAGAATTATAATCCTCATTGATAATTACATCAGCCTCTGCTTTATGCACTCCTTCTACTTTTAATCCCATGACCATTTCTTCAATATGCTTTATAATCTTTTGCCTGTATAACTCTGTTATTTGCTCCATCTGCTGTCTCTCCAGCATCTCGCTGTTCTTTTCTATTTCCTTTCTATCTATATAATTGCTGTCTGATATTTGAAACTCTTTCAGGTTCACCTCCTTGGCAAACAAACCGGTTAAAGGGTTTATTATTGCAATTATCATAATAATCCCGGATACCATATTTATATATTTTTTCATCTTGCCCGAAGGTATCAGGATTTCAAGCAAAACAATCATTACCGCAATTATAATAATGTTTAAAATCCAGCTTCTGATAAACTCAATCAATTATCAACCGCCATCCCTTCTTATCTGATCATTGCACTTAGGTTTCCCGCACTTATTATTGCTGTGATTGTTACAAAAAACATGAATGCCACAGATGCGCAAATTCCAAGAACAAATGTCATGGCATTTCCCACTTCGCCTACGCATGTGGATATTCTTTTGTCGGCTATGGGCTCCACAAGTGCAGCAGTCAGCTTATACATAACAACAATTACCGCAATTTTTAGGATAGGTCCTATACATATGGCCAGAACTCCTATCATTGCCGCAACACCGGCAGCATTTTTCAGAAGGAGTGTACAGCCAATTACCGTATCTGCCGCATCAGCCAAGTATTTACCGGCAACAGGTATGGCTATCCCAATTGCATACTTGGCAGTTTTACTTGCAACTCCGTCAATTACCGCGCCAAGGGAACCTTGGATTGATACAATGGCTACAAATACGGTAAGTATAAACCCAAGGGACCAGCCTGAAATTTGCTTAATAAAAGCTGCAAGTTTTGAAATCTGGACCTTGTCCGAGATATTATTGATTATTGAAAGAACTGTAGACAGAAATATCAGCGGTATGAATATATTTTTTATTAAAATTGCAGAAATTTCGCTAACCATTATAAGTGCGGGCTGAAAAATGCCACCTGATGTTATGTTCCCGCCTGATACCAGAAGAGTAATCAGGGCAGGTACCGTTGCGTACATAAATCCGACCATTTTATCAATAACTTCAACACTCATCTTAAGTGCCGAGTTAAAGCTTACAAGCACCACTGATATTACAATTGCATAGCAGGCATAAAATGCCATTTCTCCAACACTTTCGCTTAAAAATGAGGTTTGAAGATTTTTCAGTATTGCACAAAGCACAGCCAGAATTATTAGTTTTATCATGATATGTATGTTCTGGATAATCTCTTTGAAGAAATATCTCAGTACACCGTTGACCAGACCTTTCAAACTGAAGTCAAATTTCCCCTTTGCCGTATCACTGATTATAGTTCTCGGGTCATAGTTTTCTATAATTTCATAAATATCCTCTCCGGAATACTTTTCAAGCTGCTCGGTAATTGTTCCGACCTCGTCCGACTGCATCTGCTCATCTATGATTTCTTCACTATAGTCCTCAGGAAAGGACCCTTCATGCTCTTCTTCCTGGCAGTAAACAGGCATGGCACTGCATAGTATAATAACTAATACTGCAGTAACTAAAACTATTTTTTTCAGATATCTTTTGTTTGTACAAAACATTTTTATCCCACCGTTTGTTCAGTTTATACAATATAAGCCTATGGCATTATGCTGATGACAAGTTCGAGGAGTGAAGTAACTATTGGAACTGCAAGTGTCATAATGATGACTTTTGCTGCCAGCTCTATCTTTGACGCAATAGATGACTCTCCCGCATCCCTGCATATTTCAGCTCCAAATTCAGCTATGTAGGCAATTCCTACAATTTTCAACAACACTGTAAAATACATTATGTCTATATCAGCCTTGTTGAAATAGCTGCCCAGCAGGTCAACAATAGCAGCAAACTTTCCTGCAATGAGAAAGAATATTACAACTCCGGTAATAATACTTAACTGTATGGCAATTTCCGGTTTCTGACCCTTTATAACAGCTATGATTATTGTTGCAGCAATGCCAAGTCCGACAATTTGAATAATATCCAACAGCATCAACCGCCTTTAGATTAATCAAATTTTCATTGGTTCTTCAATAACGTTTATAGTAATGTCTGTAATAAGCCTGTATTGAAAATTAAATAATTTTGCGCCGAGATCTGTATTGCAGGATATCTCAAAAATGAAACATAGCCTTTATGGTATCAAAAAGATTGACAATCTCTTTTATTACCATTAAAAGAACAACAACAAGTCCTGCAAGGGTTGTCATCGTTGCATATTCCTCTCGTCCTGATCTGCTTAGCACTTGATTTAACACCGAGACAAGTATTCCTATGGCAGCAATCCTGAAAATCAAGTCTATTCCCATATCTTTTTTCTCCTCCGTAAGCTGCATTATTTTGACAAACCACATAATGTGTGATTTAACTGTTTAGGCAAATTATATGAAGATTAATACCAAAGCTGCTCCACCAAGAAATCCCAGCCTTTTATACATGGCTTCATTCTTGTTTCTGGTTTCTTCAGCTTTTTGTTCCTGCAATTTAAGCTGGCTTATGGTAAGCCTAATATTTTTCAACTGTCCTTCCATATCTGAATTTCCAAGCATCTTGCCAAACGAGATAAGTATTTGCTCATCTTCTTTATTAAGAGCGGTAAATTTTATGTTTTCCTTCACAGCTCTTTCCCAGACTGCAGAAGCAGTTATACCATTCCCTGAATTCAGATTCTTAAGTGCCGACCTGAAAAAAATACCTACTTCGCTGTCTGTTGAGTTAGCTATATTTTCAAAGGCATCTGACAGTAAATTGGAAAGGTAAAGCACTTCATTTTCAAACATCTGGAAAAGCTGCTGCAACTCTCTTAATTGCTGCGGCCTTCTGGCGCAATCCCTTGAAAGTACAAAACCCAGAAAAGTTGATGAAATCAATACAATTATACCTCCCAATATCCTCAGAACCATTTCTATCCCCCTTTGTACAAAACATTGTAAGTAAGCCCGTCTATAACTTCAGCAAGTGTTCCCGGTCCTTTCGAATTGTTAAGCACCAGAAATCTTTCAAATACCTTTTCCTCCATCAACCCGATTACCTCGCGCCTGCTTTTCAATTCCGTCAAATTGTATCCGTGGGCTGTTGCAATAATTTTCACTCCTGCATTAATTACACTCATTATTGCATCTTTATCACCCTGGCCGCCTATTTCATCAGTAATAATTACCTGTGGCGACATGGACCTGATCATCATGCACATACCCAGAGACTTGGGACAGCCGTCCATTACGTCAGTTCTGATTCCTACATTATTCTGGGGAACACCTTTATAGCACGCTGCTATTTCAGATCTTTCATCAACAATTCCGACTTTCATTCCTTTGAGACCGGCTTCACTTATTCCATCACTGATTTTCCTTGCAAGATCCCGCAAAATTGTGGTCTTTCCGCATTGTGGCGGGGAGATAATTAAAGTATTATATATTCCGCCTTTTTTGTTGAGAATATAGTTTATGACATGGTCCGAGCAACCTGGAATTTCTCTGGAAATTCTTATGTTAAGACCGGAAATGTACTTTATGTTTTTTATTGAGCCCCCGTCCAGTACCACCTTCCCGGCTAAGCCCACCCTATGACCGCCCTTGAGAGTAATAAAGCCGTTTTTAATCTCATCCTGGTAAGCATAAATTGAATTTTCACTCATTATTTCAACGGTTTTTGATATCTCAGACCGTTCCACTATATACGGATCGCTACAGAATTCCTCAAGTTTTCCGCTCTTTGATACAAACCATTCTTTCAGGTATTGCTGTATGATCAATGGCTTGTCTGCTCTAAGCCTTATTTCCTCTGCTGACTCCAGTACTCTTTTGTCTACCTTTCCCAATGTGTCTCTTATTCCCTGGGAAACATACGGCAGTATCCCTTTCACCGGATTTTTATAAACTGTTTTTCTCATATTTATCTTATCTTCAGTCAACACCTCTTTGGTCCCCCTTCTTTGGTATCATGCAGCTATTATTTATCACCTATAACAATATATTTAGCTTTGTCCAATTTTATGACTGAAAGATATTATAGAATTCAGCAATAAAAAAACCCTGACAGCTGTTAAGCTGTCAAGGCTTTTAAGAAAGGGGGAATATGCCATTCCCTTAATTTCTGTTATTATATTTCTGTTATTATCTATTCATCTGAATCGTCACATTCACATTCGCAATCCCATTCTACCTCAATTTCCTTGTGGCAGTTTGGACATTCAAAACTCTTGGTATCCTTGTTCAGTACAATGTCGTCAATGTCAATGACTTCGCCGCAGTGTGGACACTCAATTTCGTCATCACAGCAGTATTCGTCGTCATCATCATCTTCTTCGCCAAATACTGCCTCTTCAACACTTGATAAATCCTCATCAATTTCGTCCAGCTGTTCGCTCATAAGATCCTGGGCTTCCTCGATATCATCGATTGTAAGAGCAATATCATCCAGGACATCGATTATCGCCTTAAGCAGTTTACCTTCATTAGTTGAATCACTAATCTGCATGCCTTCTGCCAAACCCTTAAGGTAGGATACTCTTTCATTCAGATAACTCATATTAAACCTCCACTAGTGTAATATATTCAATTAATTAACTATTATTTCCTTAAATAAAAGACTTTATTCTTTAATATATTACACTATACTCTTTCCATGTACTCTCCTGTTCTGGTATCTATTCTGATTATATCACCCTGGTTGACAAAAAGAGGTACTTTTACAGTTGCACCGGTCTCAACTGTAGCAGGCTTTGTAGCGCCGGTTGCAGTATCTCCCTTGAATCCGGGTTCAGTATGTGTCACTTCAAGTTCTACAAATGTAGGCGGCTCAATTCCGAATACATTTCCCTTATGAGACAGTATTTTAACAGTTTCATTTTCTTTTACGAACTTAAGTGAATCGCCAATCTGATCTTTACTCAGCGGCATCTGCTCATAAGTTTCCAAATCCATAAAGTAATAGAGATCTCCGTCACTGTACAAGTACTGCATATCTTTTCTTTCTATATGAGCCTTTGGCATCTTGTCCGTCGGGCTGAAAGTCCTTTCAACTGTAGCACCCGTTACTATATTCTTCAATTTAGTCCTTACAAATGCAGCACCTTTTCCTGGTTTGACATGCTGAAACTCTACCACCTGAAATATCTGTCCATCAAGCTCAAAAGTTACTCCATTTTTAAAATCTCCAGCTGTAATCATTATAATCCCTCCACCTTTATAGCTTATAAATGATATTTTTTCTGTATTTCGTATGTAATACATTTCACAGCATACATAGTTAATATTAAATTAAAACACTGCTTATTTCAAGAAATTTTTTCAAGCATATATTATAATACAATCAATTCCTTCGGCGATTTTGTCAATACAATAGGATTCCGGCCGTTTATAATAATTAAATCTTCTATTCTTACTCCCCCCAATCCGGCAACATATATACCCGGTTCGACAGTAACAGCCATTCCGTTTTCAATTACCTGATTACTGCTCGGCGAAAACCTTGGTTCTTCATGTATCTCAAGCCCTACACCATGCCCTAGGGAGTGCCCGAAATTTTCTCCATAACCTGCGTCTGTTATTATCTTTCTTGCAATATGGTCTATCTCTCTTCCTTTCAGTCCTTTATGAGCGCCTTCAAGTGACTTTAACTGAGCCTCCAGAACTATGTTGTAAATTTTCTCCATTTCTTTTCCGGGCCTGCCCATAAATACAGTTCTTGTCATATCTGAACAATAACCCTTATAAATCGCTCCGAAATCCATTGTAATCACATCCCCCTGCTCCACCTTTTTTTCGGAAGCCACACCGTGAGGCATAGAGGAACGAACCCCGGAAGCTACTATAGTTTCAAAGGATGCACCTTCAGCGCCCTGCTTTTTCATAAAATACTCTATCTCTGCTGCAATTTCCAATTCTGTCAGGCCAGGCTTTATATATCCAAGAATGTGCGTAAAAGCATTATCTGCTATTTGGACAGCTTTTCGCAATATATCAATCTCTGTTTCATCCTTTACCATTCTGAGTTCTTCGACAGCTCTCCCAAGAGGTATAAGCTCCTTCACGCTGAATTTCAGCTTGTATTTGCTGTATTCAGCAAAAGAAAGGTATGATTCCTCAAAACCCAATATATTGACATTTTGGCTGATCAACAGCTCATTCAGCGTATCTTCCAGCTTACCGGTGTATTGTATTATCTCAAAAAGTTTCGCCTGTTCGGCAGCCTGCTCAACGTACCTGAAATCCGTTATCAAAAAAGCGCTGTCCTGCGTAATTATTAAGTTTGCAAAAGTTCCGGTAAAACCAGAGAGATATCTGTAATTCTCCCTCTTTGTTATCAGAGCTGCATCCGCATTTAATTCGCGTAATTTCGCTCTTAGGCCGCTTAATCTTTTCCCGTAAATATTATTTCCTGTTTGACTATTTCCTATTTGATTCATTTATTCTCTCCTCTTATTATTAATGTAGAATTACATCTCCTGATAAAGATATATTCTTTATATTAGCCGGTATGCTTTGCATTAAAGCATACATACTGCCTTCAATGCCAGCAGATATCCCGTGCTTCCAAGGCCGCTTATCTGTCCCACACAGACAGGTGCTATAACTGATTTTTCACGAAATTCCTCCCTGCTGTAGATGTTGGAAAGATGTACTTCTATGGTTGGAATTTCCACAGCTTTTATCGCATCTCTGATAGCTATGCTGTAATGAGTATATGCGCCTGGATTTATTATGATATAGTCAAACTTTCCTCTGGCATCATGTATTTTATCAATAATATAGCCTTCATGATTAGACTGGAAAAACCCGATCTCAATTCCAAGTTTGTCCGCCTCTTCTTTCAGCATGTTCTCAATATCTGCAAGGGTCTTTTCACCGTAAATACTTTTTTCCCTTGTCCCCAAAAGGTTGAGGTTAGGACCGTTAATTACAAGAACTCTCTTCATAAAACTTCCCCCCACAATTAATATAAATATCCCTTAACTTCGCCGCGTCTTCAGCCATATTGTTCCTTGATTCGCAAATAATTACCGGTTCCATGGATTTCTTGATTAATATGCCTGCCAAATGTTCGAATTCCGGCCCATACTGTATATCGTCAATTGTCCAGTGCTTCTTCTCCCCGCCTGTAGTAAACTCAACCCTGCTGAAATGGACATGGAGTTTTTGCGTCCTTTCAATACCTAAACAGTTTTCTATATTATCTATTACCTTTTCAAAGTCTTCGGGTGAATTCAGGCAGCCCATTCCCCTTGCATGCAGATGGCCAAAATCTATGGTAGGAATAAGTCTCTCATCAATCATGCACATTTCAAGAATTTCTTCCAGAGTTCCAAGTTGATTTATTTTCCCTAAAACTTCAGGACAGATAGTTATATCTGTCAAACCCATCTCATCTGCTTCCCTGATGGTTTCCCGCAGTACTTTAATAGCGGTTTTAAGAGCCCATTTTCTGCTTACACTGCTGCATGAACCTGTATGTACAACCACTCTTTTTGCACCCATCCATTTTGCAACAGTCATCGACTCAAGTATATATCTTTTTGAATTTTTCCTTTTATCCTCTTCGGCACTTGCCATATTTATATAATAAGGAGCATGAATACTCAGGAAAATATCGTTGCGTACCGCTTCCTGGCCAAGTTCTTCAGCTGTTTTTTTGTTTATTTTCACACCTCTGTTGCACTGGTATTCATAAGCGTTCAGCCCCATTTTCCTTAGCCAGGCTGGCATCTGAACAGAGGATTTATATCCCTGGTCATAGAAACTTTCTGAATTTCCTGAAGGTCCGAATCTGATCATTTTACTGCTCCCCCTGTTTCGTTAATTTTACCGCTGTATTAATACACTGGTTTTCGAATACAGTTTACCCGTTTCAGTTGCAATATATTTAGGCGAAAGATTATTCAATGCAATTGCAGCAATGTCAGTCACACATTTTTCGCAAGTGCACATATCCATTCTGTTGAGTACTTCGTCCATCTTATTAAATACTGCCTTTTACATATAATTTTTCAGATTCAAATTAAGTCTACTCCTTTATAAAAAAATAATACCCTCATTACAAGATTTATTTCAAACCAATATCTATTTCAAATACAATACCATAATGTCCCGGCCCCACATTACAGTAATAAATGTTGCACTGACAATAAAAGGCCCGAAAGGTATTGTATCCTTTCTCTTTCTTATTCCCGCTGCAATCAGAAACAAACTGGTCAGTCCTCCCGCCAGCAGTGACAGCAATAATGCAAGTATACACATTCTCCAACCCAGAAATATTCCAATGGGTACAAACAACTTTACATCACCCATTCCAAGGACATCTTCATTTTTATATATCAACATTCCAATTATTGCAACAAGCAATAAAAAACCTGCACCAGGAAGTATTCCTGCAAGAGGATTCCACCATGCTCTGTCGCCATATACACCAAAAGGTGCAAAAAGATTATATATAAATGCAGCAATACCACCAGGCAAAGCAGCTATAACAAGTTCATCAGGTATAATTTTGTAGTAAAAGTCGATGAAAAATACAGCAATCAATATCGACAGGAGATACGCAAACAGCATAAAAGCAACACTAATTGAAAAGCGATAATACAAAAGCACAAACACCATTCCGGTAATGAGCTCCACCAATATATACCTGAGTAACATTGTTACTTTACGCTGCTGGCATTTTTCTTTTAAAATTCTAAGCAGGTTGCCGGAGATTTTAATCCTTTCAGGCAGGCAACAGATAACAATATTAAGGCCTACTCCCACCACAAGTCCCACTGTAAAAACTATAAGAAACTCTATAAACATTGCTTAATCAATCCATTTCTTTGCAACTCACCATATTCGCTGTTTTCTTCATGATAATTTATTATATAATTCTTCATATTTTTATAAATTCCTTCATTAAATGACAATTAATAGAAATTATCACATAATAGAAATTATCACAAGCAAACAGGTGAATATTATGAGCAGTTGGCTGAAAGCTGCCTGAACAACTCATCCTTTATACTTTCAGGCAGCTTGGAACCTGTCCAGATCTCATAGGCATAGATGCCCTGATATATAAGCATTCCAAGACCGTTTATCACCTTACAGCCCTGTTTTTCTGCTTCTTTTAGCAGTTTTGTTTTTAATGGATTGTATATCAGGTCATAAAAAATGTGATCTTTTCCGAAACATGAAAAATCATTGACAGGACATCTGTCCATGTCAGGGTACATGCCCAGTGACGTCGTATTTATAATTATTTCATTCTGGCACAATATATTCTTTTCCTCAGCTTCACTCATGCTAAAAGCACGTAGGGAAACTCCCGTCTTTTCACTGATAAATTCAGACAGCTCAAGAGCTTTTGAGACAGTCCTGTTTACTATATCAATATGCCCGGCTCCATCCAGTGCAACTTTCATTGCAATTGCCCTGGCCGCTCCGCCGGCTCCTATGACAGCAACTTTTTTATTTGCAAAACCATATCCTGTTTCCTCGGCAAATGAACGCCTGAAGCCTTCTGCATCTGTGTTATAACCAATCAGCCTTCCGTTTTCATTCTTTACTGTATTAACGGCTCCTATCAGCAGAGCTTCATCGGAAACTTCATCAAGATACTTGATAATATCACTCTTATAAGGTATGGTCACATTGAACCCTATGACATTTATTGCCCTCAAACCTTTAACGGCATATTCCAGGTCGTCTTTTTCAACCTTAAAAGGAACATATATAATGTCATGCCCCATACACATGCTTATAGTATTGTGAAGCTGCGGAGAAACAGAATGCTCCACAGGATTCCCCAAAAGCCCTGCGATTCTTGTTCTGCCGGTTACCATACAGTTTGCCTTCATATAACTACCCTCACAATTTTTCACTGTTTGTCTTCCTGCTGAACCTTTTTCATATACTTTGACAATACCAGCTTTTCAGGATACCTCTTTAACATGACCAGTATACTCTCCTTTTTGTGTATTGGCTTTACAAGAATTGTATACATGCCAATCCTGTTTCCGCCATATACATCTGTAAAAATCTGGTCTCCAACAACGGCTACCTGATCAAGTTCGAGGTCCATAAGCCTCGCGGCCTTTTTATAAGCCTTGCTTCCGGGCTTTAAAGCCCTGTAAATAGCAAACAGCTTAAGCTTCTCATTAAATTTGACAACACGCTTTCTTGAGGCATTAGAAACTATGCACATTTTAAAGCCGCTGCTCTTTGCCCTCTCAATCCATTCAACCGCGTTTTCGTCCGCTTCCTTTACATGAGAAGCCACAAGAGTATTATCAATATCAAGTATCATTCCTTTAATGTTGTTCTTCTTTAATAAATCCAAATCTATATCCTGAATCTTATCAACCATTAACTTGGGAAAAAATTTCTCCAACATTTGCCCCGTTACGAAAACTTGTATTATTAATAAACTTTTATCTTAAGTTTATCGTAACTTTCTCCTTTCTTTTTTTTTGCTAAAGTTTGATTTAACTTTATTTTTATATTATTTCTTATAGCATTTTTATTTTATTATAATTCTTAATCAATCAATTATTTCTTATCCCGAATTTCGCAACAATTAGGCACATTAACTGCCACTTTTCTGCTTATATTGATCCTTTGCTGATTCTTCCGTAGCGGTCTTAAGAGCTTCATTTTCGGAAGCCGCAACGTGACATGAATATTTGCGTTTAAAAAATACCATATTGCAGTAATTAGAAATATAATAGCAAATTATTGCAGATTTGCCAAGTCAGGAATGTTTATAGCAATGTTTGTTGTAATGTTTTTTTGAATGTTTTTTCAATTTTTTTTGTAATGTTTTTGCGAATTTTTGTGAAATGTTTTTGGAAATGTTCAATAAATGCTGGATTTTTACAAAAAAAAGTTGCATAATATAATTTAATATATTCTGTAAAATAAAAAAATGAGTTGAACATACTTTGGATTTTTTTGAAAGGGGTTTAAATATATGTTGAATCAAATTAAAATTCAAAAAACCACAACTCCAAAACAAAAGCCGGATCAGAATAATCTGGGATTCGGAAAACACTTTACAGACCACATGTTTATCATGGATTATTCAAAAGACAAGGGCTGGCACGATGCAAGGATAGTTCCCTATGGTCCATTGGAGATTGACCCTGCTACTATGGTTTTGCACTATGGTCAGGCAATTTTTGAAGGACTGAAAGCATATAGGACGGCAGACGGAAGGATACTTCTCTTCAGACCGGAAAAAAATATGGAAAGAATAAACAAGTCCAACGACAGAATGTGCATTCCTCCTATTGATGTTGATTTTGGAGTGGAAGCAATAAAAACTCTTGTCAGTTTGGACAAGGACTGGATTCCCACTGTAGAAGGAACTTCTCTTTATATAAGGCCTTTCATTATTGCAACTGACCCCTACCTGGGTGTAAAACCTGCAGATACATACAAATTCATCATTATAATGTCACCAAGCGGTGCCTACTACTCAACCGGAATAAATCCTGTAAAGATTTATGTTGAAAATAAATATGTTCGTGCAGTAAGAGGCGGAACAGGCTTTGCGAAAACTCCCGGCAATTATGCTGCAAGCCTCAAAGCTCAGGGTATTGCTCATGATAAAGGTTATGAACAGGTTCTGTGGCTTGACGGAGTTGAGATGAAATACGTTGAAGAAGTTGGTTCGATGAACGTATTCTTTAAAATAAATGGAGAAGTTATTACTCCTTCTCTTGACGGAAGTATCCTGCCAGGCATAACTAGAGAATCGGTTATTCAGCTTCTGAAACACTGGAATATACCTGTAACTGAAAGAAAACTCGGAATTCAGGAATTATATGACGCTTATAAAGAAGGCAGGCTTGAAGAAGCATTCGGTACAGGAACGGCAGCAGTAATATCTCCAATAGGTGAGCTGAACTGGAATGATCATGTCATGACTATAAACAATGGAGAAATCGGAGAGCTGGCAACAAGGATTTATAATACAATAACAGGTATTCAGAGCGGTAAAATACAGGATGAATTTGGATGGACTACCGAAGTAAAATAGAAGGCTTATGGGGATACACTTTAATGAAAAAGGGCAACAGCCCTTTTTTTTATGGTATAAAGTCAGCTTATTTTAATAAAATCATTATAGGTGTTTTTTTCTTTTTTGGGGGTATTGAATGAATACATTGCTTATAGTTGCACTGTGCGTTTTTCCTGCAATATTCGTTTTACGGGGAAAAACAAAAAAGGTTGTGTATATCAAACAGCTTGCACTGCCTGTCATCTGTACAGCATTTATTTTATGCCTGGTTGTTCTTTCAGATAAAGCATTGAAAGCTGCAGCAAGCGGCCTGAAGTTATGGCTTAATGTCGTGGTTCCATCATTGTTCCCATTTTTCGTTGCATCAGATTTGTTGAATACCACAGGTTTTGTCAGAGCAGTGGGAATCCTTCTTGAACCAATAATGAAGCCGCTGTTCAACGTTCCTGGCTGCGGTTCTTTTCCCTTTGCATTGGGAATTGTATCCGGTTACCCCGTGGGTGCCAAGATTACTGCCAGTATGAGAGCTAAAAATATGCTTACAAAAACTGAAGCGGAGCGGCTGATTGCCTTTACAAACAATTCCGGCCCTCTCTTTATTATTGGTGCAGTTGCAGCAGGTATGTTCAAAATGCCTTCTGTCGGGCTGTTCCTTTTGCTATGCCACATAGCCGCATGCATTACTGTAGGTATCCTTTTCAGATTTTACGGAATAAAAAGCAAAAGAAACAGAAAGCTTGCTAAAGTATCGTCTGGCGAAAACAGTGCAAGTATTTTTAAAAGATTTAAACAGGAATTATTCAGGTCACCTTCACATGATTCACAAAACTTTGGAACTATCCTTGCAAGTGCAATAAGAGATTCTATAATGACTATTCTTTCAATAGGAGGATTCATCATACTTTTTTCTGTAATTATAAACCTTCTCAGAGAAACAGGATTGATAAAGGCTGCCTCAATGCTGCTGGAACCGCTTCTTTCACCTGTTGGAATCAGCAATGACATAATAACATCTGTGTTGAGCGGTTTTTTCGAAATAACCACTGGCACCAATCTGGTAAGCACTGCAGAGGCTACCGTGACGCAAAAACTATGTGCGGCAAGCCTTATAATCGGCTGGGCCGGGCTCTCTGTACATTCACAGGTTTTGAGCATAATTAGTACAACCGACCTCAGCATAAAACCTTACCTCTTTGGTAAACTTCTCCAGGGAATTATTTCAGCATTTTACACTTTTATCGGCATAAAAACAGCCGGACATCTTTTTTTGAAAGCACAACCGGTGTTCTCGCACTTTCAGACTGACAACTGGCAAACTTCCCTCATAATATCGACAAGCTGCCTTGTACTATCAATCTTACTGTTATTGACGTTAATAATTATATGTATTTTAGGAATATGCCTGGGAAAAACGAGTAAATAACTATTTAAGCTCCTCACGGTTCATCTTCAGCACTTCCATGGTATCCCTCAGTATGTCTTCAACTTTATTGAGGATACTGTCAGCGTATTCCCGTGTCCCAAGCCTTATGTCTCTGGCATTCTTCTGGGCATTCGAAATAATTTCGTTGGCCTGTTCATATGCCTTCTTGGTAATCTCATGCTCATCTACAAGGGATGCTATTTTATTTTCCGCATCCTTTATTATATTGTTTGCTTCCTTCTGCGCCTCAAGAAGAATCCTCTGCCTTTCATCTTTCACCCATTTTGCCTGCTTGATATCGTCAGGTAGCTTAAGTCGCATTTCTTTTATGATTTCCAGTACTTCTTCCCTGTCAACAAGACATTTCCCAGAAAATGGCACAGAGGGAGCCTTTTCCAATAGATCCTCCAGAGTTTCTAATATAGCTAGAATCTCCATTACATTTCCTCCCCGGCTTGTTTTGTGAAGCCTGTGGCGGCTTCAATCACAAGTATTTATTTATCCAACTTTATACTAAACCCTTTAAATATTCAACTTTTATTTTCAAGAAAAAATTCATCTTTTATCTTCAAACTTTTTCATAATAATGTCTTTGATACAATCAGGTACCAACCCGTCAATATTCCCCTTATTGCGTGCAAGTTCCTTCACTGCACTTGAGCTTAAGTAAGAATAATTAATGCTGGTAACCAAAAACAGAGTTTCAATGTTGGGATCCTGATTTTTGTTCAGCAATGCCATTTGAAACTCATATTCAAAATCTGATAACGCACGCAATCCTTTAATAACAAAATCGGCATTTCTTTTCTTTACATAATCAATCAGCAGACCTGAAAAGCTGTCTATCTCAATATCCGGTCTGTCTTTCAATGCAAGCTTTAACAGGTTGACCCTTTCTTCAGTTGTAAATAAAGGCTTTTTACTCTCGTTGTTTCCTACTGCAACTATCAGTTTATCACATATCTTTGATGCCCTGTATATAATATCCAAATGACCACATGTCACCGGGTCAAAACTTCCTGGGTATATGCATATTTTCAATAAGTTCTACCACCTTTGCTCCAATAAATTTGTGTTGCTTGGTTAATGCTCTTTTACACTTCAATTATCAATACTCTTTTATAATTTCTTTTATAATTCATCCACCGGTTTATAAAATGACAAAACAGTTTCCCCGTACCTCCTGCTTGAAATCAGCCTGAGCTTTCCCGACTCTTCAGGAACACTATCCCAAATACAGTGTTCAGCTATCACTATTCCATTTTTTTTAATTATATCATTTTTAGCTAAAATATTTAATGTTTCAACAATAAAATTTTTCTTATATGGTGGGTCCATAAAAATTATATCATACATATTATTTTGTGCCGCCAGTTTGCTAATAATGAACTGTACATTCCCATTAATAACAGTTCCTTTATCCTGCATCTTCGTATGCTGAAGATTCTCATTAATAATACGGCAGGCTTCCCTGCTGTTATCCACAAACACAGCAGATACTGCACCTCTGCTCAATGCCTCTATTCCCAGATTGCCGGTGCCTGCATAAAGGTCAAGCACCTCCGCATCGGGTATGTAACTTGCTATAATACTGAATAATGCCTCCTTCACTTTGTCTGAAGTAGGTCTTGTAGCATCTCCATTAAGTGTTTTTAATTTATGGCCTTTTGCTATTCCGGATATTACTCTTAAAATATTACTCTCCTCCTACTCTGAATCCTGCTGATATGCTAAAATTTATTACACGCTCAGAAACTTTTCTTTTATTTTATCCTTTAATAATCTGTTCTCTGGCTTTTCCAGGAATCTATCTTCTTCCATAATCTCTAAAGCTGCTTTCTGTGCTTTTTTTAAAATCTCAACATCCCTATACAGATTGGCAATTTTCAGGTCCGGTATTCCATGCTGCCTTGTACCAAAGAAATCTCCCGGCCCCCTTAGTTCCAGGTCTTTTTCGGAAATAACGAAACCATCATTAGTTTTTTCCATTACACTCATTCTCTGCCTGGCAATTTCCGTATCACTGGCATTATACAATATGCAGTATGACTGATGTTCTCCCCTTCCTACACGGCCTCTCAGCTGGTGCAGCTGAGCCAGTCCGAACCTTTCAGCATTTTCAATAACCATAACAGTCGCATTGGGAACATTGACACCTACTTCTATTACTGTGGTTGATACCAGGATATTAATTTCCCCTTTAACAAATCTGCTCATGATATCCTCTTTTTCATTTGGTTTCATCCTTCCATGGATAAGTCCTACATTCAAATCAGGAAAATCTTTTGTAGCTATGCGTTCGGCCGTTTCAAGAGCCGATTTGGCATCAACCGCGTCTGATTCCTCCACCAGTGGGCATACTATATACACCTGCCTCCCTTCCTGCACCTGCCGGCGTATAAAATTGTTTATCCTTGTGCGCATTGTTTCATCAACTGCATAAGTCTTTACCGGCTTTCTGCCAGGCGGAAGTTCGTCAATTATAGATATATCCAGATCGCCGTAAAGTATTAATGCAAGAGTTCTGGGAATTGGGGTTGCTGTCATAACAATCACATCCGGATTTTCACCTTTCATCGATAGTGCAGTCCTTTGCCTTACCCCGAAACGGTGCTGCTCATCAGTAACAACAAGCCCAAGCTGCTTAAACTCAACATTGTCTTCAATCAAAGCATGGGTACCTATTACTATGTCTATACTTCCGTCCTTCAATCCTTCGATTATTTCCTTTTTTTCGCTTTTAGTGACACTTCCGGTAAGAAGTACGGTCTTTATTCCCCATTTTTCCATAAGCGGATTGATTGATTTATAGTGCTGCTCAGCAAGTATTTCCGTAGGAACCATAAGAGTTCCCTGATATCCGCTTCTGACAGCTTTGAAAAGGGCAAGTACTGCCACTATTGTCTTTCCCGAACCTACATCTCCCTGAACAAGCCTGTTCATTATTTTTGGGCTTTCCATATCTTTCTCAATTTCCGCAAACACCTTTTTCTGGGCTGAGGTCAGCTCAAAGGGCAATTCCTTTATAAATTTTTCCATATCCGGTGTCTTTTTAAAAACGATACCCTTACCGGCATTTTCCAGTGTGTTCTTTATGTTTAAAAGCCCAAGCTGCAATAAGAGAAATTCTTCGAACACGAGCCTGTATCTTGCGTTTTTAAAATCCTCATCACTGTTTGGAAAATGTATATTCTGTATGGAATAATTCAGTTCGCTCAAATAGTACTTATTCCGGATTTTTGCAGGTATAGGCTCCTCCAGCTTTCCCTCCACCAATTCCAGAGCATTTCTTATAACATTTCTGATGGCATTTTGTGTAAGCCGTGCAGTAGCATGGTATATAGGTATTATACGGCACGTGTTTTTCATTTCCCCGGCCTGTAACTTTTCATATACAGGATTCTGCACTTCCAGGTGACCGTATTTTCTTGTTATTTTTCCGTAGAATACATACCTTTCCCCAACCTTGAAAGTTTTTTTCAAAAAGCTGTGGTTGTACCATGTTGCTATAATCGTTCCCGTACCGTCTCTTATAAGCAGCTTCTGTATCGTTAATCCCTTTCTTGGACGGGTTTCAGTAATTCCAGTAACGACAGTCCCCTCAAAAGAACATTCATCCCCATCCTTCAACTGGATTATGCTCTTTATGCGGCTTCTGTCTTCATATTCCCTTGGAAAATAGTAAATTACATCTTCCACCGTAAAAATGCCTATTTTATTAAACAAAAGGGATTTAGATTCCCCCACCCCTTTTAAGTACCGTACAGATTTCCCAAGAACACTCTTTATGTTCGTGCCTGCGTCCATCCAGGATTCTCCTTACTCTTGATTCTCCTTTTATTTTATTCTTCCTACTCTTTGCTAATTTGTGCAGCCACTCTATGATTGCAAGCTCTTTCTGAGTGCAAGCTCTTAATGGCATTGCATTAATTTACAATAATGAATTTATTTATATTCTATTATACAAGAATAATTTTTTCTATAAAATTATGTAATAGAATTTTAATTGTCATACATAATAAGCTTTAGGTTTCATAGTTTTATAATCTCATAATTATGATATACTATAAAGATGTAGTTGAAGTCCGACATAGTTGAAACCGGTTTTTTGCTGTTTAGAACAGTAAGTATCTTTTTCCGATTAAAAAAACTTGCTATTATCAGCACCAATATGTTACAATATATGTTGTTTTGGTCGATTAACTTTATAAAGATTTTTTGAAATATTTCTCCCAGTTTAAAGGAGGTGTAATTATAGATGGCAAAGTGTCAGATCTGCAGCAAAGAAACACGTTTCGGCAACACTCGCAGCCACGCGATGAATGCCAACAGCCGTACTTGGAAAGCAAATATAAGAAAAGTTAGGGTTGTAGAAAACGGAGCCTCCAAGACAATTAGCATATGTACAAGATGCTTGCGCTCAGGCAAGGTTACCAGAGCGGTATAACATTATTGTGGGATTAAATCAAATTTAGCATTAAGAATTTTATAATAATACCAGAATAACAAAAATAAAAAAAGCGTCAAACGCTTTTTTTATTTTTGTTATTTTATAGAATTTAAGTTTTTATAACCCCATGCCAAAAATCACTTTAAGTATTTTCCCGAAAAATTTAGGTACCTTCATCACAACAACCTTCATTACAGCACTCCTCCCAGCCAAAAGGATCAATTCACTAGTATTATATTTTTAAGATTCATTTTTGGTGTTTGTCCATTAAGAAATTTCATATACTTTTAGCAGCTCTGCCTTCTTCACACAATTCCTGCCTGAGGCTTTAGCTTTATAGAGAGCATCATCTGCAGTGCTTATAAGCTCTATTTCATTAGTTGCGCAATCATCAAAACAAGATACTCCGAAACTCAAAGTAACTGACTGTTTGTAACTAATTTCGCCTAAAGGTATATTCGCAACCGCCACTCTCAACCTTTCTGCAATTTCATAAGCTTCCTCCAGGTCGGTCCTCGGGAAAAGTATTACAAATTCCTCTCCTCCGAATCTTGCAAAGATATCTCCTTTTCTTATATACGCCTTTATCGTCCAGGCAATTCTTTTCAAAATCTCATCTCCGAACAGGTGGCCATAGGTATCATTAAAAATCTTAAAGTTGTCAACATCATATATTGCCAACGACAGCTTATATCCGCCTTTTACTGCATTCCGGAATTCATTCTTCAGCAATTCGTTAAAGTAATCTCTGCTGTACACACCCGTAAGGCTGTCAATATAAGCCATATCCTGAAGCTTCTGATAAAGTTGTGCATTTTCTATTGCAATTCCCACTTGCTGGCTTATAATATCAAGGAAATTCACATTTTCTTCAGTAAACACATCTGCAAGTTTATGTTCTACAAGAACCACTCCCACCTTGCCGGTCTTTGTACTGAGTGGCATGCAAACTATTGACTTTATTCCTCTGTCCTTAGTAAAAGAGTACTTTTCAGGCTCCAAATTGTTTTCAATAAGCGCTTTGCCTGATTTCAACACTTCACGCAGACAATCACTGTTAATATTCTCATTCAAAATTTCAAGTTCTTCGCCGTTATTAATATTTGTAGTATGAACTTTAAATTTACCTGTATTCTGGTCATAAAGGATAATTGTTGAATAGGGTACTCCCATCACGCCAATTATAATATCATTTACGTACTTTAACAAGTCCTTGATATCAAGTATAGAGCTAATTGCCTTAGTAATCTGCTGTAGCGTGAAAAGCTCCGCAACTTTTCCTGCCAGCCTTTTGTTTGATTTTTTCAGCTGGCTGCAATTATTCTCAAGTTTCTTTAATAAATATGCCTCTTTTTCCTCACTCTTTTTATTGTCATTATAAGCGGTTCCAAATATATTTACGAATATTAATGCTGTCATATAAAAGAAGACTGTAGCTGATACATGTCCTGTAAATATATATCTGTCAATATCTCTGATACCAAGTATTGAAAACAGCAGTGCAACGTGGATAAGAAAAGAGTATGCAACAGTTTTTACACCTGTCTTTGTTCCTCTTGCCAAAGTGATCATAAGTATAGTGAACAGTATAACATTAAACGCCCATAATCCAACACCTACATATGTAATAAAAAAGGAGACAATAAACAGCCCTAATAACTTATCTATATAACGAATCAAAGCCCTTTTGAAATACCCACGTTTAAAAGCATAGTGTTTTAAGAGTTGGTAAATCAATACCAGTCCGAGAAAAACCTCTCTGACAATTCTGAGTACACCTTCATCAATTGGATCTATTAAACGGAATTTAAAGATATTTTTAGGGAGAACCACACAAAGTATGCAAATAAATATGAATGTCCAGAAAAATCTGAGGAACATTAGCTCATACTTGCTTTCCCTGTCAGCATTATTATATCTGCCAACATTCATTCTAATAATAATACTCCCCTCCAGTTCAAAACCAAAAAATAAGTCAAAAAATTATCTCTTATCCCAATTTATCTCTATTATATCTCCATTTTTTATTATATCAGTAAAGGCTGCCTGCCTTCCATTAAGCTTTAGCACAATATTGCCTTTAGGTTTTGTCAAATCAAAATCTATATAGTTGAATATATCAACAAAGATATATTGCTCCTTATTACCAAGCAATATTGTCTTTCCGTTTACTACCACACTTATCCCGTTATTATCCTTAGGAGGCTTCTCATTCGAAAGTTTAGGCTCTTGTGAATCCTCCTTTGGAAAGTTTTCATTGACAGACAAGTCTTCATTGACTGTAATTTTTTCTAATAAATCTGTTTTTTTATCTGATGTATCTGAATCTGTATTTGTATCTTGATCCGTATTTGTACCGCTTAATGGAATAAATTCAATATGTACAGCATCACCATCACATATTTTTTCGTTCTTGGATACGGGAACATTATTTATATATACTCTTATATCAGTTTCTATTCCTCTCTGTTGCATGTTAAGTGCTGTCAGTTCTTTAGCAATATCATATACATAGACCTCTGCATCCTTTCCGTCTTTTGCAGGTTTTACAATTATATTGTCACCAGGCATTATGAAGGTATCTATGTTTGCAATTTCGTTGTTTACAAATATTTCTGCGGCTTTTCCATGTTCTCCTCTGATTACCCTGGAATCGCCATTAAGCTTAAACCTAAGGCTTTTGCCTCTTTTTCCTATAAGCTGATCCGGATTAAACCCTGAAAACATCAGGGCGTCAGCAACCTTAAGCATTTTAGCATTAAATAGCTTGACTTCTTTTCCGTTAACCGTTACAGTAAAAAAATTATTTCCCCTTTGCATTTGTGCAGTTACAGCAATTCCAACAGGTGTTATTGAATCAGGACCTGATAACTTTTTGCCTGAAACCTTTAAATTCTGTATGATGTTTCTTCCTCTTACTGCAACCCGCTCCTCGGGTAACCCTAAATTTTCTGCGATAAGCTTTGCAAGCCAGGGGACCTGACTTCCGCCACCTACCAGAAAAACTGCATTAGGAGATTTATTGTTATATTCAATAATCTTTTGCGAAATGGTATCTGCAAGTAGCTTTACGACAGGTTGTACAATATTGCCGACTTCATCTTTTGTCACTTTTCGCTTATTTCCCATGATGTCGGTAAATGTAATAGAATCTTTTTTAGTTGTGAGGAAAAGTTTCATCTTTTCTCCGGTATTGAAATCAACCAGGTATTGCCGGCAAATCTCTTCAGTAATTTCATCACCCGCAATAGGGGTCATTGCATATGCAACAACACTGCCATCCCTAGTCAATGCTATATCTGAAGTACCTGCTCCAACATCAACCAGTGCAAGGTTCAGCTGCCTCAAGCTCTTTGGTATAGCTACATTTATCGCAGCTATAGGTTCCAGTGTAAGGCTTGAAACCTCAAGTCCCACTCTTTTCATTACTGTATACAGACTGTCTACAACTACCCGTGGAAGAAACGTCGCAAGTATTTCAACACCTATTTTATTTCCCTTATGCCCTACAAGGCTTGTCATAACATATCCATTAAGAAAATAATTAACTACACTATATCCAACACAATAAAGCCGGTTATTGTCTCCACCTGTTGTTTCCTCGTCCAGCTTTTTCTGAGCATTCTGAATAGCTTCAATTTCGAGGGCGCCAATTAAATTGTAATCTATTTCCCGACTATCATCTACATCTTTTTCTAATTTAACTTTACATGTATTTAAAACCCTGCCGGCAGCAGCAATTGCCACTTTAACAAGTGGAACACCGATTTCTTTCTCGAGTTTTTCTTTTACCTGTCTGACAACTTCAGCTACACTATCTATATCATGTATCTGTCCGTCAAACATAACTCTGCTTTTATGCTCAAGAATTTCCACAGAAATGATTTTAAAATCTTCAGCTTCCTGTATCCCAACAATCCCTATTACTGTCCTCGTTCCGATATCCAGTGCAAATATCAGTTCATCGGGATCATATATATTTTCTTTATCTTTGATTTTTGCAGTCCCGTCTCTTGCGGGCATAACAACACCTCACTCTTTATAAACAGCCCCAAATATAATTACCGATGCCCACAATGTCCAATATCCTATTTGAAACTCATAATATACATAATATACATAATAAGTTCGACAGCTTGTTATTAATTCCTTCTTTTTGGGCATTGAATTTAATTAGCATTAACTGTTATTGGCCTCACTTTTATTGATTCAAATTAAATTTTTAAATTGTATGATTCACATTGAATTTCTTCCA
Source organism: Clostridiaceae bacterium (assembly GCA_012840085.1). Classification (GTDB taxonomy): domain Bacteria; phylum Bacillota; class Clostridia; order Acetivibrionales; family DUMB01; genus DUMB01. Next base: position 66,141 of record DUMB01000004.1, read on the forward strand.
TAGTCGCAATATTGTCTGATGGGACACTCGCTACATTTTGGCTTTCTTGCGTTACAGATGGCTCTTCCATGATAAACAAGCTGATGGCAGAACTTGCTCCAGTTTTCCTTTGGAACAATCTCCATAAGATCATACTCAATTTTTTCAGGGTTATCACTTTTAGTAAATCCCATCCTTTGGGAAAGCCTTTTGGCATGAGTATCTACTACAATGCCCGGAATTCCGAAAATATCCCCTAAAATTAGGTTTGCAGTCTTGCGTCCGACTCCGGGCAGTTTAAGCAGGTCTTCCATTGTATTCGGAACTTCTCCTCCGAATTCGCTGATGATCATTTTGCAGCAGTTGATAATGTTGCGTGCTTTATTACGGAAAAAGCCCGTAGGCCTGATATCCTCCTCCAATTCCGCAATATCAGCATTGGCAAAATCATGTACATTTTTATATTTCTTAAAAAGAGTTTCTGTTACAATGTTTACGCGCTCATCAGTGCACTGAGCCGCCAGTTGCGTTGCTATAAGAAGCTGTAGTGGATCTGTATATTTTAAAGTACATTCTGCATCATCATAGAGTTTATCAAATACTTTTATAATTTCTGCGACTTTCTGTTTGTTATCCATTTTACTTCCCCTTTTTTATATTAAACTCAGCCTTTTGTACTCTTTTTCTTTATAGCTCTTTCATATAGTTCAATATATTTTTTCGCTGGCCTGCTCCATGAAAAGTCAAGAACTAAAGCCCGCTTTACCAGATTTGACCATACGTCAGGGCTTTCATTATACAGTTTTAATGCCCGCTTAATTGCATCCAACATTTCATCTGATGAAAATTCTTTGAAAACAAAACCATTTCCATTGACATTATCATCATCAAAATCCACAATAGTCTCAGCAAGCCCTCCTGTAGCACGGACTATCGGGATTGCCCCGTATCTTAAGCTGATTATTTGTCCCAAACCGCAGGGCTCAAATCTGGAAGGCATAAGGAACATATCGCAACCGGCATATATTCTTTGCGCCAGGTCAGTATTAAAACCTATATACACTCCAACTTTTTTCGGATATACAAGTTTGGCGTTTCTAAAGGCAGTCTCATAGTGCTCGTCTCCGGTTCCCAGCAAAACGAATTGTATATCCAGTTTCATCAAATCCTCAAGTTTATCCAGTATAAGTTCAAGGCCTTTTTGCTCGGATAACCTCGATACAAGTCCAATAACCGGCACGTCTGTTACAGGAAGTCCCAGTTCTCTTTGAAGAGCATATTTATTATCTTTCTTCAATTTATAGTTTTGCGCATTATAGTTTCTGTATATTCTCGGATCTGTCTCAGGGTTAAATTCCTTATAACTGATTCCGTTTACAATTCCATATAAATCTTCTGACCTCTTCTGAAGAACCCCCTCCATTTTTTCACCATAACGTTCCGTTTGTATTTCTTTCGAATATTCCTTACTAACCGTATTGAGGATATCAGCATATACAAGGCCGGCTTTCATGAAACTGAACATTCCGTAGAACTCCACTTTCTCGGGAGTAAATATTTCATATCCGACATTAAAAAGTTTTAAGGTATCGCCGGAAAAGTTCCCCTGGTATTCAAGGTTGTGTATGGTATATATCGTAGCTATATTTTTATAAAATGGATGATCCTTGTACACTTCATTCAAAAGCATACATATTGGTCCGGTGTGCCAGTCGTTGCAGTGTATTATATCCGGCTGAAAATTAATCCTCGGCAGCATTTCCAAAGCTGCTTTGCATAGAAAAGCAAACCTTTCTGCATCATCAAAATAGCAGTATATACCCGACCTGTCGAAATAGTTGTAACTGTCAATAAAATAAACAGGTACACCAATTGCCCCATTCTTAGACTTATCATCGGTTTTCTCTTTTCTTACAATACATGTTTCCTTTTTGCCGCCTATTTGAACTGCAAAGTCAGTTACATATTCCATATCGCTTTTTATCAGTTTATACCTTGGCATTGCCACTCTTATATCTATGCCCATCAAAGCAAGCTCTTTAGGCAGGGAACCTGCTACGTCTGCAAGACCTCCTGTCTTTGCAAAAGGAGCTACTTCCGCTGAAACAAAAAGAACTTTCAAATTATTTTCACCAGTCATTATTTACCTCCATAAAAATATAAAATAAATATATTAATAAATTCATACCACTTAAATAAAAACATATGCACTAAAAAATATATACACTTAATTATTATTGAATAAAATTATAGCATATATTAATTGATTTTGAATCTTTTATCTGGAAGCAGCAGTTTTCCAAAATTTAATTTTGTCTCGCATTATTTCAATAAAAAGATCGGCAATTTCAGGGTCAAATTGCGTTCCCTTGCACCTTTTTATTTCATTAAGTGCTTCTTTTGCAGACATTGCTTTTCTGTAAGGTCTGCTGCTCGTCATTGCATCAAAAGCATCAGCAATGCACAATATTCTTCCGTACAAGCATATCTCATTGCCTTTAAGTCCATAGGGATAGCCTGTTCCGTCATATTTCTCATGATGTTGTATTATGCCGTTCAGACCATCCTTTAAAAATTTTACATCCTTTAAAATGTTGTATGAAATAATCGGATGCTTTTTAATTTCATTATACTCTGCAGTTGTCAATCTGCCCCTCTTATTGAGAATAGAAGCCCTGATACCTATTTTTCCAATATCATGTAATATCGCTGCATACTCAAGCATCTGCACCTCAGCTTCACTAAAATTCAAGCGTTTGGCAATTTCACAGCAAATTTCCTTTACCCTCTGACAATGTCCCATTGTATAAGCATCTTTTGCCTGTATGGAATTGGCCAATGCTGTTACAGTCTGCATGTATGCTGTCTGGATATCTCTATAATATTTTGTCAGTTGCAGATTTTTTTCATTTAGCTCATTCTTTGCTTTATTCAATTCCTCAATATAACTATTCAGTTCCTCATTCACAGCCGCAGCTTCTTCGTAAAGCGACTCAATCTCCTGCTTTTGCATATAAGTATCCATAAACAGTTCTGCATTGCTTATTGCGATAGCTGCATAACTTGCGAGACTCTCCATAAATTGAAGATTCACTTTTTGAAAGGTCTCCGGTTTTCCGGTTTCAATAAAAATAACTCCTATAAGTTCACCTGAAACATTCATCGGGATTGACATCTTATCTCCGAAACATCCCCGATTGCTTATGTATGTATTGATTTTTTTTATTACCTGACCTTCCCTGAAGCATTTCATGACAGATGTTACTTCATCATATATATGCCCTACCTCATTAAATGTAATATCGCCATACTCGTATCTGCATACCAGTTTCTCAATTTCCTTGTCATACAGGCATATGAAGTACCTGTCGCAACCTGTAAATCTGCTGAATACTTTATACAGATACTCAACCAATACAGTTATTTCAAAAGTTGATGTTATAATTTCAGCCACATTACGTATAACTTCCAACTCCTCACTTTTTTGCCTCAGTTCTTCCTTCATTCTTTCTATTTCATGATCTGTTCCAATTGCATTAACATTTTCCCGTCTGATCAGGCTAAAAATTTTTTTTTGAACAATTGTGCTCCGCAATACTATATCCAGTAAGAAACAGCTCAATACAACTAATATTGAAATATCTAACAAGCATATATTGAAGTTATATCTACACAATACCATGCATAGAAAAACTATAAAAAAAAGAAAGTATTTTGCTATACGTATGGCTGTAAGAGTCTTTCTCATCAGGTATCCTCCAAGATGTTAATATACAGTATTTGGATACTTTTCATTGACAAAACTATATATTCTACATTATTTTCAAAATTCCTTTTTGTTTTAATGTTTAATGTATCTTAATGTGTTGTTAAAACACCGTTTTGCGGACAATAAAAAAACGGGCGGTTAAACTGCCCGTTTTTTATTGCATAATGATTATTTCGATTTATTTTACTTTTTATTTTACCTTTCTTCAGTTAATGTCACATCCAGCGTAAGTGTTTCCCCGTCACGATATATTTCAACCTTAACTGTATCACCAGGTTTATGCTTGTTCTTCAGCTCATTCAATTCTGCCACCGTCTTTACGGCTTTACCGTCAAACTTGGTAATAATGTCTCCTCTCTGTATACCTGCTTTATACGCTCCGGAGAATGGAATTACCTGTGCTACAAGAATTCCGACAGGAGCATTATAGTATTTTGCTGCAGCTTCATCATAGCTGGGGTCTGAGCTTATGCCCAGGAACGGCCTTCCTTTGACGTAATTATATTCCATCAGGTCATTTACTATTTCTTTTACAATGTTTATTGGTATTGCAAAACCTAATCCTTCAAATTCCTCAGCAACAATTTTTATACTGTTGACGCCAATAACCTGTCCTTTTGAATTCAACAGGGCTCCACCGCTATTACCCGGATTAATCGCCGCATCAGTCTGTATAAGGGTGTATTTATCACCGCTCTCACTGACTATAGTCCTATTCAGACCGCTTATAATTCCCGCAGTTACCGAACCCATATATTCCAGACCTCCGGGGTTTCCTATGGCAATTGCCAGTTCACCTACTTTTACCTTGTCAGAGTCTCCCAGCTCTGCAACCGGGAAATTGCTTCCATCAATTTTCAACACGGCAAGATCAGTTCTGGAGTCAGTTCCAACAACCTCAGCTTTATACGGCATATCCATATTATCCTTTAGGAACACTTCAATTTTTGCGTTGGAGAGGATTTTTCCGTACCTGTCAAGTGCATTCTGAATTACGTGATAGTTGGTTACAACGTATCCGTTGCTCTTTATAATTATACCTGAACCCTCTCCCGTTCCTTCAGTCTCACCGAAAAAGAAACTGGTGGTTCTTGCTGTTACTCTTATACCTACAATAGCAGGACTTACTTCCTCTGCAATTTTAGTAATTACACTTTCATATGAAGTACTTATCTCATTTCCCACATACGTTGTTCCGCCAACTCCGGAACTGCTGCTTTTGCTGCTATTTCCATTTTCTTCAGCATCGCCGTTTTCATTGTTCTCAAATATACTGCCTGTTTCAGCTTTGTCCTGAAGTATGTTTCCAAAATATTTATTGACCACCGGCTTTAAAGCAGGTGCCACAAATTGGAAAGCTGTAAAAACTACGCTTCCGCCCAATATAGAACTAATAAGTGCCACTATTATCATTTGTGTAAGAATACCGGGCCTTTTCTTGTTTTTTGGTTTCTTATAGCTTTCAGTGTAAAATGATGTTGAGTAATTATAATTGGACCCATTGTCATCGCTTAAATAATAGTTGTTATTATTGTAATAATTATTATCTGATTCATAATTGCCTGGCTGGTTGTTGTTGAAGAAATCATCCATATACATACTCCCCTCCCATTAATCTTATGTTAAGGATGTCTCCTTTTTTCTCTTTTGATATACCATATTTATCATTTTCTAGTCTAATAATACCCAAGCAATTTTAAGAAAATATGAATAAAGTGTTAATTTTGACACTGTTTATTATCATTTTTGTTAAAGCGAAAAGCATATAAATGGTAAATTAACTTGTTGTTACGGCATTTCAATAGCAGGAGTTGGCGCAACAAGCTAAATTAATTCGACGCTCTTTTAAGTGTAAACGTGAATTTGGAACCCTTTCCCAATTCACTTTCCACCCAAATCTTCTGACCGTGCTCATTGATTATATTCTTTATTATTGCCAGTCCAAGTCCGGTTCCGCTTTTATCTTTGCCTCTTGATTTGTCCGACTTGTAAAATCTTTCCCATATCAGGTCAATTTCATCACTGCTTATGCCAATTCCATTGTCTTCAACAGAAACTAAAACCTTGTCCTTTTGGTATAAAGTAATTATTTTTATCTTTCCTCCCTGTGGGGTGAACTTCAGTGCATTATGGATAAGGTTATAAATCACTCTTTCAATTGCATCAGAATCTGCATCCACATACATCTCTTCCGTTTCAAAAATCGCTTCAATCTGCATCTCTTTTTTTACAATCATATTCTCAAATTTTATTATGCACCTTCTGATCAGCTCATTTATGTTAAAAATCTTGAAATTAAGGTTTAATTCACCTGCTTCCATCTTGGCAAGATCCAGAAGATCATTTACAAGCCTGTTTAGCCTGTCGGTTTCATCCCGGACAATCATAAGGTATTCTTTCTGTTTCTCAGGCGGAATTATGCCGTCAAGTATTCCATCAATAAACCCTCTTATTGAGGTCATCGGGGTCCTCAACTCATGGGAGACGTTTGCAATAAATCCTCTTCTCATATTCTCAAGGTTTTCAAGGGCAGCAACCATGTGGTTGAAGCTGTTTGCCAACTGTCCGATTTCATCATTGGAGCGAATATCGAGCTTTTTGCCAAATTCCCCGCTTGCAACAATTTTTGCCGCAGCATTTATCTTTTTTAACGGCCTGGACAATCTCAGGGAAAAGACATATGCTATAATTACCGATACAGCTGACGCAGCAATCACTGAAACAATAAAAAACCGGAAAACGGAAGACCTGGCCCTCATAACTTCAGGGACGGGAGTGTGCAGGAATACTGCCGCTATTATATCCTTTTCACCGTTACTGTTTACATACTCAAACGGCACCTGTACAGTAAGCCATGATTCATTTGCTCCGAAAAATCCGTAGAAATTGCCAATTTCTTTTACAGTGCCCTGGCCGCTCATAACTTTTTTATATTGTCTTTCATCTGGAAGTTTCATATAACCTGTCTCGTCTATATATTGCTTCTTGGTACTGTCAGACATTTCAGGCATGGACTTATAAATGTGCCCTGTCTTGTCCACTATCCAAATTATTGAATTTGTGTATTCGCTCATGCTTTCAAGAATATGTTCAAAATACAACTGGACGATGATATTTTTTCTGTTTTCCAGATAGCTTCGGAAAGAATTGTTTACAATTGATGCAGCCTTTTCAAGGTTTGCCGTCTTTTCCTTTGTAACAAAGTTATCAAGAAAAATATAAAGCATTCCCCCGGTTATTAAAAAACCTATTAACAGAACAGCTATAAACATTACAACCATTTTGCTGAAAATCGTTCTAAACATTACTTCACCTCAAATTTATAGCCGACTCCCCATACTGTTTTCAATTGCCAATTCTGATTTTGCGGTTCAAGTTTTTCTCTGAGCCTTTTTATGTGTACGTCCACAGTTCTGGAATCTCCGTAAAAATCATATCCCCATACATGCTCAAGAAGCTGCTCTCTGGTAAAAACCTTGTTGGGGTTTGATGCCAGAAAGAACAGAAGCTCTAATTCCTTGGGAGGAAGATCCAGTTCTTTTCCATTGAATTTCACAACATAGTTTGAACGGTTAATGACAAGGTTTGGATATACTATCTCCTGAGTACCGATATCCTTATGCTCGTATCTGCGAAGTACGGCTTTTACCCTGGCAACAAGCTCCTTGGCATCAAAGGGTTTTACCATATAATCATCTGCACCCAGTTCCAGGCCAAGTACCTTGTCAAAGGTTTCCCCTTTGGCAGTCAGCATTATTATGGGAATATTGCTTATCTTTCTGATTTCCCTGCATACATGCCAGCCATCAGCTCCCGGCAGCATTATGTCCAATATAACTATATTTGGTGCAAACGTTGAGAAAGAGTCGATAGCTTTTATACCGTTATGAACCGTCATAACTTCATAGCCTTCTTTTTCAAAATACAGGCGGATCAGCTCACATATGTTAACGTCATCATCGATAACGAGTACTTTTGTCTTAGCAGTGTTCATATACCAAATCACCAACCTTTATTTTATAATATAATATCACTTCCTGCATTAATAAACAACCGTATTTAAATGTGGGCATCCTGTTTCTAAAGCTTTTTCATTGCGATATGTATTAAAATAATATATAATTTAACTTGTTGTGCTGGCATTTTGATAGCAGGAATTGACACAACAAAATAGTTTATTTGCTGTAAATTTATGAAAGACTCAGCATAATAATATGTTTATGATTTTCAGAAAGGATAGATGATATATATGCGACTTGGAATAGTAGGACTGCCAAATGTAGGTAAAAGTACATTGTTTAATGCAATCACCAAGGCAGGTGCCGAATGTGCAAACTACCCGTTTTGCACCATAGAACCTAATGTTGGTATAGTTGCCGTTCCGGACGAAAGGCTTGAGAAACTAGCAGAAATGTACAAGCCTGAAAAAGTCACACCGACGACAATAGAATTCGTTGATATCGCCGGGCTTGTTAAAGGTGCGAGCAAAGGTGAAGGTCTGGGAAACAAGTTTCTTTCACACATACGTGAAGTTGATGCAATAGTTCATGTAGTGAGATGTTTTGAAGACAGCAATATAGTACACGTAGAAGGCTCAATCGGACCCAAGAGGGATATTGAGACTATTAACCTTGAACTTATATTTGCAGATCTGGAAGTTATGGAAAGGCGAATAGACAGAACCAAAAAAATGCTTAAATCGGGAGATAAGAAGTTCCAGATAGAATTGGATCTTTATGAAAAGATAAGGGATAGCCTTGAGAAGGGAATTCCCGTCCGTGCCCTGAAGTTTAACGAAGAGGAAAAGAAACTGGTGGATCAGCTCTTTCTTCTTACTTCCAAGCCTGTTTTGTATGCTGCAAATATTTCTGAAGACGATTTAGGAAACGAGGACAACAATCCTTATATTGCCGAGCTCAGATCTATTGCGGAAGCTGAAGGTTCAGAAGTAATGGTAATATGCGCTAAAATTGAAGAAGAGATTGCTCAGCTTGATGAAGATGAAAGAAAAGCATTTCTTGAAGAACTGGGAATGTCTGAGTCAGGCCTTGACAGACTGATAAAAGCAAGTTACAAACTGCTTGGTCTTATAAGCTTTCTGACTGCAGGTCCGACTGAAGTACGGGCATGGACAATAACTCAGGGTACAAAAGCCCCACAGGCGGCAGGTAAAATACACAGTGATTTCGAAAGAGGCTTTATTAGGGCTGAAATAGTTGCATATGATGACCTTATAGCGTGCGGCTCCTATAATGTGGCTAAAGAAAAGGGCCTTGTACGTTCTGAAGGAAAAGATTATGTAATGAAAGACGGAGATGTAACGCTGTTTAGATTTAATGTATAATGAGTTGGAAACAGAGACTGGAGATTTGCGGTGTACCCGGTCTTCAGCCTCTTAACTCAGTATCTCATATATTTAGTATCTCATATATTTATATCAATACCTCATATATATCAGAAATTTATATTTAAATTTATATTTAAATTTATATCTAAAACTTATATCTAAAATTTATATCTAAAATTTATATCTAAAATTTATATTAAAATTTATATTCGATAATTTATATCTGAAAATCCATATATGAAACCTTATGAGATAATGTATCAATTTCTTTGTTGTTGAGAATTTTGCTCAAGTCAATTATTGTAACCAGTTCATCACCCTTTTTACCTATACTTTTCAGGTAATAGTTTGTCTTATTCCGAAGTACATCGGGCACATCTTCAATATCTTCATCTGTAAACTTTGCAATCTCCAAAACATCGTTAACAGTAAAACCCACCAACTGCTCTTTGATGGCGGTTATAAGTATCTTTGTCTTTGATGTAACTTCTGATTTGCCAAGTCCAAACCGGCTATTCAGATTGACAATTGGAACCACCTGCCCCCTGAGATTAATGGCTCCCTCTATAAACTCCGGTACATCAGGAATTTTGGAAACTTTCGTATATTTCTTTATCTCTTTCACCTGTGACGTGTCGGCTCCGCAAATCTGATCATTAAGCCGGAATATTATAGCCTGCATCTCATTCATTACACCATACCCCCACACGACTATGATAATAGCATCTACAAAAACCATCAAAAATTATCCCTATATAACTATATAATATCATATAGGGATAATTTTTTGCAAATTTTTGTTAAATTATAGTACAACAGGCTGAAGTATTAATAATATAAGCCTCATTAGTAAAAACTCCAGACCTTTAAAGTATAAACCCAAGTCCATTAAAGTATAAACTCGAGGCCGTTAAAGTTTTAGCTTCAGATTTACAGCAATTCTTTTCTCAGCTCTTCAGCTGATCTTGGAGAAAGGTATCCAAAAGGAATGTCAAATACCGTACATGCTCCTCTCTTTCCTTCCTTCCACAACCTATAAACAGCCCTTGCATAAGCTACAAGCACACTTGCGGTAAATTCAGGATTGCTGCCCAATTCCAGCCTGAACTCAACCAACTGCTTTGTATTTTCGCCGGTAGTGCCTGTTCTTATTACAATTCCGCCATGTGGCATGGCTGAATGATTTGCTTTCAGTTCTTCTTCAGTAATAAAGTTTACTGTGGTTTCGTAATCGGCAAAATAGTTAGGCATATTCTTAATATCATTTTCAATTTGTTTTAAGTCTGCACCCTCTTCAGGCACAACATAACAAATGCGTTCATGTTTCTCTCTTGTTGAAAGCTGAGGGTTTTCACCGGAACGAACTCTGTTCAGAGCCTCTTCTATTGGAACTGTATACTGGATTCCGTTTTTTACACCTTTCACTCTTCTGATAGCGTCTGAATGTCCCTGGCTTACACCTTTGCCCCAAAATGTATAACTGGTACCTACAGGCAATACCGCTTCACCTAACAGCCGGTTCAGTGAAAACAGCCCCGGGTCCCATCCGGTGGATATCAAACACAAGTTGCCGTTTTTTAGTGCAGATTCATCTATCTTGCTGAAATATTCAGGTATTTTTGCATGGGTATCAAAGCTGTCTACGGTATTAAACATGGCCGAAATTACCGGACCTTGCTCTGGAAGATCCGTGGCTGAACCACTGCAGAGTATTATAACGTCAATTTTACCCTTGTATTTTTCAATATCTGACATCGAAACAGCAGAAGCTTTGCTATCTATTCCTTTAGGGTCTCTTCTTGTAAATACTGCTACCAACTCCATATCAGGATTCTGCATAACAGCTTTTTCAACACTACGTCCTATGTTTCCATAACCAACAATTCCAATTTTTATTTTATTTTCCATATAGTTTCCCCCATTTATGCAAGAATCTAAATTGCAGATGGCCAATTTCTGCATATACAATTATAAATATTACCATAAAAATCAATTTGCGTATAGGGTACTGTAACTGCGAATTTATTATTGACAATACAACATGTCTCATGTTAATATTTATAAAAATTATAATAAGTAAAACTTAAGTTATAAGAAAAAACTAATAGATAAGAATAAGCTGATAAGAAAAAAATACACTGATGAAAATTTTATATATTAAAGGCAATGATGAGGAAAAGTAAATTGTTCCGTACTGCAAAGCGATCCGGGGACGGTGAAAGCCCGGAGAGGAAAGAGCAATTGAAGTTCTCCTCTGAGCTGTCTGCTGAAAACATATGAAAATAATGAGATATTCATATAAGTAGGCAGAACCGGAGCTTCCGCCGTTAAAAGGAAGGATGTATCGGTTGATTTTAAAACCCGTACATTGAATGAGTGGGCTTTTGCCAAAACAGGGTGGTACCGCGTGGAACATTGCTCCCCGTCCCAGTAATATGGGACGGGGATTTTTAATTGTTGGAGCCGCAATATCGAAAGCGGCAGGTATACTATCAATATTTTGAATACTATCAAAACTTCAATAAATTGTGAGGAGGGGTATTATTATGATTGTTGTAATGAGTCGCAACGCTACACAGGAACAAATAAAAAATGTAGAGAATAAGCTTTTGAGTCTGGGGTTTAACACACACCCCATATACGGTGAAGTAAAAACAGTAATCGGTGCAATAGGGGACAAGAGATTTCTCAATACTCATGAAATTACTTCCATGCCCGGGGTTGAATGCCTGGTTCCCATAATGAAACCTTACAAGCTTGCCAGCCGCGAATTGCAACAGAGTAACTCCATTATTGATGTGGACGGTGTAAAAATCGGTGACAGCAATATTGTAATTATGGCAGGGCCATGTGCCATAGAATCCGCTGAAACTTTTCTGGAAACTGCAATAAAAGTTAAGGAAGCAGGAGCAAAAATTCTCCGCGGCGGAGCATTCAAGCCACGAACTTCCCCCTATTCTTTCCAGGGGCTTGAAGAAGACGGACTGAAAATACTTGCAGAAGCCCGTGAAGCAACAGGACTAAAAATTGTAACTGAAGTTGTGGACACCCGGGATGTCGAACTTGTTAATGCTTATGCTGATATACTGCAAATAGGTGCCAGAAATATGCAAAACTTCAGACTTCTTCGCGAAGCAGGGATGACTTCAAAGCCGGTACTTCTCAAAAGAGGTCTTTCCGCTACGATAGAGGAATGGCTGATGGCAGCAGAGTATATACTTGCTGCAGGCAATCCAAACGTTATACTTTGTGAACGTGGGATCAGAACATATGAGACTGCAACCAGAAATACCATTGATATGAGTGCCATACCTGTGATAAAAGAGCTTTCCCACCTTCCTATAGTAGTTGATCCCAGCCATGCCGCAGGGATGTGGAAGTATGTAGGAGCTCTTTCAAAAGGTGCCGTTGCTACCGGTGCTGACGGGCTTATTATTGAAGTGCACTCAAATCCTGCCTCCGCTCTCAGTGACGGTCCACAGTCCCTGCGTCCTGAAAAGTTTGCCCAGCTCATGAAGGAGCTTCAGGCAGTGGCTGCCGCTGTAGGCAGAAGCATATAAGAGTATTTAGGAGAAATAATCAAGAGATATATTTAAGAAAAATATTTAAGAGAAATATTTAAGAAAAGTATTTAAAAGAAGTATTTAAGAGAAGTATTTATACAGTATAAAAAAGCATTAAAGATGTATTTAAGATAAGCAAAATAAAATGTAAACAATATTTGAGTACTATGTACAAACGCCTTTAAGTCTGGTAGATAAATGGTTTTACAGGTGCAATATGGAAGTCAATAAAAACAATATAGCGGCTTAATGAATAGTCTATAGGCCTATATTCCCAGAAAAAATAGGACTCTAAGGACTAAAATTAAGCCGCTTTTTCAGTTAACAATAATGAGTTTATTATATATAATAGTATTGTAAGACAAAGTTAGATTTTCTTTTTATTTACTTGTTGTGTTTCTTCTTAATCTATTATGCAGTTTTATTATGCAACTTGTTTATTGTGTGATGTGATGAAATAGCATGACTCCTGCTGTAAATATACAAGTAAGATACAAGCAAACTGTCTTACTCAATACGTAAATAACATAAGAAAAATAGGAGGATACTGCAATGGATATCGTAAGAATTAATTGTGCAAAGTGCGGACGTTTTTTTGAATCCAATGGTTTTATCACATTGTGTCCCATATGCTATAAACAGGATCAGGTGGACTTTGAAAGAATACGGCAGTATCTGCATGAACATCCTCATGCAAAGATATTTCAGGTCTCAACTGATTTAGAATTGCCTGTTTCACAAATAAAAAGATATTTGAGAGAAGAAAGGCTTGAAATACTGGAGAAAGACAACCTTTTCCTTAAATGTGAAGCTTGTGGCAAATCAATATGCAGCGGAGTCTATTGTGATGAATGCTCAAGAAAATACGACAATAATATCAGGTCCGTTTATACTGGTTATGCTGGAAATTCAGGTTCGAACAGAACCACAAGCCAGCAAATAAGATTTCTCCCAGGCCGTTAAAATTGCTGAGAACTTAAAATTGCTGATAACTTAAAAATGCTGGTAACATTAAATTGCTCATAACAATGAATTTTTTTAACAATCTAATTTCTAAGAGCAATAAGAGAACAATAAGATTGCTGATAAAATTAAAACTGCTGATAGAATTAAAGATTGCTAATAAAATTAAAATTGCTAATAGCATTAAAATTGCTATTAGCATATTCTATTGCTGTCACTCATAAATCTTCTTATATATAGCCCGGTAATTCTTAACTCTTTTTAAGTATCTCTCAGTCTCCTTGAATGGAATTTTATCAAGATCAGCACCTGAAGAACTGTATTTGGAGTCTTTCAGCCACGAGTTAACATTGCCGCTTCCTCCGTTATATGCGGCAATAGCCAGATCTTCATTATTATTAAATTCTTTAAGTAATGTGTTTATATACCAGCAGCCAATTTTTATATTTATCTCCGGATCATAGAGGTCAGAAGTTTTAAAGTCTTTAATATTAAGACTTTCGGCTCCCCATTTGCCGGTTTTTTCGGTAATCTGCATTAAACCAATGGCATTTTTGTGAGATCTTGCATTTGGATCAAAACCACTCTCAGCCTTGATAATTGCAAATACGAGGTATGGGTCAATTTTATTTTCATTAGAATATTTAACAATCAAATCAGTGTATTTTAAAGGAAAAATTATTTTTGCTATATTATTTATTAAAACTGCAATCACTAGTAATAAAAATGCAATAAGCAAAGCAATTTTTATCTTGCTATAACGAACATGATGCAATCAAATCACCTTACACCCTTTATTTTAACATATAATTTTGCTACAGTATTTTCCAGTTCTTCAATGCTTCCTTCATTTACAATAACTTCATCAGCAAGTCGTATGTACGCTTCATCGCTTTGCTGCGAATCAATTCTCTTCTCTGCTTCCTCCCGCGAAAACCCGTTTCTCTCCATTATTCTTGCTATTCTGACTTCCCGGCTTGCAGTAACAACCCATATCTCATCAGCCTGGTCAATAAATCCATGCTCTATAGGTATTGGTGCATCAATAACTATTATGTCCGTAGTATTATCAGTTTTATAGCAATTTACTGCTTTGATGATTTCTTCTGCTATGTAACCATGAGTAATATTATTAAGTGCTTCCAGCTTTTCAGATTTATTGAAAACTATTTCTGCAAGCTTTTTTCTGTTCAGTTCTCCATCCGCATCAAGTATTTCACTGCCAAAAAAATTTACTAAATCTTCTAAAGGTTTCCCCCCTTTAACTACAATTTTTCTGGCAATTTTGTCAGCATCCACTATCTTTGCACCCAAATCTCTTAATATTCTGGATACAGTGCTTTTTCCACTTCCTATACCACCCGTTACTCCAATGACCTTCACATAAACCATCCCTTATACATTCAATTTATTTATTTTGTCTCATACCAGCTCTTGCCTGACTTTATGTCAATATTTAATGGAACACTTAATTTTACTGCATTTTCCATACATTCCTTCAATATTTCTTCGACAGCCTGCTTTTCGTCTACATAAGTCTCAACAATCAATTCATCATGCACCTGAAGTATCAGTCTGGATTTCATTTTTCTTTCTTTTAAAGCCCTGTATACTTTTACCATTGCTATTTTTATAACATCCGCCGCACTTCCCTGTATGGGCGTATTCAAAGCAATACGCTCTCCAAAGGCCCTGATGTTGTAATTATTTGATTTCAATTCCGGCAGGTATCTTCTTCTGTTAAAAATCGTAGTCACATAACCATTCTTTTTTCCTTGTTCCACAATATCATGCATATATTGCCTTACACCCGGGTATTTATCCAGGTAACCGTCTATATAACTTTTTGCCTCTTTTCTGGATATTCCAAGATCCCTTGAAAGGCTGAACTCACCTATTCCGTAAACAATTCCAAAATTAACGGCCTTTGCTTTGGATCTCATCAGAGGAGTAACACTGTCCGGCGATACTCCAAAAACTTTTGAAGCCGTAGTGGTATGGATGTCTTCATTTTTCCTGAAGGCTTCAATCATGTTTTCGTCTCCGGTAATATGCGCAAGAATTCGAAGTTCAATCTGGGAATAATCTGCATCTGTCAGTATAAAATTATCGTCTTCTGCAACAAATACCTTTCTTATCTTTCGACCCATTTCAAGTTTAACGGGGATGTTCTGCAAATTTGGTTCGGTACTGCTTATTCTTCCGGTAGCGGTTACAGTCTGGTTAAAACTTGAATGAATCCTGCCTGTTGAAGGATTTACAACGCTTAACAGCCCTTCCACGTAAGTGGATTTTAGTTTAACCAGCTGCCTGTACTCCAATATTTTCGATACTATTTCATGTCTGTCTGATAGCTGGTCCAATACTTCGGCATCAGTTGAATATCCGGTTCTTGTTTTTTTGATTACCGGTAGTCCAAGCCTTTCAAACAAAATAACTCCAAGCTGTTTAGGCGAATTAATATTAAACTCTTCACCGGCCAGGCTGTATATTTCTTCAGTGATTGTATTTATTTTTTCTTCCAGTTCATATGAATATTCCTTTAATTCATCTATATTCACTTTAAAACCCCAGTATTCCATTTCAGAAAGTACTTCTATTAAAGGAAGCTCAATTTCATAGTATAATTGTTTCTGGCCATTGGCTTCCATAATACTGTCAAGTTTCTCTTTCAAATTAAATATAGTAACAGCGTGGAGACCGGCAGCGTCTGAAAGCTTTTCAACGGGAATTTGGCTGAAAGGAACATAATTTTTCCCTTTTCCGGACAGATGTTCTATTGCTTCAAGTTCCACACTCAAATATTCGTCCGCAAGCTGTGAAACAGTATACGTACTCCTTGAAGGGTCTATGATATACGCCGCAATCATGGAATCAAAAGACAGGCCATTCAGCCTTATACCCTTGGCTCTGAGATAAGTTATCAAATTTTTTATATCATGGCCGTATTTAGATATGGCGGCATCTTCCAATATATTTTTCATTTCCGATAAAAATTCATCTTCATGAATGTTGTCACAAAAATGTACATAATATGTATTTTTTTCTCCCCATGACAACCCCATTCCAACCAGCTTATTTGAAAAGTTGTCCACTTTTTCCAGCAAATAAAAAATTGAACAACTGCCGGCTTTAGAAATTCCCTCTATTACAGATTTTACGCCTTCCAGATTTTTAACGCGTTCAACATTTGACAGACTTGAAACAGCAACTTTTCTGTTTCCTAGCCCGAACTTCTCGATTAAGCTCTTGAATTCCAGCCTTGTAAAAATGTTATATAATCTTTCATTATCAAAGGATTTCCGTCTATAATCTTCCATATTGGAAATACACGGTATGTTCCTTTCTATGGTGGCAAGCTTTTTGCTCATAAATGCAAGTTCTTTGTTATCCTCAAGCTTTTGCCTGATACTTTTTCTTTCAACCTCATCTAAACGTTCATAAAGGTTTTCAATACTGCCAAATTGCTGTATAAGACTCAATGCCGTCTTTTCACCTATTCCGGGAACTCCCGGAATATTATCCGACTGGTCCCCCATAAGCCCTTTTACATCTATAAACTGCTCAGGCTGGATACCATACTCTCCCACAAAAGTATTATAGTCATATTCATCCGTCAGATTCTTCCCGCCTCTGGATGTAGGAATTTTTACCCTGGTATGGGCAGAAACGAGCTGAAGGGCATCTCTGTCGCCCGTGATGATAATAACCTGCATGCCTTCCTTTTCTGCGCACAGTGAAAGGGAGCCAAGTATGTCATCTGCTTCATACCCTTCTATCTCCAGCCTTTTAATGTTCATTGCATCAAGAACGTCTTTTATTACAGGAACCTGTACAGCCAGCTCCTCAGGCATTCCTTTTCTCTTTGCCTTGTACTCTTCATACTTAAGGTGCCTGAAAGTAGGTGCTTTCAAATCAAAAGCCACACAAATATAATCTGGCTGCTCTTCTTCCAGATATTTATTTATAATATTAATAAAACCAAAAACAGCGTTTGTGTAAAGTCCGTCGGAAGTTGCAAGAAGCTGTCGCCCCTGAAGACCGTAAAAAGCTCTGTTCAATATGCTATTTCCATCTACCAGCATTAACTTGCCATTCATTTTATATTTCCAGGCCTCCAATTCAAATAGCAGTTATTAAAAAACTGCAATAAATCATTTATATATTATGCCTTTAACATTAATAATTAAATCCTATAGCATATTCTACACAAAAAAACAACAGCCGTAAACGGCTGTTGAATCATTTTTTAGGAAATAATATCAAAATTGCTCAAAATATCAGGTTAGTAACCAATATCAATCTGAAATTATTCTGCATCATTCTGCTGAATGTATATAGTTACATATATATAATCAGAGTCAAGCTTTATTTTTTCAATCTCATTTATTATAAGCTGTCTTTCTTCATTTAAAGTCTTTAACACGTCGGGGCTGGAGGTGGACGCATTTCCTGACTTTTCTATTCCGCTTATTTCATCCTCAATCTCGCTTAATCTTGCGTTGTAAGACTCTATTATATTGCTCATATCCTGGCTGACTTTATCAGCAGTAATGTTTCCGCTTCCAACATATTCTGTAAGAGAGTCGAAGAGATTCTGGTACTGATTATATGATATTTTAAAATTCAATACTGTTTCGGTAGCTTTTTTACCGTCAGTTTCCTGTCGTGCGTTGGCCATAGCTATTTGAGCGGTCTCTTCTGAAAACTCTCCACCACTGTCAACTGCCAATTTCCTTATATTCTGAACTTCCGAATCAAGTTCACCCTTAACTTTTGCGTTGATTATAACATTATTGCTGTAAACATTTTCTTCGTCGCTTTTCTGTAATTCATGTTTGCGCTGGCCAGGTTCCGTAGACCTTGATACGGTAATTCCCGAATCCCCCGGCATGGCCTCTGCAGTATTTGGATCTGCCATTATGCTAAACTGCTGTATTTCTTCTTCTGCAATACCACTGCCTTTTTCAGCAATGCTATCCGCTGCATCGTTATTTTCCGCTGAAAAACCATATATTTCAGCGCCTTCGTCTAAAGTTCCTGCGTTCTCGCGTGCCGATCCGGTTTTATCCATATCTTTCTGACCGTATTTTGGGAAAAAGCTGTCATATAAAAATCCTCTTGCCAGAACAACAATCAAAAGACATGCGGCAACAGCAGAAATTATCCTTATATATCTATTGCGCAGCGTTACAACTTTGTTCTTTCTCATATTTTCTTCCTTAACCGCCAACAGCTTGGAGTGAAGCTCTTCCCTGAAATTATCCGGGAGCTCCTCCTCTTCAATGCTATTGCACATGCTGATAATGCTCTTTATCTCATCAAGTTCATTTCTGCAATCAGCGCAGGAATTAATATGCTCTTCGAACTCTGCTCGCTGTGCTTCATCCAGTTCTCCATCAACATATATATATATTAGTTCTCTTATTTCATCACATTTTTTCATCTCCAACCCTCCTTTCTACATTTCTTTGACGTATCTGTCTTTTAAAAGTTCCTTTTTTGATACAAGTATTTCTTTCAACGCTTGCCTTGCTCTGCAAATTCTTGATTTTACGGTACCTTCCGGACAATTGGTAATATCCGATATTTCTTTATAGCTAAACCCCTGTATATCTCTCAGAACAATAACCGTCCTGTGCTCTTCAGACAACTCATTTATTGCACTGCTAAGCATTCTCTTCATTTCATCCCTTTCAACTATTTCCTCTGGAGTTAAATCATCGCTTACAATATCCCTTTTAATTTCTCCATCATCAGATCTTATATTATCATCTATATACAGGACTTTTTTATTCTTACGCTTTCTCAGTTCATCCAGACATATATTTGTAATTATTCTATATATCCACGTTGACAACGATGACTGTTCCTTAAAGTCACCCAGAGACCTGTACACCCTAATAAACGCCTCCTGCGCCATATCCTTGGCATCTTCATAACTGCCCATCATTCTCAAAGCAATATTGAAAACCTTTTTTTCATGTGCCTCTATCAGCTTTTCAAAGGCTTCAATATCACCTTTTTTTGCGCTTTCCAGGAGGTGCTTTTCATTCTCATTCATCTGCCAGTTTCACCCCTTCAGCTCTTGCGAAATTTTCACCACTGTCTCAACAATAAAAAAAGATGATTCATATCATCATGTCATTTAACTCTATTATACAATTTATTTTATCTATTTCAAACTAAATGTGCCAATAATATTACACACCCACCCGGGTAGCTTATAGTAACTTTTTTACACCTTGCAAGCATTGGACCCATAAATATTATTGATGACCGCATTTCTGAAGCCAGATCTTCAGGAATTTCGGTTTTATTCAGTGTTGATGAGTCCAATATAACTGTGCTGCCTTCCACTTTTACTTTGCACCCTAATTTTTTCAGTATTTCAAGTGCTATTTCTACGTCCTTCAGCTTTGGACAATTTTTTATTACATTAATACCTCCATTAAGAATAGTCGCTGCAAGAATGGGTAATACGGCGTTTTTTGAGCCTTCTATGGTAATTTCACCCTGAAGTCTCTTTCCACCAGTTACTACTAATTTGCTCATAATAAAACACCTCGCATTACATTAATATAGTATGCAAGGTGTTTAGAAGTGTTACAACATGGAATTATATACAAATATACATAAGCGCATACAAATTATGCCGTTATTTCTTTTATTATGGAATATATTTTTTCAGTTGAATTCACAATACCTATCTTTTTTGAGTTTCTTGCCATTTTGGCAAGCTGTTCCTTGTCTCCCAGCAAATCTGTAATCTGCCGGTACAGTAAATCTACATTCAAGTCCTTTTCAATAATTACAACTGCCGCTCCGTGCTTTTCAAGAGCTCTTGCGTTGTACTCCTGGTGGTTTGCCACAACATTGGGTGAAGGAATTATTATTGCAGGTATTCCCAGCGCAGTCAGTTCGCTGCACGTAATAGCCCCTGCCCTGCATATTATGAGATCTGCCGCATTGTATACCGTTGCAGAATCATAAATATACGGTACAACATTAACAGACGGGTTTTTATAATCGCCTAAATTCTGAATTACCTTGTCATGCTGCCTGGCACCTGTTGAGAAAATCATGCTTATTTCGTTGTTTTTAAAATATTTCTTTAACATTGCAACAACCGTTTCGTTTATCTTCTCAGCTCCAAGGCTTCCTCCCATAACTACAACCAGGGGTTTTTGCCTGTCAATTCCCAGCTTTTGCCGTGCAGTCTGCCTGTCGATGTTAAAAAGCTCAGGCCGAACCGGATTTCCCGTGTTAACAAGTTTTTTTGCAGATTTAAAATACTCTTCCGACTCCCTGAAACTTACAGCAACAGCATCAACATACCTTGACAATATTCTGTTGGTTATGCCGGGAAAAGCATTCTGCTCGTGAATGAGTGTCGGTATTTTCATTCGTGAGGCACTGAATACAACAGGTCCGCACACATATCCACCTGTACCTATTACTACATCCGGCTTAAATTCCTTGATAATCTTTTTGGATCCGGCAATTCCCTGTATCAGTTCCTTTATAGCTGTAAGATTCTCTTTTGACAGCTTTCTTCTGAAACCTCTCACCTTGATAAATTTTATCTCAAATCCTTCTCTCGGAACCAACTGAGCTTCCATACCTTTATTGGTTCCGATAAAGAGTATCTCTGATTCTTTATCCTTTTCTTTTATATATCTGGCTATGGCAATTCCGGGATTAATATGTCCGGCAGTACCGCCTCCGGCTATTATTACTCTCAAACCTGTCACCTCATATACGCTCATAATTGGAATATTTTGATATATTAAGAAGTATTCCCACTTCTGTCATAAGTACCAGCAATGAAGTTCCTCCATAGCTGAAAAAGGGAAGCGAAACTCCGGTTGGAGGAACGGTGTTTGTGACAACAGCAATATTGAACAGGCTCTGTATGGCTATTAATGAAGTTATGCCCAATGCCACAAGGCTCCCGAAAGTATCGGGTGCGTTCATTGCGACTTTTATACCTCTCCAGATAAATATAAGGTATAACAGCATTACTGCCAATACACCGATAAATCCCAATTCCTCGGCTAATACGGGAAAAATAAAGTCGTTGTGGGGTTCCGGCAGGTAAAGGAACTTCTGAAGACTTCTTCCAAGTCCGCGGCCAAAAAGCCCGCCTGAGCCAATTGCATAGAGTGACTGTACTGTCTGCCATCCAATACCACTCTTATATTCAAAGGGGTGAAGATATGACAGAATTCTGTCAGTCATATAGTCTGTAAAAAAAATAACTGCCGCAAGGCCAGCTACTACTGGTACACCCAAAATAATAAAGTGCTTGATTCTTGCTCCTGCCGCAAATAATATAACAGCGGCTACAGAAATCACAATTATGGTTGCACTCATATGACGTTCCAGAAGAATAAGCCCTACGAATAAGCCCAATAAAAGCAAATAGGGCAACAATCCTTTAAAGAAGGAGTTTAAAGGGTCCTTTTTCTTGGAAAGACTGTATGAAAAAAACAATATGATTGCAAGTTTTGCAATTTCGGAAGGCTGGAATTGGGTAAATCCTAAATCTAGCCACCTGTATGTGCCTTTTTTTTCGCCGCCTATACCAGGTATGAAAACAAGTATAAGCAAAACTATACTGACAACAACAATCAACGGTGAAAGTTTTCCAAGCTTCCTGTAATCGAAATTCATTGCAGCAAACATAGCAATAAAACCTATAACTGCAAATGCCAGCTGCCTTTTTACAAAGTGATACATATCATGATACTGGTTTTCCGCCATGGGTCCGCTTGCACTGAAAACCATTATCAATCCCAGCGAAAGCAGCAACAATACAGTCAGAAATATCCAAAAATCAAAAGGTTTCTTTGCTTTTTTCATTAAATACCTCCAGAATTTACAGGGAACCAGCCTGCATATGAATTACTGTTTCAACCTTAAAAAATTCTGAACCTTAGTGTAATGAATCCTATAAAACATGCCACAACTGTAACTATCCAAAATACAGTAACCACTTTTGTTTCTTTCCAGCCAGACAGTTCAAAGTGATGATGCAAAGGTGCCATCTTAAATACCCTTTTCCCTCTGGTTTTGAACGAAGCCACCTGAATCATTACCGACAGAGTTTCTATTACATAAATAAAACCTACCACAAGCAAAATCCAGGGCATTTTCATCACTATTGAAATTATACCCACAGCTCCGCCAAGAGCTAAAGAGCCGTTATCTCCCATAAACAGCCTGGCAGGATGCATATTAAATGCGAGGAATCCAAGACAGCCTCCTGCAATTGCTGAAGAAAACATTTTTACATAGTCCCATTCGCTCCTGGTCATTGCAACTATTGCAAAAAATACCATTACGATAAGTGTCACTCCTGCTGCCAATCCATCTATGCCATCAGTCATATTAACTGCATTTGTAGATGATATAAGTACAAATATGCAAAGAGGAATAAAAAACCATACCGGAAGCGAAATTGTATAGTCAAATCCCAGGAACGGTATTATTATATCCGTACCCAGCTTCATAACGTATACTATGTAAAACGTAGATACCGCTGAAACTATTATCAGTCCCAGCATTTTCTGATTCCAGTACAGGCCGTCTTTACGCCTTTTAACTACTTTTATAAAATCATCAATAAATCCGATTAAGCCAAAACCAAGAGTTGTAAAGGTCAGAACAAGGATTTCAGGATATTCCACCGCATAATATAAGGAAACCAGCAACAAAGGCAACAGGAAAATTATTCCCCCCATTGTAGGTGTACCTGTTTTCTTCAGATGTGTAGCCGGGCCATCATCCCTAACCGTCTGACCTACTTTAAGCTTGGTAAGTATAGGGATAAAAATCGGTCCGGAAATCAACGTCAATAAAAATGTAACAGCAAAAGCAATTGTTTGAGTAGATATTGTAAAAGCCGTATTCAATGTATTTCTCTCCATTCTGTATTGTCTTGCGACAAGTATTCCTCATACAATATAAACCTTCATTTGCCTGCTGTCAACCGCTCTACTATTTCCTCCATTTTCATCCCGCGCGACCCTTTTACAAGTATTACGTCTCCATTGGTCATTAAGCCTTCCAGTAGATTAACTATTTCTTCATTAGTTTCACACTGGTGAACCTTTTCCGGATTCATACCGGAATCCAGGGCTCCCCTGGCAATATTCCTGCCGTTTTCACCAACTGTTATCAATAGTTCCACACCGCTTTCAAAAGCAAACTTCCCAACATCCTTGTGCGCCTTATCCGCCCAGCTGCCCATTTCAAGCATATCGCCAAGTACAGCAATTTTTCTGTTTCCCTCTATGTCTTTTAATACACCCAAAGCTGCCTCCATTGACTGTGGGCTGGCATTATATGTGTCATTTATTATTTTTATGCCGTTGAAAGACAGTATATTCAACCTCATTTTTGCCGGAGTGTACTCCCCGATTCCCTTTATTATCTTCTCTACGGGCACCTTCAGTTCAATACCCGCAGCTATTGCTGCAAGTGCATTATGAACATTATGAATGCCGGGAACAGGGATATGTACTTCGTATGTCTTGTTGTTTATCTCAATTTTGAAATATGTCCCTTGTTCACCCGCTGTCTTTATGTCAAAAGCCTGATAGTCTGCATCATCCTCAAGGCCGTAGAATATTGTCTTATATGGAAGCAGATTTCTCATTCCTGAAAGCAGCTGGTCGTCTCCATTAAGTATCACCACTCCGTTTCTGCTTAAACCGTCCAGAATTTCCATTTTTGCTTTGAGTATATTCTGCCTCGAGCCTAATTTTTCAATATGGGAAAGACCTATATTGGTTATTATGGCAATATCAGGCTGGGAAATTCTGCTCAAACGGCTGATTTCTCCAAAGCCGCTCATGCCCATTTCAATAACAGCACACTGATGCGACTTGTCAAGGCTAAACATTGTCAAAGGCAGTCCTATTTCATTATTAAAATTGCCTTCAGTTTTCATAACCCTGTACTGCTGGCTGAGCACTGCGGCAACCATTTCCTTTGTACTTGTCTTTCCTACACTTCCGGTAATTCCTACTACAGGTATATTAAACTTTTTTCTGTAGAAAGATGCCAAGTCGCCAAGAGCTCTTAACGTATCGGAAACTTTTATAACCGTGCCACTTACGTCAGGGATGTCTTCTTTATGCGTAAGACATGCAGCTGCACCTCTCTCAAAGGCCTGACCTATAAAGTCATGTCCGTCAAAACGTGCACCTGCAATTGGGATAAATAAATTACCGGCACTGATTGTTCTGGAATCAGTTGATACACCGGTTATCACAGTTTCACTGTTTCCCGAAAGGAATGTTCCTCCTACAGCATCCATTATTTCACTACATTTTAATGTCTGCATTTAAAATCCTCCTAAAACTACTCTTCTAATTCTTTAAGAATCTCCCTGACTACTTCTCTCTCATCAAAGTGGATAGTTTTATCCTTAAATGTCTGATATGTTTCGTGTCCTTTTCCGGCCAATACGATAACATCTCCCGGCTGTGCATTTGATAATGCATACTTTATAGCCTCCCGCCGGTCAACAATGGTCGTATATTTTCCTTCTGTTTCTTTTATACCCTCTTCAATGTCACGAACAATTGCAAGTGGTTCTTCGGTCCTTGGATTATCGGATGTGATAATGGTAAAATCAGCTATTCTGCCTGATATTTTGCCCATTGCCGGCCTCTTTGCCCTGTCGCGGTCTCCTCCGCATCCAAATACACTTATAAGTCTTCCTTTTGTAAAATCTTTTACAGTAGTAAGTACATTTTCAAGGCTGTCAGGAGTATGTGCATAATCTATAATAACTGTGTAATCTTTGTCTATCTTCACAGTTTCAACTCTTCCCGGCACACTTACCCTTTCAAGTCCGGCTTTTACATTGTCAAAGGATACATTCATAAGCCCGCAGGCCCCAATAGCAGCCAGTGCATTATATACACTAAACTTTCCGGGTATATTTACCTTCACCCTGCCATTCATCCAGGGCGACTTCAAGTTGAATTCTACTCTATCGGAGTGCTTTACAATATCAGATGCGGTTATGTCTGCATCATTTTCTATTCCATATGTAAGCAGCTCGCACTTTGCCATATCCAATATTCGTCTGCCATACTCACTGTCGATGTTTACAATACCCTTTTTGCACATGCTATATAGTTTGGCTTTTGCTCTGAAGTAATCTTCTTTGTCCTTGTGCTCCCTTGGGCCTATATGGTCTTCAGTGAGGTTTGTGAAAATTCCAACCTGAAATTCACAGCAACTTACCCTGTTCAGAGCAAGCCCCTGTGAAGATACTTCCATAACAACACTGTCCACGTTCTTCTCCAGCATTTCCGCAAAAAGGGATTGCAAGTCATAGGATTCAGGAGTTGTACGTTCAGCATACAGAACCTGGTCGCCTATCATATTTGCCACAGTTCCAATTAATCCAACTTTATGATTTTCTTGCTCCAGAATCGACTTTATCATGTATGTTATTGTTGTTTTCCCTTTTGTGCCGGTAACCCCAATAAGATTGAATTTGCCCGAAGGATGGTTGTAAAAAGCATCCGATACGTGCGCAAGTGCATACCTGGTGTTTTTCGCTTTGACAACCGTTATCCCTTCAGGTACCTCAACATCTTTTTGTACAAGAAGCGCTTTTGCCCCATTTTCAAGAGCCGACGGAATGAAATTATGTCCATCGACAATAGTGCCCTCAATACATACAAACAATGAACCGTTCTTAACTTTTCTTGAATCATATGCTATATCATATATATCAATGTCTTTATTCCCTTTAATTTCCTCTGTGTCTAAACCTTCAATCAGTTTTGAAAGTAACATCTGGCACCTCCGAGTATTTATGTATTTTTTTATTCTATATTATCAAGTTCTCTGAATTCAACTTCTATAACTTTTCCTGCAGGTACCGTTTCACCGGGAGCAACAGACTGTTTATATGCACTACCTGTACCGCTGATCTTAATGTTAAGTCCTGCATTCTTCAATGTATCCGTAGCCTCTGAAATTGTCTTGCTCAATACACTCGGTACTGTTACCATTTTTTCCTCTTCAGGCTTGTATGTATACAGTACTACAATAGAATTTTTAGGTATGCTTGCATCAGGCTTCGGTGTCTGCTCAACAACTACGCTGTCTCCATTGCCTTCTCCTTCTACTTTATATCCAAGGCCGTACTCTTTCAGGCTCTTAACCGCTTCATTTATAGTTTTGCTTCTTACATCCGGCACGAATACCTCTTCTATCATCATTTCCTTATCCTTTTCAGAATATCTTCTTTCCACTCCAAGATAGCTAAGGGTATCCTCAATTATTTTCCCTGCAACAGGTGCGGCAATTGCACCTCCCATGTGGGATTCGCCTTTCGGATCGAATAAGGCAACAAGCACGCATATTGTTGGATTGTCGGCCGGTGCAAAGGAACAGAAGGATGCAGTATATACTCCTTGTTCCGTTGTCTGGGAAGTTCCTGTCTTTCCTGCTACTCTATAACCTTTTACGTAGGCATTTTTACCTGTACCCTCCGAAACAACCCCTTCAAGTATTTCTCTTACCGTTTCAGAAGTTTGTTTTGATATAACCGTTCTTATAACCTCGGGTTCGAACTTCTTTACTATATTTCCTTCAGAATCAGTAAGCTCTTTTACAAGCCTTGGTTTCATCAGCTTACCATCGTTTGCAATGGCAGTATACGCAGTTATAAGCTGTATCGGAGTAATGGTAAAACGCTGTCCGAATGATGCAGCTGCCATATCCACTTCAGTGGGCTTTTGATGTATTATTCCCGTTTGTTCTCCAAGTAAATCAATTCCTGTCTTATCATAAAAACCAAATGCCTTCATATACCCGTAAAACTTGTCAATTCCCAGATCCAGCGCCAGCTTTACGAATACCGGGTTACAGGAATTATATACAGCCTCTCTGAAGCTCTCCTCACCGTGAGGCCTTCCTCTTCTCCAACAACTCATTGTCCAGCCGCCTACTTCGACAGGAAAGTCATTTACCATTGTATCGGGTTTAATGACACCTTCCTCCAAGCCGGCTGCAGTAGTAATTGCCTTAAATGTGGAACCGGGTTCATATGTATCAATTACCGCCTTGTTCCTCCACACAGTTTTTCTCAATATATCAACTGCCTCTGCAGTATTTCCCACCCATGTTTCCGGGTCATAACCCGGTGGAGCTGCATAAGGGTTATTTAAATCAAAGTCAGGCTTTGAGACCATGGCAAGTATATCCCCGTTTCTGGGGTCCATTACTATTCCCACGGCACCCTTCATTACCTTGTTATCCTCTATCGCCTTTTCCAGTTCCCTCTGAACAATATACTGGATTGTTTCATCAATAGTCAGCACTACATTTAAGCCATCCTGGGCTTCTATACGCTTTTCTGTATTAAAGGGGATTTCCCTCTGCCTTGCATCCACTTCACTAAGAATTTTACCGGGAACACCTTTCAGGTATTTCTCCATAACAATTTCTATACCATTCTCCAGACCCTGATTGTCTGCACCGGTAAAACCAATTATATGAGCGGCAAGATTCCTTCCAGGATAATAGCGCTTTGTATCTTCATCAATATTTATTCCTTTAATTTTTTCTTCCTGGACCCATTTTCTTATTGCATCACCGGTTTCCTTCTCAACCTTTCTCTTGAGTATCTCGTAACTGCTGTTTTTGGTAATCTTCTTATAAACAGTTTCTTTATCCATCTCAAGTAATTCTGCTAACCTTTGTGCAATCAGATCAAAATCCTTGCCGGATGATTTCAATTCACCCGGTCTCACTGATATAGTATCTACAGAAGCACTAATAGCAAGTTCCTTTCCATTTCTGTCATATATGGTTCCTCTTCTTGGGCTGATTGTCCTGCTTGTATTCTGTTGTTCAAAAGCCATTTTCTGAAGTTCATCGCTTTGTACTATCTGCAGATATGCAAGCTTACCAATGAGCACA
Organism: Clostridiaceae bacterium; assembly: GCA_012840085.1. GTDB lineage: Bacteria > Bacillota > Clostridia > Acetivibrionales > DUMB01 > DUMB01. Next base: position 94,720 of record DUMB01000004.1, read on the forward strand.
AAAACAGCTATTGTAAATATTACTAGTATAACCAGTAATCTTTTCTTAATAAGCAAACTTGGTCCAGCCAAAATACGCCCCCTCCATAAAAAAAGACTATAGACCGTGTAAAAAATATTTTACACTCATCCACAGTCTACATACTATTGGATTTATTATTGTTATCAGTAAAGAATACTTGCGAATTTATCTACCTTATCCAGAAGTGCAGCCAGCATTCCCTTGTTCAGTGTTTCTTCTTTATTCTCATAGTCTTCCGAAACAACAGTATAATCATTTTTGGGAACGTAAATATACACTATCTGATTCTTCTCCGGTTTTTGCATATTCAATTTCTCTTCTGCAATTTTCATGATTGTATTTATATCTGTTTGTTTCTCGATTTCAACTCTCAGCCTTGAATTTTTATTTTTTATTTCATTGTACTCTTTTTCTGATCTTATGGCAGTAAGGCTCATCTCGGTAATAAGCGCATACCTGTACATAAGCACTAAGCACAGTGAGAAAACTACAAGTATGCCAAATACAGCTTTCCATTTGATTTTGGCATTGTTTCTCCTTATCTTTTTTTCCTTCAGTACCTGATTATGCTCATATACGTCATATTCAATTTTTTCTGCCGCTGTTCCGTAGACGTAATTACTGCCCTTTTGTATCAATTCTATTCACCTCTAAAATAATTTATACCTGGTTTGAATCTTATAAAAAATTATGTACGTACGGGGACTGTCTTATAATTGCCCGTCTATAGCCAGCCCCCGTCATCTACGCCTGGATTTATCTTTTGTATTTAAATAATCTTTTGTGTTTTGTTGCATTAAAGCTTGACGTTTTTCTCGTGTACATTTAAACTTAACTGTTTTTATCTTTTGTAGTTATATGTATCTTAAATTTTATCTTTCTTATCTTTTGTAATTAACATACTTTGTCTTTTCTTTTGTATTTCAAAGATCTTGCTTCAACTTTTCAGGAATCTATTCTTTCGTAACTTTTCCCATATAATTTTTCTTTTGCAAACATACATATATCTTAAATCTTTTCAATAACTCTCAATTTCGAACTTCTTGCTCTCGGATTTTCCTCCAACTCCTCTTTTGACGGAGAAATCGGTTTTCTCGTTATATGTCTTGCCTGCGGGGCCTTGCCGCATACACATACCGGAAAATCCGGCGGGCATGTGCATGGATTAACCAATTTGTTAAATTCATTCTTTACAATTCTGTCTTCCAGGGAATGAAAGGTTATTATACAAAGCCTTCCTCCCGTCCGCAAGAGAGATGCGCAATCTTCTATTACTTTTTCAAGCACTCCCAGTTCATTGTTAACAGCTATGCGCAATGCCTGGAATGTCCTTTTAGCGGGATGCGGTCCTTCTCTTCTTGCTGCGTTGGGTATCGCTGCCTTTATTATTTCTACAAGCTGTCCTGTCGTACTAATTCTGCTTGTCCTTCTTGCATTCACAATAAATGATGCAATTCTCGACGCCCACTTTTCTTCCCCATATTTTTGTATTATACTTTTAATTTCTTCCTCACTATATTCATTGACTATCTTTTCAGCTGTTAGTTCACTTGTCCTGTCCATTCTCATATCTAGGGGAGCGTCTTTTTGATAGCTGAATCCTCTCCCGGCTTCGTCAAGCTGGTACGATGAAACTCCGAGGTCAAGCAATATTCCGTCTACCTTATCCACTCCAATGTTCAGACATACATCCCTGATATGTACAAAGTTGCTTTTCACAAGTGTATATTTTGCTTTGTGCGATTCATTTTCCAGTTTCTGTCTTGATGCTTCTATAGCAGTAGAATCCTGATCAATCCCAATAAGAAATCCGTTGCTTCCCAATCTCCTGTATATTTCGACTGAATGACCTGCTCCGCCGATTGTACCGTCTACATAGATACCATCTGATCTGATATTTAGATTGTTTATACATTCATCTAGTAAAACCGGTTTGTGTTTGAATTCCATTGCACCTTCAACTCTCCGTTTATATTCCAAGCTGTTCCATCTTTTCGGCTATCTTGTCAGCACTGAGATTATCATCGCTGTTATAAGCTTCCCATTTTAACTTGTCCCAAATTTCAACTCTTGTAGATACGCCAATTATATATATTTCCTTTTCTAACCCGGCATATTCTCTCAAATTAGCCGGAATCAGAATTCTCCCTTGCTTGTCCACTTCACATTCAGTTGCTCCCGAAAAGAAGAATCTTATAAATGCTCTTGCATCCTTGCTTGACAACGGCAGTGACTTGAGCTTGGTTTCAAGGTTGCTCCACTCATCCAGTGAATATACAAACAAACAGTTGTCCAGGCCTTTAGTTATTATGAACTTGTCCCCAAGGCCTTCTCTGAACCTGGAAGGTACTATCACCCTTCCTTTAGCGTCAACTGAGTGCTGATATTCACCATAGAACAACTATTTCACCCCACTCGCGTGGAATTCATCACCACTTTGTACCACTTTACTCCACCTACATGTAATTTTATTGCATATTGGAATAAATATCAAGATAAATCTGAAAAAATTTAGAAAAAAAATAAAAGATAGGAACAAAGTCCTATTTCACACTAAGACTGATAAAGAATTATGGATAATCATTTATTGACAAATTAAGAATAATCATTTATTGCCGTTAAAAATTGCCTTCTTTTTTCGAACTGAGACACTTAGTGCTATACCAATTGCAATATAATTTGTTACCATTGCACTTCCACCCGCGCTTACAAATGGAAGGGGGATACCTGTTACAGGCAGAAGCCTCACACACATACCTATATTCTGAAAGAATTGATATCCAAGCATTGCTGTTATTCCTATCACCATATATGATCCGAACAGATCCCGGGAATTTTTGGCAATATATATGCATCTGAGAAGTATACAAAATATCAGTATCAACACAACCATGGCACCTATGAATCCCAATTCTTCTCCTATAACTGTAAATATGAAGTCAGATTCCTTTACCGGAACACCGTCATTTTGCGTCTGCATGCCTTTGTAAAGCCCTGAACCGAATAGCTGGCCGGATCCGATTGCCATTTGTGCTCTCAGAATCTGCCATCCCGAATTTAATTTATCAGTGCCTGGCATAATAAACTCTATAATCCTTGCCTTTCGCTTTTCATTAAGGGCAAAGAACCATATAAACGGTGTCGTTGCAGCCGCAGCGCCAACAGTTATAAATATATATTTATACTTGATGCCGTATATGAACAACATACAAATTAAAATTACCATATAGGCAACCACCATACCATAGTCAGGCTGTTTAAATATCAAAGCTATGGGTATGGCGCTATATACAAGATATTTAATGATATTTTTTACCCTATCCTTCTGGCTTTCCTTCAATCGCTCAAGAAAAATTGAGCCGCATATGATAAAAGCTATTTTAGCTATCTCAGATGGCTGGAACGACCCTACAAAAGGTGCCCGCAGCCAGCTTTTGCTGCCCCAGCTTTCGCCGACTCCTTTAAACAGCACTACCACAAGCAGTGCAATACAGAGCCCATACAGTACAAAACCAAGTGTTTTTAAATAATATTTATAGTCTATAACGCTAATAGTAATCGCAGCTATTACACCCAGAATAATGCTGAATATCTGGGTTTTCATATACCTTGCGTGTACTGCAGGTTCTGCCATGTGTGTGGCACTGTCCAGCACAACAACTCCTATTATGGAAAGCAGCAGTACGCTGAAAAACAATATATAATCAAATTGTTTAAAAAAATTAATATCCTTTGTTTTTTGGACAGAATACATGTCTACCACCTTGTACTTATTCCTGTCATATATGTTGCAATATTGCCTGAAAGATCATAACTACCCATTACTGTACAGAATCAGCAAGATAACTGCCACGTTAATATTATCACAAATAATATAAAAAAACTACTGCCAGACTTCTACATATATGGAAACCTGGCAGCATTTTTTCCGAAGCTCATGTGCATAGCTAATCTACATGCCCATCCACATTCTCACCTACATAGCTTATCAACAAATCTCATCTATATAGCCCATTGAAGCATTCCTTTGCCTGTGCCTCTTCAGCTTCGGAAACTTCTTCAGCTAGCGGGCTTTCTTATACTTAAGCTTCATCCTTCTGCACACCTTCGTTCTGTACACTTTCATTCTGTACACTTTCATTCTGTGTACCTTCATTTGCTGGCTTTTCTGATGATGTTTCTCCTTCACCCTCTGAAATTTCTCCATTCAGAGTTTGTTCATCTGCTAGAACATCTCCTGTGGCATCAGCTGCGGAATCAGCTGTGGAATCAGCTGTGAAATCAGCTACTGAATTACCAGCCTGATTCTCTTCTTCCTCCTTTAGCCTTTCCAATACTGCTCCATATTCGCTTACGCCTATCTCTATATTATCTGTTGAAGCCAAGGCAGCTTTCCTGCGCCTCGTTACAAAAACTATTGTAAAAACAACTACAAACAAAAAAGCAAGTACTTGTGAAATCCTCAGGCTTCCGAGCATAAGGCTGTCGGTTCTGAGGCTCTCAATCCAGAACCGTCCTGCTCCATAAAGAATCATATAGAGGAAAAATACTTCGCCATTCAGCTTTTTCCTTTTTCTGAACCACAACAGGAATATAAATAACGCAATATCCCAAATGGATTCATACAAAAAAGTAGGATGAACAGGGGTATTTCCAATATCGCTTCCTGTCATTCCCCACGGCAGTGTAGTCGGAGTACCGTAGGCTTCCTGGTTTACAAAATTACCCCAGCGGCCTATACCCTGGGCAAGGGCAAGATAAGGCGAGGCAAAGTCAAAAAGATTCAGGACGCTGAGCTTTCTCTTTTTCGCAAAAATATATGCTACAATTACTGCACCAATAACTGCACCATATATTGCAAGGCCACCCTTTCTTGTATTGATTATATCAATAGGGTTGTCCTTGAACATTTCCCAGCTGAAAATTACGTAATATAACCTTGCTGTTATTATTGCGACAGGAGCTGCAAATAAGACCAAATCTATTATAGTATCAGGGTCAAGTCCAAATTTCCTGCTGTCTTTCATACCCAGCATCACAGCCAATAAAAATCCAAAAGCAATTATTATCCCATACCAATATATTGGTATGTTAAAAACAGTGAATGCCACTCTCCCAATGTTAAACTTAAGACCCCACAAGCCTGGAAATCCAATGAATTCCATAATATTCCCCCCTATGCCGGTTTTACAACAGACAGTGCAAGATTACTAAGGTTAAAATGTTTGCTAAATATTTCATTTATATATTCAAAATTCATTTTATCATACACATCCAAATAGTCAAATATATTTACTCCTCTGAAATAAACTGACACAAATAAATGAGATATATTCTCAACAGAATTAAAGCGTCTTAAGAATTTTCCATTAACAGCCTTTCTTATTCTTTCATAATCTTCTCTGTTAAGGCCTGTTTTATGAAATTCCTCAATTTTACTTGAAATAATATCTCTTACCTTTACCGGATCCGGAGATTCTCCTCCGAACATTGAGAAAGCATAGTTTTCTTCAATAGTGTAGTCGAAATCAAAAGTATTATTTATGAGACCTTGACTGTAAAGCTCATTATAAAGGGCAGAACTTTTGCCCATTATCATCTCAAGAAGTATTTTTACAGCAACTTCTCTTTCCAGAGTTTCAAAACCGCTTAATCCTTTTGGATCATCCTTAAATCCCATCTGAAAAAGAGGAGTCGAAACTGCCAGAGACTGTTCCACATAATCCTTATTTAAAGATGAAATTTCATCTGGGAAAAGTCTCTTTATTTCGTCGCGTGATTCTGAATGTTCTATATATTTCTCCACCTGCTCAAATACACTTTCAGGTTCGAGGTCTCCAACTACACAAATTACCATATTGGACGGATGATAAAAAGTATTGTAGCACTTATACAGTATTTCCCTGTTTATTTGGCTGATGCTTTCGATAGTGCCTGCAATATCTATTTTTACCGGATGGCTTTTATAAAACGCTCCCAGAAGGTTAAAAAACGATCTCCAATTTGGATCATCCTCATACATTCTTATTTCCTGGCCAATAATTCCTTTTTCCTTTTCAACACTCTCTTCGGTAATATACGGATTTTGGACGTAATTAAGCAGGAGCTGAAAATTCTCATCGAATTTATCAGTACACGAAAAAAGATAGACAGTCTGACTAAAGCTGGTGTATGCATTGGGATTGGAACCAAGCTTCGAAAACTTGTCCATTACGCTTCCATCTTTTTGTTCAAAGAGTTTATGTTCCAAAAAATGAGCTATACCGTCAGGAACCCGTGTAACATTTTCTTCTCCCGGAACAATAAATTCATTGTTAATAGAACCGTAGTGAGTAGCGAAGGTGGCATATTTTTTTGAATAGCCTTTTTTAGGTATTAAAAAAGCTTTCAGGCCACTTTTATGCTCGTATATATACAATGTTTCACCTATCTTATCATACTTCACTGTTTTTATATCCATTTCTCATTCTCCTTCTCTTTGCTGTTTTACGCTTCTTTGTGCTCTATTAAATCAGATATACTTATGCTTGCTCCTTTGACGTAAGGAAATATATCGTATCAAGCTGTATTTTTTGAGCAACATCCACAACCTCCTGTTTTGTAACCTGTGAGGTTTTACGAATCAAATCATCGAAGGTGTCATTGGTATTGGCAATACTCTGGCCGAGATAATGGGTTACAATCTGGAGCTGATTGTCTCTGAGGGACTTCACGTTTGTCTCTATGGTTTTCAGTGTAGATTCAAACTCATAGTCTGTAATATTGCCCGCTTTTATCTCTGCTATCTGCTGAAGTATAATCTCAAGAGCCTTGTCTTTGTTTCCTATTTCAATACCGCTTGATACAACCATCAGCCCTTTGAACTTTTCAAGTCTTGAAAATGCGTAATACGCAAGACTGGCCTTCTCCCTGACATTCTGGAAAAGCTTTGAATGCACGCCTCCTCCCAGAATTCCGTTGTAAACCAGCAAAGCGTAGTAATCTTTACTGTCAGGTCTGGTATTTGTCCTGAAGCCCAGTGAAAGCTTGCCCTGATTAACACTAAACCGTTCTACAACGTTTCTGACTTCAGTTACACTTTTATTAAACGAATCCTGAGAAGGACCGGATAATTTCTTATCTGATAAATCTCCAAAATCCCCGCCTGTCTTCGGTCTCAGGCTTTTTAGCTTTTCTACGGCTTTTTCCACGCTATCGTCACTGGCACTGCCTGCTATATAAACCTGTACGGGATAGGTTTCAAGCATTGCAATATACTGTTCGTACAGGTTTTGGGCATTAATATCCCGGAGGTCGGATACAAAGCCGTAGTCATAAATCCCGTAGGGCTCATCCTTGCATGTTTCCTCAAGGCATTTCTCAACTGCATACTGCATCTTGTCATTAACTCTGCTTTCTATCAACCGCTTTAAGTTTTCTTTTTCCTGCTTTACATATTCATCCTTGAAAGCTCCCTTTTCCAGTACAGGTTGCGTTATAATCCCGTAGATCAGATCAAATGCCTTATCAAACTGTTTTGACCCTTCTTCGGTAAACACTTCGGATACAAATTCAATATAGAACTGTATAATATGCCTTTCTCCCATTTTGGTTACACCACAGTCAAAAGTTGCACCATACAGTTCTTCCAGATGGAGTGCAATTTCCTGGAAGGTGGGAAACCGCCTGCATCCTCTTCTGAGTACTGCCGGTATCAAGGCATTTTTGGTAACTCTTTGCCGGTCCAGGTTTGTATGAAAAAAAACATTTATAGAACTCGTTTTAAACTTGTCAGTCTTGATTGTGTATACATCTATACCATCAAACGAAGCAATCTTTGATACCGTTTCTTCCTGTAATAAATTACTCATCATAATCTCCTTTCAAAACATCAGAATGTAGTTCATATATAGTATAATAAAAATTTCAATATATATTCAATATCTGGAAATAATAATGTCCTTAAAACTTCATAAGATCAGAAATAACGGGAAATAATAACACCGGAGGGATTCATATGAATAATGTAAGAAACAGAAAATACGCACGGAGTTATAAAAAACAAAACAAGGAAAACATTGAAATTCAAAACAGCAGTGAAAGGGAATTGGTAATCAGCATGCCGTGTGCAATAGGGATAATGGCTTTTACTTTCTTAAATGGTATGCTTTTGGGCTGTCTATTAAAAAGACGTTAACCATAAAAAGGCATAAACAGGAATATGAATATGCTATACGAATAGGTACGGAATGGTTATAGGGACAGGTACGTTGCACTGGTATTAGAAAACGGAAGCTGTCCCCAGGTCCATTTTACCTCTGAAATTTTTTACAATTTAAAAAACTCAACAGCCTGCTTTAAATCTTCTGAGATTTGTTCCACCAATTCCTCTTTTGATGAAAAGCGTTTCTCCTCACGCATTCTTTTAATGAAAAAGACTTCTATCTCTCTGTTATATACATTCTGACTGAAATTGATAATGTGAGTTTCAAGTTTTACCTGTCCTGAATTTTCAACAGTGGGATTTACCCCCACATTGGTAATGCTGCCATATTCTTTGCCGTCTATAATTGTTTTGGTAATGTACACTCCGCCCATCGGCAGTACCAAATATGTATGCGGATAGATATTTGCAGTGGGGAAGCCTAATTCCGAACCCAACCTTTTTCCCTCTTCTACAATGCCGTCTATTGAATAATACCGTCCTAACAGTTTGAATACTTTTTCCATTTGCCCTTTTGAAATATAATTTCTAATCAGTGTACTGCTTACCAGCTCATTGTCAACCATTACGGGCGGTATTACGACAACATCAAAATTATATTTATTTCCCAAGGTTTTAAGTAAATTTACATCGCCCTGCCCTCTATAACCGAATCTGTAGTTGAACCCGACAACAGCCAGCTTTATTCCAAGCTTATTAACAAGTATATCCCTCACAAAGTCTTCCGGCATAACATGGGAAAAGCCTTCATCGAACTCCTGCATAATCACATAGTCGAGGTCAGTTTTGCTTAGTATTTCTATCTTCTGTCTTTCTGTTGTCAAAAGCTTTGTAAGAGGTGTCTTTTTTATTGTGTTTTCCGGATGATTCTTAAAAGTAAAAACTACTGAATCCAGTTTATTTAAACGAGATTGTTCAATAAGCCTGTTTATTAACTCCATATGACCTATGTGCAAGCCGTCAAACATCCCTAGTCCAACTGCAGTATGTTTTTTGCCGTTAAATTGATCTGTATTTAATAGTATCTTCATATGTATCCCCTTAACAAAATACCTTTTTCTGCCTGAGCATCAATTGACCGCCTCGCATCAGCACATCGGCAATGGCAATAAAAGATCCGTTAATATCATATATCCTGACTGTTTCACCTTTTGATGCATTTATTTCTCCAATAGAAACAAAAGCGCCGTTGCGCAGTTTCTTTAATTTATTCGAATCAAGCGTAACGGCTCTATAACTGTCAAAAATGCTGTCTATGCCCACAAGTTTTGATTCCAGCAGGTTGTTTTTCGCAAAATATTCAATTTCCTCAAGGGTTAGAGCCGTTTGAATGTCAAAAATTCCTGCCCTTTTACGAACAAGAAAGGACATATGGCCTCCACAGCCAAGCTTTTGTCCAATATCCGCACATAAAGTCCTTATATATGTTCCCTTGGAACAGGCTACATCGAACATAACCTTCGCACCGCTAATTCTTACAACGTTAATGGAATATATTTTTATTTTTCTTGGTTTCCTCTCGACATTAACACCTTTTCTTGCCAGGTCGTAAAGCTTTTGTCCACCGACTTTAACGGCTGAATACATGGGAGGCACTTGCTCCGTCTCTCCTATAAAGCTGTTAATACAATCTGTTATTTCTTCTTCCGTCACTTTTACAGCTTTCTCGCAAATTATCCTGCCGCTGGAATCCTGTGTATCCGTTTCTATCCCGAGAGTCAACTCTGCTCTATACACCTTGTCCTTATCCATCATATATTCAATAGCCTTTGTAGCACTACCTATACATACAGGCAGAACACCTGCCGCTCCCGGATCAAGCGTCCCCGCATGTCCTATCTTTCTTATTCCCGAGATCTTCCTTAAATACGAGACAACATCAAAAGATGTCATTCCCGGTGGTTTCAGAATATTCAATATACCATTCATTGCTACAGCACTTTCCTTATATCATCCAAAAGTTTTGATTTTATATCTTCAATGTTTCCTTTTACGGTACATCCTGCAGCTCTCTTATGTCCTCCGCCGGAATAGAGCTTTGCAATTTCCGATACATTGACATAGGAGTTTGACCTTAGGTTTACCTTCAATTCACCGTCACTTCTTGACCTCATCATGACGGCTACTTCAACTCCCCTGATATTCCTGCCTATATTAACTATACCGTCACAATCTTCCTCTTTAGCTCCTGTTGACATCATAACGTCATCACTTATTGTTATGAATGCAATTTTACCATTCTCAAAAAGTTCAAGGGAGTTTATCGCAGCACCCATAAGCATGACCTTTTCATATGATACAGTATCAAAAACCTTCTGCGATACATCTGCTACATTCACTCCGGAATTCAACAGGTCACCTGCAATCTGATGAGTAACAGAAGTTGTATTGCTGTACCTGAATCCTCCGGTATCTGTAGATATTGCAACATAAAGGCATGTTGCAATATCTCTGTCAAATTCAATTCCCATCATCTTGATGAGCTGGTATAAAATCTCTCCCACAGATGAAGAAGTAACATTTACATAATTATACTGTGCAAACTCGTCGTTTGTATTGTGGTGGTCTATATTTATCGTAATTTCAGCATTGTTAAATATCTCCACACGTTTGCCTAATCTGGCAAGATCACCGGCATCAAGAGCTACAACTGTACCAATATCCTCCCTGGGCAGATCCACTTCTCCGTTATAAACTCTAATCAGCTTGCTGCCAGGTAAAAAGCTGTAAACGCTTGGTACATCTTCTTCAAGCCATACCTCAACACTTGTCCCGATTTTTTCAAGAGCAAGCCCAAGCGCAATACTTGAACCAAGTCCATCTCCGTCAACTGAAACATGCGGCATTATATAAACTTTTTTCGATTCTCTCAAAATATTAATTATATCAATTAATATCATGATTTCCGTCCGACTCCATTGTTTCTTTAATCAGTTTATTTATATAAGCACCATGCTCAATAGAATTATCAAGCTCAAATTGTATTTCAGGAGTATACCGCAATTTCATCCGGTGTCCTATTTCTTTTCTTATAAATCCAGCTGCGCTTTTCAGGCCTTCGATAGCGTTCTCCTTCTGCTCTTTTCCGCCAAAAACACTTATATATACCTTTGCATACCTAAGATCCTTTGTTACGTTAACCGAAACGACACTTATCAATTCCGGCAAACGCGGATCTTTCAATTCATTCTGTATAATACCGCTTATCTCTCTTTTAATTTCCTCAGATATTCTGTTTATTCTGTCAGCCATTGTCCACACCACCTTTTTAAGGGTATATGACCACACTCTATCTTTCGACTTTTTCCATTATATAGGACTCAACTATGTCTCCAACTTTAATATCATTGAATTTTTCTATTAAGATTCCACATTCAAATCCCTGCAATACTTCTCTTACATCATCTTTAAATCTCTTAAGCGAAGCAAGTTTGCCATCATGCACTATTATACCGTCTCTTACTACTCTTATATCAGAGCTCCTCGTTATCTTGCCGTCTGTTACATAACATCCACCTATGGTGCCTACACCTGATGCTTTAAATATCTGCCTTATTTCAGCATGACCTAATACTTTTTCCTTAAACTCAGGTTCGAGCATACCCTTCATAGCTGCCTGAACATCCTCTATTGCATCATATATGACTCTGTACAGCCTGATATCAACACCGGCATCATTGGCAATGTCGGCAACATTTGGTCCCGGTCTGACATTGAACCCTATAATTATGGCATCTGACACTTGTGCCAGGTGTACATCGGATTCAGTTATTGCACCAACGGCGCCATGAATGGTTTTTACCCTTACTTCATCATTGCTTAATTTTTCAAGTGACTGTTTTACAGCTTCAACAGAGCCCTGAACATCAGCTTTTACTATTATGTTCAGTTCTTTTACCTTACCCTCCTGTATCTGGTTAAACAGGTCATCAAGCGATACCCTTGTTCTGGCCTTGAGCATCTGCTCCCTCTGCTGAGCCTTTCTCTTTTCTGCAAGATGCTTTGCTACTTTCTCATCTTTTATTGCATAGAATATTTCACCTGCTTCAGGTACTTCAGGCAAACCGATGATTTCAACAGGTGTAGATGGTCCTGCTTTCTTTATGTTTCTGCCTTTGTCATCAGTCATTGCCCTGATTCTGCCTACAGTTGTTCCTGTAACTATAGAATCTCCGACTTTAAGCGTGCCCCTCTGTACGAGAAGTGTTGCAACAGGTCCCCTGTTTTTGTCAAGCTTTGCCTCAATAATTGTTCCTTTAGGCTGCTTGTCAGGGTCTGCTTTAAGTTCAAGCATGTCAGCAGTCAGGAGTATCATTTCCAGGAGCAGGTCAATGTTTTCCTTGTTTTTAGCAGATACAGGCACGCAAATTATATCTCCGCCCCATTCTTCAGGAACAAGGCCATATTCTGTCAGCTCCTGTTTTACTCTGTCAGGGTTTGCACCCGGTTTATCTATTTTATTTATTGCAACAATTATAGCAACATTTGCTGCCTTTGCATGGTTTATAGCTTCGATTGTCTGAGGCATGACTCCGTCATCTGCTGCAACAACAAGCACTGCAATATCTGTTACCTGTGCACCTCTTGCTCTCATTGCAGTAAATGCTTCATGGCCAGGTGTATCAAGGAAAGTAACCTTCCTTCCGTTAAGATTGACCATATAAGCACCTATATGCTGAGTTATTCCGCCTGCCTCTTTTTCAGTAACATTAGTCTGTCTGATGGCATCAAGCAGCGAAGTCTTACCATGGTCAACATGTCCCATGACAACCACTACAGGCGGTCTTGGCTGCATGTTTTCGCCTTCATCAGACTCATCGAACAGAATGTCCTCTTCGCTGACTACTACTTCTTTCTCAGCCTTCACGCCAAATTCGTCAGCAATTATGGCTGCAGTATCAAAGTCTATCTCCTGGTTGAGAGTAGCCATGACACCCAGGCTCATCAATTTCTTTATTACTTCTGTTGCCGTCTTTTTCAAAGCTTCTGCCAGTTCTTTAACAGTAACGCTTTCCGGTATTTTTATTGATGTCAGAACCGGTTTTACAGGCTTATTCTTTTCAGCCTTATCAGCATTATCAGCTTTTTCATTTTTGGCATTTTTGTTTTCTTTCTTAGGCTTGGCAACCTTCCTTACCCTTTTGCTTCCATCATCATAAATATCATCAAGCAAAAAGTCTTCGGAGAGAATCTCAGAAATTCCCTTTTTCTCATGTAATGCTATGTCCTGAGGTCTTAACTTTCTCACTCTTCCCATATTTGAAACCTTAGGAGTTTCCTTTTTCTGCTCTCTCCTGGCTTCTTTGTCAATATCTCTGTTTATTGTATCGCGCTTGCCTTCTTTTTTCGGCGATTCACTGATATCAATTTTAGAAACAGGTATCTCCGGCAGCGGCATATCAATTTTCTTGCGCATTGCGCCGGATTTTTTTGGCCCACTTGCCGCATCTGTTTTATCAACCGGATGTCCTGTATGCCCGCCGGATTTTTGCTGTTCCTTATGTGTTCTTCCTTTGCCTTGCTGCATATATTGCTCATTTTTTGACACTGCGTCTTTGTTTTCATGATGTCTTTCAGTTTGAGCCTTATCATGTCTTACGGCTTCCAAACTGTCTTTTTTATCTTCAACTTTTTTGTCTTCCACTTTTATATCTGTTGCTTTTTTATCTTCTACCTTCTTATCTTCTGCCTTTTTATCCGCTTTTGTATCAGTATCCTTAACAACTGTTTCAACTGCAACATTTTCCTTCAACGCAGCCTGGTTCCCCTTATCAATAGTCTTTTTATCATCTTTTTTTATTTCAGTTGCTGTTTTTTCAATTTTTTCTGCTGCATTCATCTGAACTTTTACCTCTGACTTAGATTCAAGTTTAACCTCTGCTTTAGTTTCCGGTTTATCTTCTGCTTTAACTGTTGGTCTACCCTCTAATTTAACTTCTTCTTTAGCTTCCGTTTTAACTTCTTCTTTAGCTGCCGGTTTTACCTCTTCTTTAGCCACCGGCTTAACCTCTTCTTTAGCTGCCGGCTTAACTTCTTCTCTGGCTGCCGGTTTAACCTCTTCTTTAACTGCAGGCTTGACTTCTTCTTTAGCTGACGGCTTAACATCGGCTTTTTCATTTTTCCTGGCAACTTCCTTGCTCTCGTTTGCTGCGTTGCTTTCAGCTGCTGCTTTCAATAATTCTCTTTGCAAATCAGCTTTTGTCTGTCTTACAAATCCTGCTCTCAATCCGGAACTGGCCTCTGAAGCTCTTATGACTTCCCAGCCGTTTCCGGAAATTTTCCTGTCATTTTTTCCGTTTTTCTTAGGCTTGTTTTGTTTTGGCAAATTTTTATTTTCATTGCTTTCAGTCTTAGTGTCTATTATTATCTCAGTCTTTCGAATAATTGTTGGTATGTCTCTTCTTTCTTTCTTTTCTTCCTTTTTCCTGTCAACATGAGGTGCGACAGTTGATTCTGCACTCTTATTTCCTTCAGATTTATTGTTATCGTCACGCCTGATAACACCTATATAATCATATAAAGCATTGAGTTCATCACTATCTAAAAGACTCATATGATTTTTAACTATGATATTGATTTCTGCCAGTTTTTCCATAAGTCGTTTGCTAGTAGTATTCAGTTCTTTTGCAAGTTCGTAAACTCTAACTTTCTCCAATAATTCCACCCCCATATTCTATACTTCGGCTGTCGATTAGTTGTTTCAATCTTTCCGCAAACTCCCTTCCAGAAACTGCTACTACTGAACGTATATCCTTTCCGATGCATTTCCCGAGCAATTTCTTTTCACCAAAATATCTTACTTCAATTCCTCTATATCCGCAAATATCGCCAAATTTCTTTTTTGTGTTTTCAGATGCATCATCTGCAACAATTACGAGGAAAATCTTGTTTGCTTTTACAGCCCGTTCGCATGTTTCTTCGCCAGAAACCAGCTTCCCCGCCTTTTTTGCCAACCCGATAAAGGAATATATCTTATTTTCCATTATCCGCCTCCAATTGCTGTTCCAGCGCTGAATAAATCTCCGGACTTATAGGCATTTCAAAGGCTCTCTCAAACCTTTTCCCTTTCTTAGCCTTTTCAAAACATGCTACGGACCTGCAGATATATGCCCCTCTACCTGGTTTTTTCCCTGTAAAATCAAGACTTATTTCATTTTCTTTGTTTTTTACCACTCTTATTAGTTCCTTTTTTGGTTTCATCTCCTGACATCCAAGGCACATACGCATAGGTACTTTCTTTACCTTCATAAATATCACATCCCATTGTCAATGTCAGTATTATAATCAGTATAAGAAACCTCATCATCTATCTGATAATTCCCGTTAAAATTCAGTAGCTGCTGTTCTATTTTAGCTCTTAACTGTGATTCACTCTTTATGTCAATTTTCCATCCGGTAAGCTTTGCAGCAAGTCTTGCATTCTGCCCTTCTTTGCCGATTGCAAGAGAAAGCTGGTAATCAGGTACCGTAACTTTTGCCGACTTGCTACTCTCATCTATGTCCACTCTTACAACCTTCGCAGGGCTCAGGCTGCTTGAAATAAACTCCTCGGCATTGCTGCTCCACCTGATAATGTCAATCTTCTCTCCTCTGAGTTCATCAACTATTGCCTGTACTCTCGTTCCCTTCTGGCCTACGCATGCTCCAACAGGGTCTACATCAGGATCCTTCGAAAATACTGCAATTTTAGTTCTTGAACCAGGCTCCCTGGCTATATTTTTAATCTCAACAGTACCGTCATGTATCTCGGGCACTTCAAGTTCAAACAGCCGCTTAACAAGGCCCGGGTGTGTCCTTGAAACATTTATTATAGGTCCTTTTGTAGTCTTCTTCACTTCAATAATGTAAGTCTTTATCCTGTCATTAAAATTGTATACCTCTCCCGGAGTTTGTTCAGAAGGAGGAAGTATTGCTTCTGTTTTGCCAAGGTCTATAATAACATTCTTTTTCTCTGTCCTCTGTATTATTCCGGTGACAATATCTCCCTCTTTATTATAAAACTCTTCGAATATTATACCTCTCTCCGCTTCCCTTATTCTCTGCACCACTACCTGCTTGGCAGTCTGGGCAGCTATTCTTCCGAACTTTCGAGGAGTAACTTCAATTTCAACCATATCGTCCACATCATATTTTGCGTCAATTTTCCGGGCTTCTTCAAGAGATATCTCAAGCAAATCATTTGTAGGTTTTTCAGTGACTTTCTTCATTGCAAAAACTTTTACATCACCTGACAAACGATCAATATATATTTTAACATTCTGCGTGGACCCAAAATTTCTCTTGTATGCTGATATCAGCGCTGCTTCAATAGCCTCGATCAATACCTCCTTATTAATCCCCTTTTCCTTTTCAAGCTGTTCAAGGGCATGAATTAATTCGGCGCTCATAATATAAACCTCCCTATTACTCTGTAGTGTATTAAAATCTAAACGTCTTCCTGACCATAGCAACCTTATCTCTGTCAAATTCCATTATATTGTTATCGTCATCTTTGTGTCCCGAATCTGTTTTAATAACTATTTTATTATCTATTAATCCAACCAGTTCGCCTTCAAATTCCTTTTTCCCGTCAATTGCATTAAACGTTTTTACTACTACCGGATGGCCTTTGTACCTTTCGAAATCTTTGTCTTTTTTTAACGGCCTTTCAATTCCCGGAGAGGAAACCTCAAGGAAGTACCTCTGATCTATTGGATCTGCTTCGTCAAGCACAACGCTCAATTCCTCGCTCACAACCTGGCAGTCATCCAAAGTTATTCCGCCCTCTTTATCTATATATACACGCAGGTACCAATTTGCTCCTTCTTTTACAAACTCAACGTCAACCAGCTCAAATGAATACTTCTCAACTATCGGAAGCGCAAGCTTCGTAACTACATCTTCCACTTTCCTCTTTGCCATCCTGTAAAAACCTCCATAATGAAAAACTGTTTTTCTGGCATCTTATTTAAAATAAATGCCAAAAATATATAATCCCATATAATTATTATCCGTAAAAGATTGAAAGTTAATATTTATGTTCACAATCCTCTGCTTTGTAAAATAATAGTAAAGAGTGGGAAAGACCCACTCTTCACTGGTTAATAACATATTTGCTTTAGTCCAAAAGTATTATATCACTATTGTTTACATTTATCAAGAACTTATTCAAACTTATTAACTTAATTAAATAAACTTGTCAACTTGTTGTGACAGTATTTCGACAGCAGGAGTTTTAGAGATTAAGAGCTGATAAAAATTGCTCTTAAGCTCTCCGCAATGTGATCTAATTACATATCACAACAAGTTAAATCAATTTAAAACAATGTCATCTGGCTGCTTTCCGGCAATCCTTCAAGGCATCCGTGTTTTTGCAGAATTTCAATAATAGATTTGCTTGCCTTTCCTCTGACTCTCAAATCATCTATTGATTTAAATTCGCCTTCCTTGCGTGCCTCTGCTATATTTTGTGCAGCAGCAGTTCCAAGCCCCTGAAGGGAATTTAACGGAGGCCTTATCCCCTGTGGGGTGATCAGGAACCTGGTGGCATCTGAATGGTACAGGTCCACAGGCAAAAATTTTATGCCCCTTGCATACATTTCATTAACAACTTCAAGTATGGTGAGCACGTTTTTCTCCTTCTGGGACAAATTATTACCCAGCTGTTCCAGCTCTTTTATTTTGTTTCTTACCTTATCCTGCCCTTTTGTCATCAGTTCCGCATCAAAATCATCCGCCCTCACGGTAAAATATGTGGCATAGAATGCCTCAGGATAATATACCTTAAACCAGGCTATTCTGAAAGCCATCATGACGTATGCAGCCGCATGGGCTTTAGGGAACATATATTTAATCTTTTTGCAGGACTGTATATACCAATCAGGTACATTGTGTTCTCTCATTACCTGTTCGTATTCCTCTTTAAGCCCCTTACCCTTTCTTACATCCTCCATTATTTTAAACGCTGTCTTCGGAGGCAGTCCTGCATGCATCAGGTAAATCATAATATCATCCCTGCAGCATATCACTTGCGAAAGTGTTGCAGTCCCGTCTCTCACCAGGTCCTGGGCATTATTTAACCATACGTCGGTACCATGAGACAGACCGGAAATCCTTATTAATTCCGAAAAGGTGGTAGGCCTTGTATCCACCAGCATCTGCCTTACAAATTTAGTACCAAATTCAGGAATTGCAAAGGTTCCTACTTCTGAATCAATATCTTCAGGCTTTATGCCCAGCGGCTCAGTGCTGCTGAATATGCCCATTGTTCTTTTTTCCCCTATAGGTATGGTCTTGGCATTAACTCCGGTGAGATCTTCGAGCATTCTAATTACCGTCGGGTCGTCGTGTCCAAGTATGTCAAGCTTAAGTATGCTGCCATGGAGAAAATGATAATCAAAGTGTGTTGTAATAACATTGGAATCAACATCGTCCGCCGGTTTTTGTATGGGCGAAAAATCAAAAATCTCCTTGTTCTGCGGAACAATCATAATACCACCGGGATGCTGTCCCGTTGTCCTTTTTACACCGGTACATCCTTTAACAAGCCTGTTAATTTCGGCGCTTGTGACAACAATACCTCTTTCATCCAGATAATTCTTTACAAATCCATATGCTGTTTTTTCAGCTATTGTGCCAATGGTACCCGCTCTGAATACATGCCCTTCACCGAAAAGTTCTTCAGTATACTTATGCGCCACCGGCTGGTATTCTCCGGAAAAATTCAAATCTATATCAGGTTCCTTATCGCCGTCAAACCCAAGGAAGGTCTCAAAGGGTATGTCATAGCCGTCTTTTTTAAGAGGTTTTCCACATTCGGGACAATCTTTATCCGGCAGGTCAAAACCACAGCCAATACTTCCATCGGTTATGAACTCCGAATACTTGCAGTTTTCACATATGTAATGCGGCTGCAGTGAATTAACCTCCGTAATTCCTACCATATTGGCAACAAATGAAGAACCTACCGAACCCCTTGACCCAACCAGATAACCATCACTGTTTGACTTGTGCACAAGTTTCTGTGCAATAAGGTACATTACAGAAAAACCGTTTTTTATTATCGAATTAAGTTCCTTATCCAGTCTGTCCTGTACTATCTTTGGAAGAGGCTCTCCGTAAATCTCCTTTGCTTTATTTACCGCAAGCTCTTTGATTTCATCCTCTGCCCCTTCCATATGCGGCGGGAAGGTTCCTTCAGGTACAGGGGCAATGTTGTCAACCATATCTGCAATTCTGTTTGTATTTGTAACAACAACTTCATAGGCCTTTTCAGAACCAAGATAACTGAATTCCTCCAACATTTCATCAGTAGTCCTGAAATATAATGGAGCCTGGTTATCTGCATCGCTAAAGCCCTGACCCGCCATTAAAATTCTTCTGAAAACCTCATCCTGAGGATCAATAAAATGTACGTCACAAGTAGCTACCACAGGTTTCCCGAACTTTTCACCCAGCTCTACTATCTTGCGGTTGAGGTTTTTCAGGTCTTCCATGCTGTTTACCTTTCCGTTGTCTATAAGAAACTTATTGTTGCCCAGGGGCTGTATTTCCAAATAATCGTAGAACCTTACAATCTTCGCGATTTCCTCATCACTCTTTTTTTCCAGAAGTGCAGAATATAACTCTCCTGCTTCACAGGCACTTCCGAATATAAGCCCTTCTCTGTGAGCCATTAGCAAACTTTTAGGCATTCGCGGCCTTTTGTGATAATATTTCAAATGGGACTCTGAAACAAGCTTGTACAAATTTTTAAGCCCCACCTGATTTCTTACAAGTATCACCCCGTGATACGAATGTGCATTCATATAATTGGTATTGCTTTCAAAAGCATTCTGTATTTCGTCTATTGTGCTCACATTTTTGGATTTAAGTATTTCCAGGCATTTCAGGAATATGTTTGCAGTTGCTTCAGCATCATCAACCGCTCTATGGTGATTGTCAAGTTTTACTCCAAGGTGCTTTGCCACAACATCAAGCTTATATTTTTTTAATTCCGGAAACATATTTCTTGAAAGCTGAAGAGTATCAACTATTGGATTGCTTACTTCAAAGCCCAGCTTTCTCGCATTATACTTTATAAATCCTGTATCGAACATGGCATTGTGTGCCACAAAAGGAACATCGCCCGTGAACTGCAGAAAATCATTCAAGACTTTCTCAATGGTTGGCGCATCCTTTACCATTTCATCGTTTATGCCTGTAAGCTTGACAATAAATTCAGGTATAGGAATTTCAGGATTTACAAATGAGCTAAACCTGTCGACAATTTCTCCCTTATGTATCTTAACAGCGCCAATTTCTATAATCCTGTCTTTTACTGCATCAAGGCCGGTAGTTTCAATGTCAAATACAACAAAACTGTTGTCAATGGAATGACCGTTGGTAAAATAGACAACAGGTATGTCATCGTCAACAAGATAGCACTCAACGCCATATATTACTTTAATATTGTTTTTCTTTGCAGCTGCATATGCGTCAGGATAAGCCTGAACAACACCGTGGTCAGTTATAGCTATGGCTTTGTGGCCCCATTTCGCCGCTCTTTCAACCAGCTCTTTGGCAGATGTAATACCATCCATGGAACTCATCTGGGTGTGCAGATGCAGCTCCACCCTCTTTTCATCTGCTGTGTCCATTTTTTCCTGCTTTTTCAGTTCCACAATATCATAGGCCATGATAACAGGTTCTTTTGCAAACCTGTCATACTGGGCTTCACCCCGTACTTTTACATGAAGGCCCTCTTTGAGTCTTTCTTTATAAGTGTCAACGTTATCCTTCTGGGCGAAGAATTTAACTGATAGAGAACTGGTATAATCCGTAATGTCAAACTTGAACAAAAACCTGCCACCGCGCAATTCTCTGCAGTCAACGGCAAATATATCACCACGTACAGCAACTTTACCGGAATCCTGGTTGACTTCACGCATTTTTATTATTTCAGCGTCGAAATTCTTCCCCAAAATAATTCCGCTTTCCCCGATTTCCTGTACGTTTTTCTTCTTTTTCTCATTTTCAGCCTGCCGCTTATTTTCGTTTATAGCAGCCTCAACGCTGCTCAATGCCCTGGCTTCCTCCATCTCTTTAAACTCGAAATACTCATCCTGCATTGCGTCATCCACAAGCGCATTGGTAAAAACAACTTTTACTTTATAGCCAAAGCATTCCTCGATGAAATTTTCAAGAAGCAAATCACATTTCTGTGACTTCAATATTCTGGAGCCTTTAGTTTTCAATCTTATATCAATTTGGTTGCCTGTCAGATTCCAGCTGCAGCCTGCCAATATACCTTTGCACAATACAATCCTTGTGCCGGCTATATACATAATGCTGTCCCAATAGCTTCTCAAGCTTTCTTCAAGAGAAAGCCCCACATTAAAACGGATTTTAATTTTGATTTGTCCAAGCTGCAGTTTCTCTGCCAGGCTTTGTTCGACCTCATCTATCACTTCTGCAGGAATGAGCTTCTCAGAAACAGCAAAAACTTCTATTTTCCTTGACTTACGATATAAGTTGACACTTTTAACTTTAGTGTCTTTAAAAAACTCAATAATATCATAGTTTTTTGCTCCTTCTGGAAACAACTCCAGAAAGCCTTTATCCTGAAGTGCCGTACCTTGCATAGTGTTAAACCCCTGTCTTCTAAAAGTATCTCTATTTTCTTTGCAATTTCTATATTTACTTTATAATTTACTTTACAGTTTCTCTATTTCCTTTAAAGTTTCTTTACTTCCTTAAAATTTCTCTATTTCAAAGTTTCTCTATTTCTTCTACGAGTTCCTCCACAATCCTGTTCTGTGGAATTTTCCTGATAATTTCACCTTTTTTGAATAACAAAGCTTCGCCTTTTCCGCCTGCTATACCTAAATCAGCCTCTCTTGCTTCGCCTGGTCCGTTAACAGCACATCCCATTATTGCAATTTTAATATCCTTCTGTATGTTCTGAACTCTTTCTTCAACCTGCTTTGCAATATCTATCAGGTTAATCTGCGTTCTTCCGCATGTCGGACAGGAAATTATTTCAATTCCTTTCTTTCCTATTCCAAGAGCCTTTAAAATTGCATTGCCTACACGGACTTCTTCTACAGGGTCCCCTGTCAGCGAAACTCTGAGAGTATCTCCAATACCTTCTGCAAGCAGGCACCCAAGGCCTACCGCAGACTTTACTGTTCCGTGGAACACGGTTCCTGCTTCTGTAACACCTATATGCAGAGGGTAATCGGTCTTTTGTGATATTAACCTGTATGCTGCTATTGTCATCGGAACACTGGAAGCTTTAAGTGAAAGAACTATCTGGTCAAAGCCGCATTCTTCAAGAATTTCGGCATGTCCTAAAGCACTCTCCGCCATTGCTTCAGGTGTAACTCCGTTATATTTTTTCAGGATATTCTTTTCTATTGAACCTGAATTAATCCCTATGCGGATAGGTACACCGTGTTCCTGGGCAGCCTTGACAACCTGCAAAACTCTATCCTTTCCTCCGATATTTCCGGGATTTATTCTGATTTTGTCTGCACCATTCTTAACACTCTCTATAGCCAGGCGGTAATCAAAATGAATATCCGCTACCAAAGGTATTTTTATTTCCCGCTTTATTGATTTTATTGCTTGAGCTGCCTCTTCATCTGGCACAGCCACCCTGACGATGTCACAGCCCGCTTCCTCCAGCTTCTTTATCTGTTCAACAGTTGCTTTGACATCTCTGGTATCTGTATTGGTCATCGACTGGACCAGGACAGGTGCGTCACCGCCTATAAATACATCTCCGACTCTTACTTTCTTCGTCTTTTTACGTTCAATGTAGTTTTTTATATAGTTTTCTTCCATACAAAACCGCTCCTACTGCTTATCCACCTCGTACCGTTCTAAGAATATCATTATATGTGGTAAAAATCATAAGCATAATCAAAAGCACAAAACCCACCAGCGAAATAAATGCTTCTTTTTCAGGAGGTATAGCCTTTCTTCTTATCCCTTCAACCGCCAGGAGCAGCAGCTTGCTTCCGTCCAGAGCAGGAATTGGTATCAGGTTGACCATGCCTAGGTTAATGCCGATAAAAGCCATGAAACTTAACAATCCCTGAATTTTATCTACAAAAGTAGGGCTTTGTTCTACAACATCACCTATTGTTGTAACTATGCCTACAGGACCTGAAAGCTGGCTTAATGATATCCTGCCTGTTATGAGCCAGGTAATGGAATAATAGACATTTCTGGCTATTGACAAGGCATAGTATACAGAGTTTTTAATTATGCTGAAAAAGCCCCCGCGCTCGCTGGCATATCCAAACCCTAATCCATACGATTCTTCTCCCCTGGTAACCTGAGGTGTTATATCGATCACCATTTCCTGGCCGTCTCTTAAAACTGTAACTTTAATGGGCTTACCACCGTTGGTTTTGAGGTACTCCCTGATTTCTCTTCCTTCAGAAACTCTTGTGTCATTGAGCATTCTTATCTCATCACCGGGTTTGAACGGCCCTTCCTGTTCCCGACCGGTATCTGCAACTACATTCGAGCCCGGGCCATAGTCTGCTTTGGGTACAAATCCCAATATATACCTGTTTTCCGGTATAATTTCAGGTTCAAGCCTGAAAATCTCGGTTTTCCCGTCGCGAAGCACTTTTACATCCACCGGCGCACCTTTAGTGCCATAGGCAAAGAGAAATATGTCACTGGGATGAAGTATTCTTTTCCCGCCATACGTCAAAATCATATCACCGTCTCTAATACCTGCACTGTATGCCGGTGATCCCGGTTTAACTCCCTGAACTCTTGGAACATAATAACCTGTAAATGACAAAATGATAATTATTGTGACTAAAGCCGCAATAAGGTTCATTATGGGACCTGCAGCAATAACCGCTGCTCTTGTGAGTATAGGCTTTCTGTTAAAAGCCCTCTCATCATCGGATGCTTCTTCTTCTCCTTCCATTTTCACGAAACCGCCAAGGGGAATAGCCCTCAATGAATACTCTGTTTCTCCTCTTTTTACACTAAAAAGTTTAGGTCCCATAAAAAGTGAAAATTCAAGGACTTTTATATCGGACAATTTCGCAACTATGAAATGTCCTAACTCATGAATAATTATTAATAAGCTCAAAGCAATAACTGCTACTAATATTGACATATCATCACCCACCATTTTTGCCGCTTTACTCCGGCATATATTTTGCCATACCAATTAACCTTGTTTCAGCTTTTGTTCCTCAGTTTCAGCCATATCCCTTGCCCATTCATCTGCCTCCAGTATTTCTGACAATCCAGGATTTCTATTTACGCTGTGCTTGCTCAGTACATTCTCAATAATGCGAGGTATATCCATAAAACCTATTCTTCTGTTCAAAAACATATCAACCGCTTTTTCATTGGCAGCGTTGAGCACAACGGGAGCAGTTCCTCCCATTTTTAAAGCATCATAGGCCATCTTCAGACATGGGAATTTATTGAAATCCGGCTCTTCAAATGTAAGCAGGCCAAGTTTGACAAGATCAAGCCGGGAAAAATCATTTTTCATTCTCTCAGGATAAGTAAGGGCATACTGAATACATATTCTCATATCAGGCGACCCCATCTGAGCAAGTATTGAACCGTCACAAAACTCTACCATTGAATGGATAACACTTTGGGGGTGTACCACCACTTTTATTCTGCTGCCATCAACTCCAAACAGCCATCTTGCCTCGATTACCTCAAGGCCTTTATTCATAAGTGTAGCAGAGTCTATTGTAATCTTCTTGCCCATTTTCCAGTTTGGGTGCACTAAAGCCTGTTCCACACTTACATTTTCAAGTTCATTGGCGTTCATTTCTCTGAATGGTCCCCCGGAAGCGGTCAGCACAATATTTTTTATACTTTTTTTATGGTTGCCTGCAAGGCATTGAAATATAGCTGAATGCTCACTATCTACAGGAAGAATGCTCACTCCTCTTTTCTTTGCCTCTTCTGTTACCAAATGTCCGGCGGTAACCAGAGTCTCTTTATTCGCAAGTGCTATATTCTTACCGCTTTTAATTGCCTCAAGTGTAGGAACAAGTCCTGCTATACCCACTACAGATACAACTACTGTATCTACACCTTCCATTACCGCAACTTTGCTCAAACCTTCTCTTCCGCTGTAGACCTCTGTTTCAATATCTTCCAATCTGTATCTGAGCTCATCTGCCAGTGATTCATCCAGCACAGCAACCGCCTTTGGATTAAATTCACGCGCCTGCTGTTCCAGTAATTCTATGTTAGTGGCAGTGCTTAATCCCAAAACGTCCAGCTTCAGGTTCCTTGCAACATCTAAAGTCTGACATCCTATAGAACCTGTCGAACCAAGTATTGATATTTTTTTCATTATAGTTTCTCTCCCATTACACAAGATGTCGATATCATCATTACACAAAATGTCGATGTCAAATGATAAAAAAACTTATGTAAAAGTATACTACAGGAGCAACAAACAATATGCTGTCAAATCTGTCAAGCACTCCCCCGTGTCCGGGCATTATTTTTCCATAGTCCTTTACTTTGACATACCTCTTTATTGCAGATGCTGCCAGATCACCTACTTGTGATATTATTCCACACAGCAAACTAATTATTATGTAATGATATAGAGGAATATTACCCAGTCTGCTGTTAATCACAAGAACCCCATATAGCGTCATGACTGCCACACACCCGGCAATGCCACCAATGGACCCTTCAACTGTTTTTTTAGGACTGATCGGGGGTATAAGCTTTCTTTTACCCAGAAATACACCTGTAAAATATGCAAAGGTATCCGTTACCCATGCACCTATAAAAATCATCCACATAAAGTAAAAGCCATTTTCCAGATTTCTTGTGAGAATAATAAATAAAAACAGAAAAGGCACATACATTATACCAAAAGTAGTAAGGGAAATGTCAATTATATTGTACCTTTCGTGTTTAAAAACTATTAATCCCATCAATACCGCTAAAATTGCAAAAACACTTAGTACGGTATATTTATTATATTCATTATTTGTAAAACCTATTATAAAAATCGGTATACATGCCAAATAGCCAATCAGCTTTACAGGTCTGTATCCCGCAGTAGCGACTGTGCTATAGAATTCGTGCAGGCCTATAACTGCTAGAATAAACATTCCTGCAGCAAGTACTTCTTTTGGTGCGAATACTACAATAAGAAGAAGTATAATGCCCACTGTAGCACTAATAATTCTTGTTTTCATGGATTATATGCCCCCAAACCTTCTATTTCTCAATTGATAATCTCTGATTGCTTCCTTTAAGTCATCCGGCTTGAAGTCTGGCCATAAGACATTTGTATACCAATACTCCGAATACGCCGACTGCCATAAAAGAAAATTGCTTGACCTTTTTTCACCGCTTGTACGTATAATAAGATCGGGGTCAGGAATTCCGCAGGTATAAAGTCTTTCTGATATTAATTTGCTATCGATATCAGATAATTTAAGTTTTCCTTCTGCTATCTCCTTTCCAATCTGTTTTACAGCAAATACAATTTCATCTCTCCCGCCATAATTTAATGCAATATTCAGCAAAAGACCGGTATTTTTTTCTGTCAGTTTTTCAACTCTTGATATTTCTCTCTGCAATTCCTCCGAAAGTACAGAAACATCCCCTATTACCTTTATACGCACATTGCTGCCGGATAACTCATGCTCAGCATTCTTCAGGAACTCTTTTAACAGTGACATCAGTCCGTCAACTTCACTTTTTGGTCTTTTCCAGTTCTCAGTTGAAAATGTAAATACAGTCATATATTTTATGCCTAATTTGGCACAGTATTTTACAATTGTTTTGAGAGTATTTGAACCTTCCCTGTGTCCGGCATTCCGGGGAAGGCCTCTTCTTTTAGCCCATCTGCCATTTCCGTCAGGAATTATAGCTATGTGCACAGGCAGAGTATTGATATCAATCACAGCTTTGGATTTTTTCCTAAATATATTGCCAAATAACGCCATTTTGCCCTCCAAATTTGTTTCTCAATTACACAACCAACATTTAAATGATTTATTATAATAATACATTAGTAATATGCATAAGACAATCCATAATATACCATAACCTAATGTCAAATAATATTAACCCCTCTTTCTATAAGAGGGGTTATATATTATTCCTGATCAGTATCGCTAACTAAAAGTTCGACTTTAGTACCTTCAATATTATTTATCCTCAATACCCTGAAGGAGTCATTGTAATCTGTATGACGCCGTCTTGGAGGAGATGTTGTAGTAATGCTGGATATTTCAAAACCTGCATTTTTCAAAAACGCTCTAGCCTCGCCAAGAGTAAAACCACTGACATCCGGGCAATCAACTTTCTGCGTCATTAAATGTACACCATCCGTATCTGAATTATACTTCCATTATTTCGCTTTCTTTTTTATGTACTATTTTATCAATTTCCTCAATGTATTTATCTGTAAGAGCCTGAATATCCTTTTCTATAACCTTTAAATCATCTTCTGTTATTTCTTTGTTCTTTTGCTGAGCTTTAGCATGTTCTAATGCATCTCTTCTTATTGCTCTGATAGCAACTTTTGCTTCTTCACCGGTCTTTTTAGCAATCTTTGTAAGTTCCTTCCTTCTTTCTTCAGTAAGTACCGGGAAAATAAGTCTGATAACTTTTCCGTCGTTATTTGGATTGATACCTATGTCGGACTTTTGTATAGCTTTTTCAATTTCCTTAAGCATTTTAACATCCCAAGGCTGTATCATTATAATTCTTGCCTCAGGAACAGATATATTACCAAGCTGATTTATTGGAGTAGGTACACCGTAATAATCCACGGTAATCTTGTCAAGTATTGAAGGATTGGCCCTTCCAGCACGCAAACCTGCAAGTTCTTCCTTAAGTACACTTATAGTTTTTTTCATTTTTTCCTCAGTGTTCTTATAATCGCTAGCCATATTAATCCTCCTCAACAAATTTTAATTTACAATTTTGCCCTGATGATATAAATCTATAATATTTATATCTACTTATCATAAACTCCAATAGACGTACCGATTTCTTCTCCGGCTAAGACTTTCAATATATTATCAGGTTTGTCAATTCCAAATACTATAATAGGTATTTTGTTATCCATGCACAGAGATGTAGCAGTTGAATCCATAACGCCAAGTCCTTTATTCAGAACCTCAATATAGGAAAGTTTGTCAAATTTCTTTGCATCCGGATTTTCTACAGGATCACTGTCATATACACCATCTACCTTTTTGGCCAGAAGAATAACTTCTGCATCAATCTCAGCAGCTCTTAAAGCTGCAGTAGTGTCGGTAGAAAAATACGGATTTCCTGTTCCGCATGCAAATATAACTATTCTTTTTTTCTCCAGATGGCGTACTGCTCTTCTTCTGATATAAGGTTCAGCTATCTGTCTCATCTCAATCGCTGTCTGAACCCTGACGGGTATATTCCTGGATTCCAAAGAGTCTTGCAATGCCAAAGCATTAATAACTGTCGCCAGCATACCCATATGGTCTGCAGTGGTCCGGTCCATACCTTCGCCGCTTCTTCCTCTCCAGAAATTACCGCCGCCTACTACTATTGATATTTCAACGCCCATTTTGTATGCTTCACTGATTTTGTCAGATATTTCATTAAGCGTTTCGGTATCGATTCCTACTTTTTTTCTACCTGCAAGAGCCTCTCCGCTAATTTTGAGCATGACTCTTTTATACTTAGGTGTCACCATTAACGTGTATACCCCCACTCCAACTACTAGTTTTCTACATTAATTAAAAAAATTCCTGCTTTATAAAAAAAATCCTGCTTCACATTAAAGGGAACATACACTAATGATATGTTCCCTTATAAATAATTAACCGTTTATCTGTTTCATTACCTCTTCTGCGAAGTTTTCTTCCTTCTTCTCGATTCCTTCGCCTCTCTCAAATCTAGCAAACCTTCTGATGTTAATATTTTCACCAATTGTAGCTATCTTTTCCATGAGAAGGTCTTTGATTGTCTTGTCCGGATCTTTTATCCATGGCTGCTCAAGGAGGCATACTTCCTTAAAGTATTTTTCTATTCTTCCTTCTACCATTTTGTCAACAATCTTCTCAGGTTTACCTTCATTCAAAGCCTGTGCCCTGAGTATTTCTTTTTCCTTGTTGATTACTTCTTCAGGAACTTCTTCCCTGCTTATGTATTCAGGCTTAGCTGCTGCTATCTGCATTGCGATATCTTTTACAAATGCTCTGAATTCCTCGTTTTTAGCAGCAAAATCAGTTTCTATATTAACTTCAACCAGAACGCCTATCCTTCCGTCTCCATGGATATAAGCATCAACGAGACCTTCTGCAGCAATTCTGGAAGCCTTTTTAGCTGCTGCAGCCAATCCTTTTTCCCTTAAGATTTCAATTGCTTTATCCATATCCCCGTTTGATTCTGTAAGAGCCTTTTTGCAATCCATCATTCCAGCACCGGTTCTTTCACGAAGCTGTTTTACCATTTCAGCAGTAATCATACGAATTCCTCCAAACATAATTTATTTATATATTATAAACAATTGCACTGCAATTCAAACATGTTAAGGCAAAGTCATATATAAAAATCCGGCTTCAGCCTTCTACTCTTAAGACTGAAGGCCGGATTCAAGCCTTATAATTACTCAGCATCTGCAGCAACAGTTTCTGCCGGAACTTCTTCTGATGCTTGCTCTGCTGCTTCTTCAAAAACTACGTTTTCTTCTATAGTTTCATTTTCTTCTGAGTCGCTTGAAGTTTCACTTGGAGCTTCAAACTGTTCTCCCTGCTTGCCTTCGAGAACAGCATCAGCAATCTTGCCTGCAATCAGCTTAACTGCCCTGATAGCATCGTCGTTACCCGGTATTACATAATCAACTTCATCAGGATCGCAGTTGGTATCAACTATTGCGACTACAGGTATTCCCAGCTTCCTGGCTTCTAATATTGCAATCCTCTCTTTTCTCGGATCAACTACAAAAATCGCTCCAGGCAGCCTCTTCATTTCCTTGATACCGCCAAGATACTTCTCCAATTTCTGCATTTCACCTTTAAGCTTTGTAACTTCCTTTTTGGGAAGAACATTGAAAACTCCAGCCTTCTCCATTTCAACAAGCTGGTTTAACCTGTCTATTCTTCTGCGAATAGTTTTGAAGTTGGTAAGCATACCGCCAAGCCATCTGGCATTTACATAGAATTGACCGCACCTTTCGGCTTCTTCTTTGATTGAATCCTGAGCCTGCTTCTTGGTGCCTACGAAAAGAACGTCTTCGCCGTTCATAGCGATTTCTCTGACAAAGAAATAGGCCTCTTCTATTTTCTTTACGGTTTTCTGCAAATCAATGATGTATATTCCGTTTCTCTCCGTAAAGATATACTCGGCCATTTTTGGGTTCCATCTTCTTGTCTGATGACCGAAATGAACACCTGCTTCAAGTAATTGCTTCATTGAAATAATTGCCATTAAATTTTCCTCCTATTCGTTTTTTACCTCCACAGCCCTCATCTTCATAAAACTCCTTTCACGGCACGATTTTATGAATCAGACGGTGTGTGTATTTTTTCCGTTTAGTAGTATAACATATGGATAAATTTTTATCAATACTTCTTTTTTGTTGACGACTGTCTTTGCTTGTTTTAAACTATAATTGTTAAACTAATAACTATAGTAAATAATGTAATATTATAACCTAACTGATAAAATAATTGCATAATAATACATATATAATACTGCCGGAATACCGGCACAATAGGTTCATTTAATACTATCTGTAGTCATGGTGAAAGAATGCAATAAAAAGAATTCGTTAAGGTGAGTAAATGAAAGAAATTTTTATTATTAATCCGAAAAAAGTTATTAAATTATCATTTTATGTTCTTGCGGCTGTTTTAGGAATTTTTATCATATATAAACTGAGCACCTATTTGGCTCCATTTGTTATAGCTTTTATAATTTCACTGTTAATGGAGCCAATTATAAGATTTCTTACCCGCAAACTAAAACTTAACAGAAAAATTGCAGCCCTTAT
This sequence comes from Clostridiaceae bacterium, assembly GCA_012840085.1. Taxonomy (GTDB): domain Bacteria; phylum Bacillota; class Clostridia; order Acetivibrionales; family DUMB01; genus DUMB01. The sequence continues at coordinate 125,925 of DUMB01000004.1, forward strand.
ATCTCTTCTTTTGTTGCTGCTGATAATTGGCTTTGTATTGGCATTAATTATTCTTAGACTTATTAGTGAAATTGAAAGCATAGTATTCAACATTCCAAATTACATTAATGATTTGATAACTAATTTGAACTTACTTTTTAATAAAGCAGTTGAAATATATGAATGGCTGCCTGATGACATTACTAAGGATATAGGCGCTATTTTATCCAATCTTTCAGCTTCAGTAATCAACTTATCAAAATCTATTGCCGGGGGCGCTATTACAACTGCCATATCAATACCCCATGCTATTATATTCATATTTGCCACAATAATGGCTACATATTTCTTTGCAAGTGACAGAGAAAAAATCTACGGTTTTGTTAAAGAACAGCTTCCCGGAAGCTGGATTGCAAAGCTTTCTTCCATAAAAAGCAGTGCTTTCTCAGCCATGTTTGGATATTTGAAAGCAATGCTTATAATTATGTGCATTACATTTACAGAAATATTTATAGGTTTAACTATTATACGGGTCAGATATTCGGCTCTGCTTGCTCTTATAATCAGTTTTATAGATATTTTGCCCATACTTGGCACCGGAACAGTTCTTATACCATGGGGTATTTATTCCATACTAATAGGAAGAACAAGGCTTGGAGTGTCTTTATTGATACTTTATGTTATAGTGCTTATTATCAGGCAAATAATTGAACCAAAAATTGTCGGCGGACAGATAGGCATTCATCCATTGATCACGCTTATAGCCATATATGTAGGTCTCAGAACTCTAGGCGTCTTTGGAATGATACTGGGCCCTATAACATTCCTTCTTTTAAAAAATATTATTGCAAGTATACTTAAAGGCAGAACATTTAAAGAGCTTATTCAGAAAGACTGACCAGGAAGGCGATTTAAAATTAATAATAAAAAGATAGGCGGGATGGCAGATGTTTATGAAGAATTCAGAAATAAAGCTTACAAAAAACAAAAGCAGCAGGGAGTCTAATACACCACAGTTTACTTTATCCTATCCAATTTTAATAGAAGCTAAGGCAAGAAACTTTGCCCATAAAATAATATCAGCTTTAAAATCAGACAGTGATATAGTTATGGAAATTTCCAGTTCAATGTTAATCATTTCTCCTGCTGAAAGAGAAAATTACGCTATGAAATTCATTGATGTTGCAAAAAATATGAATCTTGACTATATCTACAGGAAAGTACCTTCAAGCGAAGGAAATCCTTTGCTGGCTCTGATATTGGGCAGGAAAAACACAAGCTTTGCCCATGAAATACTTATAAGAGTTCCAAATGATGTATGGAACAGCAGTGATTTTATTTCCTCTCTCTCCACTTATGGCGCAAAATATTATATTATTGACAAGGCGCCTGAAGGAAAGGAATTCCTGGAAGATTTGCAAAACATGACGGATGAGGAAAAAAACAATCTTGCGAAAATGATTATTTTTGACATTGGAAGTCATGGAGCAATGGGAATTTTTACAAAAACCGCGACGGAAGAAGAGATAAAGAAAAAGCTGGGTTTATAATATAAACTCAGCTTTTTTATTTTCTGCTTGCCGCCAAAACACATAAAAACAGCGCAGATTTATTCCTTTATGTTATTTCTGAAAGCATATATAGCCGCCTGTGTTCTATCAGATACATGCAGCTTTTTAAATATATTTGAAACATGATTCTTCACGGTTTTCTCGCTAATAAACAGTTTCTTTGCAATTTCCTTGTTAATCATGCCTTCGGCTATCAGCTTTAACACTTCTATTTCTCTGGATGTGAGGTTTACTTTTTCTTGTTTTTCCTTTTCGTTAAGAGTTATTCTGTTAAATTCCCTCACCAGTTCCTTGGTCATATTAGGTTGTATGTAAGACTGGCCTTCATACACATTCCTGATTGCATCAACCAGCATGGATGGTTCTGCATCTTTAAGTACATACCCTTCCGCACCTAACTGCAGTGTTTTAAAAAGGTATTCACGGTCTTCATGTATAGTGAGAACTACTATCTTAGGACAGTAGCTATCTTTCTTTAGTTCCTCTATTGCTTGCAATCCGTTTTTGACTGGCATGTTAATGTCCATCAGAATGACATCAGGCTTGCATTCTCTTGAAATTGCAACTGCTTCATCTCCATTTGAAGCCTGTCCAACAACTTCTATATCCTCTTCCAATTCAAGTATCTGCTTGAGGCCCTGACGCACCATTGAATGATCATCAGCTATCAGCACCCGTACCATTTGTAACCCCCTCTTTTTTCGCAAAAGGTATTGATATATTTAATCTGGTTCCTTTTCCTGGTTCTGAATTAATCTGGAAGTCACCACTGAGAAGTTCCACTCTTTCTTTCATACTATACAAGCCAAATCCGCTGTATATATCCTGGCTTGCTTTTTTTAAATCCTCTAATCTAAACCCTTTGCCATCATCAAATATGCATAATCTAATACTGTTTTCCAAGAATTCTATGTTTACTACAACATTTTGCGCGTTTGCATGTTTTTTTACGTTACTGATCGCCTCCTGAACTATTCTGAATATCGTAAGAGAAATTTCCGGCTTCAAGTCGCAGCAAGTTCCAATAGTGCTAAAAGATATAGCAATGCCTGACTGCTCCTGGAATGTTAATAAAAATTTCTGGAGTGTGGGAATCAACCCCAGGTCGTCAAGGGACATAGGCCTTAATTTGTATATAATCTTTCTGACATCCTGAAGACTATATCTAACTATCTTTTTGAGATTTCTAAGCTCTTCCCTTGCCCTTCCCACATCTATATCAATAAGTCTTTCACAAACCTCTGCTTTCAGAACTACATTTGACATAGATTGTGCAGGACCATCATGAATCTCCCTTGCTATTCTCTGCCTCTCCTCTTCCTGAGCCTTTATTATTCGAAGTCCAAACAGTTGTCTTTGCCTCATATCCTCGATTTGTATACTCATTTCCTGGAGATCTCCGGATAAATATTCCAATACGACACCTACATTAGCAATAAGGCTTTCTGCTTTCTGCACTGTTCTGCTAGCCTCTTTCAGCCTCACCTCCAGATCGTTTCTCCTCTTTATCAAATACTGCTCCTGTTCACGCTTTATTGCAAGCCCTATACGAAGATTATCGGCCTTTTCGTATGCTTCCTTTAACTCTTCTTCAGAATACTTATAGAAATGTTTGTTTACATGAGCTAACTTTTTCTTACTTTCTCTGAGCTCCCTCTCCATTTTCTCTACAGTATCAACAAGTTCAATCACCTGATTTTTCAGCTGCCGGAGTTCTTCCTCAAGCCTTTGACATTCTCTTCTGGCACCTTCAGCTATGTCATATATTTCGTACTTGGTATTGTTGATAGCATCAATTGTCCTTTTAATAATGCTGTCAAGCCTGGCAATATCAAATTTGTAATTAGACATATCTATACCTCACAAACATTAAATCCAAAAGTACAAATCATTAAATAAAAGACTAATATAGCTTTTTACTCACAATTTCCCGATTTTACAAACTCTATAGCTACCACGTTTTATTATAACACAACCATAGTTATTGCAAATAGAATATTATTTTCTTTGCCAATTTAAATTAATATTCATTGCTTTAATTTTCCATACAAATATTACAAAATACTTGTTGACAATTATGTAGTTAGTCCTTATAATATATAATTGTTCGCCGCCTAAAAAGCGAAAAACAAGAAAATATGCGCCATTAGCTCAGTTGGTAGAGCACCTGACTCTTAATCAGGGTGTCCCGGGTTCGAGTCCCTGATGGCGCACCAAATTAAAAACCGCTTAACAATTAACGTTAGGCGGTTTTAGTTTTATTGCGGTGCTTTTTACCTTTATGGCTTACACACTCCGCATGGTTCATACCCTTTACTTTCGGCATCTGCTTTATCTTTAAATTTGACTAAGTTTTTTTCTGCTATTTCTTTTGCGAATCGGCATGACGGAAGGTGATATTTATTACTTTCTGCACTTCCCAAGTATTTATATTGTGCTGCTTGCTCCCCTTCATTAATATCATCTTTCATTGTATTAATATCATCTTTTACTGTATTAGAATCATCTTTTACTTTATTAGCTTCATCTTTCGATATAACTAAAATCTTTTTATTTTTTCCGTCCCATTCTACTTTTGCACCTAAGGCTTCCGCCAAAGCTCGCGCTGAAACATAGTTCGTGCCATTAATATCACCTTCCAGGATAACTGTTACCATATCGGTATTCACTGTTTTTCCGTCAACTTCGAGTTTGATCTCTTTATTAAACCACGCCTCTTTAATCGCTCCTGTTGCAGAAGCTGTAATCGCCAGCATCAGGATAATTCCAACAAACAAGCCGGATATAAACTTTTTCATGGATAAAACCTCCCACATAGTTTTATCCGCATTATATAAAATTTACCAACATTTTTCAACGCAAGTATATTATTTTGAAAAACAAATTAACCCCCGGTTTCCCGGGGGCAATTATGAGGAGTTATTTACTTATGAGGAATCATTTACTGTTGTATATTTTCTCAATTAAGATAGGCAAAAATCTCAACTGTCTTAAATCTCCTATATCTCCTTGTATACTGGCCAGGTTTACGGCGGTGTTTATAGCTCTTTCCCATTCTTCCGGAGCACTGGCTACTTTTTTCAATATATCTTTCCAGGTCAATTTAGTCGTCTCCTTTCTTTTTAGTTCAGCTATAATATAATCAAAGGGATACTTTTCTCCCGGACAGTTTGGCTTTCCCGTCGGATTTATTTCATAATGGCCTAAAATGTGGTCTCTGTCTACCGGAATGACTTTATTGTATTTATCCTTGACATAGGCAATTATATACTGGTGGAGCATTATCGTGGATTGCAGTTGTTCTGGTGTCAGAGCTCCACGGGTTTCTCTGTATATTCCTTCATGTTCGATGGATACTGAATACCAATTAGGGTTGACTCCTTTGCTCCTTACAATAGCCGCCTTTGCCTTTGGTATATCTGACGTACTTATCCCGTTTGCCCATGCATTGTCCTCTATAGCCACAAACTGGTATGCCTTGCCGTCTCTGGCGACAAGAAAGTGTGCGGAGCTTTGTGTATTATTCGGGGAATTGAACCAGTTTATGCAGCTTTGTGCTGATCCGTCCGTTATGTGGTCTACAATAATCTCTGGTGCGTATCCACGCCGGGAAGATTTGTTTGTCTTATCACTGCCAGCCCATTTAACGTTAGTGACAAACCAATTCATTAAACTCTGTTCCATATAAAATTCTCTCACCTGCTTTCCTTTGAAATAATCTATAATGTCAGGTATCTGTTCTTGGTCTGGTGTTTCATCTTCCCTTTTACAGCCCCCTGCACTATCCAGGGTACTTACTTTACATAATTTTTATAGTTTTTAATACTTTGTAGTGTTATTGCTAAATCATGAGCTGCGTTGCACCTGGCACTAATATAACTTAGGAATGGTATATTATATGTATTTGAGGCGAATTTTGTCATATCGCAATCAAATTTTTTTGTAAACTAATATAGAGCTTGTCTCCAAAAATCTTCAGTTTGTTATGCAATCCTATTGAATATCATTCTCGTTTTTTATCAACGTAAAATTTTGCAGAACATAGATTATCTTATTTTGATAATAGTATATACTAATTTTTCCAGACATAAGTTATTATTCCAGACATAACTTGCGTTGACACACATTTACATTTATGCTAGAATGTTCATGAGGCATTTCGCAGAAAAATTCCTGCGAAGTGCCTTATTGCATGTATAGAGATTTTCCATTAAAAGTAAAGGGAGAGTTAAGTATGAGTAATGTTATTATTTCTTCGGCAACTTATAATTTTCTTGTACAACATCTGGTAAATATTGAGGACGAAAAAGCAAATGTAATAAATGAGTTTTACCCCGATGAAACCAAAGAAAAAAAGGAATTTGAAAATTTAATGGATGATTATATTTCAAGCATTGAAAGCTTTTTAAGAAAAGCCTCAAATAATAATCAGGCAGAATTTCAGCTTCCATTCATAACCATAGGAAGCATTGTTGAAATTATGGAAGTGGATTCAGGCGAATTAAGCACAATTCAAGTTGTATCGCCATTCTTTGGTAAAACCACTTTTGATGCAGATTGTGCCTCCTATTTGTCACCGGTGGGAAGAGCTTTGCTTCTTAAAAAAGTTAATGACAAGGTAAATGTATCGACACCAATCGGAGAATTCACCTATACCGTTAAATCTATAAAACATGCTTCAGAATAGCAATACCACTTTATTAATAACGGCTAATCTTTCTCAATAAATAAATAGCTAATGTTTATTTAATAATGGTTAATACATAAAAAGGAGACAAGCCTTGAAAGAAGAAAATATTATTCATTAGAGCCTGTCTCCTTAATATTTCTACTAAGCATATTACTTGCTTAGCATATCATTACCTATGACTTAGCATATAACTTCTTACTGCTTAACATATGACCACTTACTGCTAAGCATATGATTACTTATTGCTTAGCATATGGCTACTTACAGCTTAACATTATTGCCTTTAGAATATTACAAATTAGAATAATACTACTTGGTCTTTATCTTCCCAATCTCATCCAGATTGTAAGGAGTTTCCTGATATACATAGTAATTCAGCCAGTTGCTGAAAAGTAAATTAGCATGGGCCCTCCAATTTACTATAGGTGGTTTGGTAGGGTCATCATTCGGAAAATAATTCTTGGGTATTTCTATATCCAAACCCTTTGATATATCGCGATCATACTCATTTTTTAATGTCAGAGGATCATATTCAGAGTGTCCGGTTACAAAAATTTGTCTTCCGTCTTTTGTTGCCACAATATAAACTCCTGCTTCTTCAGAGACTGACAAAATCTCAAGTTCCTCAACTTTTTCTATATCCTCCGCTCTCACTTCGGTATGGCGGGAATGTGGCGCATAAAACACGTCATCAAAACCCCTGAGCAGTCTGACATTCTTCTTTGCTACAGTGTGGGGGAATATACCGAACATTTTTGCACTAAGAGGGTATTTTTTTATACCATAGTGATAGTACAATCCTGCCTGGGCACCCCAGCATATATGGAACGTAGAATACACATTGGATACACTCCATTCCATGATTGCCTCCAATTCCTCCCAATAATCCACCTGTTCAAACTCCAGTTGCTCCACCGGCGCCCCGGTTATTATCAAACCGTCGAATTTTTCATTCTTTACATCATCAAAAGTGCTATAGAACTTTATTAAGTGTGACTGCGGAGTGTTTTTGGAAACATGAGACTTAGGGTGTAACAGTACAACATCCACCTGAAGAGGTGAATTTCCTATTAACCTCAGCAACTGTGTTTCCGTCACTATTTTTACTGGCATTAGATTTAATATTGCTATTCTAAGCGGACGTATATCCTGATGAAATGCCCGGTCCTCCGGCATTACAAAAATATTCTCACTATTTAATACATCTACTGCTGGTAAATCGTCAGGTATCTTTATTGGCATACTTTCTCCCTTTCCGTTCTTAAAATAATCATAATAAATATTTGTTTCCCCTGCTGTATCAGATGCTTCGTCATTTTTCACTCCGAATATCTCATCAATTATACCATAATTCAATTGGTTTTGAATATTAATATATTATAAAATAATACATTTTATTATAGCATAAACTACGCTTTGTGCTATAATATTTTCGAGGTGTTAACATAATATGAAAAGAGTCACAGCATTAATATTAGCTATTGTCGTAACAATCACTTTATTTGGTTGCTCACAAGGTAGCCCGCAGCAAATTAATGATTTACGTAATACTACTGATGGTTCATTATCCTTTTCAGACTCTGGCAACTCTAAAGAATCTGACAGCCCTGATAATGATTCCAATAATTCTGGTACCTTGGGAAGCAGCGGGTCTGATTCTTCATCGGATGAATCATCCAATGACTCGTCTGATAATTTGTCAGATAATCCATCTGATAATCCATCAGTTAACCCAAAAGGTACCCTAAAGGTTCATTTTATTGACGTCGGCCAGGCAGATAGTATTCTCATACAAATGCCGGATAACAAATCAATGCTTATAGATGCCGGCAACAATAATGACGGAGATGACGTTGTATCCTACATTAAATCGCAGGGAATCAGTAAAATCGATATACTGGTAGGCACTCATCCCCATGAAGACCATATCGGCGGCATGGACACTGTTATTAAAAGCCTGGATGTGGGCAAAGTATACATGCCAAAGGTATCACACAACACAAAGACATTTGAAGACGTTCTGCTTGCAGTAAAATCAAAAGGGCTGAAAGTTTCAACCGCCCAGGCAGGAGTCGTGCTTGACGCAGGCTCATCTGTAAAGGCAGAAATGCTTGCCCCCAATGGAAACAGCTATAAAAGTCTGAATAACTATTCTGCTGTAATCAAAATTACTTTTGGCAACACATCCTTCCTGTTCACCGGTGATGCTGAAAAAGAATCGGAAATTGAGATGCTTGAGAAAGGGTATAACCTTAAATCCACTGTTCTCAAGGTCGGGCATCACGGAAGCACAACATCAACATCTTCTGAATTTCTCAAAGCTGTAGCCCCTGTATATGCAGTTATCAGCTCAGGAGCGGGCAATGATTATGGCCATCCTCATCAGGAAATTCTGAGCCGGCTGGCACAAGCTAATATAAAAATATACAGGACGGATGAGTCCGGAACAATAATAGCAAGTTCGGACGGCTCAACAGTCAGCTTTGACAAGGCCGCATCATCTGTAAAAGTTGAAGCTTCTCCGGAAACGAAAAAACAAAAGGCTGAGTCACCCGCTGAAACCAAAACCCGCGAGAATCCTCCCGAGGAAAAGACACAGCTCTCTTCTTCGTCAAATAACACCGAGCGCAATACAAAAACCGTTTACATTACGAAATCCGGCAGTAAGTATCATAAGGATGGTTGCAGATATCTGTCAAAAAGTAAAATACCAATATCGCTTTCAGAGGCACTTGAGAGAAATTATACACCCTGCAGTGTGTGCGGAGGTTCATAGGACGAGTTCGGGATAAAACATCTTCCTGAAAGGCCTAAAATATGTTAAAGTCATTTTATAGTGGAAGAATCACTTTACAGTGGTAGAGTCATTTTTTAGAGGAGGTACCACAGAAAAATGAAGGCAATTATAGACAGATTTGAAGGCAAGTATGCTGTATGTGAAAGTGAAGATGGCAGGATGTTTAATTTCGACCGTTCAAAACTGCCTTCGGAAGCCTCTGAAGGTGATGTAATACTTATTGAAGGGGATAATGTTTTTATCGACGTAAAAGCTACAGAAGAACGAAACAAATATATAAAAAGGCTAATGGACGATGTCTGGGAGTAAGCTGCCGCAACTAGCGGCAGCCTTCTGGTTTAAGCTCTTTGCTTAATTTCTTTATAGCTTTCTTTTCAATCCTTGAAACATACGATCTGGAAATTCCAAGCATCCTGGCTATTTCACGCTGTGTCTTGCTGCTATTGGGCCCAAGACCGTAGCGTAGTTCCAGGACAGTTTTCTCGCGGTTTTTCAGTACCTTTTTCATCTTATTATACATTTTCTTAATTTGTAACTTAAGTTCCACCTCGTCCAGTACTGAATCAATATCATTTCCAATTACCTCTAGAAGTGTTATCTCATTTCCTTCACGATCTACACCTATAGGTTCCTGCAGGGAGACCTCGTTTTGAATTTTCTTTGCCGACCGTATCTGCATCAGTATCTCGTTTTCAATGCACCGTGCTGCATAAGTTGCCAGCCTTGTACCTTTTTCATAATCAAAAGTTGATATTGCCTTTATCAGCCCTATTGTACCTATCGATATAAGATCATCCTGATCATTCCCGCAGGAATTATATTTCTTTACGATGTGCGCAACAAGCCGTAAATTTCTCTCTATTAAAATATTTTTTGCTTCTTCACTGCCCTCTTTGTAAAGCTTCAAATACTTAGCTTCCTCTTCCGGGTCCAGGGGTTGAGGAAAAGAATTTGGATTTGTTACATAGCCGAACAGGAAGAATATGCCGTTTAATGCTTCAAGCACAGCTGAAAGGAAGACAGGCAGCAAATAAGGCACCTCCTTAAAATCAGGGTACCTTATAATTATATGAATGAGTTTATGCATTCGTGCCTGTACAATTTAAATTAATTTAAAATTAATATCCTTTTATTAAAATTTCTTTTGCTATTTCCGCAAAGACAGGTGCAGCAGTCCTTCCACCGTTTTGTCCGTTTTCAACAAAAACGCAAATTGAATATTTGGGATCCACTCTCGGAAAATAACCTCCAAACCATGCGTGTACCACATCACTGCGGCTTGTTTCTGCACTTCCTGTTTTTCCTCCTGTTCCTCCATACAGATCCAGATTTGCTTCTGTACCTGTCCCTGTGCTCGTCACTTCTTCCATAAACTTTTTTATCCTGTCCGCTACATCCTTTGAAATAATCCTTTTGCCTTCGTCTTTCCTTAATGTCCTTATTTTATTCCCATCTTCGTCAATAATTGAATCCACTATATTTACTCTGTTTTTAATTCCACCGTTGGCTACCGTAGCAATAATGTTTGCAACCTGAACGGGGGTCGCCATAATTTTTCCCTGACCTATTGACAGGTTTGCAATATCACCATTGCTATAATATGCACCTGCATCAGGAATATTACCGTCAGATTCGATAATTCCCTGTTCCCTTATACCGGTAGGGCTGCCCAATCCAAACCTATCTGCTATCTCTACAATTTTTCTGTATCCTAATTGTAGTCCGGTGTTAATAAAATATGAATTGCATGACAGTGCAAAAGCCTGCATCGCATCAAGTTCGCCATGTCCGCCTCTGTTATAGGAGGAGCATTTAAAATCCTTATTGCCGACTTTTATGTAACCCGGGCAGTAAAAAGTTTCATGTATATCTATATCATTTTCCAGAATCAGTACAGCATCAAGAATTTTAAAAATTGAGCCAAGGTTGTATGAGGCAGTCGCCCTGTTAAACAGTTCATTATCAGGGCTTTGCAAATAATCAGCAATTCTGTTCTGCTCAAAATCCGGCTTACTGGCAATGGCGACAATATCTCCATTGGTTACATCTTCAACCACAACAGCACCTTTTATACCGTTTCTGTCCATTACGTCTTCTACAATTCTTTGAATGTGATAATCAATAGTGAGTTTGACGTTGAGTTTTTTGCTGTTGCCTTCAAGTTTTATTATCCTGTATCCCATTCCTTTTACTATATTGTTGCGCGCGTCTATAACCGCTCCTATAAGATTTTCAGTATCACATTCAAGAATTTCATTGTATTTCTTTTCAATTCCCGTCTCTCCGACATTGTCAGCTTTGTTCAAATATCCAAGGATGTGTCTGGCTACCGAGTTTTCGTCATACCTCTTCAGGGAGTTGATTGCCGACGTCCCAGGTATTTTCATATTTATAACAGCATTCTTTTTTTCTTCAGTGGTCTCAACCATTATAGGCTGCTTCTCAAACTCGATCCGCTTTTCGTATTCACGATAGTCAATTTCAAGTATTTCACACACCCTGGCTAAATCTTCCTTGTTTTCCTTCAGATACAGGGGTTGCAGCACTATGGTAAACTTTTTCTGCCTGTTTGTCAGTGGAATGAGGTTTTTATCGAGAATATCGCCCCTGGGCCTTTCAATGTCAGAATCCGATATTCTTTGAGATGAAGCAGCTTCTGAAAGTTTAGCTCCGTTAAAAATCTGAAGATACAAACAACGCCACATGAGCAGGGTAAAAGCTCCGAGAAACAAGTAAAACAAAGTCATAGCCCTTTTTTTAAGCATAAAAAATACCCCTCCCTTCTTTCATAAATTATCTCTTCCCGGAGGGGTATTTATTCACTAAAACCAAAGTATTCCTTAATCGCTTTCCTTAATAGCTTTTCTGATAGCTTTGCTTAATAGCTTTTCTACCAGCTTTACTTATAGCTTTCCAAACAGCTTTCCTTAATCGCTGCTCTTTCTTCTCAGTATGGTGTATTTCTCAACTTCTTCATCCATGGGCATCAGAACGGTCATTTGAGGATGGGGCGCTACGTCAATATCTTCCCCTTCAGCATTCTTCATACTCTTAATCACCTGCGTAAAGTATCTGCCTTTCGGTCTCAACACCTCAATTTCCTCTCCTACATACATCCTGTTCCTTTGCTCAACGGTTGCAATTCCTGTCTTCTTGTCATAATCCATTACCAGTCCCACAAAATCATATTCCCTTATATATGAGCTCTTGTCATAAATCTGGGCTTCACCCGATGGTTTTCCAAAGTAAAATCCTGTGTAGTACTCCCTGTGACTTGCCTTGCACAGCTCTTCAAGCCAGTAGGAATCAAACTTGTATCCTTCAGGATCACTGTAGTATTTGTCTATAGCTTCTCTGTATGCCTTAACTATTGTGGCAACATAATAGGAGCTTTTCATTCGGCCTTCAATCTTAAAGCTCGTAACTCCTGCCTGTATCATTTCAGGGATATGCTCTATCATGCACAGGTCCTTTGAATTAAATATGAAAGTGCCTCTTTCGTTTTCATAAACGGGCATATACTCCCCTGGCCTTTTTTCTTCTACAAGATAATACTTCCATCTGCAAGGATGCGCGCATAATCCCCTGTTTGAATCACGGCCGGCCATGTAGCTGCTTAAAAGGCACCTTCCGGAGTAGGAAATACACATGGCACCATGTACAAATATTTCAAGCTCCAGGTCATCAGGGGTCTTCTCCCTTATCTCACTTATTTCCTTCAGGGATAGTTCCCTGGCAAGTATTATTCTGCGAACACCATGGTCATACCAGAATTTTGCACTAGCCCAGTTTGTGTTATTTGCCTGTGTGCTCAGGTGTATGTCCATAGTTGGGGCAAAATCCCTTACCAAAGATAACACACCAGGATCGGAGAGTATTATAGCATCAGCACCCATGTCCTCAATCTCTTTTATATACTCAGGCATTCCAACAAGGTCGTTATTGTGAGGTATAATATTCATTGTGATGTAAACCTTTTTGCCCATGGAATGGGCAAACTCAATCCCGGCTTTCATCTCTTCCCTGCTGAAGTTTTCAGCATATGCCCTGAGCCCATAAGCCTCTCCACCCATATATACGGCATCGGCACCATAAACCAACGCCATCTCAAGTTTCTCAAGACTGCCTGCAGGCGCAAGCAGTTCAACTTTTTTCATATGTCCACCTCTTCACTGCAAAATATCCTCTTTTCTGACTTATTTAAGCTTGTAACTCATGACTTATTTAAGCTTGTAACTCAGCGCCACTCCGTCACCTATAGGAATGATGCATGTCTCAAGCTCATCACTGTTGCATAAAGTTGTGAGGTAATTTCTTAACCTTGTTACAATTGTCTTCTTTCGCCTTACCACAAGGTCGTTAGTAGCAACCATACCCTGGTACAGCACATTATCAGATATAAGAAGGCCTCCTTTCACAAGCATACGCATGCAGTGAGGCAGGAACTCCGGATATTGTCCCTTTGCAGCATCAACGAATATCATATCGTACTGCTTGTCCAGGCAGGCAAGAACATCCATGGCATCTCCTATTATTATATTGATAATATCTTCCTTTCCGGCCTTTTTAATATTTTCCCGGGCCTTTTCAGCTACTTTTTCATATCTTTCTATAGTGTCAATTTTCCCTCCCTCTTTCAGGAAAGAAGACATCAGTATTGCAGAATAACCTATAGCTGTGCCTATCTCAAGTATCCTGCCGGGTTTATGCATGTTACCGAGTACAGTGATAAGCTTTGCTACCTCCGGTTGTATAATTGGAATGTGATTTGCCTCGGCATAGCTCTCAAGCTCTCTCAATAAGCCTTGGTTTTTATTAATTGTTTCTCGAATGTATGTCGTTATATATTCATAGTTTATCATCTGAAATTCTCCATTCGTATATACACATAAGAAAATTGTGAGACTTTGCAGCCCCACAATACTTATTCTCTTGCTTTTCTGTTCGCCTCCGCTTTAGCCTTTGCTTTCAAATGTTCTTCGTAGGTTTTGGAAAAATAGTGCTCTCCCGAGCCATCCCCTTTTTCAACAAAATAGTAGTAGTTGTGGTCCTCTGGGCTGAGAGCAGCTATTATGGATGCACGCCCCGGTGAACATATAGGACCGGGCGGAAGCCCTTCATACATATAAGTGTTATAGGGATGATCTATCTGTTCGTCTTCAACCGTTATAACCTCTTTAGGCTTTTGGCCTTTTTGCGTAAATATATAGTTTAATGTTGCACATGACTGAAGTTTTCTTAAGTTTTTATCTTTGCTTTTCAGCCTGTTATGAAAAACGCCTGAAATAGTCTCTCTTTCACCTTCTACTGCAGCTTCTTTCTCAATAATTGATGCAAGGATTATTATCTCGTCAACAGTCATCCCCAATTGTTCAGCTCTTTTATAGTACAGGTCCTCAAATACATTGTTGAACTGATTGAGCATTTTGGTTATTATGGCTTTTTCCCCTCCTTTAGGACTAAATCTGTACGTATCGGGGAAAAGATAGCCTTCCAGTCTGTTTTCTCTTTTGGGAAGGTCTTTTAAAAAAGGATAATCAAATTCACCATTGTTGATAAGATCTCTGAATTTTTGTCTGTCAATAAGTTTATTCTCAGCCAACTTATTTTCTATATCAATAAGGGTAGAACCCTCAACAAATCTGACTGTTACATCAGGTTCAGACAAAGGCATGCTTGAAAAAATCTGCATTAAAGTTTCATAACCGCTAATATTGTCATAATCCACGCCTTTTGCAATCACGTGGGTCCCGGAATTGTAAGTTCCGTCATAGCCGTTAATTTTGGACAGAATCTTGAATGCGGTTACATTCTTAATAATACCTTCCTTTTTAAGTATCTCAGCAATATCGGAAGTGCTGGAACCGTGGGGTATAGTTATCTTTATACCCTCTTCAGGAGGAATATTGATGGATGCTTCATTGCCACTCCTCTGATTCTCCAGTACATACCTGTATGATATTGAAGCACAAATTAAAGTCAAGAGAATTAAAACAAGAAAAATAGTCAATCTTATCAGAGCTTTATTCTTTTTTTTACCTTTGGATCTCTCACCAGCGCTACCGGATTTAGTTGTACTCATAATCAATCACCACCGTATAACCCCGTTCATATATTAAACGAAGCTATAATAAATAAACATGCCAACCATATATCTTAACCCATTGTACCTTTGCTCTTTGCTTTTGCCCTCAATTCAGTATTCAGTATTTTTTTTCTTATTCTCAAACTTTTTGGCGTTATTTCAACCAGTTCGTCATCGTTAATAAATTCTAGCATCTGTTCAAGACTCAATATCTTGGGAGGAGTCAGTCTCAAAGCGTCATCTGAGCCCGCTGCCCTCATGTTTGTAACATGTTTCTTCTTGCAAATATTTATAACAATATCATCACTTCTTGAATTCTCCCCAACTACCATGCCTTCATATACCTTTACACCGGGCCCAATAAAAAGATTTCCCCTTTCCTGGGCATTATATAACCCATAAACAACAGATTCACCTGTTTCCCAGGCAACAATTGAACCCCTCTGTCTTGATGTAATCTCACCTTTATATGGCTCGTACCCGTTGAACACATGATTCATTATACCATTTCCTTTGGTATCAGTCAAAAATTCAGAACGGTATCCAATAAGGCCTCTGGCAGGAATTTTAAACTCAAGCCTCACATATCCCTCATTTGCCGACTGCATGTTTACCATCTCGGCTTTCCTCGTCCCAAGGCCTTCCATAACAACACCCACGTATTCTTCAGGCACATCTATCATCAGATACTCAATAGGCTCATGCAGCACTCCGTCAATTTCTTTCATAATAACCTTAGGTTTTGAGACCTGAAACTCATATCCCTGTCTTCTCATAGTTTCTATGAGTATGGATAAATGCAGCTCACCTCTTCCCGATACTTTGAACGCGTCAGGTGTATCGGTCTCTTCAACTCTAAGGCTGACATTAGTCTGAAGTTCTTTAAAGAGCCTGTCCCTTAAGTGCCTTGAGGTTACATATGTTCCCTCCTGCCCTGCAAAAGGACTGTCATTTACACTAAAAGTCATAGATATAGTAGGTTCATCAATATTTACAAATGGAAGCGGTTCGGGATTCTCTACGTCACACACTGTGTCCCCGATGCTGATATCTTCAAGGCCGCATACAGCAATGATGTCACCCACAGTTGCCTCCTGGAATTCAATTCTCTTTAATCCTTCAAACTGATAAAGCCTTGTAACTTTCATATTTTGCAGCCCGCCGTCTTTTTTGCATATTACAACCTGCTGCCCATATTTTATTGTTCCTCTCTCAACTCTGCCGACTGCAATTCTTCCTACATAATCATCATAATCAATATTTGATACAAGGAACTGCAACGGTCCGTCAAAATCGCCAACCGGCGCAGGAACATGTTCCACGATTGTTTTAAACAGAGGTTCCAGGTTCTCCCTCTTATCGTCCAAATTAAGAACAGCATATCCGTCCTTTGATGACGCATACACTACAGGAAACTCCAACTGTTCGTCGTCGGCGCCCAGCTCAATAAAAAGCTCTAAAACCTCGTCAACTACTTCCTTTGACCTCTCATCAGGCCTGTCTATCTTGTTTATCACCACAATGGGCTTCAGGTTTAACTGCAATGCTTTCCTCAATACAAATCTTGTCTGGGGCATAGGCCCTTCAAAGGAATCAACAAGCAGCAAAACACCGTCTACCATTTTCAATACCCGTTCCACTTCGCCGCCAAAATCAGCATGTCCGGGTGTATCAACAATATTTATTTTTATACCCCTGTAGTTCACAGCGGTATTTTTTGCAAGAATAGTAATACCTCTCTCTCTTTCAAGGTCGTTGGAATCCATTACTCTTTCCTGCACCTGTTCATTTTCTCTGAATATTCCGCTTTGCCTGAGCATTCCGTCAACTAATGTAGTCTTCCCGTGGTCAACGTGTGCAATAATTGCAATGTTTCTTATATTTTCTCTAATCTGCTTCACAAAAATCTCCTTGTCTATTATAAAATTATTTATTCTGTATTGTCCTGTATTTGTTATAAAAGTTAATAGTGTGTTTTTTTATCAATGCATACATATCTCAATGTATACATATTTCAAAATTTATTACAAAATATTATTCTAATTAATGTTAAATATAATGTCAACTGGGATTGCGCGCACAAAGGGAACAATAAAGGAGACTGTTCCCAACAAGAAACACTCATTCGTGTGCCACGGAACCGTCCCCTGTCATACTGTCATATTATTAGCGCAATTCTACAACCGTTACTCCTGATTCTCCTTCTCCGTACTTTCCCATTCTGAATTTCTTTACATGCGGGTGGTTGCGTAAAAACTGGTGTATTCCGTTTCTCAGAATACCTGTGCCTTTTCCGTGGATGATTGTAACTTCATTCAAGCCGGCAATACTCGCATCATCCAGAAATTTATCCACACTGATTATCGCCTCGTCCAGGTTTGCTCCTCTCAGATCAATTTCTGTAGATATATTAGACGCTTTTGACATATTGATTTTTGAATATCCCATTCTTTCAGCTTCAATCTTCTGTTCATCCAAAAGTTTAAGGTTGGTCTTATGAACATTGATTTTCAGTATTCCAACCTGAACAACCGCTTCACCGTCTTTGTTGGGCGGTTCAAGTACAGTCCCCTTCTGATTGAGATTGATAATAAATACAGAGTCACCTGGGTTGAGATTCTCCGGTGGATTGACATATCCTTCCCTCTTAAACATGCTTTCACTCAGCGACTCATCTATTTTATCAATATTCTTTCTCAGCTTGAGTTTCATTTCCTCAGCCACTTTATTTCTCTCTGCAGCTTCTCTTTCTTTTTCAAGCTTTTTAAGCTGTTCAATTATAGCTTCAGACTCTTCCTTTGCACTGAGCAATATACGTCTTGCCTCTTCTCTGGCTTCTCTCAGAATCTTTTCCTTCTGGGCTTTTATTTTCTCCCGTTGTTCTTCAAGCTCTTTCTTCAGCTTTTCAGCTTCAAGCCTGTAACTTTCGGCTTTAATTCTCTCTCTTTCCGACTCGCTTTTATTTTTCTCAATTGACAGCAGTATATCTTCAAATTTAATGTCCTCCTGCGTGAGGAATTCCCTGGCTCTTTCAAGTATATCTGAAGGCAGTCCCAGCCTTTGTGATATTGCAAAGGCATTGCTCTTTCCGGGTACTCCTATCAGCAGCCTGTAAGTTGGCCTTAATGTCTTTACGTCAAACTCACAGCTCGCATTTTCAACCCCTTTGGTGGAAATGGCATATGTTTTCAGCTCACTGTAGTGTGTAGTCGCAACAGTAATGCTGCCCTTATGGTGAAGGTCCTCAAGAATAGACATTGCAAGTGCTGCACCTTCCGTAGGATCGGTACCTGCACCAAGTTCATCCATAAGCACCAACGAGTTATTATCAGCCTTTTTTAGAATTCTGACAATGTTTGTCATGTGTGAAGAAAATGTGCTGAGGCTTTGCTCTATACTCTGCTCATCCCCTATATCCGCAAATATTTGTTTGAAAACAGAAATACAGGTTCCTTCAGATGCAGGCAGGTGTAGCCCGGCCTGAGCCATAAGCATAAAAAGCCCGACAGTTTTCAAAGTTACAGTTTTTCCTCCGGTGTTTGGACCAGTTATTACAAGAGTTCTGAACCGGTCTCCTATCCAGAAATCTATTGGCACGACTTTTGACTGATCCAGCAGTGGATGCCTTGCTTTTTTTAGCACAATTTTTCCATTACTTTCGAGCTTCGGGCATACACAATTGTAGTCCACACTCAGTTTTGCCTTGGCAAATATAAAATCCAGCTTCGCAAAAATTGAAACGTTAGATTCAAGCTGCTCTGCAATGGCTTCCACTTCAGCCGACAGCTCGCGCAGTATTCTTTCTATTTCCGCTTTTTCCTTTATTTTGAGCTGTTTTATATTATTGTTGGCCTCAACTACAGACATTGGTTCTATAAAAATGGTCGCCCCGCTGGCAGAAGAATCATGAACCAGGCCCGGTATTTCATTCCTGTACTCCTGCTTCACCGGGATAACGTACCTGTCACCTCTGATGGTAACAAGTGATTCCTGTATATACTTCTGATATTTCGATGATCTGATTATATCATTGAGCTTGTCTTTTATGGATTCCTGAGCCTGTTTTATCTGTCTCCTTATATTTGAGAGAGTTATGCTGGCATTATCTGAAATTTCGTCTTCACTGACTATGGCATGAGTTATTTTTTCCTCAACCTTTCTGTTAGACTCAAGAAGACTGATTAATTCGCTTACAGAATTATCCTCACTTTCGAAATCCTTTTCCAGGGCATAATTCTTCAAATTCCTTACTGCCCTGAGAGTATCAGCAATATGCAAAAGCTCCAGGGGCATAAGAACAGCACCTAGCTTCACTCTTTTTAAGCTGCTTCTTATATCATGAATTCCACCCAATGGCGGGCTTCCTTTTCTTAATATATAACTCACGCCGTCGCTTGTCTCTTTCAAAAGGCTGTTTACCTTTGAAAAATCCGTTTCCGGTTCAAGTCTTTCAGCCAATTCTTTTCCGAGTTCTGATGATGTAAGCTTCACAAGCTTTGCTATTATTTTGTCATATTCAAGCACCTTTAGTGTTCTTTCATCCATTTTATTCTACCTCTGTACAATTTCACTGTTAAACTTATAAACACTGGTTTTGTTATTGCCTCTGCTATCTCAGCCACATTAATTCTGACTCCGGGAAGCCAAATACTCCTTAATAATGCGTACAGCATCTTCAATATGACTGGGCAGTGATTCACTTTTTACACCGGCAACTTCTATATTGCATCTGTTAAGTGGTATAAGCACTTTTTTTGCGGGACTTTCAGAAATTGCACATGCAATAGTTGGAGTAAGCTCGCCCATCATTGCATTCGAAATTATTATGCCAATAGCTCCAACAATAACATCGGCTTTCCGGGCATTGTACACTATCGCATTTTCACCTGTTGCACCTTCGTCTGCGCCTGCTTTAAGCATCTGAATTGTAGCCGCAGCATTGGTACCCAGAGCGATTATTTCATGTTCCTCTGAAAGTTCCTTTTTTAGTTTTTCTACCAGGGTCTTGCCAATTCCTCCACCCTGTCCGTCAATAACAGCAATGCGCAAAAAATTCCCTCCCTAATTTGAACAAGAGGTATTCCTTTTATGCTATAGAATACCCCGAAGAGTTTTGGAGCTCATTAACCATTAAGTTCAGAACTCCTGCTATTGAAATGCCGCACAACAAGTTAATCTAATTCAGCTTCAAGCTAATCTAATCTGGCTTCAAGTTAGCCTAATTCGCCTTCAAGCAAATCTAATCGGGCTTAATGATCTTTCTCAATCTTTCATGATAATATTGTATGAATAAGGAAAATACGTAATCATAAATTATAAAAGCAAGCTCAAGGGCTGTAATTAAAGCCACCCAAGGCATGTTGACGCTTATTTCCCCAAACAATATTTCTTTCGCTAAAATAAAGCATATCCCAACACTGACGTTAAAATACAGCAGCTTGAGCAAAATCTCAACAGCAAGCTTTCT
This sequence comes from Clostridiaceae bacterium, assembly GCA_012840085.1. Taxonomy (GTDB): domain Bacteria; phylum Bacillota; class Clostridia; order Acetivibrionales; family DUMB01; genus DUMB01. The sequence goes on from DUMB01000004.1 coordinate 146,514, forward strand.
TATTCTTTCTATATGCATCTTGATTATTCCGTAAATTCCAAAGAAAATCAGGTATGGCAGTACACTGATTTTATCCGGTACCACAAGCAGGCTTAATATGCCTGTTGCTATGTAAAAAAGCCATCCGCTGCCAACTTTGTACTCCATAATTATTATTGATACATAAAATGAGCTGAGGGCATAAAGCGACAGCCTCCCAGTAGGCATCAGAGCAGCAAACAGCACTGTAATAACGGCAAGGGCTCCCAAAATTCCTATTAATGCTATTCTTTTTGCATTTGTCGAACCAGTGCCCACAAATGATACCCCATTTCCATATATTGATACCCCGTTTCTGATTTTAACTGCAATACTCTCCAACCCACCGGACGGGTGTTTATCAGCAGCAGCTAATCAGGTCGCCACCCATACATTCACAACAACAGTCTGAACACCACAGGCACTGACATATGGTACATAAATCAGGTCCCTGATTGTATCCTCTTCCATATGCATCAGTACGGTAGTTTCTGTATGAATTGTTAAGATTATTATAAACATTGCGGTATTCAAAATTGCCCGGATCCATATTGACAGCAGTCCTAATGTGGGAATACGCCTCATCATACCAACCTTTGCGCAGGAAAATAAGTCCTTTTAAGAAATACCACTCTGCAGTACGGTTGGATATTCTGTTAAGCATGTCTTCGGCTGCAGCAATATTGCCGTTGTTGATATTGTATCTCACCTGATTAAATATTCCACTGTCGTTCCCGGTGTTCCAGCTACTGCTTCCTCTGTATGTATTTTGACCGGATCCGCCTGAGCCGTTTTTCATAAGATAATCATAGGCTTCATTAATTTCACGCAGTTTTTCTTCTGCAAGTTTTGATAGAGGATTATCCCTGTACTGGTCAGGATGATACTTTTTTACGAGTTCTCTGTAAGCTCTCTTTATTTCTTCCTCACTTGCTCCTTCTCTTACACCTAAAACTTCATATGGATTCTTCAACTTTCTTACAACTCCCCGCTTTTAGAATATGTTCCATTTTTCTTAACATACCCAGGTATACTATATTTTCAATTATACCTGAATTTATCTTAAGTCCTAATTGCTTGCACGCCTTTGATATTTCTCCCAAAGCATATGTCAGGTTAAAATCTATACGGTCGCGCATAGACGGTTTATAATCCTGTAAATTATCCTTATTGACACCGAACTGATATATAAATACATTATATGAGTTATTCCTTATATCAGCCTCAATATCATCATATGCATCCAGGATATAAATCCATTTACCAATATTATAGCCAATTACTCTCAGCTGCTTTTCAATTTCCTTGCTATCGCACAAAGGCTCAAAACAAAAAACTTCTTCCATTATTCTGGCAAATGGCTCTGCCGCTCTGTCCATAGAATTACATTTTGATGTTTCAAGCTCAGTTAATTCTTTCAATTTATCCTCAATTATAGCACATTTTTTAGAATACTTCTTTTTCAATTTTTCATGAGCAGACTTAAGAAGTAAAATAGCTCCGCCAGAAAGTAGATTACGTTCATCCCTCCAGTTATCTTTTAATTTATAATACGCTAAAATCAGATTAATGTCTGAAGCATAATCTACTATGTCACTTTTCGTAACTTTGAACTTTTTTTTCATGGGATGGGCAATACACCTCTCCCTTTTTATTTCCGGGATTTCATCAGCTATAGAAGATAAAAGTATGGCAAGGAAAACAGAATCATAGTTCAGCGTTAAGCGTGAAAGCTGACCATATCTTCTTCCCATTGATTTGCAAATTCCACAATAAAACGCCCTGAAAGTTTCATATTCTCTTATTTTCAATTCCGATTTTTCCGGTAATACATATCCGAACATTCATATACCTTTCCTGAAATATCCATATTTTGCTTCTTTATCTTCATTAAAGCTCCAGTATTTATCTTACCACCATTAAGGCTCCAGTAATTATAATACCACATACAGACTTTCAGGAAAATATTCGTTCTTATTGTTTATTATTTTCATAAAAAATAGATACTTATGAAATTCAGGTCTTCTTGTTTATTTTGACAAATGCTTTGAAATACATAACAAATGCAAACATGGTAGATAATACAGCCGTCCAGATTAATACTGCATTAATTGGAGAGCTGAAATTGAAAAGAATAATCAGAACAATTGTACAGTTGAAAACAACGGTTGCCATTTTTCCGTACCAATTGGAAGAAACCACATGGTTTTTCTTCTTATATAGAAAAATACTGCCTACACCCATTAACAATTCTTTTGCAGCTATTACAAACAAAATTATGAGAGGTATTTTTTTCTGAATAATCAAAAGTACCGTTGCAGTAATCTGCATCAGCTTATCCGCAAGAGGGTCGGCGAGCTTTCCCCATGGCGTAACCATATTGAACTTTCTTGCGATATAACCGTCAAGAATGTCCGTCAGGCTACTGAGTAAAAACAAAAATACCGCAATTTTATACTGCCCTTCGAGAAGGTAGTATCCAAAAACAGGGATAAGCATAAATCTTATTACAGTAAGGAGATTAGGTACGTTCACTTACTCACCACCAAAATATAATCATATTGATTTAGTTTAACACAAATTTCAATTATCTTGCAATGCCCCACTCAACAAATCATATATATGTGATGAATGTTTTTTCAGGTTCAACGGTTTCAAATTCCTGGTTGTCCAGGCATGTTCAGTCTCACCTGTTGTAATAGGTTTCTCTTCGTTATTTTTATAAATTTCATAATAAAATATTATCCTGGTATATGTAAGTTTCTTAATACTTGTTTTTACCTTAATCTCATCTTCGTATTTTGCAAAACCCTTATAATGACATTCCAGCCTGATAAGAGGGAGTAATATTCCCTCTTCTTCAATAGCTGAATACGGCATACCAAGCTCTCTAATAAAATCAGTTCTTCCTGCTTCAAACCATATAGGATAATTGGAATGATGAACTATTCCCATTTGATCCGTTTCTGCATATCTTACAATAAGCTGTGTTTCTGAAACGAACATAAATATAGCCACCTTCCTTTTAGAGGGCAAGAATCATACTCAATTCAATTAATTTATCATCAATTGTCTTTTTCATATCAAGAGCTTCATCTATATCATAATCAACAATCTTGCTGTCCTTTACTGCTACGATTCTGTTTGCTGCACCATCCCTGATAAGTTCAACGGCTCTCGATCCCAATATGCTTGCCATAACCCTGTCACGAACTGTCGGGCTTCCGCCGCGCTGTATATGTCCAAGAATTGTCGCCCTTGCTTCTATGCCGGTCTTTTCCTCTATTGCCTTAGCAATTTCTATGGCTCCGCCTACACCTTCCGCAACAATGACGACATAATGCTTCTTACCCCTGTTCCTGCCTTCTATTATAGGCTTTATGACATCTTTGTTTATATCAAAAGTTCTTTCCGGCAGCAAAACAACTTCTGCCCCGCCGGATATACCAACATTTATAGCTATATATCCTGCATGCCTTCCCATAACTTCCAGCACACTGCATCTTTCATGAGAATACGCAGTGTCACGGATTTTATCTATTGCATCCTGAACAGTATTCAGGGCTGTATCGTAACCTATCGTATATTCGCTGCATCCAATATCGTTGTCGATAGTTCCGGGAATCCCAATAACGTTCACCCCATATTTGCTCAGGTCTCTAGCACCTCTGTATGAACCGTCTCCCCCGATTACTACTATCGCATCAATACCGAAAACTTCAGCCATTGCAGCAGCTTTTTTCAAGCCTGCTTCTGTTTTGAATTCGGGACACCTTGCCGTCTGAAGGATTGTTCCTCCTCTATGAATTATATCTGAAACAGACCTTAAAGACATCTCTTCTACGTCACCGTTAATCAGCCCGTTGTATCCCTTCTTTATACCAATAACTTTAAAACCATAATATATTCCGGTTCTCACCACTGATCTAATTGCTGCATTCATTCCCGGTGCATCTCCACCGCTGGTCAAAACCCCTATGGTCTTCACTTGCTTCATTGCATACCTCCATAAAAATATTAAACCCGTGCAACAATCTTTTCAACACGGGGTCATAAAATAATAATGTATTAAAACTTAAAGTCAAAAACCAGTCTCAATAATAACACTATGTGCTTCTTCAACTTCCGCTTCAGGCACTAAAACTTCATAATAATTGTCATTGTTTTCATGGTTTTTACTTATTGGCCTAAGTTTAACCAGTATACCTTCGTCTGTTAACAAATCCTGCAGCTTAGTGGCTATCTCTTTGCTTTGAGCCATATATACTACAGTCCACATAAAAACACGCCCCTTTGTTTTTTATTCACCGGAATATATTTGTCCGTGCCGGCACATAATAAGCGCTTTGCCCCGGACCTTGATCGCTGAAGTATTCTCGGTAAATTGGGCTATTAGCACTTCACCCTTATCGAGTTTTTCAGTATGATGGAATTTAGTATCCTTACCTCTGGTAAGACCTATTATGTTTACTCCGTTTTCTTCCGCTTTAATAAGAACATAGTCACTGATTATTCTCTGAAAATCTGCGTCCAATAAAAACCACCTCGACATAACTATATATTATTTCGATGTAAAAATCAATATTTTATTTTGTTTAAACCACCTTTACTCCGTCTTTTCCTACTCTTAATTCCAATTCGTTCAACAGACATTCATTTATTTCTACCCAGTATCTTCTGTCCATTTCCTTTATTGCTCTTCTGCTCTCATCATACAGATACACAGGTGTCTGCCCGGAAAAGAACATGAGAAGCGATAACAGCGAGTTCATAAAATCAGTATTGTCAGCACGGTTTATTTTTATATACAACTTCCGTACTTTACCATTATTTTGCATATCTCTGCCAGTATTGCCTGTATTAAAAGTCTTTCCATTGAAGCCTCCATTTCCGTTTAAGTTGCTACTTCCATTGAAGCTGCCGTTTCCGCTATAGCTGCTGTTTCCGTTATAGCCTCCGTCAGTGTATTTATTACCGTTATTATTGTTGCTGATACTATAAAAATTATTGTCAGTTTTTTTCAATGTACTTATTTCTTCGCATATTACTTTTGGCAATTCCTCTTCTTTCATGCTTATCCTGCCTTTAACCAGAACGATATTGTCTTCTGTTATCAGGTCAGAATACTGACTCAAAATTTTGGGAAATACTATGAGTTCCATGGAGCCGTGCAAATCTTCCAGCGTGACAAAGGCCATAATATTATTACTTTTTGTCATTTTTGTTTTCTTTCCGGCGATTATGCCGCCAACAACCACAATCTGGCCGTCTGTCAAACCTCTGACTTCATTTATCCCCATTTCTTCTTCACCGTTGCCTGCATTCAGGTTCAGGTCAGAACTAAAAACTGTAACATATTTATTCAGCTGATCTTCATATTCTCTCAGAGGATGACCTGATATATACAGTCCCAGCATTTCCTTTTCCATGGAGAGAAGCATCTTGGAAGAATACTCATCAATTTCAGGATACTCAACATTAATAGAATCCATTTCATTGCCTTCATTTGAGAAACCAAAAATCGTAAGCTGTCCTTCCAGATTTCTCTTTTTGTTCTGCTGTATACTGTCAATCAAGCCTTCATATACAGCCATAAGTCTGGACCTGTATATTCCAAAAGAATCAAAAGCACCGCTTTTTATAAGGCTTTCAATACACCTTTTATTTACGTCTTTTCCGTCCATTCTTTCGCAGAAATCTCTAAAGTCCTTAAAATCACCGCCAGACTTTCTTTCGTGTATTATTTCATTTACAGCTCCTATGCCTACATTCTTTATTGCAGCCATCCCAAATCTGATTTTGCCGTTTACTACAGCAAACTTTACATCACTTTCATTTATGTCAGGAGGCAAAATATCAATATTCATTGCTTTGCACTCATGAACATAATGGGATACTTTATCACTGTTTCCAAGAAAACTGTTGAGCAATGCGGTCATAAATTCCGTTGGATAGTAGTATTTAAGCCATGCAGTCTGATAAGCAACTACTGCATAGGCTGCAGCATGAGACTTATTAAATGCATAACTGGCAAAGTCCATCATTTCGTCAAATATGGCATTTGCAGTTTTTTCATCTACACCATTGCGGACCGCTCCGCTCACAACTACATTTCCTTCATCGTCAGTTATCCCATATATGAAATTGTGTCTTTCCTGCAGCATTATGTCTGCTTTTTTCTTGGCCATGGCTCTTCTTACCAGGTCGGACCTTCCCATAGAATATCCGCCAAGTTCACGTACTATCTGCATTACCTGTTCCTGGTATACCATACACCCGTAAGTCACATTAAGAATTTCTTCAAGCTTGGGGTGAAGGTATTTTATTTCAGAAGGATTGTTCTTATTCCGCAAATACCTGGGTATCTGATCCATAGGACCTGGACGATAAAGGGATATTCCGGCAATGATATCTTCAAGTGAACCTGGCTTTAACTCCTTGAAAAATTGGGTCATTCCCGGACTTTCAAGCTGGAATACGCCTGCTGTGCGGCCTTCACTTATCATATTAAAGACGTCTTTATCATTCATGTCTATGTTTTCAATATTAATATCCCTGCCGTAATTCTTTTTAACCAATTCAACAGTATCCCTTATGACAGTCAGGGTACGCAGGCCCAAAAAGTCCATTTTCAAAAGCCCGAGTTCTTCAAGGAGTCCCATGGTAAACTGAGTCGTTATGCAGTCTTCATTTTTTTGCAGCGGAACATATTCAACCACCGGCTCTTTGGAAATAACCACTCCGGCAGCATGGGTTGATGCATGTCTTGGCATGCCTTCCAACAGCCGCGCTGTATCAATAAGTTCCCTGATTCTTGTATCATTCTCGTACTTTGTTCTTAGCTCAGGATTTGTTTCAAGAGCTTTATCAATAGTCATGCCAAGCTGGTAAGGTATCATTTTGGCTATCAAATCAACCTCATTATAAGACATGTCTAAAGCCCGTCCCACATCCCTTATCACCGCGCGGGCAGCCATAGTTCCAAATGTTATTATCTGGGCAACTCTGTCTTTTCCATACCTTCTTACAACATAATCAATTACTTCCTGCCTTCTTTCAAAGCAGAAATCTATATCTATGTCAGGCATGCTTACCCTTTCAGGATTCAGAAATCTTTCAAACAGAAGATTATATTTTATCGGGTTTATATTTGTTATTCCAAGACAATAAGATACAAGACTTCCCGCTGCAGAGCCTCTTCCGGGACCAACCATAATATGGTTTTCCCTGGCATATCTTATAAAATCCCACACGATAAGGAAATAGTCTACATAGCCCATTTGCTTTATTACGCCAAGCTCATACTCTAACCTTTGCTCATATTCAGATATTTTTAAGTCATCAAGACCTTCCGATACAGCAAGAGTTTCAAGCCTTGCCTTCAGGCCTTCTTTGCACAGTTTCTTAAGATACTCAAAGGGCTCTTCCCCTTCAGGCACATCAAACTTTGGCAGGTGCAGCTTTCCAAATTCAAGCTCGACATTGCAGCGCTGTGCAACTTTCACTGTATTTTCCAGTGCTTCGGGAAAATTTTTAAACAGTTCAGCCATTTCATCGGGAGTCTTGAGATATAATTCTTCACTGTCAAATTTCATCCTGTCGTCATCATTAATACTTTTTCCCGTCTGAATGCACATAAGTATTTCCTGTGCCCTTGCATCCTGCCTTCTCAGATAGTGAACATCATTGGTTGCAATAAGAGGTATTCCAAGTTCTTTCCCGAGCTTTATCAAACCCTGGTTAACCAGATTCTGTTCTTCCAGGTTATTCATCTGAAGCTCAAGAAAGAAATTGTCTTTTCCAAAAATGTTGCAAAACCTTAAAGCTAACTCCCTGGCCTTATTATAATCACCCTGCAGCAGCGCACGGGGGATATCGCCTGAAAGGCATGCACTTAATGCTATTATTCCTTCGCTGTGTTTTTCAAGAACCTCCATGTCAATCCTGGGTTTATAGTAAAAGCCTTCTGTGAAACCTATGGACACAATTTTCATAAGATTTTTATAGCCAGTCATATTTTCAGCAAGGAGTATAAGATGTCCCTGTTCAGAATCTATGCCTGCATTTTTGTCAAAGCGGCTTCTTGCAGCTGTGTAAACTTCACAGCCAAGTATTGGCTTAATGTCATGCTTGACCGCTTGCTTATAAAAATCCACTACTCCATACATCACGCCGTGGTCGGTAATAGCCACAGCGTTCATTCCCAGTTCCTTTACACGGCTTACCAGGTCGCTAATACGGCTGGCGCCGTCAAGAAGGCTATACTCAGTATGGACATGTAAATGTACAAATTCCGGCACTGCTACCATCCTCTATAATAAAATAAATTTCAAATTAACTGTTATTATATTTAATTATACCATAAAAAAAGTTGAACGACTTATGTCGTTCAACTTTCAATTTCTTCTATCTTCTCCTTATTCCTTTTATCCAATATCACATACTTTATCTATAAAAACATCTGAATTATCTGCAAGATTAATTTCATAATAGTTATTATAGAATCTTTTAAATTTATTATTATTTCCATCACATTTAATCCTTACAACGGGACTTAATGGGAATCCCCTGTTGTTGCTGACAACAACCCCCCGCTCACCTGTACTTAAAACAACATTTGTTCCTGTCGGATACATTATAACCATCTCAACAAATTTGTCTACTACTTCGGAATCAAAATAGTGTGAACCTGTTTTAGTAAAATACTCAATTATCTCCCGGGGATGGAGCTTTTTTCTGTACACTCTGTCTGAAAACAGTGCATCAAATACATCTGCTACTGCAACTATTCTGGCAAATTTATTTATATTATCCCCTTCCAGCCCCATAGGATATCCACTTCCATCATACCTTTCATGGTGGCTGAGTGCTATATATGCGGCGACCGGGCTAATATTGCTATTGTCTTTTAAAATTTGGTAGCCATATATGGTATGCTTTTTAATCTCATCAAACTCATCATCAGTCAATATGGAGGGCTTCTTAAGAATTTCCCTGGATATTCTCAACTTGCCTATATCATGCAGAATAGCACCTGCCCCAATTTCTTCAAGCTTATCTATGCTGTAATCCATGCATATACCTATAACCAGAGACAGGACACATACATTAATAGAATGTTCGAAAGTATAATCATCAACATTTTTTAATTCTGATAAATTTTGAAATATGTCTCTGTTGGAAAGAAGTCCGTCTATAATTTTGCCTATTGTAAGTATGATATTGTCTTTAGTTGCTGAATTCCAGTCAAAATATTTGTTCAATGCGTTCATAACCAGAAGCTGCGCCTCTATCCTTGTTTCGTCAAATAATAAATCTACAGATTCAATGTTTGCAGATTTACCTGCGCAACCTTTTTTAAGTTCCATATCGATCGAATAATATGGACTGTGTTTTTGAGAGAATACCGGATTTGCAAGCTTTGTTCCTGTAAGATTTTTTTCAAGCTTTACGTTTTCCATTCTTTCCTCCAGAAGCTGCACAAAACTCAAAGCTCTCTATTTAATTATATATTTTAGCCATACAGTTTTTATATAATTTTTTTATATAATTGGCGTAGTTATTTATTAATTTTATACCCTTAAATTGTTTCTGCAAAACAATAGTGAGCTTAAATGTGCTTTAATATATTAATGTGATTTGATATATTTATTAAATGTACTTTATAAATTTATATTTTCTTTTGTCCGGATTTCTTTATTTCTATCATTCGACATAAAAATTCAAAATCCTGCCCGATTTTATGTAAATATCCTTTTTTTATAAATTTTTCGTAATTTTAATTCTTATTTACTACTTACATAGTTCCATAGTCCCATTAATTTATGGGACCATTTAACCACTGCCTGTCATGATGAATTTGGATTTCAGCAGCATAAATCAAAGACATGAGAACTTGCATAAGAAATATATATAAGAAATGAATTTAAGAAATATATAAGAAATATATATGGGAAATTTTGCTACACAGATATAATATGCTAAAATAACATTACCTCTTAATGTACGTATCAATCAGTAACAGGAGGTGCAAAGTGTTTGAAATATACATTTGCTCATTTTAAAAAAATAAGTTCATTAATCAAAAATGTGCCTTTTTTTTCTGATGACCTAACCTACAGACTGCTTTTCAAACACACTATTGCAAAAAAAATATACGAACATCACATAAACACCGGATATAAATCATGTATTTTCTGTCAGCACTTAAAAAAATCCTTCTTTGAAAGACATCAATTTATTTGTGAAAAAGATTCGGGCAAAGGTAACTCAAGTTTATTACCGGGACCTATCCATTTTTTGCAGCCCAATGATAACGATGATAATAATCTGCCATGGTTGTTCAGAACTCCCTGTGCAAACTTCAGCAGGCTGGACAGAGATGATTACTTCAGGAATTTTACTTATTTTCAAACCTCTGTAACAGTTGCATATTATGAATATCTCGAAGGACTTTATCTGGGTATATGCCATAATAAAAGGCCATGCAATATCTGCGCTTCTGTTTCCCTTAGCAAATACAAGAGGTGTTTTGAGGATGGTAAAACACCAAAAAACACCCCCTGTGATGAAATAGCCAGACTTATGTCTGGCCACTGTAAAAACTATTCCGGCGCTAATTCAGCAGTTTATTAACACATTCAAGCACGGCTTCCTTAAGCTTTTCAAGTTTTTTATTTGCCTGTTCCTTATCACTGCCATGTACGCCATAATATATTTTGATTTTTGGCTCGGTTCCTGACGGTCTTACGCAGAACCACGAGTCATCCTTCATTTCATAGTACAGTACATCAGATTTGGGAAGATCTATATGTTCTTCTTCTCCTGTATCAATTACAAACCTTTTGCCTACACTATAGTCTCTTATTGCATATACTTCCTCATCATTAAATCTTGATGGCTTACTTTCCCGCAATTCCTTCATGGTATAGCTTATTTTCTCAAGCCCTTCTTTTCCTTCAACTGTAAACGATGTTATATCTTCCATATAATAGCCATACTTTGCAAACAATTCCTGCAAGCCTTCAAACAGAGACATGCCTCTTGACCTGTAATATGCAGCCATTTCGGCAATTAACATTGATGCCACAACGCCATCTTTGTCTCTGGAAAACGTACCGGCAAGGTATCCGTAACTTTCTTCAAATCCAAACAGGAACTTCTTGTCCCCGAATTCATCCATTTCCTTAATCTTCTCGCCTATGAACTTGAATCCTGTAAGAACTTCTACAAACTGCACGTTATATTCGCGGGCAATTGCTTTTGCCAGGTTGGTTGAAACTATAGTTGTTGCCACAAATCCGTTTTCAGGCAGCTCCCCTTTTTTCTTCTTCTGTGAAAGAATATACTCCATCAGAAGGCAACCCGTCTGATTGCCCGTCAACGTTACATATTCATTATCTGCATTCCTTACTACCACACCTACTCTGTCACAGTCAGGGTCGGTTCCGATTATCATATCGACATCCTGCTTGCGTGCTATGTCTATTGCTATTGAAAAAGCATTTTTATCCTCCGGATTAGGATATTTGACAGTGGAAAAATCAGGATCCGGGAGTTCCTGCTCTTTTACTATAATCACATTATTTAAACCTATTTCTTTTAATATCCTCCGTACCGGTTTGTTTCCCGTGCCGTGAAGAGGTGTATATACTATTTTAAATGTATCCGCTACTTTTTCCACCAGATCTCTGTTTATAGCAAGTGTTTTAAGCCTTCCAATGTATTCATCATCAATTTCACTGCCTATGATCTTGATGAGACCCTTTTGTAATGCTGTATCCTTATCCATCAGGTTTACCTTTGTTATATCTTCTATCTTGCTTATTTCTTCATAAACTGCATCGCTGCCTGTAATTGAAAGCTGTGCTCCGTCCTCGCCGTAAACTTTGTAGCCGTTGTACTCTTTTGGATTATGGCTGGCGGTTATTACCACACCGGCTGCTGCATTCAAAAATCTCACAGCAAATGAAAGCTCCGGTGTCGGTCTCAATTCATCGAAAAGATATGCCTTAATACCGTTGCCTGCAAATACCTTTGCGGACTCAAGGGCAAATTCATATGACCTGTGGCGTGAGTCATAAGCAATAACAATACCTCTTTGCTTGTAATCCTGCCCCTTTTTGCTTATATAGTTTGCCAATCCCTGTGAAGCTTTGCGTACAGTGTATTTATTTATACGGTTTGTACCGGCACCTATAATTCCTCTTAAACCGCCCGTTCCGAATTTAAGGTCCTTGTAAAATCTTTCTTCTATCTCCTTTTTATCGTTCTCAATGCTTTTTAGTTCCTGTTTGGTCTCTTCATCAAAATAATCACTTTCAAGCCAGAATTTATAGCTTTTGTAACTGTCCATACCTTGCTTCGAACCTCCTCGTCATATACTATTATGTATTTGCCCTCATTTATCTTATAACAGTATAACACTTTGCATTTAAATTATAATATCATTTCAAATTATAATATTATAATAAATGGCTTTAATGTTAAACTATATAAAAATATTATAATTAAATATAAAGTTTTGTAAATAAAGAAAAACCTTTCCTAAAGGAAAGGCTTGTTTTCGCATTTCTATCAATTGTATCATCTATGCCATTTGTAGCATTTATACCACTTATTCCGTTTAGTTTTTCATTCGTTTCATTTACACTACAGAATTATGCAGATAATTCCGCTGCTGCCCTCGTTGATAATCCGCTGGAGAGTTTCCTGCAGTTTAAGCTGTGCATCCTCAGGCATTCTGAACAATTTATTCTGCAATCCTTCACTTACGAGCTCATGCAGGGATTTTCCGAACATATTTGATTCCCATATCTTTCCCGGCTCCCCTTCAAACTCTCTCAGCAGATAATTAACCAGCTCTTCTGACTGTTTTTCCGTTCCTACAAGAGGGGCTATTTCAGTTTCGATATCAGCTCTGATCATATGAATCGAAGGGGCACTTGCTCTGAGCCTTACCCCGAATCTATTGCCCTGTTTGATTATTTCAGGCTCATCCAGAGTTAATTCATCTATTGTAGGTGTAACTATACCATATCCTTTTACTCTGACTTCATGCAGGGCATATTCCACTCTCTCGTACTCTTTCTTTATTCTTGCGAGGTCCTTCAAAAGGCTCAGCATCTGATGTTCTCCTTCGATTTCCAGACCGGTGGCCTTGCTGAGTATCTCGTAGAACAAGCCTTCCCTGACGTTCAGGTCTATCAGTATATTTCCTTCCCCGAGATTAATCCTGTTTATGCCGGCCTTGTTAATGAATTCATAATTATTAAATCTCTCAACGCAGCCTTTTACTTCTCTTATTTTTGTAATGCCTTTGAAAATTTCCTTTATTGCATCAAGCATATCAACTTTGAGCCAGTGATCTTCCTCCAGGGTCTCTACCCATCTGGGCATGTTAATACCGACTTCGCATACCGGGAATTCCAGAAGTACGCGCTCCATAATTGTATTTATATCCTCAATACGCATTTGAGCGCAGTTAATGTTGACAACAGGAACTTTGTATTTCTCCTCCAGTTCATCTCTTAGTCTAACTGTTCCCGGATCATATGGCCTTACGGAATTCAGAATAATGATAAACGGTTTATTTATGTTTTTTAATTCATTGACAACTCTTTCTTCAGCTTCTATGTACTCTCCTCTTTCAATTTCGGTTATGCTTCCGTCCGTTGTAACCAGAAGACCGATAGTAGAATGTTCATTTATAACTTTCTTCGTTCCTATTTTCGCTGCCTCTTCGAAAGGAATCTGATAGTCAAACCATGGAGTGGAAACCATCCTCGGGGCGTTATTTTCCATATACCCCAGCGCGCCTTTTACAAGGTAACCAACGCAGTCAACCAGCCTGACTTTCAACTCCACATTATCACCTAAAGTAATTTCAACAGCCTCATTAGGAACAAATTTTGGTTCTGTAGTCATTATTGTACGTCCTGTAGCACTTTGAGGAAGTTCATCCTTTGCCCTTTCCTTGCTATAAGCATTGTCTATATTAGGGATAACAAGCAGGTCCATAAACCTCTTTATAAAAGTGGATTTTCCCGTCCTTACAGGACCTACTACGCCTATATAAATATCCCCTTGTGTTCTTTCAGCAATTTGCTGGTAAATATTATAGTTTTCCACTCAATAACCCTCCCCTATTTGATTAACATACTTTATGCAATATTGATTACGGATCAAAAACAGCCAGCCTTTTCAAATATCCTATACTGAACTATATTCAATAATTAAATTAAATAGTGTGTCCCTTCCAATTACTCAATATAAATATATGACAGTATTCGTCTAATATTACAAAAATGAAATAAAAAAGTAGCCAGGTACTAACCTGACTACTTTGAACCATTCAAACTAAAAATAATCGACCGCCATCGGGAAAAATAAGCTGATATTTCATTCCGCCTAAGACAGCTATAACTGTTAACCTAGGACGTTGCAATTCGCATTAAGTCTTGTCTTATCAAATTATACCAAGACCTGCAATTCACACATGCGCACGAATTGCAACAACCTAGAAGTCAAGATTTTAACCGTATAGAGGCTTGCAATTCACACATGCGCACGAATTGCAACACACTGGTTAATAAATGTTATTTAGTTGTTGAACTTGCAATTCACACATGCGCACGAATTGCAACGGATAGGCTAAATGCCAAACATGGCTACAGTTGGCTTGCAATTCACACATGCGCACGAATTGCAACTTTCGCAATATTTTTATTTTATAAATTACCAATCACTTGCAATTCACACATGCGCACGAATTGCAACAGAGCTATTGACACTGTATACATGGAACTCCACAACTTGCAATTCACACATGCGCACGAATTGCAACATCTGTTATTATCATGTCGAAATCCCAAGGATTCTTGCAATTCACACATGCGCACGAATTGCAACAGCCCTGCTCATTTCAATCCTTGCTGTAGACCCACCTTGCAATTCACACATGCGCACGAATTGCAACGATACAGAAACGTATTATTATTTATCTTCACCTGATGCTTGCAATTCACACATGCGCACGAATTGCAACGTTTGTCCAACTATACATGTGGTATAATAATATCGTACTTGCAATTCACACATGCGCACGAATTGCAACTAAATAATCTGTATTCATTTATATCCGCTGTAATTCTTGCAATTCACACATGCGCACGAATTGCAACACAGCTTTTGAGAAAGGCGTTATGTCTGTAGCACTTGCAATTCACACATGCGCACGAATTGCAACCTGCTAATATAAGTAAATCCTCTTTTAGCTCTTTTGCTTGCAATTCACACATGCGCACGAATTGCAACTTTTCTCAAAATAGTCCATTTCAACACTATTCCACTTGCAATTCACACATGCGCACGAATTGCAACAGTACATCAATAACTGGAATCTGCCGGTAACGATACTTGCAATTCACACATGCGCACGAATTGCAACTTGGTGGAACTCTTGTGTTATACCTTGATGCTCCTCTTGCAATTCACACATGCGCACGAATTGCAACAACAGACGCTATAAAAACACTATGGGACATGAAACTTGCAATTCACACATGCGCACGAATTGCAACTTGTAAAATATAGCTATTATCCTTACAGCCCACAAGCTTGCAATTCACACATGCGCACGAATTGCAACCGTTTGCAGTGCATGTCACAATGAGGAGCATCCACTTGCAATTCACACATGCGCACGAATTGCAACATGAGCAATATTATTGGACACATACATGGACATTACTTGCAATTCACACATGCGCACGAATTGCAACGGACCAAAAGTATTACAGCAAGTTAACAGCAGATCTTGCAATTCACACATGCGCACGAATTGCAACATAACAGACGCTATAAAAACACTATGGGACATGAAACTTGCAATTCACACATGCGCACGAATTGCAACACATTAAGATCCAATGGCAAATCTGCTTCCAACCTTGCAATTCACACATGCGCACGAATTGCAACATTATTGCTATAACTGTGGTCAGAGATTGAGCTGGCTTGCAATTCACACATGCGCACGAATTGCAACGTTCCGGAGTTCAAGTCTCCGGCCTGTCTCCAAAACTTGCAATTCACACATGCGCACGAATTGCAACAAAGAAGATGTTTGAGCGATTGACGTTTCGAGATCTTGCAATTCACACATGCGCACGAATTGCAACTTGCTCCTACAGTACAACCAATGCTTGTTGAGGAACTTGCAATTCACACATGCGCACGAATTGCAACGCACTTCATTAAAAATTGATTCCTCAACCATTGGCTTGCAATTCACACATGCGCACGAATTGCAACGATAAAAATTCTCCTTTATATTCACCTGAATATCTTGCAATTCACACATGCGCACGAATTGCAACGCAAATGAAACTAAATTGTAAAGGAGTGGGAATATCTTGCAATTCACACATGCGCACGAATTGCAACAATAAACCTTTCTTCATTGTTAAATTTCAGAACTCTTGCAATTCACACATGCGCACGAATTGCAACGGCATGTGCTTATAATTCGCTAATATCAATGTTTTAAATGACACTTTCCGCGGATCATATTAAATTGTTGCAATTCGCTTGATGTGTAAACTGTACTAGCGGTATTTGTGCTAGTAATTTCAATAAGCGCGAATCTCTTTATATTTTCATGTACACTTCACATTCGCGCTACCTTACCGAGTGTATTGCCGAAAACATCCGACCACTTTCTGCTACGTGGTGAAGTCACGTATCACAGGTTCTCCTGCGAGGCTTGTGGCTGTCAAGTCAGCCAAAAATTATTAAATATAAAAAATTAAATATACCGTTTATTAATTTTTCTATTTTTTTAAATTTTATCGTCTATTTCTTGTATTTTCAACTGTTCTTCAATAATCAATTCTATTTGTGGGTTGGCTATATTTCTTGCTGCGTTTAAATCCGCATCTATTTCTAATCCACAATTCACACATTTAAAATATTCCCATCCTCTATCGTCCTTTGGTCTGTTTTGTGTGCTTATATAATGACAATTACTACACATTTGGCTTGTGAAATGTGGTTTTATTTTAACTACCTTAATTCCTTCTCTCTCTGCCTTATATATGATTTTTTGCTGTAAATCGTAAATAGGATATTGCTTTAAAAACTTATTATCTGTTGACAATCCTGATAAATCTTCCATTTGAATAATACCACATTTATGCCTTTTTGCTAATTCTACTATATATTTACTGTACTTATGATTAGTCAAATCGCTAAAATTAGCAATTTTTTCTTTTATGTTGTATACATCTTTTAACCTTGTTTTTCTTCCATGCCCTATTCTTCCTTCTCCACAATATCTAGATTGTTTTTGTCTATGCCATACCATGTTATACATTTTTTTCTTATAATCAATGATCTCTCCACCTAGAATGTAATCTCTTATTTCTGTTCCATGAACTGCAATAACGACAGCTTTATTCTTACCTAGATCTATACCCATAACTCTATTATAGTCATCAGGCAATGTCTTTTCTTTTATCTTATAACTTAAGTATAAAAACCACTTTTTATTCTTTTCTATTATTTGAGATTGACTGTAATCAAATTCTCCGTTAATAACTTTGTCTAATATTACTTTGTTTCCATTATTTTTTGTATTAAGTAGAATAGTAAACTTACATGAATTCAAACCGTACTCTTTAATATGGTTTGTGGATACTAATGCCACCTTTGCATAATATAGATTATTTTCTTTAAACAGAGTCATTGCTTGCTTATCAACAATAATTGGAGTATTGCTTTTTTTATATTCAGGGGGAATCTTTTCTCCTTTATAAACATCGTTTTTTATTGCATACCATTGTGATGTTGCTTTACTAATCAGGCATCCTAAATTTTTTGAATAGTTTTTAGTATAAATATCTTTTAACTTATCGTAAATATAACCTTCTAATCCGCGTTTACCATCTTTATATTTAGATATATCTGATATTTTAGGAGCAATACCAAACTTTTCTTTAAAACCTATTACACAATTACTAAATTCCCAATTATATTGTATTGTTTTGTTAAGCACTAGTCTGGATTCATATTGCAATTCCCGAAAAACTCTTCCTAATATCTTCCAGTCATTATCTACTGGTTTAAGAATTTCAAATCTTACGACCTGTTGCATAACAATTCTCCTTGGCTTGATTAATTATTGAAATAATTCTATAGCTTAATATAATCTCTTTTTTCTTTACTTCTATTTTATTTAATCATGTCTAGAACACGATATGACACTCTAAATCCGTGAAAAATCTAAATTTTTTAGGAATAAATATTTTAGCAAAATCCTCTTTCTTTTTCTATTATTTTTTGCTCTAACTTGCAAACTAGACCTAATTACTTAGTGCAATACACTATAACACATCATTTTAAAATTATTAATTTTATTCTTCTTCGTGAATAATAATTTTGAGTATTATATTTGATGCTTCTATTTTTTTCATTTTTGTTGTCTATTATAATACATTAATTATATTTGTCAATGCTATTAGCTATTATCTTTTAATATATTATATAAATATTTTTATCTATTACTTTAAATTACTACAATCTAAACGTATTATTTCTTATATTCTTTAATACTTCATTACACTTCATCGCTTGCTCAACGTATAAAAATAATCTACGATTCAATCAATCTTATAGAATAATACTACATCAATTTCTTTTATTATCAGTTAATTGTGAATTAAATTGTATAATTTAGATCTAGTATAATTATTATAAATAACACTCCTTTTATAGCAATGCCAGGTGTATTTTGCTGCATTTTATATTAATATTTTTATCTTAATAAGGCAATAGCCTTATAGATTTTGCTTAATCAATTTTTTCACAATATCTATAGATTCGTTCGCTAATTTAGATACGTCATTATTCATAGAATATCCGTAAAATTTAGAATTACCTTCACTAATTTTTTCCTGAATATTATCAAGCATGACCCCTATATCATCTTTTGCTAAATCTTTTTTTACATCTATAACATAATCATTATTATTATCTTTAAGCAACCAATCCAATGTTACATTAAAATACTCTGCTATTTTAATTAATCTTGTTATATCTACAGTTGTAATTTCGTGTTTTTTTGATAATTCAAGTAACCAGTCGCCAGATAAACCCACTGTTTTACCAAATTCCTGATAATTTCTAAAACCAGCACTCTCTTTTAATAAAGCTATTTTTTCACCTATAGTCATCTAAACGCCCCCTATTGCCACTTATTATCTAAGTACTTTTGTCCATTAATAGATTTGCTAAAAACCAATTTTTGCCTTTCTGTCGAAAAAATTAACGCTTCTTTATTAGTCCATTCATTAGGGTTATCTTCAATTTTCCCTAGTTTCCAGTCATTTGGATTAAGATAAATGTCAATTAAGTTTTCTTTACCTTTGTCAATTTGTTTAAGTAATCTATAATTAGTTTTCCGTAATAATTGGTTTAGCACAGTAAAGCTTTCTTGGTCAATTAGATTTCTCAATAAATCTAATTGACCATCAATCCATGCAATCGTTTTTAAGGTATATCCTTTACTTGTCAACTCATTCTTAAAATAAGTTAATAATTTTAATTTATAATACATCTGTGCTAAAATCATTGCAATCCCTCACATTATCCTTCAAATATATTGTTGTACTGTATCTTTCAAAGTTAACCAATATTTTTGGGGATCTCCATTGCCATAATCATATCTTTCACAAATACTAACATAATCATCTCTTGTTAATTTTCCTTTTTGAGCAAGCAAATCTTTTGCCATACTAATCATTCCAGACATATACAAGGAATGAATTGTCACATATTTGTTTCCTATCCATCTTTGAATTTTACCCATTCTTGAATTTATAAGCACAGGATTGATTAATTCATATTTCTTTGAACCAGGTACTCTAAAAACATAGTTTCCTACTTGATTAATAGGAGTACGCCTAATACCACCCCTCATTATTTCACTTTTTTCACCATTATTGCTCAAATAAAACTCCTGCTTTTTAGCATCTAGTAGAATTTGCATTGTTCTATCTGATACCTGTATAGATCGTTTATTTCCATTGTTTTTAACTAATTCTAACACATTATTTCTAAAATTACTACTTTTTTCATCTATCTGTAGATTAATTAATTCTTCCAAAGTTGCTCCTTCTTCTGTTCTTCCACGAATACCATTATATACTGCTTCTAATAAAGCTACATCTTGTTCGTTGACTAGCATATCTTGATATTTCATTAATTCTTCTCTTGTAATATATTTATATTCTGTTGCTTGTCTGCTTACAAATTCTCTTGCTTTTTGTCTCGTAAATACAGCAAGTCTGTTTTCCATGTGACTTACTATATTTTTTTCTATACAGAAATCAATATATTTTCTCAATATAGACACATTTTTAGTAATAGTAGCAAGACTTGAATTTTTAAATTGTGCAATTAACTCTTGTAGCTCACCATAACTCATATTATATATTTTTTTTCCTATTAATTGCTCAAACTCATCTACAAACTTCAAAACAAATCGATTTGACCTAGCTGTTTTAGAAGGTTTAGTATCTAAAAACTCATGTTTAATTTCAGCATCCACTTTAAATTCAAAATTCATTAGCATGCATCCCCCTCAAAAAGGTTATATAATTTATTTCTTAAAGATTTATTTGCATCTTTATTGTTTAACATACCTATATCTTTCCAGAAAGGGTTAGTTATACTAAAATCAATTGACTCCATTTTTTGCCTAAGTAATTCTTTCCATTGCCTGTTATTCTGTAATTTTGCGGATAAAGCAATATAACCAAAAAACATGTTTTTATGATTAATTACACTTACCTTTTTAACTTCATATGGATTGTTAATAAATTCATCTACATATAAACCCATAAGGTAATCCGTAAACTCCACTATCCATCTGGCCACAGCTCTAATGTTTGTACTAGTATTCAATTGCTCGTTATATTTTTCTCTAATTGCTGTTGCAACTAAGCTTTTTTTAGTCAATGCTTTATTAAGTTTAATATAACTATCGTCATCTTTCATTACTTTAGCAATTTCTGAAAGTTTATCATCCATTATAGCTTCAATAACCAAATTTTCAGGCTTGCTATAATCCATCTGCTGAATATACTCTTTTTTAATTGGTTTCTGTTTATCTATCTGACTCATGAAATCATGTGCTTGTTTTTCGCTAAAATAAGTTATTATTACAGACCACATAAACTGCAAATCAGGATTGACTTCTAATGCTAAAGCATTAGCAGTTTTCCTGTGATATCCGTCAAATATATTTATGATACAACCTTCGTTTAAAGTAAGCGTTCTATTCCTAGAGTTATAAACAGGTCTTGTCTCGCCTGTGTTTAATACGTTCAATCTTATTTGGTCTGGATATTGCTCACCTGCCAAAAGCCTTTCTTTTATTTCTTCTACTTTTTTTACATCCATGTTAATCTTCTCGCCTGCTACGGTTATCTTAGGGTTTCTCTGTGTTTTGAAATTATATATTAATAAGTTTTCCGCATCTAATTTGTTTAGTTCTTGTGCTGTTAAAGCTGTCTGCCAAATTCTATCACTAAGCTGGGTAACATCTTTAAATACAATAGGATAAATGCTCTCTTGTTCTTTTTCTTCCTTAAAATCACTCCATTTTTCAATTTCTGTTTTGGTGAAATAATCTTCTAAATTTATTTTTATATCAGTTTTTTCTTTTAGAGCTTTCTTTAAAGCATAAGTAAATATAAATAAGAATCGTATATCTTCTTCTGAATCAGTTAATGTATTTAGATCTAAATTCTCTGAAAAAGCCCAAGCAGCTCTCAAACTGCTAATATTTCTTAACCTAAATTCATTAGTAATTTCTTGTTTTATATCGTTTCTATGCCCAAATGCATGTATTATGTCTTTAAGTCTGTTTTTTAATTGCATTTCCTTTTCTTTTAACAAACTTATCAACTCCTATATTAAAGAAAATATAATTACATTATATTAACAATTATATCAAATAGTCAATAAATTAATTTATTATTTCCTTATTTATTGTATTTATTATATATTGATATTTTATTGCATTTATAAATAGTCTATTAAGATCTTTTTGTATAATACATAATTTTCTATAAAGTATTATATTATATTCTATCTATAATAGATGATTTTGGTGTTTTGCAATTATAGAATCTGACTCAATATTGTGCATGCAGTATACAACTAATTTTTATTTTTTCATCAAATAATTAAGGCAAAAGGAAATAAAAATTTATCTTTTTACACACTTTTTCTGTAATTGCTAATTGTGACATTTTCTCTTTTTAATTAAAAAACAAATAAACCAGAACGCTCGTTTGACTAATATTGAATTATATTTATTTAAGTTTAAACTATTAAATACCGTTTTAAAATTATGCTGTTACCTTCAATTTGTTAGTTAAATTCATTTGGATAGCAATAGCATAATCAATTTTATTCATAATGTCTGAATTTATTTCCCCAATATATTTTCTCAGCTTGGATTTGTCTATAGTTGTAATCTGCTCTGCTAATGCTATACTTGGTTTTGGCAAATATAAATCATCTATTTCTACGTGAGTAGGTAATTTTTTTTTCTTACGACTTGTTAAAGGAACTATTGTAACTGTTGGAGAATAATTATTACCTGCATTATTTTGCACTACCAACACAGGTCTTATCTTTCCTTGCTCACTTCCAATTGTATTGGTCCCTAAATCTGCTATCCAAATATCACCACGCTTAATTTTAAGATTTAATGATTCTTTCATAAAATCACTCCTTTTATTATTTTATATTAATATTATATAAAACTTAATAACATTGCTATCATTAGATTATTAGTTTTGTCAAATACATTATAGTAAATTGTACAACTAATGTCAATATTTTTTATGTCATTTTATTTAAATATTTTATAAAATTTTATTTTTTCGCTTGCTTGATTTACTAATTACCTATATTAAATACTAATATTATTTCATCTATTCTTTTTTTATGCACTATTTATTTCATATGTTGAAGTAAGAGATATTAATAAGCCAACGCTCACATTTTGAATGAAAACTTTAAAAATGTTATTATAATATTTTACTCAATAAACATTATCACCTGTAAATTAATGCACCCCAAATGTTTGACAGTTTAATTAGTCAGCTCCAATTGACTAGATCCGGTATTGAACTGGATTCAGTCCTTTTAATTTACATTTAATTCTTCTTTTATTGTAATAGTCTATGTATTCTTCAAGCTCCTTTTTGAACTGTTCATATGAGGTAAATTTCTTTAAGGTATAGTAACTCTGATTTCAATAAACCAAAGAAATTCTCCATAACTACACTATCTAGACAGTTACCCTTACGTGACATGCTTTGGACCATTCCCTTTTGCTGAAACCAATATTGATATTGCTCCATCTGATACTGCCATCATTGGTCTGAATGCAGAATTAGGATTGTATTATCATGCATTTTAGAAAACGCTCCATCTAGCTTATCCATTGTCTGGTGAAATATTGGTCTCTCTGATATATTGTAGCTCACAATCTCACCATAGAATAAATCTAAAATTGGAAATATATAAAGTTTCTCTCCAAGCAGTAGATACTCAATAACATGAGTAAACCATTTCTGTTTAGGCTTATCAGCTTTAAAATTACGATTCAGTATATTAGGCGTTACTTTCTAACTTCACCTTTATAGGATTTATACCTACTTATCATCACTAAGCTCCCGATATTGCACTCTATCATAAACTTTAACACAGTCTTATGGTTTATAGTATACCCACTAGGCTTCAGTTCAAAAGTGATTCTTTTATAGCCATATCTACCTTCATTTTCTTTCTTTAATCTTGTAGTCTTATCGATATCAGAATTACTCATATATTTTCTCTTATTTCTACGTTCTTGAGACAGTGCATCAACTCCATCTCCGAGATAAATGTATTCCCACATGAATACGGACGTAAAAATGGTTCGATTCGATGATTTTTATATGATTGCACTTCGCTTTTGCCCATCTCCTTTATTTACATGATATTATAAAGCAGTTTCCCTAAATGATACTCTACCATTTGGATAGTATTGTATTGTACTATTTACAATTTAAACTCAAGTGAATATTTTTTCATAAAAAATGCACCACCAAGTATTAGGTTTTTGTCTAACATTTGAGGTGCACTTCATAGCAGGTGGTTAATTGTTTTGCATAGTTCATTTCTCTATAGAGAAATGAACTCATGCTCAACAGGCCAAAGCCCATAATAAAACAGCCAGGCATTAACCTGACTGCTTTAATCCAGGCAAATTCAAATTTATGCGATTCATTTCACAATCAGTCCGGGTAAAGTCATACATAAACTTTCAACACTTTGTTAAAGAATTCCACACTAATCGGCAACTTCTCCCACCGTTCCCCGTCAATACTTAAATTAAAATCATCCGGGCCTTCAATTGTACATTTCTTGGTTCTGAGGCACAATACATTCCTGTCACTAAGGAAGTCCTTGCTTATAGCTTTAAAGAACAGACCAACCATATCAATATGGAGACAGTATTTTATTAGTACTATATCCATATACCCGTCTGACATTTCTCCATCTTCATTTATATTTGAAAATCCTCCCACATGCTTGCCATTCAATATTACAAACAGTAAGAATTCATCTTCAATGACATTATCATCAGTTGTTATTTTCAGCTGTATGGGCCTTACGCTGGGGACCTCTGCCAATCCTTTCAGATAATATGCAAGAGGACCAATGTTTTTCTTCAGTTCATTGCTTGTATTGAATGATACATCCACGAAAACTCCGCCTGCGCATGTATTGAGAAAATATTTCTCTTTATTTATCAAGCCAATATCTATTTCCGTGGTCTGTCCCCTGATGATAATATCCAGGCATTTCTTCAAATCAGACGGTATACCGAGACTTCTTGCAAAGTCATTACAGGTTCCTGCCGGAATAATTCCCAGTGGAAGATTTATGTCGTTTTTTAACATAGTATTTACTATTGAATTTATAGTACCGTCTCCGCCGGATATTATTACCGATGAAAAATCACCATTCTTTAAGAGCTCAAGTATGCCCTTGTAATTTTCTTCATTTACCCTGAAAGGCAATACAGCAATGTTTTCATCCATAAACCTTTCTATAATATTGTCAAGCATCTTGGGAACATTTCTGTTACCTGACAAAGGGTTGTATATAAGCATTACCTTTTTCACAGTTTTGTCCTCCCATACACCAATATTTTATATATGGCAATCATTTATATGTGATCTTAACTTATATTCAGCATCCTCAGCCATGTCAACCTGATGCATCATATAATTGAAACAGAAAAACAGATTAACACGGATTTCCAACTTGTTATTAATTGTATATCTTTTTCAATTTAAAATCAACAACGACAGCTCCTTCTGTATTCAAGGAATCTTCCAAATAATCTGTATATTCATAATTACAGTTTTCTTCAGCTTGAGAATATGTATCTCCGCTTTCAAATATATCAATTCTGTTGACTATGAGTCTAACCATTTCTCTTGTTAAAAAACCCTGGGATACAGCTTTCTTGGAAAACTCAATCAATTCAGCGGCATCTGTCTCATTAACCGCGCTCTGTTCAATCCTTGCAATTTCACTTTTTAACTGTTCTATTCTACTTTGTATTGAGCGGTTCATTCTTTCAAACAATTCCTCGGATATCCTGCCTTCAAGCCTATCCATGTAAAGTATTTCCTGGTGCTTTTCCTTTGACGAAAGTTGCTGCCTTAATGTTTCACAACGGGACAAACCTGTATCCAGATATACAAGCTTTTCTTCAAGCATGCTTTGAGCTTCTTCCACAGCTTCGCTGCAGCTGTATAGCTTCAGTATTTCTTTAATTATTATTTCCTTTAACATTGATTCTCTTATATGATGACTTGTACATGCTGCTTTACCATTCCTGCTGTAATTGCCGCAGATATATCCTAGAGGACGGCCTTTACGCTTCCTTGCAAACATGGGGCTGCCACATGCGCCACAATAGATAATCCCGCTGAAAAGATGCAAGTCTCCTTTGTGGGAAATGGGATTGGCTCTTCTTCCCATTCTTATTTTCTGAACCTGTTCAAAATCCTCCTTATCAATTATCGCCTCATGAGTACCCTCTGTTATCACCCAGTCCGACCGTGGCAGGCGCCGTGTTTTCTTACTTTTATAGCTTATCTTTTCACTTATTCCCTGCACCGTATCACCAATATATACTCTATTGGAAAGAATTCTTTGAATTGCAACAGGATTCCACCCGCTACTGCTTTCACTCCCGGGATTTGTCCTGTTCGAAGGCGGCGGGTAGCCCCTCTCGTTCAATATCCTGGCTATATATGCATAACCATATCCGCGTTTATAAAGGTTAAATATTTCCCGTACTACAGGAGCTGTTTCCTCGTCTATTTCCAGCTTGTTCTTTTCCTTCATTGACTTTACGTATCCATAAGGTGCATTCCCTATATATTCTCCTCTTTCAATTTTAAACCGAAGACTTGCCCGTATTTTTCTGGATGTGTCTTTCAGATACCTCTCATTTATCCACGTCTCAATGCCTACTGTGTCATTATCTTTAAGGCTGTCATATTTGCCGTCATAGGTAAGAAGCCTTACGCCATGTTCCTCAATGAAATCCAGGAAAAGCAGGGTTTTCGCATTATTCCTGCCAAGTCTTGAAAGATCCTTCACCACCAAAAGGTCGATCCTGCGGTTTATTATATCATCCTTCAACTGATTAAGGCCTTCACGCTCAAATGCCGATCCTGAAACATTATTGTCAATATATACTCTGAACACTTCCCCAAGCTTATTTCTTTTTACAAATTCAATGAGAAGATCTCTCTGTGTCTCTATAGTCTCGTAATTTTCATCATTGTCATCCCTGCTTTCTCTTGTATAAATGCCCACTTTATACTTCAGTTCCATCATCTGGCTTACATATCCCCCTGCTCCATATATTTTTTGATTTTATCTCCGGCATTAAAGCAGATAAGTGCAAGCCTGTAAATTGCTTCACTGCAGGATAATTCTCCACTGTATTTTACAATTTTGGCGGGCATTTTCGGCTTATACCCCTTATTTGCCATTTTGACCTCCATGTCTTAAATCACATTTATTATGAGGTTTCTTGCTTCCACCTAAAATATATGCGCAATTTCTTTCTGCTAAAATATGTCCTATAACTTACTATTGTTTATCAATCCAATTGAGATGTATAATATATAATTAGAACAATAAATTTTCCGGTGGTTGCTTTTGCAATGCACCACAGATATGAATAAAGAAGGTGATTAGTTATGCTGCGTGAAATACCTGACAAATTATTGATTTTTCTAAACAACGCCGTTAAGGACGTCGATGATGGGTATGAATACGCTTCTGAACTAAACAGAATCCTTAATTCAGATGATTGCCAGCGTGCTCTGAGCAGTAAAGAAATAGAAGCTTTGAGAGATTATGCTGATGATATCAGAAAAGAGATTGGAGAAATAGACCGCTATTCTGAAGAAAAGATAAAAGAAATTGAATGGGAGCACTTTGGCCAAAGAGGTATACTTGGATACCTTGGTGTTAAGGAATACAACAAACCCAAACCGGTATGGCCATTTTAGCACTTTTTATATATATACAAAGCACACTCTAGTCAGGAATAATAATATTGTGTTAATGGGCGGTTTTTAAAATATATGTAAGACAACCGCCCTTTTATTTTTTATACAAACGTTCAAAAAAGCTTTACGCCGTTTCTATATAATTACATCGCCGTTACTCTCAATGACAGTCTTATACCAATAAGCTGAATCCTTAATTGTTCTTTTTTGAGTGGTATAATCGATATGCACAAGCCCGAATCTCTCATTGTACCCTTGTGCCCATTCAAAATTGTCCATCAACGACCAGGTGAAATATCCTTTTGCTTCAACTCCATCCTGAGCTGCCCTCTTCAACTCCTTAATATACCTGTATAAGAAATCAATCCTTTGCGGATCATGAACCTTTCCATCCACACTTACCCAATCAGTATTTGAAAGGCCATTTTCAGTTATCAATACCGGTTTGCCATATCTTTCATAAAAGAATCTTGGACACCAGTAAAGAGCTTCGGGTGTCACAGGCCATTTGATGGCTGTTTGGTCATATCCGGGTTTGTTTTTTACATATTCAAATTTAAGAGGCTTTTCATCACTAAAACGTACCCTTACACCCTGATAAATATTGCAGCCAAAAAAGTCTAAAGGTTGGTGAATTATTTTCATATCATCCTGTTTTATTTGAGATAGCCATCTTTCATATTTTGCAAGCCCATCTTCAGGATATTTGCCAAAATAGACAGGGTCCATCCACCAGGAATTTGACCACAGGTTATCTTCAAAGCAAGCAAACATGACATCTCTGGTTTTTTTAATATCCTTTTCCGATGAAGTTTCAGGAATGTAGGTATTTCCAACAGGTGCAATACCCACTTCACAAGGTAATTTAGAGTACTGCCTTATAGTTTCTACCGCCCTCCCATGAGCCAGCAATGTATTATGGATTGCCTGAAAAATGTCATATTTATCAAGTTTCAAACCTGGAGCATGTATACCGTCATAGTGTCCGAGAATAATAAAGCACTGAGGCTCATTTAGAGTGATCCAATGTTTTACCCTGTCGGACAGCCTTTCTACTACTATTCTGGCATACTCCGCAAACCACTCGGGGCTTTCAGGATTTAACCATCCCCCTTTTTTATACAATTCGTAGGGATAATCCCAATGGAACAGAGTGATATACGGTATAATACCGTTATTTAGCAATTCGTCTATCAACTTGTCGTAAAAGTCCAAGCCTTTTTCATTCACCCTGCCTGTTCCATCCGGAAGCACCCTTGGCCAGGAAACAGACATCCTGTAAGCTTGTAATCCTATTTCCTTCATTATGGCTACATCTTCTTTATACCGATGATAATGGTCACAGGCTATATCTCCCGTATCTCCATCCTTTACAAAGCCTGGTCTCCTGCAGCACATGTCCCATACGGAAGGTCCTTTTCCGTCTTCAAATGCTGCTCCCTCTATTTGATATGCAGCAGTTGCGGCACCCCAGATAAAACCCTTTTGAAAAGTCATCATTGCTCCCCCTTTTGTCTCGCCTTTCCTTCGAGCTTATATTTTTACGATTTTATACATATCTTACCATGGCCGTTAAACTTTATTCAAGTTAGACATATTTTGCATCTTGACAGACTATTTAACGCTTAGATCCCCACCCGGTAGATATTTTACTTATTTCTGTCATAGTATCTCTCCCCTATAAGCTTGTGCATGTAATGTGTGTACCTCTTAAGTTATATATTACAAAAATTTTCGTCAACTTTTTTACAAAAGCTTTTATGACATATCAACATTATTAGAAGTAAAAACCAGGCTAAGATCTGAAAATCCCAGCCTGGCCTCCCTATTTAATCATATTTTTCATTTACAAATTAAATCCTTGTTCATAAACGGAAGAAATATTTCATCTCAAAATCTCCCCACTTACAGTTGACGTATTTTCCTTCTGCTGCTATACTAACCAGTTCTTTGTCTACTCCCAGTTCACTTGCTGCTTGTTTGATCGAAACCGCTCTTTTAAAGGCCTGACCATTTTCAAAAAAGTCTTTCTGAACGGCGGCTATGTATTCTCCAAGCCTTTTCAAAAGCATTTTCCTTTGCTCTATACATTTTATCAGCCAAACAGCATTATTTATCCGCCTTTGTATGAATTTTTTTGTTTCAGGACTGGTTTCCTGGGAGCCTAATTGCTTGTAGTATTTGTCTATGTTGACAACTGGAATTGCCTCTTCATTTAATACCGCTTCGAAAGCATTTCTGATTTTTCTTATGAAAATGTCAGGTAAAAGATATTTCGAACATGAGTTGTTGTAAAAATTTCTGCCAGGTTTTGGTTCCAGCGTTTTTATTAACCGGAGTATATTTATAATCTCATTTTTACTGAGATTTGTGTTTCTTGCGACCTCCGAAACTCTTTTAAGTGCCAGATCGTCAAGAAAACCTTTCACCACTCTGTAAACATTTTTATCTGTTATATTCATTTGCCTGAGTTGAATAAGGAGGCATTCTTTAAGGTTTCTGGCACAAATACCGGGAGGATCGAAGGACTGAATATGCAAAAGTACATTTTTTATTTTTGAAATCGGGACATTGAAATATGCTGCCGCTTCTGACAGGCTGCACGTTAAATAACCGTTCTCGTCCACATTACTAATCAGATATTCTCCAATTTTCATTTGAAATCTGTCAAGTCCTGAACTGTAAAGCTGAAGCAGAAGATAATCCTTCAGTGAAATTCCGCTGGCAACATATTCAAGTCGGTAATCGCTAATTGTATCACTAACAGTATCAAAAGAATTATCATCCATACTCTTCGGGTGCATCTCATAGACATGCTCGTCTTCCGGTTCCACCTCTAAATCGTATCCTTCGCTGGTTATGAAGGGTTTCTTGTATTCAGCAATATCCAGAACTGGATTTATCTCAAGCTGTTTTTCCACATAACCAAACAATTCATTCGTACTCATCCGCAGTATATCCAATGCCTGCTTTAACTGGGGAAAAACTACTGGCTTTTTGGACTGAATACATTCCTGCTTAATTTTCAGGTTCAAGGTTTTCCACCTCTCAAACAGGTTATATATATATTATACTTCCTGAACCTGATATAGATGTGTTATTTTAGCGTTGGACCGGCTGAAATTATTGATGATATAAAAAACATTGTAATTATTATATATAATACAAGTACGGAAATAATCGGCCAGTGGCTTAAGATTGAAACCAAATCGCCTTTTACATTACTTACAGGCGGTTTATATTTAGCCTTTCCCTGAGTTGCCTTGCAGAAAACCGCAATAAGTACAGAAACCAGTATAAGCCCGCCTATTCCATAAACAATTGATGCAAATAATTCCGATTCAGGAATTACTATAATTTCTGATCCGGATGATTCGTTTTTCCAAAAATAAAGCATGAGCTCGTTTATGGCATTATTCATAAAATGTGCAAGCATTCCTGCATAAATGGAATTGGTCCTTATGACATAATATCCTATCAGTAGTCCTAAAAAGGTTGCTCCAAGCAAATTGGTAATATCAAAATGGAAAAGTCCGAAAATAATGGATGTTATAACAACCGCTTTTATCGAACCCCTGTTTTCATAAGCTGAAAGCATAATTCCCCTATGCAGCAGTTCCTCACATATTGCGGGTGAAACAGCAATTACAAATAGTCCGGTTATAAGTTCTTTTATATTTCCCGGAACCGGAATCGGCTGGGCAGGAATATGTCCGATAAACTGTAACAGGTAAACAACTATTGTATTCAACATTGCAGCTGTAAATAATGCAGGAACGGATATTAATATAATCAGAAGTGCAGGCAATGCATCTAATTTATTAAGCCGGAACACTTCTTTAAAGCTAAGTTTATTTACAAGCATATATATTATTACAGGCAAAAGAATAATTATATATTGATTAGTCAAAAGAATATTATATATATTCTCATGGAAAAACCTTTGGTAATAGTCCGCTCCGTATATGTAACTTAAAACTGCTGCCATAAAGGCAATAATTATTTGAAATACAAGATAAAAAACAGTGAACAACAAAAATAGTTTGTTGGCTCCCGTTACCGTACTTTTTTTGTGCATAATTTTTCCCTTTCAAAATTTATTTTTCCAATGCAATTTAGCATCCATAACATTATTATATTATACGTTTTTCAGTAATAATAATGTCCACAGGAATGTCATGCTCCTCTCTTGGGACTTTGTCTACTATCTGTATTTCGAAAGCAGGTGCTGCCTTTATACAATCAGGCCTGACCTTGAGCAAAAACCTGTCGTAATATCCCGCACCATACCCAATTCTATATTTTTCTTCATCAAATACAACCCCGGGAACAATAACCAAATCGATATCTGTGGGTTTTACCAATTTTGCAACAGCAGGGTTTGGCTCAAGAATGCCATATGTGCCTGGTGATACGTCACGCTGTTCATCTTTTATTTCGTATGCAGAAATGTTTTTTCTGCCGTCTGTGCCCCTTTCAACCAATGGAAGTGCTACTCTTTTTCCGGAAGCAAGGCATTGCCGTATGAAATCTCCCGTCATTACCTCATTTCTGAAATCCATATAGCA
Organism: Clostridiaceae bacterium; assembly: GCA_012840085.1. GTDB lineage: Bacteria > Bacillota > Clostridia > Acetivibrionales > DUMB01 > DUMB01. The sequence continues at coordinate 178,768 of DUMB01000004.1, forward strand.
CATTATCAGTTTTATGCCGGCAGATTTGCACAAATCTGCTGCTTTTTGCATTATAACGCGGCTTAATGTTTCAATTTCATTTTTAGGAACCGCATTGCGCTTTTTTAGAATTTCTTCGCGCAAAGCACTTTTTGAGTCAATCATTTGCTTCATCCTCATATCGCCATTTAATGCTATATTATAAAGTCATACTTCATGCTATACTACGACATCGCTGACATGATGGCCACAATAATAGTAAAGAAAAACAAAAAATTCACAACAAACATAATGAGAGATGCGACGAGCAGTGCAACACCAAAGGACTTTTTATCCTTGTTATCATCCAGGTTAATAAATATTATGGCACTGATAATACCTACAAGCTGCCCGATTCCAGGTATGATGGAAGCAATAACCGTCAGAAAAACTTTAAGGCCGTTGCTCAAACTCTTGCTGCCATTATTAAAGTTTTGTGCCTGAGGAGATTGGAAATTGTCAGCTGTACCCGCTCTCCATGAACTATTGTTATAAATCCTTGCAACTTCAGCTTCAGCTATTCTGCCTGTGCTGCTTTCCTTCATGGAACGGTCAGCAGTTTCTTGATCTTCAGTGGATTGGATTTCCTGAATAAATATGTTGCCGGGTGTTTCCGTTTCACTTTGTATTGAGTTTTCATCTTCACTTTGTATTGAGTTTACATTTTCACTTTGTGAAATACTTTCATCATCACTTTGTACTGAGCTTTCATCTTCACTTTGCAATGAATTCTCATTTTCAATTTGTGATAAACTTTCATCCTGACTTTGTGATGAATTTTCATTTTCAGTTTGTGGTGAACTTTCTTCGTTAAGAGGTAATTTATCCTCATGCTGTGGTGCGCTTTCCTCATTAACTACGTGATTGCTGAGATTATCTATCTGATTTTTAAGATAATCTATCTGATTTTTAAGGTTTTCTATCTGATTATTAAGATTATTGAGAATTTCTACCTGGTTATTTGGTTGAGAATTATATCGCATTTCAACTTTGTTCTTTACCACTTCAACTAAACTTCCACAATAAGGACATCTTCTTGCATTTGCATTTATTTCTTCCCCACAGAAATTGCACTTTTTTTTCAAAACACTGAATGTATACAAGCAAACACCCCATTTCTTATTGTGCATACAGATATATTTTTAGTATACACTTATTAATATATATCTGCTAGTTTATTCTTGGACATGGTATGGCCTTTTCAAATATTTTATCATAATTAAAAAACATGACAATATTAACAGGATAAAAAAAGGGATAACTCTTTATGAGCATCCCTTAGTAATACTATTATTGCTGCTTGTTATCCCGGTCTGCTTCCCCAGCTAGTCACATGTACATTCTTCACCATCGTCTGACTCTTCCGACTCCTCCGAATCTTCAGGTTCTGATGGTTTTTCAGGAACTTCCTGCTTTGCACCGCATTTTGGGCAAAATGCAAATTCTTCATCCAATTCTGCTCCGCATGACGGACAGTTTTTCAAGCCTTTTAACTGAAGTACCTTTGCTTTCATTTCCTCAATGTTTCTTTCATATTCTTTCACTTTCTCACATAGATCAGTGCAGGCATATGGTAGTTCTTCTCCCTTTTTGTAAGCCTCATATATTGTCTTGCCGATCTCCATATATTTTCTCTTGATCTTATCTTCTTCTGCTCCTATGCTCAAATTAAGCTTGGTAACTTCCATTAAATCGCCTGACTTCCTGGCTGCAGCTTTAGCAGTATCCGAAACTTTTCTAGATATGTTTTCAAAAAAAGCCATTTGAAAACCTCCTTATTATTCTTGTTCTTGTTTATATTACATATTTTATACCTTAAAATTTATTTTTTCAATATATTTATTAATTTTTTTAATATTTATATTAACTTTTTTAATAATCATCTTTAGTTGAAATAAAATATTGAATTACTTGCTTATCCACCTCAATCAAACTATTCTGTCATTTATAATATATTCTTAAAATTGTTGTTCTATCCCGTAATTTTTTAATTACGATATTACGTTGGAAGCCAAAACACTGATTGTCACACGCTTGACGAAAATTTACCAAAATAATATAATCAAAATAAATTGTTTGATGTATACAAGGTAAGAGAATTGATGTTGTCCGCAGTGTCAATAATATTATAAGTTAATTCGTCTGCGGAAACTTCATTGATAAGGAGAATGAATTATGGTTACAGAAGTAAGAACAAGGTTTGCACCCAGTCCTACAGGTTACATGCACATAGGAAACCTCAGGACTGCGCTGTATGAATATCTGATTGCCAGACATAACAATGGAAAGTTTATTCTCAGAATAGAGGACACAGATCAGGAAAGGTATGTTGAAGGTGCAATCGATGTTATATACAAAACATTGAAACTGGCTGGAATAGAACATGATGAAGGTCCCGACAAAGGCGGAGATTACGGTCCATATATTCAAAGCCAGCGAAAGCATATTTACATGGAATATGCAAAAAAGCTGATTGACCTTGGAGGGGCATACTACTGCTTCTGCTCGAAGGAAAGACTCGCAAAGCTCAATGAAGAACAGGAGAAGGGAGGAAAATTCCCAAGTTATGACCGTCATTGCCGTTATCTTAGCAAAGAAGAAGTGGAAAAAAACCTTGCTGAAGGGAAACCTTTTGTAATACGGCAAAAGATGCCTGAATCCGGAACTACAAGCTTTGAAGACGTAGTTTACGGTACCATTACAGTTGAAAACAGCACCCTTGATGACCAGATACTTATTAAGTCTGACGGTCTGCCTACTTATAATTTTGCAAATGTTATTGATGACCATTTAATGAAAATAACTCATGTTGTAAGGGGAAACGAATATCTTTCGTCTACACCTAAGTACAATCTTTTGTATAAAGCATTCGGATGGGATATACCTGTATATATCCACGTACCGCTGATACTTAAGTCGTCAGGACAGAAACTGAGCAAGAGGGCAGGCGACCCGTCTTTCGAGGACCTTATATCAATGGGCTATCTTGTTGAGGCTGTTGTGAATTATGTTGCCCTGCTGGGATGGGCTCCAAGCACAAATCAGGAGATTTTCTCCCTCAAGGAGCTTGAAGAAGTATTTGATGTAAACGGGATAAGCAAATCACCTGCCATATTCGATATGAACAAATTGAACTGGATGAACGGCGAGTATATAAGAAAAATGGGTCTTGACGAATTTCACGAAGTTGCCAAACCATATTATGAAGGAGTTATAACAAACCCTGACATTTGTTTAAAAAAGATAAGCAAGCTGTTGCAGCCAAGAGTTGACGTTCTTAGCAAAATACCCGAGAATATTGATTTCTTTGATAATCTGCCGGAATATGATAATGAATTGTATGTTCATAAAAAAATGAAAACTACTTTGGAAATTTCTCTTCAAAGTTTAAAAGCCGCTGCTGATGTACTTGAAGGCTTGCAGGAGTGGAATGAAGAGACAATTCACGATACACTCGTGTCATTGGCTCAGCAAATGAATCTCAAAAACGGGCAGATTATGTGGCCTGTTCGTACAGCTATTACAGGTAAGGCGGTATCTCCCGGAGGAGCTGTTGAAATTGCTGACATTCTTGGGAAAAATGAAACTTTAAACCGCATAAGAATTGGAATTAAAAAGCTTGAAAATAGCATATAAAACTATTTATAAGGGGAGTAGCTGCAATGGATAATTTTATTCAGGATATCATAAATGAAGATTTAAAATCCGGTAGGTTTGACAGGGTTCATACCAGATTTCCTCCCGAGCCCAACGGTTATCTTCATATCGGGCATGCCAAAGCTATATGCATAGATTTTGGAATAGCTGCCGCCAATAACGGCTTGTGCAACCTGAGATTTGACGATACCAATCCCACAAAGGAAGATACGGAGTATGTTGAATCTATAAAAGAGGACATTAAATGGCTCGGGTTTGATTGGGAGGACAGGCTTTATTATGCTTCTGACTATTTCGAGCAATTGTATGAATATGCAGAGCAGTTGATAAAGATGGGTAAAGCATATGTCTGTGATCTTTCTGCAGATGAAATCAGAGAATACAGGGGCACTCTCACTGAACCCGGCAAGGAGAGCCCGTACAGGAATCGTCCAGTGGAAGAAAACCTTGACCTTTTCCGCAGGATGAGGGCAGGTGAATTCCCTGACGGTTCAAGAGTGCTTCGTGCAAAAATAGACATGGCGTCTCCAAACCTAAATATGCGAGATCCGGTTATATACCGCATATTAAGGGCTACCCATCACAGAACCGGTGACAAATGGTGCATCTATCCAATGTACGATTTTGCTCATCCATTATCCGACTCTATAGAAGGAATAACTCATTCGCTGTGTACATTGGAATTTGAAGACCACCGTCCGCTTTACGACTGGTTCCTTGAAACTCTGAACGTCAAGTGCAAGACAAGGCAGATTGAGTTTGCAAGATTAAATATGACATATACCCTTACAAGCAAACGCAAACTTCTCGAGCTTGTCAAAGGCGGATATGTAAGAGGCTGGGACGATCCGCGGATGCCAACCATTTCAGGTATGAGAAGGCGTGGCTATACACCGGAAGCTATAAGGAACTTCTGCAACATAATAGGAGTTGCCAAGAGTAACAGCGTTGTGGACTTCTCACTGCTTGAACACTGTGTAAGAGAAGATTTGAATGCGAAGGCTCCCAGACTTATGGCTGTACTTCGTCCTCTGAGAGTTGTAATAGACAATTATCCTGAGGATTTGGTAGAAGAATTTGAAGTTGAAAACAATCCTGAAAATCCGGAAATGGGTACCAGGAAAGTACCATTCTCCAAGTATATTTATATTGAGCAGGATGACTTCATGGAAGATCCTCCAAAGAAATATTTCAGATTGGCCCCGGGCCGGGAAGTACGCTTAAAGAATGCATATTTCATTAAATGCGAAAGCGTAATCAAGGACGCTGACGGAAATATAGTTGAGCTTCACTGCACATATGACCCGGAGACAAGAGGAGGAAATGCTCCGGACGGCAGAAAGGTAAAGGGCACAATACATTGGGTTTCAGAGAAGCATGCAATAAATGCGGAAGTAAGGCTTTATGACCTGCTGTTCTCAGCCCCGAATCCTTCTGAAGTGGAAGAAGGGCATGACTTTAAGGAAAACCTGAATCCCAATTCATTGGAAATCCTTAAAAATTGCAAACTGGAACCTAACTTTGCACATGCCGTTCCGGGAAGCCGCTATCAGTTCCTGCGCCTTGGATACTTCTGTGTTGATCCTGACTCAACTGAAGAGATGCCTGTTTTTAACAGGATCGCTACTCTTAAGGACACCTGGGCCAAGATTGCTGCAAAAAGTGAATAAAAGGGTAAATAGCGAATAAAAAAGGCAAATAAATAGAGCGAAAAGACAAAGCGAACAGTTAAACAGATAAACAAATAAAAGAACAAATAGCTAAAGCGAACAGATAAATCGAGTAGGAGGTAGGTGATTAATTCACCTACCGACCTCTCACACCACCTAGCCTACGGTCCCGTACTAGGCGGTTCCCAAGTTTACGCCGTTACGGTTTTGTAGTAATCCCAGAAAAATGTGT
>DUMB01000076.1 GCA_012840085.1 Clostridiaceae bacterium
CTTGAGTGATTTGAAGATAGATGGAGTGACTGTGGAAGACTTCAATTCTTCGACTACCGAGTATAATGTAGTTCTGCCGTATGGTACAACAGAGGTACCTGTAGTTACAGCAACAGCTAAAGATACCAATGCTACTGTAACCATAACTCAGGCAGCAAGCTTACCTGGAACTGCAACAATAAAGGTAACGGCAGAAGATGGTGTTACAACGAAGACTTATACAGTCAGCTTCACAATAGCACCTAATACAGATGCAAGCCTGAGCAATATTAAGGTGAACGGAATAGCTATTAGCGGCTTTGATCCTTCGAATACAGAGTATAATATAATTCTGCCTTCCGGTACGACAGAAATACCTGTGGTTACAGCAACAGCTACAGATTCCAATGCTACTGTAACCATAACGCAAGCAGCAGGATTGCCAGGAGAAGCAACAATAGAAGTAACTGCAGAAGATGGAATCACAACTAAGACATATAAAGTATACTTCACGGTAGCTTCTAACAACGATGCAAGCCTGAGTGAAATTAAAGTGAACGGTATAGCGGTTACCGGCTTCGATCCTTCGACTACCGAGTATAATGTAGTTCTGCCGTATGGTACAACAGAGGTACCTGTAGTTACAGCAACTGCAACAGATACAAATGCTACTGTAACCATAACTCAGGCAGCAGGATTGCCTGGCACTGCAATAATAAAGGTAACAGCAGAGGATGGAGTCACGACTAGGACTTATACAGTAAGCTTCACTGTAGCACCTAATACAGATGCAAGCTTAAGTGACTTGAAGATAGATGGAGTAACTGTGACAGGATTTGATCCAACAGTCACAGAGTATAATATAATTCTGCCTTCCGGTACTACAGAAGTACCTGTAGTAACTGCAACAGCAAATGCTACTGTAACCATAACGCAGGCAGCAGGATTGCCGGGTACTGCAACAATAAAGGTAACTGCAGAAGATGGAGTAACAACAAGGACTTATACAGTAAACTTCACTGTAGCGCCCAACAACGATGCAAGCCTGAGAGACTTGAAGATAGATGGAGTGACTGTGGAAGGCTTCAATCCTACGACTACGGATTATAATATAGTTCTACCTTCCGGTACGACAGAAATACCGGTAGTTACAGCAGTTGCAACTGATGCAAATGCAACTGTAACCATAACACAGGCAGCAGGATTGCCAGGAGAAGCTACGATTCAAGTAGTAGCTGCTGATGGAGTAACAACCAAGACCTATAAAGTTAGCTTCACGGTAGCAGCTAACAATGATGCAAGCCTGAGTGATTTGAAGATAGATGGAGTAACTGTGACTGGATTTGATCCTTCGATTACAGAGTATAATATAGTTCTGCCGTATGGAACTGCTGAGATACCTGTGGTTACAGCAACATCTATAGATTCCAATGCTACTGTAACCATAACTCAGGCAGCAGGATTGCCGGGTACAGCAACAGTAGAGGTAACAGCTGAGGACAGAATCACAATCAGGACTTACATAGTAAACTTCACAGTGGCAGTATTGGAAAGCATAGCTATAACCAATCCTGCAAATAAGTTGACCTATTATGTAGGAGAAATGCTTGATATAAATGGTTTAATAGTAACAGGTACTTTCAGTGACGGTACAACGGCTGAAATGCCAATTACAGTAGATAATATAAGTGGCTTCGATAGCAGTAAACCTGCAGCTTCTCAAACATTAACTATAACGATAGATGGGAAAACTGCAACCTATAGCATTGTGATAAAGCAGACTCCGGGTAGTGGGGGAGGAGTAATTATAATGCCACCTGTTCCTGACGAAGATAAACCAGATTCAGGTGAAGAAGAATCAGATTTGAAAGGAGTAGTCAGCAACGGTGATGTTAGTATTAGTATTGAACTGGAAATAAACAGTGATACAAATACTGCCGAAGCGATAATTGATGAAGCCATTCTTGATGACATATTGGAGAATACAGAAACAGATGAAGCAGGGCTAAAGACAGTAACAATAGATATACCGGCTGTTGAAGATACTGAGGCATATAAGATCACTATACCGGCGAGTGCCATTAATTCATCAGAGCTGAGTAATGTAACTATAATAAAAACTGAAATCGCTACTATTACCCTGCCATCTAATATGCTGCCTCCGGAAACTGCAATTGAGGATGAAAAGGCGTCTTTGATAGTGGCTCCAGGAGATAAGTCCAGTCTGTCAGCGGAATTGCAGGCTGAAATAGGTGATAAACCGCTTATAAAACTGGAATTGCAGATAAATGGTAAACAGGTGGCTTGGGAGAATAAAATGGCTCCTGTGACGGTCTCAATTCCTTATAAGCCCACTGAAGCTGAATTGGCTGACCCTGAGCACATCACCGTATGGTATATTGACGGAGCAGGAAATGTTATTCCTGTAAGCAATGGACGATATGATCCAGAAACAGGTATGGTAACATTCAGTATCACGCACTTTAGCCAATATGCAGTTGTATATGTTAAGAAAACCTTTAAAGATATTGAGCATGTAAGCTGGGCTAAAAAACAAATTGAAGTATTGGCTTCCAAAGGAATCATCAAAGGTATCAATGATAAGGAGTTTGCTCCGGATGCCAACATTACCAGGGGAGACTTTATACTACTGCTGGTCAGAACACTTGGCCTGAACGTTGAATTTGAAGACAACTTTGATGATGTAAATGTTGGTGACTACTACTATGAAGCTATTGGAATTGCCAGAAAACTTGGTATTGCAAAAGGTCAGGGCAATAACCTGTTCAATCCGAAAGATACTATCTCGCGACAGGATATGATGGTTCTGACAGAACGAGCACTGGTAATTCTGAATAAGATTAATAAGACTTCTGTAATTAAAGAAATTGATAGATTTATCGATAAAGAACAAATTGCTGAATATGCAAGAGAAAGCATTGAAGCTCTGGTAAAAGAAGGATTAATAAAAGGTGATGGCAGCCGGATTAACCCATTAGCTAAAACCACCAGAGCAGAAGCGGCGGTATTCCTGTATAGAATTTATAATAAATGTTGGATGGAGAACTAGCATATAAAATGAGAATATAAACAATTTTACCGGATAAATAATGCCGCTCCTTCTAGAGCAAGAAAAACTTAACCAAATTCCTAACACAACAATAGCCAGGATTCTTGGTCTTAAACATGAAATCAAGAATCCTGGCAATACTTTTGACATAATAGGATGTCATAAATTTTAGATGAACTTTACATTTTTTATATAAAAATTGCAAAGTGTATTTAGTATAATTATTAATAAAATAGAACAATGCTATTGTGGAACTGGTAAACAGGGAAAAGATAAATTCCTCTATTCCCATTCCTTTATTTATTTACTATTTACTTATTTTACTTCCTCAATTTCATAATTCTGTGTGCCTAATCCTCTCTTTTCAAGCTCATCAAGCTGGATAAAAGGATTTTTGAAATGCAACCTTTCGAACAGGTGACCACTTGTGCCAAGCTCCATTCCTTCCGGAACACCATCCATAATGAGATTTTCCACTTTTATTGCGTCAATGGAAGCCCTTTCAATGGCTACTATATCATTTGAAGCCATAATACCTATATCCGGAACAAGTGAAGGTGTTGTAAAGCCCCAGCAGTCACACAGCGCGGTGATATTCATGAGGAAATTTATGTAAAATACATGTCCGGGTTGGAATGTTTTAAGCACTTCATCGGTACACAAAGCCATACCCATTTGAAAGTCCTTATATTTATCGTCTGTTACCTTAATAGCTTTTGTCGGGCAAACTTTTGCACAGTGTTGACAAAATGTGCAATGGTGGAAAAATATCTCGTACTTACCTTCCTTAGTAAAACTATTCGCATTATGGTTGCAATTTACAATACATTGCTCACAATGTATGCATAGCTCTTCTTTCCATTCAAGACCACCTTCAAGACTATGTATCTGCGACCTTGTCCTATCAGTTACACAGCCCATGGCTATGTTTTTGCAAGCACCTCCATAACCGCATGCACCATGTCCTTTGACATGGGAAAGTGTAATCATTACTTCTGCATCATGAATGTTACCGGCGACGTCAACATTTTTAAAAGTATTGAAATCAACATACTTTTCATAATAGTACTTACCGGTAACCCCACACGCATAGACAATCGGTACACCAAGATAGTCTTCCGTATATCCCCTGTTTTTTGAACCGCTTATATCTTGATCGGTTATATATACTTTTGCTCCATAGTCTTTAAGTTTGTCAACAAGGATTTTTACAAACAGAGGATGAATAGTTGAATAACCAATGTTTCTACCCAGATGCATTTTTATTGCGGTAAACTTGTCCTTTACAATTTCCTGCATATTCATCTTATCGATCAACCTACCAAATTTAGCGGGAAGCGTTGCATCTGGATCATATCTATCGTATTTCACTGATGAGAACAATACCTTTGAGGCCATAACTACCTCCTATATTCACAAAATTATTGTAATTAAATATGTCAACAAAGATATTATATACCCTTTTTATAAAAAAATAAAACATTAAACACACTCAAATCCTGTGTTCTGCTTTTGATTACAGGATTTTTACTCTTATTTATATTATTTCTGTGTTCTGGAAATATAGTGGGAAGTATATCAAATGAAGACTGTGAGGTAAAACTTATAGCTTACAATGTCATCTTGAACCAAAGTTCGGACCAAATAATGTTAATACATGGATTAAGTGGTCTAACAAATATAAGGACGATACTGCCGGAGATATGCCAAAGTCAGGAAGGCCTGAGGAAATAATAGTAGGTTAATTAATTTGTATATATCTACAAGTCTTCTATAATAACCTACTTTTTCATATATTTTATGTGGGGGTGGATTATTCTGAAAAAGGGCCTATATATAATTTTTTTTGCATTGATAATCTTAGTTTTGTTTTCCGCACAGAAAATTACAGATAATGCCAATAAACCTCAGACAGTGTCTTATACTGTAGATACTGAAAAAAAGAATGCCTACTGTATTTTCATTGAGATTGAGGATAAGACACTATATCTATTGCAAGATGGCAAATGTATAAAACAATATCCTATTGCGTCCGGAAAGAAAGGTTGGCCATCCCCGTTGGGACACTGGAAAATTATCAGCAAAGCTGATTGGGGTGAGGGATTCGGCGGTCGATGGATGGGGCTTAATGTTCCCTGGGGTACATACGGGATACATGGTACAACAAGGGAAAGTTCCATTGGCAGGGCTGCAAGTCATGGCTGCATCAGGATGTATAATAAAGATATAAAGGAGCTTTACGACATAGTACCTCATGGTACCCCTGTGATAATAGTTAACGGTATTTTTGGGCCTTTTGGAACAGGATTCACCGAGATTAATCCAGGAGACAGGGGTGCTCATGTTCTGGCAATTCAGAAAAGATTGAAGCAATTAGGATTCTTTAAAGGCTGGGAATCAGGTATATATGAAGATGATTTGAAATATGCTGTGCACAGATTTCAAAAGAGCTGCGGACTGACAGTGCAGAATACTATAACGAAAAAGTGCTGGGAGGCTATGGGATTCAGAGAATTTGAGTAGTTATATGCCAGAGTAAGTGAATCAGAGGTCTTGAGTAGGAATATACCGAACAAAAAAACTAGAGAGCTAAAGCATTTATATACTATAGTAAGTAAAAATGATTTAGAAAAGGAGGAAATATTTAACTTTTGTAGAATATATATACAGAACAAAATGGGATAGATTGTTTAAGGTAGATTGTTACCTAATAGTAGAATAAGTTGTTGCTTAATTGGTTGACAGCGATGCAATGAAAATGTTACCAATAGCCAATAACTATTGCTATGTTTATTGCTATATTAATATTACATTAAAAGAAATATGTAAATTCTTTTATTAAATTTATTGCAGCATAATTAATAAAGCATAGTAAACATATTAGACGAGGTTAGAATGGATAAGAAACTTCATCAGGGACACAGGCAAAGAGTGAAAAAGAGATATCTGAATGAGGGACTGGATGCCTTTGAAGATCATCAGGTGTTGGAAATGCTGTTGTTCTACTGTATACCCATGAAGGATACAAACGAACTTTCTCACAAAATGATAAAAGAATTTGGCTCATTGGCCGGGCTTTTTGAAGCGGATCCCAGAGATATATGCAAGCGATGTGGAGTGAGTGAGAACACAGCGATACTGATATCTGCAATTCCGTCATTGGCAAGAAGATACTTTAAGTCTAAATGGGGGAAGAAGCCGGTGCTTAACAGTTCATCATTGGCTGGTGAATATGCTATATCGCTTTTTGCGGGTAGAACTTATGAAGCCTTTTTTGTAATATGTCTGGATTCACAGAATGGAGTAAACAACGCAGTGCTGGTGCATGAAGGTACCATCAACGAGGCTCCGGTATATCCCAGGATTATTGTTGAAACAGCACTAAGGCATCAGGCAAACAGTATTATATTGGCACACAATCATCCCGGTGGCAGTTTACAGCCGTCTAGGGAAGATATGGAGATAACCCGCAGGTTAGTCACTGCTTTAAATGCAATTTCTATAAAAGTTGTAGACCATATCATTGTTGGTGGAGATAAATACATGAGTTTTGCGGAAAGAGGTCTGATATAAATAAAAATGTTTGTTATTTAGGATTGTAAAAAGACCGCGGGACTTAAACAATGTATTTAAATATTATAATGTGTACCTTACCTTATGAGCTAGTCAGTTTGCTAATTTTATGACCATATCATTTGTAATGAACTCCAAAATGAATTGGATAATAGGAAAGCGAAGAATAAGCATTGGCGGATATGAGGGCACGGATTAACTGACTGCTGACTATCAGCAGTTCGGATTAAGACGGGTATTTTTTTGTATGTTTTCTAAAAAAACTCTGCATGGATTTTGTCAAAGTTTGAATTTAACAGCACTTTTCAGTGCTGTTTATTTTTTATAAAGACATGTTATTATTATATTTGAAAAGGTACTCTTGTTAGAGGAAGATTTCATATATAGAAAGGTATATTATTGCTTTTAACTAAAAAAAGTAAGATTTTTTGAAACATGTTGTTTATGAGAGCTTGCAATATTGCTTGCAATATTATAAGTATGTATAACACAAAAAGAATATTTAAGTGCAGATGTTCCATGGATATTTTTGGCCATATAGCATTAGGAGGGTTATAGAGATGAAAGGAAAAAGCAAATGCGAATGCTGTGTATATTATGTTTTCGATGATGAGTATAATTGTTATGCCTGCCAGATTGACCTGGATGAGGATGAAATGGTGAGGTTTATGACCAGGTCTTATGACGATTGTCCGTATTTCCGTTTTAATGATGAATATAAGACTGCCAGGAAACAGATGTAAGACATAAGACAGGTAAGACAGTAAGACAGGAAAGACAGGGACAGTTCTCAATTATTTAGCAAGAAAGCTGGCATTATTCTTAGTTAACCAAATAAAATTAGCGCAATAAAAACAGCAAATTTATGAGGGTATTCAGCAAAAAATATATTCTAATGTATTGAATAATTGATCAAAACTTGAGAACTGTCCCCAAATGCACCCAGATGCAAATGACAGACTAGCCAATTAATCAAAAAAGAGAACAGTCCCCAAAATGCAAAATGCGCAAAATGTGAGAACTGTCCCCCTAATTCGATTAATAAAAACTTGAGAACTGTCCCTCTAATGATACTTTGGCAGCCAGTTTCCGTGGGCTTCTATTAAGTCATCGCACAGAGACTTAATCTCATCCAGTGACAGCTCCGAAGAAGTATGCGGATCAAGCATTGCAGCATAATATATGTATTCCTTTTTTTGTGTTACTGCAGCTTCAATGGTGAGAAGCTGTACGTTTATATTGGTTCTGTTAAGTGCAGCCAATTGCTCTGGCAGATTTCCTACATAACATGGAGCTATCCCGCTTGCGTCCACCATACATGGTACTTCAACACAGGCTTCTTGGGGTAGATTTGGTATAAGGCCTGTATTTAGCACATTACCGGCTATTTTGTATGGTATATTTGTTTCCATGGATTCTAGAATGTATGAAGCATATTCAATAGAGCGCTTGTGAGTCAGATTCTTATTATTAACAAGTTCGTCCCTTATCCTGTTCCATTCTGCGATCTGATGCTCGCAACGGCGAGGATACTCATCCAGAGGAATATTATATCTTTCAATCAATTCAGGATACTTCGATTTTATAAAATACGGCATATATTCTGCATTGTGTTCACTGGATTCTGTAACATAATAGCCGAATGTGTGCATTATTTCGTGTCTTACCCTGTCATTGGGTGGAACTTTTCCTTCGCGCGAAAGTTTTTTTATTTCCGGATAAAGGTCTTTACCATCCCGTGTGATTTCCAGAAGCCAGGCCATATGGTTTATGCCGGCTATCTTCCAATGCACACGTTCATCATATTCCATTCCGACACCTTCAAGAAGAGTTTTCGCACATTGCTGTACACTATGGCACAATCCAACAGTTTTTACACCGGTATACCTCAGCATGGCACCTGTAAGAATAGCCATTGGATTGGTATAGTTGAAAAACCATGCATCCGGACATACTTCCTCAATATCACGAGCAAAATCAAATAAAACAGGAATTGTCCTCAGTGCTCTGAAAATTCCGCCAATGCCAAGTGTATCCGCAATTGTCTGCCGAAGGCCATATTTTTTGGGAATCTCAAAGTCAGTTACAGAACATGGCTTATATCCACCAATCTGTACAGCATTAATAACGTAGTCTGCACCTTCAAGGGCCTTTTTCCTGTCATCATAAGCTATAATTTTTGCTTGACCGTCATAGTTGGAGTTAATGGTATTTAAGATTGTTTCAGATTCTTTAAGTCGCTGCGGGTCGATGTCATATAAGGCAATATGTGAGCCCTTGAGTGCTGGTGTCAACATACAGTCACCCAATAAATTTTTGACAAACTGCGTACTTCCTGCGCCTAGAAAAGTGATTTTTGGCATATACATCCTTCCTTTATAATCAAATTTCATGACATAATTTATTTTAGCATGTATGTAGCACAATTAAATAATATTTTACTATGTAAATATGGTATAATGCTAGATAAGAAAGATAAAGAAGTTGTAATATACAGGGGGTGGTGTGCAACATGGGACGTAGCATAGAGGTCAAACGATTAAATCTTACAGATATCGATATGTACCAATGCGGTGAAGAACGTTGCAAGCCTGGTCATGATTATGGACCCGCCGTAAGGGATCATTTTCTGATACATTATATCCTGGAAGGGAAAGGTAAGTTTTATGTAGGTGATAGAATATATGAACTGGGAAAAAACCAAGGATTTCTCATCTGTCCGGATATAATTACGTATTACCAGGCAGACTATGAGGACCCCTGGCATTATGTATGGGTAGGCTTCAATGGTTTGAAAGCTGAATCCTACCTTCGGCAGGCATCAATTACAGCAGATAATCCGATATTTACTTATGATTGCGATAATTATATACGGAACTGCTTTGATGAAATGATAGAAGCCGAGAACGTTATAAAAGGGCGCGAAATAAGGCTTACTGGTTTCCTGTATCTTTTTCTCTCACGGCTTATAGAAAAAAATAGCAATGAAAATTTTGCAAATGATGGCGAAGACACTAAAGAACTGTATGTAAAGAAGGCTATAGAATATATTCAGAGAAACTATTCAAGAAAGCTGACTATAAGCAATATGGCAAAATACATTGGCCTGGACAGAAGTTATCTGGGAAGCCTCTTTAAGCAGTACATGGGTATGTCACCACAGCAATATATAATGGAATTCAGAATTGATAAGGCATGTGAACTTATGGAAAATCCGATTCTTTCTATAGGGGATATTTCCCGCTCAGTGGGGTATGTGGATCAGTTACTTTTTTCAAAGACATTCAGGAAAATTAAGGGCATATGTCCGAGAGATTACAGAAAGAGGAATGATATACCAGAATGATATTTGCAAGAAACATGTTAGTTTTAAAAGCTGACTGGGTATATATTAAATTGTCTGGAGGATTAAAATAAATTGAAATCCGTTTATCAATAAACATTAATAATATAGGGGGTAGTTGATTATGAAGAAATATGTTTGTGCAATATGTGGATATGTACATGTTGGAGACGAATCACCTGAGAAATGTCCGCAATGTGGTGCTCCAAAAGAAAAGTTTATTGAAAAGAGTGAAGATACACTGCAGTGGGCAGACGAACACAGGATAGGCGTTGCAAAGGACATTGATCCTGAGGTTATAGAAGGATTAAAAGCTAATTTTATGGGAGAATGCACAGAAGTTGGAATGTATCTTGCTATGAGCCGTCAGGCTGATAGGGAAGGTTATCCTGAGATAGCAGAAGCCTACAAACGTATAGCTTTTGAAGAAGCAGAACATGCAGCTAAGTTTGCTGAGCTTCTGGGAGAAGTTGTTTACGCAGATACTAAGAAGAACCTCGAGCTCAGAGTTGAAGCAGAGTTCGGAGCATGCAAGGGTAAGAAGGACCTTGCAACAAGGGCAAAGCAGCTTAATTATGACGCTATCCATGATACTGTCCATGAAATGTGCAAGGACGAAGCAAGACATGGCGCAGCTTTTAAAGGTCTTCTTGATAGGTACTTTGGAAAGTAGTCAAAGCCTTGATTCTGTAGGCTAAACACGAAACTTGAATTTCATTTTGTAACTTAATTTAACTTGTTATAATTTATCATTTTTTGAAAAAACGATGGCAAAATGGTGGCAAAATCGTTTTTCTTATGGTTTTTTATTGCCAACATGCCATTTTTGCCGACAAAATCGCCCAAAGGCATTGCACGGAGCAGCATTTAAAGGTCTTTTAGACAGGTATTTTAATAAGAAATAAATAGTTATACTTAAAAAATTATTTTAGAAAAATTGGAATTTAATTATAAAATAAACGGGATGTCCCCTTGAGGTCGGATGTCCCGTTTATTTTATGTTTTTAAATTAGAGATTGTAAGTTTTCATCGTTATTAACATATAAATACTAATTTTGGTATAATCTAAATATGTTACAATATTGACAGTCCGACTAGCTATTGCTGAATTGCGTTGTTGAGAGGAGAGATATAGATGTTGAAAGATAAGTATGAGTTTTCCGATCTGGTTGATATAATGAAGACTCTAAGAAGTGAAAACGGGTGTCCCTGGGATAGGGAACAGACACACGAAAGTCTGAAAAAGTATCTGATAGAGGAAACTTATGAAGTACTTGAGGTAATTGATTTAAACGATAAGGACAGGCTTTGTGAGGAGCTGGGAGATCTTTTGTTGCAGATTATATTCCATGCCCAAATAGCTGCAGAGGATGGAAAATTTGATATCAATGATGTAATAACCGGGATATGCCGCAAAATGATACAAAGACACACTCATGTCTTTGGTGACGCAAAGGCCGAAAATGCTGATGAGGTGCTTACCAACTGGGAAGCTATCAAGAAGAAGGAAAAAGGTCAGAAAAGTCAAACAGAGGTGTTAAGGAGCGTGCCCGCCAACCTGCCTGCGCTTATGCGCAGCTACAAAGTTCAGCAAAAAGCTGCCCAGGTCGGTTTTGACTGGGATAACATAGATGATGTGATAGCAAAAGTACATGAGGAAATAAAGGAGTTGGAAGATGTATATAAGAGTAAAAATGTGGAAAGAATAATAGATGAAATGGGAGATGTATTTTTCGCCCTTGTAAATCTTGCCAGATTCCTCAAAGTACAGCCAGAACTTGCGTTAACACAGACAATTAACAAATTTATCAAGCGGTTCGAATATATAGAACAGGAGAGCCAGAAAATGGGGAAGAGGCTGGAGGATATGAAGCTCTCTGAAATGGACGAGCTCTGGAACAAGGCGAAAGTACATATTTCTGAAAAAAGCGATTAAACTAAACCCAAAGGCTTTTATTAAAAGGGTTTTAAAAAAAGGAGGAGAATTTGATGAATAAGGCGGAGCTTATTGCAAGTATTGCGCAGAAAAGTGACTTATCCAAGAAAGATGCGGAAAAAGCGTTGAATGCGTTTATTGAAAGTGTTGAAGAAGCGCTTGTAAGGGGTGATAAGGTTCAATTAATAGGCTTTGGTTCATTTGAAGTAAGAGAAAGAGCTGCAAGAAAGGGAGTAAATCCCCAAACCAAAGAAGAAATCACCATTGAAGCATCGAAAGCTCCAATTTTTAGGGTAGGAAAGGCATTAAAAGAAAAAGTCAATGGGAGGTAGTTTTTCTACCTCCTTTAGGCTTTAACGGGGAGTGTATTTATGAGGATAGATAAGTTCTTAAAAAATTCAAGATTGATTAAAAGACGCACATTGGCAAATGAGGCATGTAGCCAACAGCGTGTATTAATAAACGGTAAGGTAGCGAAACCTGGAACTGAAGTAAAAGTGGGAGATATCGTTGAAATACATTTTGGTAACAGTATTAGCAAAGTAGAGGTTCTTTCTGTGGAGGAACATGTTTCAAAAGCAGAAGCAAAAGAGATGTACAGGTTAATACAGTAGCGTAAAGTCAATACATTTGTATAAACTAGAACTGAAAAAAGAATAGTAATCAATACCCCTGATGTGTTTTAACATTAGGGGTTATTTTTTTGTTTGTACATGCATATTATTAAAGGAGAGAGGAAGGGGGATAGGTATGGCTATGGATGAAAAAAAGGTTACCAAGCCAAGGGTTCAGAATTTAATTCTGGAAAATAGAGAGAAATTAAGCATTTCTGGTGTTATAGATGTAGAAAGTTTTAATGATGAATGTGTAATTGTCGAGACAGAGCTTGGAGGTTTGATTATAAGGGGTGAAGACCTCCATATAAGCAAACTCAACCTGGACAGTTCCGAATTAAACATTGAGGGTGACATCATAAGTTGTGAGTATACCGATAATGAAGGTTCCAGATCCGGTGGTTTAGGATTCTTTGGCAGATTATTCAAGTAGAAGGCCGGTGGTTTAATTGCCTGTTTCTGTAGAAAACCAGGTCTATGTCTTTCTGTGGTCAATTGCAGGTGGGGCATTAATAGCTCTAATATACGATCTTTTTAGGATAAAAAGAAAGACAATAAAGACAGGCATAGTTGCAATTTATTTTGAAGATTTGATATATTGGATTATTGTTGCTGTTGTAATGTTCGCAGTGGTGTATCACAGCAATGAGGGAGAAATACGGGGATTCATTTTCATAGGGACTATCCTTGGAGTAACACTATATGCACTCCTATTAAGCAAAATTATCACTAAGTTTGTGATATTTACAATAAGACTGATATTGAGAGTTCTGAAGAAGTTATGGGAGATTATCATCTTTCCATTCAAATTGATATTTAAAGTTTTATCATACCCCGCAAAGCCTCTTGTACGGTTAGCTAAAAAGTCATATAGAAACGCCAGGGCTTTTAGCAGAAACAGAATAACGAAAATGAAAATGTGGAGAAGGCGTTATAAAAATAAGATAAAAAAGATATAATTTTTAACTTTTGCATTCTGAAATTTATTAATAATAGAAGGATTTTACTGATTAATATAGAATAAAAGATATAATATACGTCATACCAGAACTCAGGTTTTGCAACACTGCAAGGTATGAAAAGATGAGAGTTTTATCTGGATTATACTAAAGAAAAAAGAAGGTTTGATTATGAAAGCAGGAAAAAAAACAAGATTGATTTTTATAGCCCTAGCTCTGTTTATTGTTTATTTTACGGTTACTTTTATTGAGCAACAAAACATGATAAACGCAAAGAGTAAGCAGATTGAGACCATAAACCAGAAGATTGCAGAAGAGCAAAAGATAAATGAAGAGTTAAATAAAAACATAGAAATAATAGGCTCTGATGAGTATATTGAGAAAGTTGCAAGAGAAAGGCTGGGTATGGTAAAAAGCGGAGAGAAATTATTTATTGACACCAATAAGTAGATATAGTTGAATACTGCTTTAGTAATTCACACAGAGCAGTGTGCCGATCTGATCTCTTACCTTTTCTTGTATGCAACTTGATACAGATATATGACTTCGTTCTGGCATTTTTGATCTATCTCAATATTTTAAGATGACTTTAAGATAACTTATATTAAGATATTTTTTCATTAAGATAATTTTTGTTGTAATTGCTGCAACAGCAATTATTTATATTTTCTATTACTTGTTGTAATTTGATTTTATTTTTATTATTAGGAATCATTTCCACTACTCGTAAAGTGGCAGAATACTCAGGCTTGGCTAAAGTAAAGGCTTGACGAAAGTATGGATATGCTATATAATCGAATTACTTTAAAAACATTAAGGAGGATTTCTTGTAATATGCAGGTCGAAGTAGGAAATATTGTTGAAGGTAAGGTTTCTGGTATTACGAGTTTTGGAGCCTTTGTTCAACTTCCAAATGGCAAGATTGGCCTGGTTCACATTTCAGAAGTTGCGGATGAGTATGTCAAAGATGTAAAGGCACATCTCAAGGAAAATCAGTCAGTAAAAGTAAAGGTTATTTCTGTTGATAGCAATGGAAAGATAAGCCTGTCAATAAAAAAAGCTCAAGAGACAAAATCGGTGACAAAGTCAAGCAGACCCATAGATATTGATTGGGGTAGAGAAAACCGTGATACCATGTCTTTTGAAGAGAGATTGGCCAAATTTATGAAGGATAGCGACGAAAGAATGCATGACCTTAAGAAAAGCTTTGAATCAAAGAGAGGTAGTGGAAGTTATAGGAAACCTGCTCAGTTTGGCTGATAAATCTTCTTTCTGCAGAACTTTAAAATAATTAAACTAATCCATGGTCTTTACAGCTAATCAACGGTTACAGTATTTTAATTCTCGAAGATTTCCAGAAAAATTTGCTGTATATGAATAATGGGTTATGTAAATCAAATATGATAAAAAGGCCGGATACAGTGCTTTTATTTAAGTGTACCTAAAATCAGGGATACAATCAGTGAAGATAGTTAGTAATAAATTGCAATAAAATAAGATATTATCGTAATAGAGTTAGAAAATGAATGAGAAAAGCAGCACATTAGCAAAAATATACACATTGACAGCAGGAACAGTTTATATTATAATAAGCTAGTGTTGTTTGATAAATTTGTTTAAATATTTGATTATTACGCCGGAGTGGCGGAATTGGCAGACGCACAGGACTTAAAATCCTGCGGTCCGTGAGGACTGTACCGGTTCGACCCCGGTCTCCGGCACCATAATAAAGATTTCATAAATTAAGTTTTGTGAAATCTTTATTTTTTGAAATGCCGTTTGCTATAAACCATTTGCTGGTTGTTTCGGCAGGCAGTTTAAGAAAAAGTTATTTATATTCATTATTGTATAAAACTTTTTTATAAAAATACTTGAAATATTGAGTTTAACGTGTTATACTATTTAAACGTCAGGGAAATAAATAACGCCGCGGGGTGGAGCAGTACGGTAGCTCGTCGGGCTCATAACCCGAAGGTCGAGGGTTCAAATCCCTCCCCCGCAACCAAAGAAAATTAGAGCCGCAAGTAATTGTGGCTTTTGTTATATCTGGAATATTACATTTATTGTATATTGTAAAAGCACAGCAACCGGTACAGCAATAAGAAAAAATAACTAAAATTTCATAGAAAAAACTTATTTCGCTTTTTCCGCTGTACGCACCAATAGATTTTCCTTCAATGTATTTCTCGATAACGATGGTTTCGTCTGAATCTGCCTTCCTGTCGGTATGCCTGTTTCATACAAGTATTATTGCATAAAATAGTTGACGATGCCCAAATACAGTTTTATAATCTATTTAACGGTCGATTAACTCAGCGGGAGAGTGCTATTTTAGCTGGTAGAAGCTACTGGTTCAAATTCTGTATCCCCACCATATTTTAAATATAAAGTCCTTGATATAAGTGCTTTTTGTTAAGAACAGAAGTCTAAAAAAATGAAATAGAACTAATTATTCTACAGGAGAGAGGTTTATGGATAAAAAAACATTTGTTCTGTCTAATACCAAGGAAGTAAACAAGCTTGTTTCCACACTCTTATTGGTCATATGTCTGGTGGTATTTCCTGCTTTGATTATAATAACCCGTATTGGGGTATTTGGGATAGATATGACGCAGTTATTAATTTTTACCATCGTCAGCTTTATTTTGGTTATTTTGAGCTTTATATTTGTCAGAAAAGAAATGAATCCAACCTTCCTGAAATACTTCAACATTTTTATAAGCACGATGGTTGTTGGAATGCTTGCTACCAATGTCCATATTGGTGTGTATCTTACCTATCTTTTTGCCTGTATATTAAGCTGTCTTTATTATGACAAAAATCTTACCTTTACCTCATTTATAATTGGCTTGATAAATCTGGCTGTTTCTCAATATTTCAGATTGCAAAACGCCGGAAAAGCGGCCCAATATTTCCCCATACTGATGGGCTTTATAATTGAGTTTGTTGCCATGTTTTTATTGTTCAACCTGCTTATAAGACGTTTGAATAAAATGTTTAATTCGCTTGCAGATTCCGAACAGCAAAAGCAGATTCTTAACGCCCTTGCTTTGGTAACTGAAAAATCAAAGGTCTCTTCCGAGGTGCTATTTGACTCAATCAATCAGTTTGCGGCTGCTATGGACGAGACAACAAAAGCTAATACAGAAATAGCCGGTAATGCGCTTTCAGCGGTAAATAACTGTAAAGATAACTTGCAGTATATACAAGCTTCATCAGATTTTATAATGAGCATTTCTAAAGATTTGGAGACGGTATCGAACAAATCCGTTGAAATGGCTGATGCATTCAATTTAAGCTATCAGGCCACACAACAGAGCAAGGATTATATGGATATTGCGATACAGGATATGGGTATAGTTGAAAAATCAACGGTTGATATAAGAGAGGTCATGACTTCACTTATTAAGACGACCCATGAAATCAACAGCATCCTTGACATAATAAATACAATATCAAACAAGACAAACCTTCTGGCCTTGAATGCTTCAATTGAATCGGCAAGGGCTGGAGAAGCAGGAAAAGGTTTCGCAGTGGTCGCAGATGAAATAAGAAAGCTTGCGGAGCAATCAGGAAAAGCTACGACAAATATAAGTAAATTGGTTACGGAATTACAAAATAAAACCAACTCGGTATATGAGACAATAGATTCCGGAACAAATACAATCAAAGCATCCATTCAGAGAGTAATGCGGACTGCAGAGAAATTTGATGAATTGAAAGAGCTTCAAGATATTATGAAGTCGAAAGTAAGCGATATAGAATCAGCTTCCATAAATTCCTCATCCCATAGCAAGAAGCTCATAGAGGTTATTTCAAAAGTAAGCAGCCTGGTTGATAGCTCTCTGAATGAAATTCAGTCCATAGCAAGTGCAACAAAGCAACAATCTGCTATAATGGAGGAAATAACTTCTTCATTCTCTTCGATAGAAAATATCGGCTCCGACCTGAAGAGCCTGAATGAAGAATTGGCAAGCTTGAAAATATAGCAGGCAGGGCTGGCAGGGAATTTAAAATTTGTGACTATGTTTATGGGGACAGTTCTCAATTATTCAATTATTCATGATTATTCTTGTTTTTTATAGCTTTCTCATACTACATTGTTTTCCATGGATTATCAATAAAGACGTCAGCAAAGCAGTAAATAATTTTCAAGAGACTGATTACGGTCGTATACCAGATATTTTTGAAACGGCATTATGAAACAATATTATTTTTGAATTAAGAAGCAAAACTATTTTGAATTGCGACTCAATACTATTTTTATATTGCACCTTAAGCTATATACTTCTGTTTGCTATGCCATACATGTTATTAGCTCATCAAACAATTTTGAATATACCGGGGTTTTGTTTGCCAAAAGCTCATAACCCTTATTGCATAGGCGGGAGCAATTAGATATGGTTGTATTATACATATTATCGCAAATTTCTTTATAGCCAAGACCGCATAGCACTCTTAACGTGTATGCACAAAATGCCCTGAATTCGAGAAATCTTCTTTTTGCTTTCAAAGCTATACTGCTTCTTTCTGATACCATTAATCTGGATGAAATAAAAGAAATGACTTTCGAAGGGGACAGAGATCTTAATATAACCCTTCTTCCGCTGACATACTCATTTTCCACATAAGAAGATAATTTTTTCTTTAGTTCCTTAAAACTACCCACATCTCTCTGATGGCTTACAAATGAAAAATACTTTTTCGCAAAATCTTCTCGATTATATATGCTAAATAACCCCATAACAAAGCTCATATCTATTAATTTATGAAAATCCTTTCTGATGCCAAGATAAATGCCATAGGAAGAATATTTATAATTCTCCTCTTTACCACAATAGCCTTCAATTGAATGAGGATTATTATGGATGTAAGCTGAGACCGCAAGATTATATTCGTCGGTATCTAAAATCCTGCTTTCAAACCGGCCTTGAAAAACAGGTCCGTGCCGTTGGTACTTCATATTATAATATCTGACATACGAGATATTGATGCATTGCATGAACTTAGAAACATCAAACCCCTTGGGGTCAAGGTGAATGTGCAGATGGTTGTCCATAAGACAATATGCATAAATGCAGCACTTTAGCTTATCGGAATATTTTTTCAGTAGGCTGAGGTAATAATCTTTATCAGAATCATCACGAAACAGCAGAATTTCAGACACACTTCTGCAGATAATATGAAAAATAGCTTCCGGATACTTTTGCCGAGCTTTTCTTGGCATATAACTGTTACCTCCCAGCATATTACAATATGACAAAATAAGTTAATACAACTAATAAATGCAATAATATTTTCTATATTTTACCATAAAACAAATGTTTGGTAAAGTAGTTTTTTTATGCTTTCTCGTTTTTGCTAAATTATTGAGAACTGTCCCCCAACCCGAAACTGCTCCTCAATTCTCAGATATTTTTCTCCGTCTTTATTTGTTGAGAACCGTATATGAAATTGCTAAAATATCTTATATAAACTAGAAAAGAAGGTATGTGCATGCGTTTATTTATTGCAATTAACTTTGATGATCAAATGAAAAACAGACTTCATGAGATTACACAAAAACTTAAAAGTGTGTCTAATAGAGGGAATTTTACCCGGAAGGAAAATTTCCATCTTACGGTGGTTTTTATTGGTGAAACAAATAAAATAAATATTGTAAAGCAGATAATGGATAAGATATGTGCAGAGCCATTTGATATTACAATTGGCAGATTAGGTAAATTCCAGCGTAACGGCGGGGATATTTACTGGGTAGGGGTAGAAAATAATGAATATCTTTCTGCAATTTATAACCAACTTGCTGAAGAACTTGCAAGTGCTGGATTTAATATTGAAAAGAGGAGCTTTAGGCCTCATCTGACTTTAGGTAGAGAAGTGATATTATCTGAAAAATTTGATGAAAAAGCATTTTCCAATACAATCTCACCAATGACTATTAGAGTTGAAAGAATCAGTCTGATGAAGTCAGAGAGAATAAATGGAGTATTGACATATACTGAAGTTTATGGAAAGGAACTTCATAAAGGTTGATATTAAGGATAGTGCTGTGTGCTTATTAATTTTCTTGAAACTAATTGAGAGCTGTCCCCATGAAGGATAGCAATTTTTGAGAACTGTCCCCGCAAATGTCCCCGAAAAGGAGGTATGTTATGAAAATACTTTTAGCTCCGGACTCATTTAAAGGAACTATGTCCTCTATAGAGGTAATAAACATATTGGAAAAAGTTGTGAGGCAGCACTTTGAGGATATTGAAATAATAAAAGTACCAATTGCAGATGGAGGCGAAGGTACGGTTGATGCTATTATAGCAGCAACAGGCGGCGAATACAGGGAAGTTGAGGTAAGCGGACCACTAAGCGGACAAAAAGTTCGGGCTAGATATGGCATTATAAATGGACATACCGCAGTTATTGAAATGGCTCAAGCGTCAGGGCTATTTCTAATAAAACCTGAACAGAGAAATCCTCTTCTTACTACATCATTTGGAACTGGTGAACTGATAAAGGCTGCTCTTGATGAAGGAATTAGAAACTTTATTATAGGTATTGGTGGAAGCGCTACTAATGATGGAGGAATCGGTGCAGCACAAGCCCTGGGAGTGAAGTTCTTAGATTCAAATGGTGAAAATGTGGGGCTTGGAGGAGGAGAACTTTCAAAAATCCAAAAAATAGATCTTACGGAAATGGATCGAAGGATAAGGGACAGCAACATTTCTGTTATATGTGATGTAACCAATCCACTTACAGGACCAAACGGAGCTACTGCAGTATATGGCCCTCAGAAGGGGGTAAAGACCCAAGAGACTTTTGAGATATTGGAAAAGGGTATGAAGAACTACGAAAAACTTATTATGGATACAACAGGGATGGATATGAGCGCAATACCTGGCTCGGGAGCTGCAGGCGGGTTGGGGGCTACGATGGTAGCATTTTTTGGAGCAGTTTTAAAGCCTGGCATAGAGACAATACTTGACTTTGTCAATTTTGATAACCGTATTAATGACGTGGACCTTGTAATCACAGGAGAAGGTAAAATCGATAGCCAGTCTGTCTTTGGTAAAGTTCCGGTAGGTATCGCTGAACGCTGTAAACAGAAAAACGTAAGGGTTGTAGCCATTTCAGGTGTAATGGGCAAAGATGCAAGCAAAGTTTATAAATTCGGCATTGATAGCATAATGACAACAATTAACAGCGATATGTGTCTTGGGGAAGCTTTAGCCAGGGCTGAGGAGTTACTTGAAGACGCTGCAGACAGAATGTTTAGATTTATCAAGGTAGGTATGGCTCTGAAAAAGTGAAAAAGAGGGACGAAAAAGAGGGACAGTTCTCAACAATTGACTGTTTTTAAGTTAAAAAGCTAACGTAATTTTCATTTTCTCCAAATTGAAAACAATTTCCAAACAAAAAATGAGAACTGTCCCCATCACCTGTCCCCATCATATTACTTCATTCCTTAAACAGAATCATTCCAACGTATGACACAGTGTCTTTTCCATTGTAATAAGGAATGCCGCAGGACGTTACCAACGCTTTCACATCAATACCGCAGGCTTCTACCGAAGGAAATGCCTTTTCAGGAAAGCGGCATTTTTCTCCCTTAACATACGTACATTCCTTACATATACTGCAAGCTCCGGCACCTAGGGGAAATAAATCCTCAAATGGGAGCTCATCTTTTATTTTTTTCAAAATATTTTTAAGTACAACTTCAATATTTTCCTTTGCAATCATCATGCCCTCAAAATCAAAGGAATCTTCCAGTTGCTGTACTGTTTGAAAAACGAGTCCATGATTATAGCAATTAATTCTTGCCTTTAGTTCATCCAAAGTTCCTACTCCAGGTGGGCACATCCAGTTTGTGCCGTACTTGCCGCAAGCGTTTAGTTTACACATATGGCGCAATTCATTGGAAAATACTATCTTACTTACGTCTATGATTGCAGCTCGGTTGGCTCCGCATTCTAGTGCCAACTGTACCAGTTCTTCATTGTTAAACTTCAAAATACTTGCCCCCTTGATTTTCTGAACTTTCCTGGAGTTGAGCCGGTTATTTTCTTAAATACTTTAGAAAAATAACTTTGATCTTCAAAACCTATAAGATTTGAAATATCTACTATAGGTATAGACTCATCCAATAATAGTTTTTTGCCCATTTCTATCCGAACATTATTTAGGTAAGTGTTAAAGTTATATTGAGTTTCATCTTTAAAAAGCTTACTGAAATATGTGGGACTAAGATGCACATGTGATGCAACGTCCTCCAGAGTTATTTTTTTCATATAATTTTTGTTTATATACTCAAGAGCTTTATAAATGATGTCAGCATGTTTTACATTTGCCAGGTTAAATACGCAATCAGTAAATCTAGCCAGTATTTTAGACAACCAGAAGCTTATATCTTCAATTGTCTTAAAATTATAAATCTGACTAATAAACTGATAATTTAAGCCAAATACCTCTTCGGCATCGGCGCCACCTTCCATAGCAGCTCTCGACAGCAACACAATTAATTCCAAAACCCTGGATTTTATTAGTTCAAAATCTCCGCCTGTTGAAAAGAACACATGGCCCAGAATTTCATTGAGTATTCTCTGTGCTCCCGGTTTATCCCCAATAGAAATACGTGATAACAACTCCTTCTCTTTTTCCAAAGGATAGCTTTTTACAGGATTTTCATCTCCACCCATGGTCTTAATGTAATGAATATACTGCGAAATACTTGACTGCTGGTTATTGGAGTCTAGAGCATCAAGGTATGGTGAAGGTGTTGTATCAGTAATGTGTGAAGCAACAATAAACAGTAAGTCGGATAAGCTTGCGACAACTTCAGGTTTAATAATAGGAATTTCAACCAGATGTTCTTTCAATTCCTTAATCTTTTCTTTATCAGAAATATTCTTCTCCAAAATTTCGTCCAATAAAAATTCATTTGGGTCAACCATTAATGCAGGACCAGCTACTAAAGAGCACTTGGAAACAGTTTTGGAATGTAGAGGTGAAACCCAGTGTACAAGACCCATGGGACAGAAGAATATATATTTACCTCCAAAACGTTCAGCCTGATAGCTACCGTATAAATGAGCCTTTTTACAAAAGTTGGGATTATTTAATATGCATTGAACATTTTGGCAGAAATTGCCGCACGGTTTCCCAGATGCCTGATAGATGTTTTCTCCGGTGGAATCAATGATAAAACTAGGTACTCCTGTAGATTTTGTGTAAGTATCCAGGCATTTCTTGGCTTTTTCAAAATCAAATCCTATATCATCGAATAACTTAATTAGGGACATCTACTCACCTTTCTATTTTTCTTCTATTTATTAATTAAATAACCCTAGTATGCATTTTATCAAATGTAAAGTAATATGTAAACTTTACATTTTATCCAATGCCGGATGATGCATGTTGAAAAAGGATTCTTAATAAAAAAGAGGTTTAAATATTATGTATAACTACTTGTTTGCGCAGCAAACAAATGGCATAGGCAGCTCAACATGGTAGTTGAAGTGAGTACAATGTCCCACTGTCATCCGTAGTCTGTATCAAATATAAAACAGAGAAACCGGAAACAAAGCGCCAAGTATCAAATACCAAGCGCTAATTATCAAATACCAAGCCCAAGTACCAAATACCAGGCGTCAAATATCTGATACTGTAAATATATTGCATGGTCTCAGTAAGAATCAGTAATTCAGCAAGAACTCAGGAATCATGCATATTAGTTATTAAAAATACATACAATCTACAAACTCATTCTGGAACTCAGGCAAAGAAGACAGCTCTATATATTTGGATATATCCATCAAGTTGAATGATTCCAGCAACTTGCTGTTGGAGAGCAAGCACATCTTTGCACCTGTACCTGCTGCGTTTCCAATTGCAACTATCTTGTTTTCAAATTCCTTCGGAATCAAACCAATTTTTACAGCGCTGTTTTTATTTATATAACTTCCGAAGCCTCCTGCGAAAAATACTTTTTGTACATCATTTACGGTTTGGCCAGAGCTCTTGATCAATATTCTGATACCGGCTGCAATAGCTGCTTTTGCCAATTGGAGCTCTCGAATATCTTTCTGGGTAATTGCAATAACCTCATTTGTTGCCGGATTCTCTGTAATTACAAAGGCCGGTTGTCCGTCAATCTCAGTAATCCTGTTAAACAGCTTTTTACCCATTTCATTGCTTATATCTTCTTCTTCCTCGGCAAAACGTCCGGTTTCGTCTATCAATTCATATTCAATCAACATAGCAACTATATCAATAATGGCAGAACCACATATTCCTATAGGTGGAATATTGGATATTGTAGTATATTTCAGTTCTTCGTTTTCAATCTTTATACTGTTTATTGCTCCAGGAATACCTCCGCAACCATTACGGATATGTGCGCCTTCGAATGCCGGACCTGCGGCAGTTGAGCAACAATATATTCCATTTTTTGTAGAAAGGGCAATTTCCCCGTTTGTACCTATGTCCACAAGTAAGCACGTTTCATCCTGCTTTATCATACCGCTTGAAATAATGCCTGCTGCAATGTCGGCACCTACATATGCAGAAATGCAGGGCAGTAAGGTTACCTTGCAGGCTCTGCCAAGATTAAATCCAAGTTCATCAGCAGAAAAATCCACGCACGCAGTATTTACGGGAATAAAGGGAGAGAGAGCAATATACTTTGGTGACAAACCTAAAAACAGGTGAAGCATTGTTGTATTTGCTGCAATCATTATCTGATATATATTTTCTATATCTACAAGATTTCTTCCGGCAACTGATTTTATCATGTTGTCTAATTGTGTGACTATCTTGCTTCTCAATTGCTCAATTCCAGCACTATTTTCCATTGTATAATTGATTCTCGATATTACGTCTGCTCCGTAGGATTTTTGCTCATTCAGTTCAGAGATGACATCCACTTCTTTACCTGTTGCTAAATCTACCAGATATACTGCAATAGTTGTAGTACCTATATCGACGGCAATTCCAAAGCTAACTTTTGTAGTGTCTCCACCTTCAATTTTTAAAATACTGCGGTTATCATGCACAATTGTGACGTTATAGTCATTATTTCTAAGTACTTCAGGCAGATACTTCATAACATTTAGAGGCACACTTAAATCTGCTATACCTGCAGCATCAATCAATCTTTTTACGTCATCTCTCTGGTCGTCAATTGTAGGATGTTCCAAACTCAAATACTGTTTAACAATCTTTGGATTCAGATCAACTTTATACTTCTGACCAGAAGTTACAATATGAGCATCTCCCCGGTCATGTTTCATTTCGACTTCAATATCTCTTGTGACTTTGAAGGTGCAAGCCAGACGATAGCCCTTATCCAGTTCTGCTCTGTCTATAAACCGCATTTCTTCATTTGTGGGCAAAACATTTTTAGTACCTGATACCTTTACCTTGCATTTCCCACAAATACCTTTTCCTCCGCAGGGTGCATCTATATAGAATCCGTTATTGGCAAGTACTTCTTTTAAGTTGCTGCCTTGCTCACACAAAAATTCACTTTTTTCATTATTGCGGTAAACAATAACTTTACACTTTTCTGCTCCAGGCATAAAATGCACCTCCATTTATTACATGCTTTTATATAATTAATGTTCTGTTTTTCTATTATGTTAACTGGAACAATCAGATGTCTATGACAGCTTTATTTGATTATCCTCTTAAACGGACTATCTCCTGAAGCCAATATATAAGATATGGCTTATTCCATACTTCATTTCATAAATCGGCTTTATTGATTATTAAACGTTACTGCTTACCATCTTATGGATTATAGCCGTTGCAGTGTTGACCAACTAAAGAAGTTAGTCGCGTCCACTACTGCAACGGCTCATACGCAATCAAAAAAGCAATCAAATTTTATTTGCAGCAGACTATTTACAACTTTTAGCATTTTCCATGTCTGCCGGATCAGAAAGACCAGAGGCCTCAACAAAAATATAAAATAATTTCTGCACCTGTTTTCAATGTCTGTGTCAAAACATCCGGAAACATTTCAGAACGACAGATGCAGAACATGGTATCAACAACATATTTTATATTACCCTGCTAAGTGCCGTACAACATATGAATATATTCCCATCAAAAACAATATTGCTATTGATGGCATCCATAATACTTTAACAGCTTTCTCATGTCATAAAACATTAGACAAGAGTTTTTAATATACTATATCTATTTATTTCTAACATTATGTTTTTTTATACTAACCGCTTACTTTGCAGGATAAAATGCATAAGATGATATAATTAAAATTTCCACGTAGCATAGCGAAGTTATAGCAAAATAGCTTACCAATGAAAGACTTTTTATCCTTCGCAAATGCTTAATGCAACATCAGCTGCTGAAGCTGCATCTGGAGTATAATAATCTGCTCCGATCTTCTTGCAGTAGTTGTCTGTTACTGGAGCTCCACCAACCATAATCTTGAAGTTGTCTCTTACGCCCTGTTCTTTTGCAGCATTAACGATATTTTCCATTTCGCTCATGGTAGTAGTCAACAGAGCTGAGCAAGCTATAATCTGTGCATTATGTTCTTTTGCAGCAGCTAAGAATTTTTCTGCAGGAACGTCTACTCCAAGGTCGATAACCTCTAAGCCTTTTCCTTCCATCATCATTTTAACGAGGTTTTTACCTATATCGTGGAGGTCGCCCTTAACTGTACCGATAACAACTGTTCCTTTTGCCTTTACTCCACTGGCTACAAGATGTGGTTTAAGTACTTCAACACCAGAATTCATTGCTCTTGCAGCAATTAATACGTCCGGTACATATACTTCATTGTTTTTGAATTTTTCTCCGATTATATTCATACCGTCCAAAAGACCTTTTTCAAGAATATCTTTTGGGCTTGCTCCTTCATCAAGAGCCTGCTGTACTAATGCCTTTACATTTTTTGCTTTACCCTGTTGAAGATTCTGAGAAATTTCCTGGAAAATACTCATACTAACACTCCTTTTCAAACTAAAATAGTTATTTGTATTTTTAACTAAATTAATCATACTATGCAATTGAAAAATATTATTGGAGAATTATGATATTTTTTGTACTTTTTTATTAAAACAGCAGTCAGGCTTCAATTAAAATTCCAAAAAATAAAAATTACTCACACAAAAGATTATTTTAGCTTTCCTGATGATAACCTAAATAATATGTGGTATGATTTCTATGATATATGATACGACTTTAATGATTAGATACTATACCCATCTGATTGTCGCTATTGTTATTTAAGTAAAAACTTATTTTGGGTATAGGTAGTGTTAAATAACTTATGAAAAAAGCAATATGGGAGTAGTTAGGTTTATTGGACATTGAAAAGTGAAGAATATACCAGATTTCCGCATTTATTCCACGGTCCTCTTGACAATGAGCCTCC
>DUMB01000077.1 GCA_012840085.1 Clostridiaceae bacterium
CATCTTCCACGCTCCGGGCCACTATATATGTCCCGCCGTGCTGAAGAATATCGTCCCTAAATCTCTCCTGATACTCCGACAATTTCCCTTTCGGCATCTTTACCTCAATCCACACATGCTGGCCGTCCTTGAGAGCATACAGATCTGCAATTCCTTTGTAGCTGCCAAGTGACTGGTGGATCTTCACTACAAACCAACCGCTGTATTGCAGGTACTCCTTTATCTGCTGCTGGATGTCGGATTCAGTGATTTTAGCTTGTTTTACTGCCATCCTGACCTCCTCCATTCCACTTCGGGCATATTTGCGGGCACATCTGCTTCGCAATAGCAAATACAAACTCCTTATCTCTCTCGCCATCGTTCATTAAGTCAAAGTAGCACGGCTTTGGGAAGCAAATATTTGGTATTTTCTTTGCTTCCTGCTTGTAGTGGTCAAGCTCTATCTCCAATTCACCTTCTTTGTTTTGTTTTTCACGGCTTCGTTCTGCCAGTTCTTTTTCCAGCCTTGCAATTTCCCAGGCTCTCAGCATTATTGACCGCCTCCTATCGCCTTGTCAATTTCGGCAAGGGCTTCATATGTTCCTGAGTTGTCGTAAAAACTATCGAATGGCTCAGTATTTCCATTCATATGCCAATTCAGTACTTCAAGCCCTATTCCATATAGCTCCCTCCAATAGTCAAGTGCCTCCCTCGCCTTCCGCAATGCCTCCACATCGGCGGGATTGTGGTAGGTGTGCAAGTCTATCATTTCCTTATACTCTATTCCTTCTGCACATTTCTCACAATAATCTCCATCATCAGTCGCAATCAATTCAGGTAATTCACCACAAGAACTGCAACGCAGGGATTCAAGCTGCGCCCGAAGTTGTTCATTCTCCTGCTGCAAGGCTTTGATGGTGTCAATGCAATCCCGTGCCATTTCGGAAATATTAACCTCTCCTGTTGGTGTAAATCTTATTTTGTACTTCTCTTCAACTTGCTTTAAATTTCTCAATGTTTCCTCTACACTCAACCTCACGTTATTCAACCTCCCTCAACTCGCATTTATTCGGCGGCAATTCCGGCAAAATAAATTTGTCAACCTTTTTACAAAACGGTGTTTCCTTGTCTATCCAAAACAAGTGTTTGCACTTCTGGCATGGCGGCTTTTGTTCTGCCTCTTTACGGGCTTTTAATACTTCTTCGAGTAGGCTCATGGCTCAACCTTCTTTCCATCCACCAGTTTCAGCGGGCAGTCATCTTTTCTTCTTTCGTAAGGAGGGTTAGGACAGTCTCCACCAACTGCACCACACCATCTATAGGTTTCTGTCCTATCTTGTATACAAGGGCACTGCCAACAACTCTCCGGCATCTCCAACTCCAATATCGCTTTAGGCATCGCTATCACGCTCCTTTCATAAAAACCAGCCAGTGTGTCTTACTTCTGCGATTACCGAACAACGGTTTATGTCCAATAGCGTTTAGCACTTCGCTTAATTTGACTTGTTCCTCATTCCACTTGAATATCAATGTGCCGTTTGGCTTCAAAACACGCATACATTCCTGGAATCCCTGCGCTATGTCCTGTCGCCAATTATCTGAAAGCATCCCATATTTTTGAGCCAACCAAGAATTTTGGCCGACCGAACGCAAATGCGGCGGGTCAAACACTACAAGATAAAATGTATTATCCTCAAAAGGCATATTGCGGAAATCGGCGATAACATCAGGATGAATATTGAGGATTCGTCCATCGCATAAAGTAGTAGTTATTTGCCTGTTGTCCATGTACAAGACATCAGGATTTTGTTTGTCAAACCACATCATCCTGCTACCTGCCGTAGCATCCAATATCGCTTTAGACATCGTGTTCGACCTCCATGTTATAAGGATTATATGCGCATTCAAGGCAAAACCCGTTTTCATGCCAATTCGCTTTCTTTGCATGTTCCGGCCCTCGAATGCATTTTTCACTGCTGCAATATTTCAAATAATGCTTCAATCCTATTTCATCGTGCCATTTTTCTTCAAATGTTGGCTCGCCTGTTTGTTTACGGTTGATTTTGTATAAAACTTTAGCCATAGTATTCACACTCCTCCTAACCTCCATGAAAGTTAACACAGAGCTACGTCTCCCTTGCTCACGACCAGCAACATATCCGGCTCTTTCCACCATTCCTCTACATCCTCAACGGTTTTCCATCCATGTACGCCTGTTTTTTTATCATAATTCAGTAACCCTTGATAGAAGCGAGATTGGTCATCATCCCTGCAGCCGTATATGACGAATTCGCCGTTTTCCCTAAGAAAGCCGAAAATATCAATATCTTTCAAGTCTTCTTGCAGCTCGCCACCAATAATTCTGGCGAAACACATTTTAGGGCGGTCTTTCTTCTGCTCGTCAGGATATTTTTTGAATTCACCCCTGGCATTGCACCGGGTACAATAGACATTGCACCGCTTTCCCCAGAGTATACGCTGAACGAATCCTGTGCCTCCACATTTTTTACATGGTTTATTCCTCATAATTCTTCCTCCTTTTCCGGCTCGAAGCCTATCAAGTCAGTAATTCCTAACTCACCATTACCGCAATTACACACACCAGTCATGCCTGGCTTTAAATCTCCCCAAGCTTTCGGAAAGTCAAAGTCACAAATGATACATGAGAGAGCTATTGTACCGTTTGGAACATGCGTATCTTTATTCAGCCGGCCACATTTTCTGCACTTGTATACTAAAAATCCGCTATTCATTTATCCTCTTTTTCACCCTCACTTTCTTTAGCTTCCCATCTTTCGCATTGCATGTTGTAGTTGCAGCTTTTGATGATTTCTATATCCCATCCATCGCCTACATCGGCTGCACAATCCGGATAATTTGGGTATCTGCTGTAATTTGTTTCAGATTCAAAATATATAGGCGCGCTTTCTTCACTCTCAAGCCACCCCTTCAGATGCTTGCAAGTAAAGCAGTTTTTGAGTTTAGGGTTCTTTTTGCAATAGTGTCTATCAGGTGTTTTAAACTCTTTCTTGCAGAATTCGCATTGATATCTAATTACTTGCTTCATCTCAACCCCTCCTGGCACTCTGGACAATAATGCTTAAATTCCCCGTCAACCAACCTTTTCTTCCAGCCTTCTTCGTTCATAAAGTCCATCACATCAGCCCAACTGTCGCATTCTTGCCCTGTTCCGCAGTTGTCGCAAACTACCATTCGCTTGTTTTTGTAGATTTTTTCAATCAAGCCAATCACTCTCTTGATACGGTTCTGGCAATGGCATCCATGCTATTACTTCTCCGCTATCTGCCCATAGTTCAAATCCATTATCTTTGTCATAGGTCGCTGTTGCTATAAATTCATCATCCATGCAAACCAACACATTTACATCGCCGTATTCATCTACTACTGGTAACCTTTTATTTACTGGAATCCATGTGCATTTTTTCATAGCATCCAGCGCAACCTCAAAATGTTTCTTTTGCTCTATCAATTCTTTCTGCAGTTTCTCACTGCACTCTGTTATAATTTCATCCGATTCCCGGATTGCATCCTCAAAATAAGCTATTGCTTTTTCAAGTTTTTTCATCCTTCCTCGACCTCGCTTTCTTTCTCTGTTTCTTCCTTCTCCTGCGGCCATGGCAGCCCATTCGCCCGGCAGAAGGATTCAATCAGCTTTTCGCTTGGCTTTTTGCCATAGTGTTCCTGATACCAAGTTATATACTCGTCAAGCGTCACACGCATCAGCCTCCATAGCATCGAGCAACATGCTAACCCGATAATAATAATGATATTCAATGCCATTCTTCCAGCACTCATCATAAAACATCTGAATCGAATCCCCTGGCTCCGTGCGTACTAAATTCCACGCTTCTGTATTCCGCATAAACTTCTTTGCTTCGAGGGCCAGTACATAATCATCAGCAGCCTTTATAATTTCTTCTTCCTCCGCTGTCGGCCATGGCAAACCAAAATGCTTATAAATGGCTTGCTGTATATTAATCTCAACTGTCTTATATTCCGACATAAACTGTTTCAATGGCCGTGGGATGTCGCATATATATGCCTCCGCTGCATCGTGAAGTAAACCGTACAATCGAATCTTTTTGTTGAAACCTCTCTGCTCAAGAATTCTCTCAACATTCAGGCAATGATGAGCTACGCTGCAGAACCTGTTCGCATGGCCGTTAAACCTGCATATCTGGCTTAATGCGTGGGCAATATCCTCAAGACAAACTTCCTCCGGCCTCGGGTCCAGCGGCCAGAGCTGTTTGCCTGTGTAAGTACCAATCCAGTCACCTTTCCTGCTCATCTGACTTTTCCTCCTCCTAAAATCCGTTTTCAGCCATTTTGTTTTACCTCCATACATGCAATGTGATTAACTAATGAAGCGGTTTCTCGATTGATTGCCCTGGTGCGTAATACTGCACATTGAAATATATCCGCTTGCCATCTATCCAAGGGAAAGCCCTTACCTTGTATGAACCAATCCACTTATCTAACTCCACTTTCATTACCTCCTTCGCAGTCGATAAAATGCCTTTCTATCAGTTTAGGCAACCCTTTTTTTACAATCTCAACCGCTGCCCTCTCTACAACCCTATCAATGATTGCATCTTTCTTGGAGTAGATATATTGTTTTATTGCTTTATCAACTCCTTCCCTTATTCCCACTCTCGCTTCATGATTCTCGTATCCATGCGTTTCAACAATACGCCTTGCAATTTCCTTCGACACTAATTCGGCTATGTAGTTTTCATCAATTTCAATTTCTAATTTCATTTCCTTCACCTGCTTTCTTTATATTTTCACCTCTACATACCCCCAGGCTTTGCTGCGCCTGTTCTTGATAAATTCATTAACGCTTACCCAACCAAGTTTAAAGACGTTATCGTAATATTTGCGATACTCAATTCCTGTTTCACGGTCTTTGCAATATGTCAACATATCACCGGTATTTTCATCAATCTCGGATATCTCAACATAATCATTAAACGACTTGTCTCTAATAAACTTTCTCATGCCTACCCTCCTGTTCGAATACCACAATTTTCATTAAATTCTTGTCATTTCACAGTTTTATGCCAATACCACACCTAATTCCTCAAGCCCAAAGTATTCCCGCATTCACAATGAACTAAATAATAGTCTTCATAAAAACTTTGCACTTAACTGCATTGACTGATTTATTTAGTTTTTTTGCAATTATCGGGATTGACATTTCTCCCCAATGACTTTCCAAAAATTCAATATGCTCTTTGGTCCATGACTTAGGCACTTTCTTCACCCCTAGAACGGAATTTCTACATCGTACTTCCAGTCATTTGATATACTCTTCCCAATAGTCTGAAGATTGGCCTGAAATTCTTTCTCGGTAGGCCTAACGACTCCAGTTTTCTTGTTGCGTTTTTTCAGATTTGCATCTCTCAGCAATTGTATGCCCTCATCACCGAAATACTCAGTGAGAGGTGGTACTATATACGGGGACCTGTGCTCTTTGTCGCTTATGTTACGTCCATCGTATGCTTGGGATCTGCCAACAGGGCAAAACGGGCAATATAATACATACTGATATGGTATATCCATATCCCCGCTTTTCTGTACCTCTTTCATGAGTACATATCCCCGATCGTCACATACCGTGCAGTATTCCCCGTTTTTAACCTCAAACCTATCTTTTGGAGCATTTAATGCATCCTTGTACTTTTTCACAAGTAACGATATTGCCGGCACGTTACGGCTATCTTCCTCAATCGCTGCGTCTATTGCAGCATCCATTCTGCCGTAGTCATATCCCTTTAATGCTCGTAAATATTCGGCATATACTCCTGGATCTTCAAACCGGTTGAAGGTACATGCATTTTTTAGCCTTTCAATAAGCTCAATAGCCTCAACTTCCGTCACTGCTAATAACCCCCTTTTCTCGCAACATCTGCAAGGCCTTCTGTTTTGCGCGTTCGTATTTATCCTGCTTGATTTCGGTCATATCTTGTATTTTAGGTTTATCCCGCGCTTTCGGTTCAGGCGTATTCTTTGCTTCCCATTGTGCCAACGTCCGGATTCCTTCTGTAGCCCATCCTTGGAGCACGGATATAGCGTACCGGCACTTTGCACCTGCATTTCCTTTTGCTTTTGTTGCGCCAATTGCCAAGGCCTTGATTATTAACTCGACGTCTGTGCCTTCACTTAAACGCATTTCTGCGTCCTCAATAAACTCAGGTGTAATGCCAGTCATACCGTATTCAAGCGCTTTGTCGTTGATTTTTTGAATTTCGGTTTTAAAAATCCCCTCTTGATTTGATTCTTGAGAAGTGTTTTCACGCACGTGCGCGTCTATATATCTCTCTATTTCTGATACTGTTACTGATACTGTTACTGGTTTACCTAACCGTTCTTTTAACCGTTCAATTAACGGTTTCATAAACGGTTTATTAAATTGTTCAAGAATAGTTAAAAAGTCTTGAAATAACGGTGTTTGCGGCATTTCGCTAAACTTCTCTATTGCACTCTTTACTTGGTTTGGATTTTCTAATGGATTATGTTTAAGATAATTTTGTATCAACACTACATGAGTACATGCATCATATTTAACACAACCTGTCTGCAACAGTTCCTGCAACGCTTTTTGGAACCGTTTCTCATCCCAACCCAGATCGAAACAAGCATAAGGGGAGGGTAAGAAGTAAAAACCCATAATGTTTCGATGAGGAGAAGTAAGGAAATATAACATTAAATATCTCGCATCGTCTGATATTGTTCTCATTTTTTCGTCTTGCCAAAACCTGCTTTCAACCCTTGTATACATTTGAACCCTCCACCTTTACAAAATTATTCCATGGGCATCTCATCCCATGTTCTACCATCTAGTAGGCGGCCAGCTTTCTTTTTACCACACTTAATAACTAAATCATGGTCTTTCTCCAAAAAGCTTGAGTACTCTTTTTTGTTGAAATGAAAAACTTTATACGGTCTATCATAGCCGCCTTGCATCTGATCTGGATGGCACCATTCGCCCCAATGCTTGAAGAAGAAGGGCACCCCTGCAGCTTGGCATTGATCCCGAAGTGATCGCACCCAGTCCGGATGCATTGGTCTTGCTCCAGGACCTGTTTCACCACCACAGATGACCCAATTCAGTTCCCCACAATGTTTTGTTTTCCATCTAAGGTTATACTCATGGACATATGTATCATCATTTTGAAGCCCTTTAAGTGCATTGATACGTCCGTTTCCATACAAGTCACCGCCGATGCGAGTTAAGTCCACCGGTCCCAGCATCGGCTCCACTGATACAAACCGGACCGCTGCCGGTATTTGTAGCAGGATGGGTATGCGTTCATCAGCACGTTGTTGATTTTCTATTGTTACGCCAATCCAAATGTGTTTCCCGAAATGTCTTTCAGCATCAAGATTGATATTGACCGGCGAATCACCACGCCAATGCTCACCCATCCACCAAAGCCAATCTAATACCCTTTTTGGTCTTTTAGTTAAAACCATGAAAATATGACCTGGATCCTCTAAAAGGGATTCATCACCTAAACGTTCAGCTTCTTTGTTTGGCCAACGCCAAGAACACATTACGTCAAATACCATCGAAATGTAGCTAAATGGTACATCTTCGTGAAAGAGATCACCCATTGAACATACAAATACACGCCTTGATTTTTTCCATTTTAAGGGCTCAATTAGTCGATTTCGATGTAATGTTACTTTGAAAGGATCCTCTGTCGGATAACCACACCGGCCGCGCAATCTATTTACCATACGTTTTGCATAGCAGTTTTGACAACCCTCACTTATAGGTGTACATCCTGTTACTGGATTCCAAACAGCATCTGCCCACTCTATCTTTGTTTTAGCCATAATTTCATCCCACCTTTTCAATCTGCTCCGGATAAAATGCCTCCCGGAACTTCCCACCTGCGCCCTGAAATTCAATCACGACAAAATATCCCTTTGGGTGCTGGTATACCACCTTGCCCTCGCGTACCTTTGCACTACTGGTGCGCTCACGCGACTTGTTGCTGTGTGTGAGTTTTACTTTGCTGGTCATAATTATTTCTTCCCCCCCCAATACTTTTCAAATTACTACAAATGCTTCATCAACTGCTTTAGCCCATGCATTTTGTAACCTCTTATTCTCATCTTTCATCACCGCTAAAATTGACTTTAATTTTTCATTTTCTTTTACCAAATCTTCTATTGTGTTATATAAATCAAGCACTTGTTCAACATTTGCTGTTGTTGCCCTCAACCCTTGTTCGTATAGCTTTTTAGCACTTTCATGCTGTTTCCGAACATCCTCTATGCTCAACCTTGCCATTATTCGTTAATACTCTCACTTTCCTATTGATTCGCATTGTCCTTATATTGTGAATTAATACTCTGTTTCTATTGCTCACGCCGCCCGTTGTTAAGCGATATAAACAGGTTTTGCAGTAAGCGCCTGTATCTCATGTTTGAATCTCTCAGCATCACTGTTGCCGTCTGATAAGTGAATCAGCCAGATTTCACGAACTCGTGAAAGGTCATTTGCCCTAAGGAACTCCTTCACGTGTTCGAGACTGAAATGCGACTTCAATATCCGATTTTTCAGTGCCGGATCAACCAGGCCGACTTCAACGTTGGCTCGAAGTATGTCAAGGCTATAGTTACATTCAACCATGATGTGAGTAAGCCTGTTAAACATGTACCGGATGTAATATGTATCTGTCGCATATAACAGCTTCTCTCCATCCTGGTTTGCCAGTAGAAACCCCAGTGGTTCCTGGGCATCATGTTGTGTCTCAAACGGCAGTATGGTCCATGTCCCGAGCCTGAACTGCTGTTTTGCTTTGATGATATTAAGCCTGTGTCCATCTATTCCCAGAGCTTCTTTTGTGCCTTGACTCATATAGCAGTCAATACCGGCTTTCATGATGTCTTTGACTGCTTTGCAGTGATCTAAATGTTCGTGACTTATGAGACATCCAGCTATATCTGATAACTTAAAATTCAGACTTTTTTGAATTTCTTTAAATGGTATTCCGCACTCTAGAAGGAGAGGGGTCCTACTGTCCGTAATACGGTAGCAGTTACCCCGGCTTCCGGAGGCGTAGGGGGTAATATCAATCATCTAAAATCCCGGTCCTTCAAATAACGTTTGCTGCTTACTAGGATGCTGTTTCTGCTCTTGTTTTGATTTTTCAGCAGGCCTTTCTTCTTTTACTGGCTCCTCTACCTCTTCCCTCTCCGTGTCAGCTTCTTCATTTGTGATCTCGTAGTCTGGCTCAATATCAATTAACTCCTGGTTAGCATTTTCAGCAATCTCAGCCTCAACTTCTGCTTCAGCCACAACCTCATCCTCACGATTGATATGATGCATCAAAAGGCTGCCATCGTCGGAGCTGTTCAAGTAGCGCTTGCAAGCCCGGTTGATAACCGTTTTTCGGGCCATTTCCTGAGGAAATTCTTTGTGTGTGGAGCCTTCCTTCTCCGGGTTCATCTTGGACTTAGACCAGGCTTTCTGAATTTCAGCCCAAGTCATTATGTCTGTGAATTGTCTGTCATCATCGAATATAATTGTGCAATATGCAGCAACGATATTGTTCGGGTCCACGTTCTCGATTTTCTGTACATGCTTGGTGATGTATTTGTTGCCGTTCTTGATGGTGTATTCAAACTCGTCGCCTTTGTAAACGACTTCGGAGAATATGTCTTTGGCTCCGGCCACCCGCTTGGTGACAGCCATTGTTCCAAAGTAAGACCTCTGGAACACCAGCTGCTTTCCGTATGCGATAAAGTAACCCTGCTTCTTTGCCGGGTTCAGTCCTTGAACCGCCATATCCAACAAGGCATTAGCTATACTGTCCCGGGTACAAACCTGCAGGACCGGGCGTTTGTCCTTGTCGAGGGTGTTCTGCAGTATCAGCCAGGCTGACTTCATGGCATTTTCCACACTATAATTCGGTGGCAGATGAAGCTCCCCACGGGATACGAATTCTTGAACTTTCTTCCCTACAACGTCAACGACGTCCCTTTTTATTAGAGCAAGTGTATTTTTGTCATTTGACATATTACACAGCCTCCTTTACTCTGCAAAATCAAATACTTCAGATTCCTTGCCTTCATTCAAAACGATTCTGCCTTTACCCAGCGTTCCAAATAAACCATACGCCGCCCAATCGCACCCTGACGAATCGTCTTTTCTGGGGCTACCTTTGCCTGTATGCCTGCCGACACATTCGTTGTACATGCTGTTCAGGTCAATTCCTAAATCCTTAAATTCCTTACCGGTGTTCACATGTCCACAAGCAGGACACTTGAATTTCCACTGCGTAAAATCATCCCCAAAGCGTTCCTTACCCTCATCCAACCATTCTTTTAGTGTTTGCTTTAACATTTATACAACCTCCTTCGAATTATTTACTGGACGTGTTAATGCTCTTTCAATAGGCCAACCGCGATGCAAACGCATTCTTAGAGTTGCATAAGGCATACCTAAATGTTCAGCCCACTCAACAACAGTTTTTGTTTGACCCTTAAAAGTGATATAGCGGTTTTGTCGGGTGTTTCTTGCCTGTTCTTTTCTTGTAGCCCATCTACAATTTTTTGGGCTATAATCACCGTCGAAATCAATACGCTCTAAAGTTAGAACATCACTGT
This sequence comes from Clostridiaceae bacterium, assembly GCA_012840085.1. GTDB lineage: Bacteria > Bacillota > Clostridia > Acetivibrionales > DUMB01 > DUMB01. The sequence continues at coordinate 10,624 of DUMB01000077.1, forward strand.
ATCCACTTTTTATTGCCCACTCATAGAAAGCAGCATAATTATCCCATTCTTTACAAACCTTGATACCACGACCGCCGTAATATGGATAATCTTGGTCTCTCCTGTTGTTACAGCGTCGGCGCATATTCAACCAGATTCGATATAGCCGAGTATAATTACCTTGACCGCCCGATAGGCCGTGTTTGGTGCTTCGTTCAATAGTTCTTTCTCGCTTTAGGCAGCCACAGCTTTTAGTAGAGCCATTAAGCAAATTATTGTAACGAACTTCAATAGTGTTTCCACAGTCACACCTGCATTCCCATATATAAGCCCAATGTTTCTCAATCCTGACAAAGCGTGTAATAACCAGTCTCCCAAACCTTTCGCCGGTTCTGTCGATCACGATGCAAACGCCTCCTCCTTCTTTTCTGCGAGCACTACTCGCAACTTCTTATCTGTCCCTGAGACGATTAATCTAATCTGCTGTCCTTTGGTTGGGAGAATATTAACCACGCTCTCTGCGTTGTCCAGCCATACCGGCGGCGCAAAGCCGTAATGATCAGCCAGAGTATTTATGATGTCCAAACCGATATTAAGGCGGGCGCCATTGTTAAGGTTGCTGTAAGGCACGCCGTTATAAGTAGTTTCACAACACTCAGCCAGTGCCCCATTGACCTGGACATCGAACAGTTTGAACCTTGCCATACGGAACTTGCTGTTGATTTTGTCTTCCAGGAGTCGGACCTTAGTCCGAATGAATTCCTCTGTCAGATATAGCTGTTGCTCCAAATCCTCAAACTCTGCAGCCAGTTTACGTTCTTCGGCTTTGAGCTCTTCAATGCGTTTCAGTCCGTTCTTTCTGGTTTCAATGCGGGCCTGTGCCTGCTCAAGGACTCTAATGTCCTCTGATAGGGTGTCTATCTCTTTCTGGATTTTTGCGACAGCAATACTACTGTCTGCTTCGAGTTTTCTGATTTCATCTTGCAGGTCACGGTATCTTGCATTAAGCTGATAATATTCTGGAGTTGATTCAATAGGCTCTGCGCCCTTCATGATTTCATCGATTTCAGCTTTCAGGATGGCTTCCTGCTTTTCAATTTCCTGGAGTTCTACCGTCATCTTATCCACTGTTTCTCGTGAAAACTTGATTTCATCCTCAAGTGAGGATTTTCTTGCTGCTAGTTGTTTCCCCTCGGCATTTATTGATTCCAGTTTCTCTGCTTTTGCCTTATTGAATTGTTCTAAAGCCTTTTCTCTGGCTGCTAATAACTGTTCCTTTGGTAAAGGCTGCCCACATGTTGGACATGTATCCAATGATAAAAAAGTGGACTGTTCTTGCTCGAAAACCTTGCTGTTTTCTGCATGCCAATTATTGCGGAGAATTTTTATTCTTTCTTCAAGAACACTTATTTCAGATGTTCTATATTTGATATTGCGATTATGGGAATCAATCTTGGCTTTGAGTTCTGCTATATCATGTTGCACACTTGAGAGTTTTCTGCGCTTATCAATAACCTTCTCATCCAGCGTCTGCCTGTGTTTATTCTTCAAATCAAGCATCTGCCCATCAATCATTCGCAGCTTCTTGGTTAGTTCTGCAACTTGCCCGCCAGCTTTAGTCGATGCAAGCTCTTCCTGCTTCTTTTTAAGCTCATATCTGAGCTTTGCGATATCATTGGGAAGTTCATCCGGATTGGTAATGTCGTCGATATTCAGCAGGCCCAGCTTGACTTCATCGATTCTGACCGGGATTTTCTCAAGTTCACGATTAATTTCTGCTCTGCGGGCCTGGGTAACTTTTCGATGTTGCTCTATTGTCCTCTTTCCAAGGACCTCAGCCAGTTTTGTCAGTTCCAGCTTGCTGGCTATGACTTCCGCATCCGATATGTCGCCGCAGACTTCCAGGAGCAGCTTGCGCCTATCGGTCCAATGAAGGACTTCATTGAAGTATCTTGGATCAGTAAGCAATCGGAATATTTGCTCATCTGCAATTTCAGCAACCCTTGCGTCATATTCTTTTTTCTGTACTGGAACGCCATCTATGAAATGATCCGTTGTGTGCCCAGTGAATGTTGCTGTAGCAGAACCTTTCTTCTTAGTCCACTTTTCACTGAACACTTTTTTCAAAGCCAGCCGTTGCCCATCAGGGAGTAACAGAATAGCTTCAACCGAATGTTCAAGGCCGTGCTCTGGCTCGCCATCTGGTCGCAGGGTTTTTATCTGAAAGTCTTTGCGATTGCTGCTGTCCTTATCGAACAGCAGCCACATAAAAGCATCTGCTAATGTAGTTTTACCTGTGCCATTTTCGCCGAAAATGTTTACATCGTTTCCATCTGTATTTAAATCAAAATTGCGAATTCCTTTGAAATTTTGAAGTGTAAGATTAAGAATTTTCATATGACCATCCTTTCTTGACACCCCATCCCGTAAGTGTTAGAATGAGGTTGAGATATTTTGATTTGCGGCTTATGCCGTTATTTTTTTATCTACTTTTTCAATTTCAGCTGAGGTGTATAACCTCATGCAGCCCTGTATGTCTAATAATCCGTATCTACCTATCGCTTTTACTTTACCGATATGCCCTGTTGTCTTTACCCTTACCATATCTCCCAGTTTGATGTTGCCTATGCTATCCTGGAGTCCCATAGCCTCACGCAATGTTTTCACGCTTTTTCCTCTCCTTTACAACAGCCATAACCTTGCCATCGTTTACCTCAACTCTGTATCCCATCTGCCAGAGCAATAAGCAATCGTTCAAGGTTATAGGCATTGGCATTGGTTTTCTTTCATGCTCCTTCACGCTCCTTTTTAATTACTCTTGGCTTTAGCGAATATTTATGGATTATGACCAGTTCTTCAGGTGTGTTCTTGATGTATCGCCAGTTTGCAGGATTCAAACCACGCTCTGACAAAAAATCCTTCATCCATCGCTGAAGCTTTTTTTCATGTTTCAAATATCATCCCTCACTTTCATATAAGTGCTATGAGTACCATTAGTGCTATGCCGATGAGCATCACACAAAAAGCGAATGTTTCCGACTCTTTACATTTTTTAATCAACCACTTTTTCATTCACTCACACCTCCTTTACGGCATTTCCGATAAACAATCTTCTATAATTGGGTCCACTTCTTTTTCCCATGGAAATGTCACAACTTTTTCTAACCGGTCCCACATACAGCACTGGTTGTACTCGTCATACATTTCGCATTCGCAGCCTTTATCTTCCGGTTCGTTAATTATGTTGTCATTGAAGCATTTCAATGCTTTGAGTGTGTATCTTTTCGTAAGTGGATTAATTTCTTCGTCCAGGAGTGTGTTGAATATGAGCGCCACTATCGACATCGCTTCGATCTTTTCTTTGATGCTGAGCTTATTAAAATAATCTTGGTACAAGTAAACTACATTGCTTACAACGTCTATTATGTTACGCTTATTCTCGTTCTCTGTGTCCACTGCGTTCATGTTCTGCACTATGATGTGTAGATTTGTTTCTGATAAAATACCTGAGAATTTCATTCCTTACACCTTCCTATTAATTAGTTATTTTGATTTACAGACCAACTTCGGCCTACTTACCTTTAGTTGCTATGCGCTTTTATCAGGTGTAAGTTATTCGCTTATTCTCTTACTGTAAATCTCACCCCCTCGCAAATACTACCGAAAGTCCAGCTCCTACCATTTCCATGAGTTCCTTTTCGATAGTCTGCCAGGTTTCATGCTCTTGTTCATCTACTACACCGTCACAGGCCACATCAACCATTTCAGCGTTGATTCTTGTTACATCAGTTACTTCCTTTTGCAGTTTCAGCACTGACCTTGGCAGATCAAGGATATGTAAGTCCGGCAGAAATCTACGTCCAACTTCTGTGGAATTTTTCAGATGTAAATATGCCAGGTGTTTTGCTTTGTACACTTCAACCATTCTGCAGACTACATCGTCCGGTGGAATTGTCCTGCCTGCTTCGTACTCTGCCAAACTGCGCACTGATATATATAGCTGCTCTGCTGCTTCCTCCTGTGTCAAACCTGCGGCATGTCTGGCGCTTTTGTATATTTCTCCGCATGTTCTCTTCATTTAGCAATCACCTCCTCTTTTGTATAATAAAAATATAAGATTATCGTTAACCCCTCCAATTAGTCCCGCCTTAACTCTCCACCAAGCCGCCCTCCTGCTTGTCGTTCTGGAGAGCTTCTAGCACTCGCTTGCCAAATATCTCTACTAGTGGACGGTAGTAAGCATCCTCGTCGACTTCTTCGTAGCCGATGATTTCCTCGCTGAGCCGTTGTCCTGTTTTTCTATCAATCGTAGTTCTAATAATTGCTACTTGCATATGCCCCTCCTATGCTATCTTGGCCTGTTTCCAGCCGTTAGACAGCGTCCAAACAGGTATGCCCATATCCTCTGATCATCATCTGACCGATCCAGAAGCAACACCGAGCCCTACATAAGCAGATATAAAATATTACGGGCCACTTGGTACTCGCCTGTCTGCGAAAGCCTTCTGTGCAATTCCATCAAGTCTCGCTTTATATCCACTAAAACTGCCCCCCTTTACTTGTTTAACTTTAGCCCCTCTCGCGCTCCCCTGGACCGCTCAGGCCGCTGTCACGATATGCAGTTGTCAAGGTTCAATAGAAGTTGATTATTTCTTCTATTCAGTACCAGTTTTAGTTAACTCGCCCTCGTCATCCTCATCCTGGTAGAAACGTGTCCAATCGAAGCCAAGGACTGAGGCAATTTTTTTTGCTACTTCAACCGAAGGATTCGCATTGCCATTTTCGATTTCGGTTATCATCGTTCTTGAAATACCTGCTTCTTTCGCCAGCTGTTCTTGTGTCAAGTTATTTGACTTTTGTCTTAATGCTTTTAACCAGTGTCGCATGTTTTTCACCTCCGTAAGTCAAGTATCTTGACTTAGTTTTATTATATGTCAATTTTATTGACTTTGTCAAGTATATTTTTTAATTTTTGTCAAATATCTTGACTTATGTTGATGTCAGAATTTTTGACATATATAATAAATATACAAATATCGGTGGTGAGTCTAATGATAGGACAGAGGCTAAAGCTCCTTCGGGAAGAAAAAGGATTAAAACAATTAGATATGGCGGAAATGTTAGGAGTAAGTCGTACTACATATACTCAGTATGAGACGGGGAAAAGTGAGCCAGACCTTGCTACAGTCACAAAGCTAGCTGATTACTTTGAAGTCTCCACTGATTTCCTTTTAGGAAAAACCAACATTCGTACTCCCATCGAAACTATCGCTGCCCACCACGATGGCGAAGAATGGACTGAAGAAGAACTGCAGGAAATTGAGCGCTTCAAGGAATTTGTGCGGATGAAGCGACAGCAGAAAGAAAAAAAGGAATAGGACTATAGGTGGTCATAGGATAAAAAGCTTAATATACTATTTTGTGAGGTTGCTATGTACAAAAAACTACTTCAAGAGGCCGAGAGAGAAAATATAGAAGTTGTATATCAACCTCTCGGAGAAAGAATTAAAGGGCTTTACTGCGATGGTGTTATAGCAATAAACAAAAACATTTCTACTACAGCTGAAAAAACATGCGTACTAGCAGAAGAACTTGGTCATTATTACACTTCATATGGCAATATTCTCGACACATCTAACACAAATAACAGAAAACAAGAGGTAAAAGCCCGGCGCTGGGCGGTAAAGAGTCTTGTTCCACTCAAAAGTATCATCCAGGCATATGAGGCAGGATGCAGGAATATGTTTGAAGTTGCCGAATATATAGGCGTGACTGAAGAATTCCTGATCAGGACCTTTGAGACCTACAATGCAATGTATGGTAAATACAAAAAGTATGGCAAATACATTATTTATTTTGACCCGCCTGGAGTATACAAAAATATTGATAATTTTAAAGTACATTTCTAATTATTAAGTAAATATTAAGGAGGAATTGCTATGAAGTTTTATCAAAAAAGTTGGTTTATCTGGTTATCTCTCATCTTTTTTGCACCATTAGGCATTATCTTATTATGGACCCAGAAAAAATATAAGCCTGTTCCAAGAGTCATACTATCAGTTTTCTTCCTTGTTTTCTTTATTTGCGTTATAGCAATTGGAGGATCTGATGAGCCTGCGCCAAGCAACGTAGCAAATAACACATCTAGTAATGTTACTACATCGCAAGAAACAAAAACTCCAAATAATGAAACTCAGCCTAAAAAAGAAGAAGAACAAACGAACGACACGGAAAAAACAGCAGTTGCAGAAGTTACTCAAGAAACCACACAAGCTGAGCAAAAAGAGCCAGAATATGAAATTGAAGTAACAGCCAAGGAACTTGCCGATGAGTTCAACGACAACGAAATCAGGGCTAATCAAAATTATAAAGGAAAGATTGCAAAAATATCAGGAGAAATATCTGATATCGGTGAAGTTTTAGGGCAGACTTATGTTGTCCTTAGCAATGAAGATGAGTCTTTTTCAAATTTTGTTGACGTTCAGTGTTTCTTCAAGGATAAAGACGAGATTGACAAAATTGCACAAAAAAATAAGGGGGACAAAGTAGTAATTATCGGGAAAATAGAAGGTAAATCTTTGAATGTGTCCGTTAAAAATTGCAGGTTTGTCGATTAATTTAGAAAGGAATAATCATGAAGGCAGCAGCATACGCACGTTACAGTAGCGATAACCAGCGTGAGGAATCCATCGAAGCTCAACTCAGGGCAATCCGTGAATATTGCGTAAGAAATGGAATACAACTTGTAAAAATGTACACTGATGAGGCACGAAGCGCTACCACTGACGACAGGCCCGGATTTCTGCAGATGATAAAGGACAGTGAAATGGGCCTGTTTTCTGCTGTCATCGTTCATAAACTGGACCGGTTCAGCCGGGATAGATACGACAGTGCATTTTATAAACGGCAGCTAAAAAAGAATGGCGTCAGGCTTATCTCTGTACTTGAAAACTTGGATGACAGTCCGGAAAGCATCATCCTGGAATCCGTACTGGAAGGTATGGCAGAGTATTACAGTAGGAACCTGGCACGCGAAATAATGAAAGGCATGAAAGAAACTGCTTTGCAGTGCAGGCATACCGGTGGAAAACCTCCGCTTGGATACGATGTAGCGGAAGATAAAACATATAAGATTAACGAGCATGAGGCCAGGATTGTGAAGTTAATATTTGAGATGTATGCTTCTGGCAAAGGATATGGTGATATTATACATAAGTTAAACCAGGAAGGTTACAGGACACAAACCGGCCGGCCATTCGGTAAAAATAGTCTGCATGAAATATTAAGGAATGAAAAGTACAGAGGTGTATACATATATAATCGTTCGGTAAGTAAGCAAGCCGGCAAGCGAAATCATCATAAAAGCAAAAGTGAAGATGAGATTATAAAAATCGAAGGTGGCATACCACGGATAATAGATGATGAAACCTGGGAGGCGGTACAAAAGCGAATGAGCAAAAATAAGAAAAGCCCAGCATCAAACAAGGCAAAAGAAATATACTTATTGTCAGGTTTGATATATTGCGGCAAATGTGGGGGTGCCATGGTTGGCAACCGGCGGCGCTCTGGAACCAGCAAAGCCTTGTATGTTGCATACGAATGCTCAACACGTAAAAGGACCAAAAAGTGTGATATGAAAGATGTTAGTAAGAACATCGTGGAAAATGCCGTGATAGAACACCTTGAGAAAAATGTCTTTTCTCCAGAAGCAATAAACGAATTGGTTGATAAAATCTCGGAATATGCGAAATCACAGAGCAAAGAAATAAATCGGGATATAAAAGCTTTTACAGATCAGTTGGCAGGTGTTCAGACGGAGATTAATAATATAGTCGCTGCTATCGCTAAGGGCATGTATCACGAATCCATGAAAGCAAAAATGGATGAGATTGAGGCCAAGAAAGCCAACCTGACAATAAAACTAGAAGAGGCCAAGCTGCAAGCTCAAACCCACTCACCTACTCCGGGTATGATCCGTAATTATCTACAGAAAGATGCTGACATAAAAAATAAAAGCCTTGAAGAGCAAAAATGCATCATCCAGGTTTACATTAAAAAAATAATTGTCTATGAAGATAGAATCTCCATAGACACAATTGTGGATTTGAATGGTGGAGCTAAAGGGATTTGAACCCTCGACTTCCACACTGCCAGTGTGGCACTCTCCCGCTGAGTTATAGCCCCATGATGTTTAGCGTACATGTTTATTTTAATATAAGCTTGAGTTCTCCGTCAAGAGCATTTTGCTGTCATTTATTCCATGTGTATAATCTCTGTTGTATAATCAACCATTACGGCTCTGCCGTCATTTTCAACAAAGTTGACAATACTGCTCATCATGCTGTCCGCATGCCCTGGATTGTTTGAGACACAAGCTATACCTATCACTGCGTTCTTCCATTTGTCATTAAGATCTATCTCTGCTGCTGATGCATTAAATCTCGATTTGATCCTTTCCACTATGCTTTTTACAATCTGTCTTTTATCTTTCAGGGAAAAAGCATTATCAATTGATAAAAAAATTCTGCAAGCGCCGATTACCATAGCTTCACCTCATTATTTGCATATACTAATCCAACTTGTTATGCAAGGCAATGAGATAGAGTTATGAATAGCTTTAGAGCTGTTTTTACTGGTTCTAAAGCTCGGAACTCCTGATGCCGAAATGCCAACACAACAAGTTAAGTTATACTTTTTGTCATTAACACATGCGGAATGCCTGCTTCCATAAATTCGTCTGAATTTTGCGTATATCCTAATTTAGTGTAAAACTTCTTAATATCCTGCATAGCATGCAATTTTAATTTCCTGATACCCTTCTCCCTTGCTGCAGTTTCCAAAGCATGAACAACAACTTTACCAAGTCCCAGCTTACGGAATTCAGGTTTGACACAAATTCTTTCAAGTTTTGCAGTATCATCAATAATTCGCAATCGTCCTGCTGCAGCAGGTTGTTTATTATAATATACAATTATATGATCTGAGCATTTTTCAAATTCATCTATCTCATCTTCCACTGGTACCCCTTTTTCTTCTACAAATACAAGTTTTCTTATATCAAAGACATGATCCAAATCCTCTTTTTCAACAGCTATTTTAACCTCAATTACATGTTTGTCGTCCATCAATTTACACTCCTAAATCTATACTATGTTTATGGCGTAATTTAAATTTTAATTCTAATATAATACATGTTTCATTAATTATCAATAAAGTGTTATACTGAAGAATATTAAAAGCTGTGATAATTTCCTGAAAAGAGAACATTAGAATATGATATATAAAGAATATATAAATAGAATATTAAAAGCAATATAAGTAGGACAATTGCAGTTAATTGATTATAATTATTATTAAATTATAATTATTATTGAACATGATTATGAATATAACTTGTTGTGCCAGACAATGAGATATCATTGTGGGGAACTATTGGACAATTTACCAGTCCCAAACTCAAAACTTCTACTGTCGAAATACCGGCACAACAATCTGATTATGTACTCTTAGTGCTTAAGACAATTGGAAGGAGAAGTTTTATGGCGTTTGACGGAATAGTAGTAAAATCTGTAGTTGAGGAATTAAGAGAAAGACTTAAGGGTGGCAGGATAGACAAGATTTTTCAACCCGAAAAGGATGAAATAATCCTTCAGGTAAGGTCTATAGGCCAGAACTTTAAACTTATATTAAGTGCAAACGCAAGTTATCCCAGAATTCATCTGACTGATTTAACAAAGGACAATCCTCTGAATCCTCCTGTGTTCTGCATGGTTCTGAGAAAACATCTGTCAGGAGGTAAAATACTTGATATAGGCTTTCATGATTTTGAGAGAATAGTAGATCTTGAAGTTGAATCAATTAATGAACTCGGTGATGTTTCCACTAAAAAGCTCATTATTGAGATAATGGGTCGTCATAGTAATATAATACTTGTCAATAACGAGAACAGGATAATAGATGCCATAAAGCATGTGGATAATGAAATAAGCAGTGTCAGGGAGGTTATGCCTGCAAGGCCATATATGCTGCCCCCTTCCCAGGATAAGATTAGCCCTGCTGATATAAATATTCAATCTTTATTGGAAAATGCGGCTAAAACAGGCAATATATCAATTGAAAAATTCCTGCTGAATAACATAAAGGGCTTTAGTCCATTGTTGTGCAGGGAAATATGCTATCTTGCGAATATTGACGGAAAAAAGCCTCTTGAATTCCTGTCGGACCAGTCAGTCAACAGGCTTGAAAATGTATTGCAAGACATTGTAAACCGCATTAATGCATCTGATTTTGAACCATGTATTGCATTTGAAGATGAAAATTATGAAAACCCTGTTGATTTCCACTGTTTTCGTCTCCGTCAGTACAAATATGTGAAGACATTACCATCAATAAGTACCGTACTCAATGAATTTTATGCCATAAAGGATGCCTATGAGAGGCTGAAGCAAAAAAAGGCGGATCTGGTAAAAGTCATACACACAAATATAGACCGCTGCCAAAAAAAGATTTCACTGCAACAGGAAAAACTCAGGGAAGTTGCTGACAGGGAAAAGCTGAAACTATATGGCGAACTCATTACTGCAAACATTTACAGCATACCCAAAAATGCAAAAAGCGTTTCTCTCCTTAACTATTACAGTGAAGAAGGTGAATATATAGATATTCCTCTTGACGATAATCTTTCCCCGCAGGAAAACGCTCAAAGATACTACAAACAGTATTCCAAAGCTAAAAATGCTTATGCATCTACCAGCATACAATTGGAAGAAAGCCTAAAAGAACTGGAATATCTGGAAAGTGTTTCACAGCTTCTGGATGACTGCACCACTGTCCAGGAAATAAATGAAATAAGGCAGGAACTTGCAGAGCAGGGTTATATATCACTCAAAAAAGGCCCCGCATCCAAGAAACAGGACAATCCTTCAAAACCGCTGTGCTGCAAATCTTCCGACGGTTATTATATTTATATTGGAAAAAACAATAAACAAAATGACATGCTGACTTTAAAAACTGCCCAGGCTAATGATATATGGCTGCATACAAAAAATATACCAGGCTCGCACGTGATTATAAGGAAACATACCCGTGAAGATGTACCTTCGACTACCTTGCTTGAAGCCGCGATGCTGGCGGCATACCACAGCAAGGCAAAAATGTCCTCAAATGTACCGGTCGACTATACCACTGTAAGAAACGTTAAGAAACCAAACGGTGCAAAGCCTGGCATGGTGATATATGAAAATTATAAGACTATTATAGTTACGCCTGAAAAGGATACAATCAACAAATTGCTGAACAAACAGTTAATTTAATCTGTCCCATTGCCTGACACGACAAGTTCAGTTGAAAAACAATACAATAATCACGGAACTGTGTTTCAGCCGCCCGTTGATATTTGAATACAGATAATGTAATATAAAAGGAAAGTTATAGAAAGAGGTGTACTGTATGTTTTCACAGAAAGTTATTGATAGTTTGAGTAAATCTTCATGGATTAGAGCAATGTTTGAAGAAGGCGAAAATTTAAGAAAGATATATGGACCCGATAAAGTATATGATTTCAGTATTGGTAACCCTGAGATGGAACCACCTCTGGCTGTCAGAGAATCTATTAAAAAAATATCACTTTCTGATGAGCCCGGCCAGCACCGTTACATGAGCAATGCCGGTTATCAGGATGTAAGAGAAAAAGTTGCACAATACATTAACAGGGAAAACGGTGTCTCACTGACAGCACAACATATTGTTATGACCTGCGGGGCGGCCGGTGGCTTGAATGTGGTTTTAAAGGCTCTTTTAAATCCTGGAGAAGAAGTTATTGTGCTGTCTCCCTACTTCGTAGAGTATCTATATTATATTGACAATCACGGTGGAGTACCGGTAGTTGTGCCGACAGATTCCGAGACGTTCCAGCCTGACATCGAAGCTATTGAAAGGAACATCACCAATCGTACAAAAGCTATAATAATAAATACCCCCAATAATCCTACAGGAGTTGTGTACAATGAGACCATACTGAAAAATATTTCTGAACTTTTGGAATCAAAAGAAAAAGAATTTGGTACAAGTATTTATGTCATCTCTGATGAACCTTACGCTAAAATTATATATGATGGAGTAAAAGTTCCCTCTATCCTTAAAATATTTAAAAATTCGATAGTCGTTAACTCCTTTAGCAAGTCACATGCTCTGCCGGGAGAGAGAATAGGTTACATAGCAGTCAGCAGCACTATGGATAACTGTGGCACGCTGGTAAATGCTTTGGTGTTCTGCAACAGAACTCTCGGATTTGTGAATGCTCCGGCTTTGTTCCAGAAAGTTATTGCAGAAACTCTGAATGCAGCCGTAGATATCGATGCATACAAAAAACGCCGCGACCTGCTCTATAACCACCTGATAAGCCTGGGATTCTCCTGTATAAAACCGGAAGGAGGATTCTATCTTTTCCCGAAAGCTTTTGTGGATGATGATGTTGAGTTTAAGAACCATGCGTTAAAACACAACATTCTAATCGTACCGGGTCAGGGATTCGGTTGGAAAGGCCATTTCCGTCTTTCCTATTGCATTGATATAAAAGTAATTGAAAATTCGTTGCCGGCATGGGAAGCATTAGTAAGAGAATTTAAATAGTACTAATAGCAAATAGCTATTAGATATTTGATATTAAGTTAATAGGCCAACAGGCTGGAGATATTAGCAATTAAGTTAATAGACTGATTGGCAGTAGATATCAGCAATCAAGTTAATATACCAATAGGTCGGAGATATTAGCACTTAAGTTAATAGACCAACAGGCTGTCAGTTTAATATAAAAATATATTAACAGGCAAATGAGCGAAGAAGACAAACAGAAACGGGGTAAAATCCGTACAATTATAAAAGCTGTACGAATTTTACCCCGTCTTTGTTTTGCCTAATCTCTTGATTTCACCACCAGCATTAAACCGCTTGTGATGGACACTTCTGCCCTGTCACAGACAAATCTGTTACTGATACCCCAGGTTGAGCCCATTTCTATGGTTGCGTTCTGAAGCGGGTAGAATAATCCGCTGGTAGTAACACCTTCAACTCTTTCAGTGACAGGTATAAGAGAGACATTAGTATAACTGTCTCCTTCAAGTACAATTTTGTCATTTATAAGCATTATCTCGTTATTTTCATCTACTATAATTCCTTTTATTCCTTTGTCCAGCATTCTTTTGAGGAGCATAACATTTGCCAGAGAGTGGTCTGCCCGCGAACCAAGGGCTCCAATTAATACAATAGAGTCACAGCCTTTATCTGCAGCATGCATCACAGCAAGCTCTGTGTCGGTCATGTCCTTATTAACGGGAAACTTCAATATCTCAATGTCCATTTTATTGAAGTATGCAAAATCATCCCTCTTTAGTGAATCAAAATCACCAAGCAGGACATCGGGCTTCAACCCAAGCTTTTTTGCGTGGGATGCCCCTCCGTCTGCGCAGATTATAAAATCAGCATCTTTTATGTATTTATTATAAAATAAATAATTTTCAATTCTTCCGTTGCAAATAATAACTGCCTTCATAGCTTTTGCTTAGCCTTGCCCTGAAAATATCAGCCCTGCCAGGCAAGATTCCTTAGCTCCGTTATAATTTTTGCCGTATCAGGGGCATTGTATACTGTAGAGCCTGCAACAATGACGTTTGCTCCTGCCTCAGTAATTTTATAGATATTTCCAAGATCAATTCCGCCGTCAACTTCAATATCTGTTTTTAAGCCTTTGTCATTTATCATTTTTCTCAAATCTCTTACCTTTTCCACCATTGAATCTATGAAAGCCTGCCCGCCAAAACCGGGGTTTACTGTCATTATAAGTACCATATCCACATCTTCAAGCACCCATTCAACACTGGAAAGAGGCGTTGCAGGATTCAAGGCAACAGCAGCCTTTATATTTCTCTGCTTTATTTTCTGTATTGTTCTGTTGAGGTGGTATACACACTCCGCATGAACAGTAATAATGTCTGCTCCTGCATCAGCAAAACTGTCAATATAATCATCAGGATTTTCTATCATAAGATGTACATCAAAACCCAACGAAGTAACAGGTCTGAGTTTCTTAATAACAGGCGGACCTATGGTAATGTTCGGAACGAAATGTCCATCCATAACGTCTATGTGAACCAAATCGGCTCCGGCAACTTCTACTTTTCTGATTTCATCTCCAAGGCATGAAAAATCTGATGCTAATATTGATGGTGCTATTTTAATCATTTGACCACTTCCTTTAGTTTATTTATATTACTTGTTGTGCTGGTATTTCGATAGCAAAAGTTCCGGGCTTATGAGCTGATAAAAATAACTCAAAGCTCTTTACAATGCTAATATTGTTTTTGCTGTTTTAAAGTACTATATAAAGAAATATAGCGCATATACCTTCCCTTATCAATCAAGCCTTCGTTCACAGCTTCCTTAACGCCGCACTGTGGTTCGTTGATATGACTGCAGTGTGTGAACCTGCATTTATCCGTATAATTATCAAAATCCCGATAGTAAAGCGCCAGTTTATCATATGTTATATTTACTATCCCAAGAGAACTAAAACCCGGTGTATCCACCAGATAACCGTCTGTTTCCACTCTGACCAATTCAGCGTGGCGGGTGGTATGTTTTCCACGTTCTATTTTATCACTGATATTCCCGGTTTTCATAACCTGCGAATTTATAATTTTGTTTAGTATAGTCGACTTTCCTACTCCAGACTGGCCGGCAAGTACTGAAATTCTTTTGTTAAGACTTTCTTTCAATTGATCAAGACCTTCTCCGGTCTTTGTGCTTGAAAGTATGACTTTATACCCTGCTTTGGAATATGCTTCGAATATTTCACTATATTCCTTATCTGAAGCAAGATCAATTTTATTTATGCATACAATTGCATCAATATTTTGATGTTCCGCCATAACTAGCAATTTATCAAGCAGTAATAAATCAGGTGCCGGTGACTTTATGGATATAACAACTATTACCTGGTTAACATTTGCCACAGCCGGCCTAATAAGTTGTGACTGTCTTTCATGAATTTTGTCTATTGTACCTTTTTTATCATCCTCGTCAATAATTGTAAAAGATACCATATCTCCCGGCAAAGGAGTTATTTCATCTTTTCTGAATATGCCTCTTGCTTTGCACTCGTATATCTCATCATCCTTTCGGACATAATAGAAACCACCAATACCTTTTATTATTATGCCTGATGGCAAACTTTCAACCTCCCCTGTTACTTATCTTAGTCAAGTACAATATCCGTAGTATATACGTCATCCAGTTTTATGTGCAAATTAGTATATCCGCTCTCAGGCACTTCAACAGGTACTGTCAAAGGAAAATCGCTTTTTTTCATGGTTTTATTAACCAATACTTTTGATTCATTTGTATCTGAAGGAGTAGCCTCCACATAAACATTAATTTCATCGCCATATTTGTCGGGATCACTAAGCACAATTGGCTGATAGACAGTCTTTCTGCTTAAAATTCCAACCTCGTTATTGTTGTTATTATTGTTGTCATTACCATTGTTGCCACTGTCTTCATTGTTGTTGTTTTCATTTCCATTGTTGGTTTCGTTGTTCTCATTAATTGATATATCAAACTCTATATCAACTGCAGTACCTTCCTCAACAGTCGCACCTGCTTCGGGGAACTGCCGTATAACCTTGTCTACAGCACTGCTTACATTTTCCGGCGTAACCTTGCCTATTTTGAGCTTTGCATTATATAATTCATTCTGTACCTGGTTGTATGTCTTGCCGAGCAAATTCGGAACTGTCACCATTTCAAGTTTTGGTCCTATGCTCTTTACTATTGTAACAACCGTATCAGGACTTACCCCGCCGTCTTCAGGACCGGGTTCAGTTCTTATTACATGTCCGTTTGGTACATCATCGCTATACTCATCTACTACATTTGTTTTCAGGTTTAGTTCATTTTCAATATAAGTCTCGGCTTTTCTGTAGTCTTCGTTTCTAAAGTCAGGTATCTCAATAAGGTGAGGACCTTTACTTACATCAAAAACAATCTTGTTGGCTCCGCCAACCTTGAATTCAGTACCGGCTGGAACATCCTGCCTTACGATTATACCTTCACCGTATTCATCATTGAATACCAGGTTCTCTTCTGCAATTATATTATACCTTGCCAATTCGGCTTTAACGTCTTCATACCTCTTACCGACATAATCCTCAATTACGATATCCTTTTCCTGTATGGCAGGAAAGAAAGTTTTAAAACCTATAACAATAAAAACAAGCATTATAACAACAGAAGTTGCTACAGCAAGCCATGTAGCAATTTTATCTTTTCCTGAATTCTTCTTTTCCGAATTGTTACCCTTTATGCGTATTTCCTCCTTTTCCCTTGCCAATCTTTTTTCACCAAGGCTGTTTATTCTTACAGTAGGACTGTCATCTGCGCCGCTGTACTTTATAAAACCGCCTTCAGGTTCTCTCAAAACATGGTTGAGATCAGACAGCATCTCTGAAGCACTCTGATATCTGCCATTCTGCTCCTTTGTTATAGCCTTTACAATTATATCATTTATACCACGGGGTATTTGGGGATTAATCGCTATTGGCTGGACTGCCTGACTCTGAATATGTTTAAGAGCAATAGCCACAGGAGTATCACCATTAAACGGTGTTCTCCCCGTAACCATCTCATACATAACGATACCAAGTGAATACAGGTCAGATTTCTCGTCTACATATCCTCCCCTGGCTTGTTCAGGTGAAAAATAATGAACTGAACCTATAGTGTTTCCTACCATAGTAATAGTTGAAGATGATACTGCTTTTGCTATACCAAAATCAGTGACTTTAGCAATACCATCTTTTGTAATGAGTATATTATGGGGCTTTATATCTCTGTGAACTATATGATTTCTATGAGCTTGTTCAAGGGCTGAACATATCTGTATAGCAATATTTGTGGCTTCTCTCCATGGAAGAGTGCCATTTTGGTTTATATATTCCTTCAATGTAATTCCATCTATATATTCCATTACAATATAATGAATTCCATTCTCGTTTCCTACATCGTATATTGATACTATATTTGGATGAGACAGACTTGCTGCAGCCTGTGCTTCTGCCTGAAACCTTTTTACAAATTCTTCATCACTTGTAAACTCAGGTCTTAGTATTTTAACGGCTACATATCTATTTAAAAGCGTGCACTTTGCTTTATAAACTATAGCCATTCCGCCGCCGCCAATTTTCTCAATAAGTTTATATCTGCCTCCAAGAATTTGTGTCTCCATATATTAACACCTCGATTCAACAATCCACAGATTATGACTTAACTTCTGCGTACCTAATTCTTAATAACAATTACTGTAATATTATCCTCTCCGCCATTTTCATTTGCTTTTCTGACAAGAATGTCGCATGCGAACTCAGGGTTATCAGCACTCAAAACTATATCCCTAATCTCATTTTCACTCAGCATATTAGTCAATCCATCGGTACACAGCACAAAATAATCTCCATTCCTGATTTCGCATATGTATGTATCTACCATAATTTCTTCAAAACATCCTAGGGCTCTCGTTATTATGTTCTTTTGAGGGTGATTCTCTGCTTCCTCTCTAGTAAGCGTACCATTCTTTACTAATTCCTCTATGTAGGAATGATCGGTTGTTACACGTTGAATTTTTCCCTCTCTTATAAGGTATAACCTGCTGTCTCCAACATGGCCAATATATAAATTATCAGCCCATGCTGATGCTACTATAAGTGTAGTGCCCATTCCATAATTTTCTATACGTTCTTTGCTTACACTAAGTACCTCATCATTGGCTTTTTCAATGATTTCTTTAATATATAGCGTTAAATCCTTGTCTTCAATCTTTTTTTCAGGGAATTCAAGCATAGCTTTGCTTATGTAGTCGACAGCCGTCTTACTGGCAATTTCCCCGGAATTGTGACCTCCCATCCCATCAGCTATTATAAAGGTTATGGGTATATCCTTATGTCCGGATATAATATTATAGCTGTCTTCATTATTTTCCCTTATAAGTCCTCTGTCACATCTTGCCGCAAATTCCATATCATCACCCCTAGGACCCTCTTACATTATACTCCTTCGAAGCTGTCCGCATGCGGCTTTTATATCACTTCCCAGCTCCCGCCTCACCGTTGTTTCTATTCCATGCTGCTCAAGGATCTCTTGAAATTTTTCAATTCGTTTTTTATCACTTTGCCTATAATCTACACCTTCCACGTCATTCACAGGTATTAAATTAACGTGGCACAACATTCCTTTTATTCTGTGTGCTAACTCCGATGCATTCTCACTGGAGTCGTTAATTCCGGAGATCATGGCATATTCAAATGTAATTCTTCTCTTCGTTTTCATAATATATATCTTACATGCTTCAATTAATTTGTCAATAGAATACCTCCTATTAACAGGCATTATCATATTTCGTATCTCGTCATTGGGGGCATGCAGTGAAATTGAAAGTGTAATAGGCATACCTTCGTCTGCAAGCTTTAAAATTTGAGGAACCAGTCCACATGTAGATACTGAGATGTGGCGGTATCCTATATTCAGTCCTTCTTTACTGTTTACCAGCTTCAAAAACTTTATCACATTATCGTAATTATCCATGGGTTCGCCTATGCCCATTATGACTATATTACCGATTCTCACATTCTCAATATTCTGTATTGTAATAATCTGATCCAGCATTTCTCCGCTTGTGAGATTCCGCTCACAACCCAGGCCGGTTGAAGCACAGAATTTGCACCCCATTCTGCATCCTACCTGGGAAGATATACACGCGGTATATCCATGTTTATAGTGCATCAGCACACTTTCTATAATATTTCCATCTTCCAGCCTGAAAATATACTTGACAGTGCCATCAATTTTTGAAACAAGCCTATGTTGTGTTTCCAATTTTCCTATATAAAACCTTTCTTTTAGTTTTTCACGCAGGGCTTTTGACAAATTTGTCATCTCATCAAAGTCTTTTTTTCCTCTGCTTACCCATTGAAAAATCTGTAATGCCCTGTATTTCTCAACACCTGATTCCACAAGAAGTTTTTCTATTTCATCAACAGACAAATCCATAAGGTTTATCTTATTTTCCATCAGATTTTCTCCTTCGTACAATTCTTGCAATAAAGAAACCATCAACTTCATCAATGTTAGGATAAAGTTGAATAAATCCATTTGAAGAATCCTTTTTGGAAAGACCGGAAGGCAGCAACCCGGTAATATCCTGTAATTCAAAATCTTTTTTTCTGTTTATAAAGTCATAAACAATATCCTGGTTTTCCTCCGGCATAATTGTACAGGTACTGTAAACCAGTACACCACCCGGCTTAACATATTCTGATGATATATCAAGTATTGTCCTCTGTAACTTGGTTATTTCCGCGCTGTCTGTTTCATGCCTTTCCCATTTAATATCCGGTTTTCGTCTTATTATCCCAAGTCCGGTACAGGGTGCATCAACCAGCACTCTGTCAGCTTTCATAATATATCTCTCATCAAGCTTGGTTGCATCAAAGACTTCAGTCTTTATACAGCTTATTGAAAGCCGCTTTGCAGCATCGTCGATGAGTTTTATCTTGTGTGGATGAACATCTCTTGCTATTACGGTACCCGAATTCTTCATTAGTTGTGCAATATGCGTTGCCTTGCCTCCCGGAGCGCTGCATACATCTATCACCAGCTCCCCGGGCTTTGGATCGAGAATATTTCCAACCAGCATCGAACTTTCATCCTGAACCTGAAAATAACCCTTTTGAAAAGCTTCAATTCTCGTTATGGAAGCAGGGTTTCTGATAACAAGAGCCTCCTGTGCATATCTTCCCTTATCCACTTCAAGTCCTGCTTCTCTCAGAATAACGCTAAGCTCCTCCCTGGTTGTCTTTAAAGTATTTGCTCTTACTGTAAGCAGTGGAGTCTCATTATTTTTTTGAAGCAGAGATTCTGTAAATTCTTCTCCAAAAAGTTTAATCCACTCCTGTATCATCCATTCAGGATGAGAGTACTTTATGGAAAAGTATTTTACTGTATTCTCTGCCCTTTCCGGGTACTTAATTTTATCCCTGTTTCTTGCTATATTCCTTAGAACTGCATTTACGAATCCACTTGAAGCTGAATGACCGTATTTTTTTGAAAGTTTCACACTTTCGTTACATGCTGCTGACTGGGGAACCTTATCAGTGAAAAGTAACTGATATACTCCCAGCCTCATTATATTTAAAATCCATGGAGACAACTTTTCAAGTTTTATGTTGGAAAATTGCCTTATAATCCAATCAATGGTTAGTTTCCATCTTACAGTTCCATATACAAGCTCAGTAATGAAATTTCTGTCTACATCCCTCAGTTGGGTGCCTGACAGGTATTTATTAACGGATATATTGGTATATGCTCCTTTTTCGTTTATATCATATAATACTTTCAAAGCCGTTTCTCTTGCTAAATCTATACTCAATCCTAGTCCTCCATCTTTTTAATCTCAGTCTCTTCTTCTATTGGCAAGAAGAACGAGACGCAAAAGGTTTGCCATGGCAACAGTTGCGGAAGCAACATAAGTCATTGCCGCAGCTTTCAAAACCTTCTTTGCAGGCTCAATTTCTTCAACCGCAAGTATTCCGGAGGATTCAAGTATGCTTATAGCCCTCTTGCTTGCATTAAATTCCACCGGCAAAGTAATGAGATAAAATGCCACCGCCAGCGTAAAAAGAATTATTCCTATATTGACCAGTACAGGAAGTCCGAATATTAATCCGAAAATTGCAAGATACGGTCCTGCTGAAGAACCAATGCTTGCTATTGGAACCAGATTTGTTCTCAGAGCAAGCGGGCCATAACCGGTTTTATGCTGTATTGCATGACCGGTCTCATGGGCCGCAACACCTAATGCTGCAACAGATGTACTTGAATATACCGGACCTGAAAGCCTCACAACCTTCTTTCCCGGGTCATAGTGGTCTGTCAGTTGTCCTCTCACAGACTGCACCTGTACTTCGCCAAGCCCGTTGCTGTCAAGAATATACCTTGCAACATCAGCTCCCGTAAATCCCCTTCTGTTTAACACCTTGCTGTAGCGGCTAAATGTATTTTTAACTTTCATCTGCGCATAAATAGAAAAGATTAACGCAGGAACTACCAGAATAAAATAATATACGTCGTATCCGTAAAAATACATAAACACACCTCCAAATTGGAATTTTCGTTGCAACTTCATCCAATTTGTGCTTTTTTATTATTATTGTCATAAACACTATAATTAATAATCTAAATAGTGCAATATCAACCGCATCAAGTGCATGGAACCGGCTTTTATCCAAGGACTTCCCCTTCATCCAGATTATGCCCGCACTCATTAATACCCATCTTCCTGCCGGAGTCAAACTGGACTTCGATTATGCTCAGGAAACCATCACCCGTTGCAACTATAAGTTCTTCCTTTGTAATTTTACAAATGGTTCCGGGTTTTTTACCAGCATATCCGTCATTAGCAACCCGGGTCTTCCATACTTTCATTCTGTCACCTTTATAAAATGTATAAGCACCGGGCCAAGGATTTGTACCTCTTACCAGGTTATGAATTTCCTGCGCCGGTTTATTCCAGTCTATTTCCCCAATAGTCTTGTCAATCATGGGTGCATATGTTGCTTCCTCATGATTTTGAGGTTCGTGTTGCAAAGTTCCGTCTTTAAGTTTTATAAGAGTCTCTTTCAACACTTCTGCTCCGACAAGGGATAATATATCATGCAATTCGCCTACTGTCATCTCATCCGTTATTTCTACCTGTCTTTTTAACAGCATATCTCCGGTATCCATACCCTCATCGGTGAACATTGTCGTAACGCCTGTAATTTTCTCACCATTTATTATGCACCAGTTTATTGGAGCTGCTCCCCTGTATTTGGGTAAAAGTGACGCATGCACGTTAATGCATCCAAGGGGTGGTACATCAAGAAGCTCTTTTGATAATATTTTTCCATAAGCAGCAGTCACAAGCAGATCTGGTGCAATATTTCTTATCTGATTTACAAAATCAGCTGTCTTTACTTTCTCAGGCTGCAGCACCTCAATGCCTTTTTCAAGCGCATATTCCTTAACCGGAGGCGCAGCAAGCTTCTTGCCCCTGCCTTTTGGTTTGTCAGGTTGCGTTACAACAGCCGCTACATCGTAGCCCTCCCTTACAAGCATATCAAGAGAGGGTACGGCAAATTCCGGCGTACCCATAAAAACAATTCTCAAAATCTATTCACTCCATTCACGTAATCTCATTTGCAGTCTAATTAAGCTTGTTCTGCAATTTGTAACTAAGTTTGTATATTTAGCTGAAATTAAGTTTTTATATTTTGCTAATCTAATTAACCTGTTTTGCAGGATAATGAAATAAACATCATCCCTTCTATTCAGATACTGGCACAACAAGCTAAATTCAAACTAAACTCAGGCTAAATTCAAGTTAAACGCAAATTAAATTAATTAATCTCAATAAAAAATTAGCACAGAAAACTAGTCGCTGTCTTTTAACTCATCTTCATCCAGGAATCTTATTGCCTTATCTTTGAAGAGTATCCCATCAAGATGATCAATCTCGTGGCAAAGTGCCACAGCAAGAAGTTCCTTCCCCTTAATGGTTATCTTTTCTCCTTTGGCATTCAGTGCTTCTACCTCTACCTCAGCAGGGCGTTTTACTTCAGCATACAATCCGGGCACACTTAAACATCCCTCTACTTCTATTTGCTCCCCTTTTGCTGAAGTAATAACAGGATTGATCAGTTCCAGCAATCCGTCTCCGGTATCTATGACCACTACCCTCTTAAGTATTCCCACCTGCGGAGCTGCAAGCCCTACACCTCCTGCTTTATACATCGTCTCAGCCATATCCTTTAACAGAGTTAAAATTTTATCGTCTATCTTTGTCACTTCTTTTGATTTTTTTCTAAGAACTTCATCGCCTTCTTTTACAATATTTCTAATCGCCATTTATATATTCCTCCGCTTCACAAACTATCTATAAAACACATCTTGAACATTCAAAAGTGCAGATGATTTATTTTATAACCATTATAGCATATTTTGAGGATTTATATCCACGTTCAGTTCCACATTGTTCCTTCCCATCTTTTTATTATATTCATCATAGATGTAAGTCAATACATCTAACAAATTTTCTCTGTTCTTGCCCTTTATAATAATCCTCCACCTGTAACGGTTCCTCATCCAGGCTATTGGCGCTCTTGCAGGGCCAAGAATTTCAAAATCTCCGGTATAATTGAAATTTTTCAGAAATTGTTCAATTGAGGCTCTGATTGTTTTCGCACTCTCAAATACAAGCCTGTCTCTGGTTCCCTTTATTATAATCAAACCTATGCATGTAAAAGGGGGATACCCGAGTTTTTCTCTTATTTGTATCTCCTGTTCATAAAAACAATTATAATCATTTTTACAGGCAGCCAGTATGCTAAAGTCTTCCGTATTGTATGTCTGAATAACGACTTCCCCTGGTATTTCACCTCTTCCGGCTCTTCCTGCCATTTGTGTAATGAGCTGAAAAGTTCTCTCAGAAGCCCAGTAATCCCCAACATTCAGCAAACCGTCCGCTGCCAGAATACCAACCAGTGTTACATTGTGGAAATCGTGTCCTTTGGCTATCATCTGTGTCCCAACCATAATATTTATGTTTTCCTCGCGGAACTTTCTCAAGATGTCCTCATGTGAATTCTTATAAGTAGTTGTGTCCATATCCATCCTTATTACTGAGCTCTGGGGAAATACTTTTTTAATTTCTTCCTCTACTTTCTGTGTACCTACTCCGAATTGTCTTATATGCCGGCTGTTACATTTAGGACAAAGTTTGGGGGTTTTAATGGTATAACCGCAGTAATGGCATATAAGTCTGTCATCAGAGGAATGATAGGTCATGGTTATGTCACAGTTAACGCATTTCATTGTGTACCCGCAATTTCTGCACAGTACAAAAGAGGCATAGCCTCTTCTGTTTAGAAACAGCATTGTCTGTTGACCGTTTTTTATTCTCGAAGCGATTTCTGTTTCAAGCTTTCTGCTGAAAATGGAGCGGTTACCGCTTTCCAGTTCCTTTCGCATATCAACCAGAGTCATTTTGGGCAGTTCCATGTCATTTGTTCTTTCACTCATCTCCAGAAGTTCTATTTCTCCCTTTTTGGCTCTGTAATATGTCTGCACCGATGGCGTTGCCGAACCATAAAGCAATATCGCATTGCTGTCCATACACCGTTGTCTTGCAATTTCTGAGGCATGATATTTGGGAGTTGTCTCAGACTTGTAAGAGCTTTCATGTTCCTCATCTATAACGATCATGCCAATCCTGTCAAAAGGAGCGAACACTGCAGACCTGGCACCAACTGCAACCTTTATCCTGCCATCTCTTATCAGTCTCCATTGGTCATATCTTTCACCCGGAGAAAGCCTGCTGTGTAAAACTGCGACTTCATTTCCAAAACGGCTTTTAAACCTGTAAACCATTTGAGGAGTCAGAGATATTTCAGGCACAAGTACAATAGCCTGTTTATCCATTTTAATAATGTGCTCTATCAGCTGAAGGTATACTTCTGTCTTTCCGCTTCCGGTAACTCCATGGAGAAGAATTTCATCAAAAGCGCCCTTATCCAGTTTTTTTAAAATTACAGATAACACATTTGCCTGCTGGGCAGTTGGCTTTAAAGCCGGAACCCTCTCAACTTCCCTGTTTCTCATGGGTTCACGGATTACTTCCATATCCTTAAAGTCAATATATCCATACTTTTTTAATGTATCCAGAACTGAAGATGAAACTCCTGCGAACCTTGTTATATCTGCAACAGAAATGTACTCGTTCTCCATTAGCATTTGCAGTACCCGTATATGCTGAATTCTCTTTATTCTGTTGCCCTCAATTTCTTCAACAACAACTTCTTCCGGAACCTTAAGATATGCCACACGGACTGTCTTTTCCCTGACGCGGGAGCTATACTCTTCGTATATCTTAATTATGCCCTGTTCTTCAAGGGCATTTATGTACCTGGAAAAACTTCTTACAGCTGCAGCTTCCTTCAACTCATCGTACTCGCACTCATTTCCGCGTTCCTTCAGCAAATCAATAATTTTTTTAATGTTTCCTTTAAGCTTTATATTACTTTCCTTTTGCGTTTCATCAAATTCCTGGAGCTTTACCGTTCTGATGCTTTTAACTCCTATACCGGCAGGAAGCATACACCTGATTGCGTCTGAATATGTACAAATATATCTTTTTTTCATCCATTCAGCCAGTCTTAACAAGCCTTCATTCAAAACAGGCTTGTCATCAAGGACCTTTTTTATTTCCTTCAGTTCTCTCGTTTCACTGTCCTCAAACACTTTCAGCACATAGGCCTCAACGGCTCTGTCCGCCTTTCCAAAAGGTACAATAACCCTTATACCCGGCCGAACGCAATCTGACAGATTTTCAGGTACTATATAATGGTATTCTATATCAAAATCCCTTGTACAGTTGTCTAACACAATTGAGGCAATTAAACTCATATTTACCACCCTTTACACTATTGCAGGGAAACTATCAAGTCGTAGAATATATCCTTATATTGATTGTCCGGAATAGCCTCAAGTGCATTTATACCTCTCTCTACATACTTCTTTAGCAATTTAAAGGAATTGTCGATTCCCCCGCTTTCTTTTACAATATCTGTAACCGTCTTAACGTCATCAAGAGTCATTTTGTTTCTTTTGCCAACGAGCTTTTCCATTACATCTCTTGCTTCTTTATTATTCTTTAATGCATAAATTACAGGAAGTGTAATAACGCCTTCCATGAAATCACTGCTAACAGGCTTTCCCGAGGTTCCGACATCAGAAATAATATTATTAAGGTCATCCTTAATCTGAAAAGCTATGCCATAGTAAAGTCCAAATTTCACAAGACTTTTTTTGATGTCTTCGCTGCATTTGGATATATCCGCACCAAGAGCACATGCAGCGCCAAACATAACAGCAGTTTTTCGGCTTATACGCTTTAAATATGATAAAATACTTACATCAAGGTTGAACTTATCCTGAAATTGGCTGACCTCTCCTTCGCAAATTGTCTTTATTCCTCTTGCCAATGTGTCCAGATTATCAAGGGGAACATTACCCGATAACAACATTATGGCTTTTGTAAATAAAAAATCACCGGTATATATAGCCATATCAATGCCATACTTTTCAGAAACCGTCATTTTGCCACGCCTTAACTTTGAGCGGTCTATAACATCATCGTGAACTAGTGTTGCAGTATGCAGAATTTCAATCGCTCCGGCCAGTTTTACTACCTTGCTTCCGTCATATTCTCCAAACTTCGCAGATAGTATGACAAAAGCCGGCCTGAGTCTCTTTCCTCCTGAGGCGACAAGTTCTTCGGTTATACTGTTAAGAAGCTTGTTTTTTGAATGTACATTTTCTCTTATTGTTTTTTCAACCAGTTGCAGTTCACTGGCAATTTCAGGATACTTATTCCACAAATCCATCCACAACCTTACTTTAGTTAATTATTAAAATATATTGGTTTTCTTAAGCGCTTCAATTAAAAAACTGCTGCAAAACCCTACAAAGCAACCTGTAATTATGCCTGAAATTAAAAGTACAGGCAAATAGCCAAGTACCGAAATTTCCTTCATGATAACAGATGCAACCATTATCTGTCCAATATTGTGCGATATGGCTCCAGCAATGCTTATCCCTACCACACTGAATACTCTTGAAAACTTTTTATGTAAAACTAACATAACTACCGCACTGAGCAATCCACCTGCAATGCTAAATAAAAATACACTGATTCCCCCTCCAAACATCGATGTCAGCAGGCAACGAAGAACAACCAGGATAAAAGTATCAGCCGTTCCCATAAATGCGATTATAACCATGGTTATAATGTTGGCAAGTCCCAATTTTACACCTGGTACAGGTACCGGGACAGGTATCCATGATTCCACAACGGACAACACCAGTGCCTGGGAAAGCATTAATGATAACAACACAAGTTTCTTTGTCGTCTTCAATTTATTTTCCTTCCTTAATATGTTATTCCGTCAACTTCTTCAGTCTCTCCTTCTATTTTAATAATAGCCTGATTAGGAAGGCATACTGCCAGGTCTCCTTTTTCCGATAACCATCCCGTTTTCACACATACCAGGTCAGGACAGTCAGCATTTTCAAATCTTATTCTTCCCTTTTCTACTAGAATAATATTTGTGTATTTGCCTTCTACCGTTATACGCTCTGGATTCTCCACATTGTCGATGTCAATTGTTCTGATTACTTTGTTATCTTTTTTAATCACCGCAATTTTTTTGACATCTTTATGGGTATTTTTGTAAAAATTAAAACCTATGATCCCAGCAATAACCATTGCAGAGACTGCAACAATCAGTATTATATCACCCTTTTTAATCATTTTTAATCCTTGCTTTCATTGTTATTATAATAAATTTTACCACATTTATATTTTAACATAACAAAACACTATATATCATAATCTGACAATATAATATCATATATCGTAATCTAACATTAACTAAGTATGAAAGTAAATACAGAATATTATGCGCAACTGTCTGTTTGCACAGCAAACAACTTGTCCGGCGATATAAAATTAATTAACTGCCATCGCACCGCTTTCAGTGCTTCTTCCGTTGAGGTTTGCTGAATTTATTCCCGCAAGTCTCAACGTGGCAGTTAATATGTAAGGGCAACAGTTAATATGACAAAATAAAAACAGCTCAGAATCATTGGAATCGAACTGTTTTTGAATTTAATACCAGCTAATTTTTATCCAATCAGGATGTTTCTTCAGTTTTCAGTGTCACAGTCCTTTTCCCTCAAGAAACCCTCCTGTGCTGTTTTCACAACTTCCATCTTAGAAATAGAAACCTCGTATGCAACCTTCTCAACCACTTCACCGGTGTCGTATTTCTTTTGATATGTTCTGCTCTGAATTCTGCCCCATATCTTTATATTATCGCCTGTTGACAGGCCCTCTGAATATCTGGCATTTCTTCCCCAGGCAATACACGGAATATAGTCGGATTTATTGTAAGGTCTGTTAACGGCTAACAGTATGTCTGTTATTTCTCTTCCGAAAGGAGTCGTCCTGTATACAGGTTTTTTACAAATAAAACCGTTCAAAAATATCTGGTTTGGATTTTTAATTTTTTTCTCATCGTCTATAAAATTTATTTCACGGGCAAAAACTGTCAACACCAATTTATTTCCTTCACTGTTATAGCTGTTATAC
Organism: Clostridiaceae bacterium; assembly: GCA_012840085.1. Lineage (GTDB taxonomy): Bacteria > Bacillota > Clostridia > Acetivibrionales > DUMB01 > DUMB01. Next base: position 38,894 of record DUMB01000077.1, read on the forward strand.
GAACGGAATTGACCCTCTATTTCTACTAATTGTCCAATCTTTATTTGTTCCTTGGAAATAAGTCGTTCTGAAATAGTAACTGGTATTCTATCATTGCTTTCACTCAATCTTGGTACCTCAAGTATAAAATTATAAAATCCTTCTCCATAAACCTCGTGACTAAATTCCAAGTTTGAAATTACCTTTCCGGAAATGGTCACCATGTTGTTTTCAATAATGTTTCCGACCATCCGACCCCCACTCTCCTCTCTAAGGCTCATATGTACATCTAATAAATTCATCTAATTAAATATTTATTCGTGAAAGCCATATTTTAGAATATATTTTTTTACAGGCTTTTCTTTCTCCCCTAGATCACAGTAATATTTTCTAAAACAAACAATAAGCATCACTCCATATATTATTATTATACGCATATACATATAATAGTTTACAATAAAATCAATAATTGTGCCATTATATTACATTATATATCATATTTCTCATATAAAAAAAGTCTTATTGGGGTATTTTATAACAATTTTACATATTATTTTTTATTTAGTTATTATGTAAATCCTCTCTACTAGTAAATGCCAATTTGCTTAAGTTACTTAAAAACATCGATACCGCAAACCAATACAAATGTTACGGCGGCAAGAATTATCCGTCCGTCATATTTACGGTGACCAAAATCAAGCTTGTATTCCTGAGGCTCAAATACCAGACCGTTCTTTGCTGTAATTGACCTCTGGAGGCAATAAATAAATCCGTCCTTAAATACATTGTCACCCATGCTTGACGTAGTTACACTTGATTTCCGGTTAAACCCATACGTTACCGTATAGTACTTCATTCCTTTCAAAAAAGCTATACCGTCAACATCATCGGCATTTACTATTAAAGTCCCCCTCTCATCTACCATCGAGAAGACTTTTCTCATAAGCATAGCATAGCGTTCATCGTCAGTACTATATAAATCATCGGCTTTATCGGTGTATAACATAATATCAAAATGCAGATTGTCGAAAAAATCTTTTTCTATATCCTGCACATCGATTTTAATCAACAGTATATAAGTCTCACTTTTTTTAAGTTCCTCGATATAGGCCTTAAACTTATTTTTGTCAAGCTCAACAATACTTCCTGAATCTATTACACTGATTCTTACTCCTGCTAATGATATAATAGAATATATAAGGTCTGCTGTCTGAGCTTTATCAATTCCTCCGACAATACCTGCTATGAGCATGCCATTAACCTCATTTCACCATATAATACTAGTTATACTGCCGTTTGTAATTTGGGGACACAGTTTTATAATTTACATATTTATCTTTTTTTATGTATTCATTGCTGTTGCGATTTTTCAGCTTTCAAGTTGCTATTTAACCCGTATTTGCCTTCCTTCATGATCAATAGAATAATTCTCCCTCATTATCAGGTTGGAAACGGGTTCAAAACTGTAACCCTGGCCTTTTAACATATTTATAATCTCCGGAAGAATTTTTGCTGTTTGAGGGGTATCATTATGAAATAATATTATAGAACCTGGTTGAATTTTCCTGTTTATTCGCGAAATTATTTCCTCTTCACTAATCCCCGGTTTCCAGTCCAAACTGTCGACGTTCCATTGTATTGTAAAATATCCAAGTTTTTTTGCCGTTCTGATTACCGTATTGTTATAGTCTCCGTAAGGTGCTCTGAATAAATCAATACTGCTTCCTGTTATATTTTTTATAGCTTCGCTGCATTTTATTATCTCCTCTTGTATTTTTTCCTCACTCAATGTACCCATTCTAAAGTGTGAATATGAGTGATTACCGATATCATGACCATCATCAAAAATCATTTTTACGGTTTCAGGATATTTTTCCGCCCACTGTCCTACCAGGAAAAATGTCGCTTTAATGTTTTCTTTTTTTAATGTGTTAAGAATTTCAGGTATGTCATCTGCTCCCCAGGCGCAGTCAAAAGTTATTGCTGCTTTCTTCTCATAGCAGTCAACTGAATATATGGGCAATTCTCTTGAGGCTGAAAAAACTTCAATTACATTGACTTTTTGTCCGGCAACGGCAATCATTGAAATTAGGGCTATTAATACAGCAATAAGAGTAATAATTACAGAACCATGTCTGAATTTTAAAATATATACTTTCATATTTCAAAACTCCTTAAATATTATTTATCATAGTAAATAATATTTAAAAGCATTTACTCATATGCAGGAAAAAATGTGACAGGAGTTAAGACAGGGGACGGGTAAGACAGGGGACGGTTCCATGTCATGTATGACATGGAACCGTCCCCTGTCTTACTTACCTGTGTCTTCCGTCATATATCAAAAAGGCTAAGTTGAGTACCCCTTGAGGAACTCGTATAACTTTCCATAATTCTGTCCTTTATCACTTCATCTCCCTTTAGCTCTCCAAACAACAAAGGTGAATCCGGGTTATGCTGAAGGCAATTCTTTTCAACAATACTCCTGCTATAGTTTGCATAGCAATACAGGCAATTATGCTTACAGGTATTATACGCCCCAATATCAATGCTTTTTACACAACCACAGATTTCTCTCTGGTTTGGATCTTTGCCGATGAAGAGTTTTTTTCCGACTATTTTCGAAATCAGTTCATCATCAATGCAATTACTGTGTCTTATGCCGAACTCTGAAAAATCCATTGCTTCTGAACAGGTTTCAAGCTGAATACCGTATTGCCGGGCGATGGACGAGAATTTTTCCGCTATTTCTCTCATACTTTCAACAGTAAAAGGTATGATTCCAAGAGATTTTGTATTTCTTTCTGTTTTTGAATATAAATCAACGAAGCTTATTATGCATTTTTGCGTATAAGGATGCAGTTTTTCTGCCAGGTATCTATACCACTTATAATGATACTCTTTGTCGAATCTGCTTGTTAAAAGTATTGGATCATATCTCCATATGACTTTTTCCCTGCCTATCTCCCGTGACAACTCAATAAAAGTATTAATCAGTTCTTTTTTTTCCGGGACATTTACCTCAACGGTTTTATCATATGAAGTGAGAGTGAACTGAAAATAGTAATTATAATCTTTTAACTTATCAAGGCCTTTCATAAGGTTTCTGGGATTTTTTGTCCAAAAAACAATACAGTCAATAAGCTCGGGAGTCAGCAGTATTCTGCTTACCTGTTTAGAATTCATGGGATTTCTCACCAGAACATATTCATCTTCAATTCTCTTATAGAACCATTCACTGTAAAAAGCCGGTATATCCGTTCTTCTGCTAACGCTCAGTATCATTTTCTTCCTCCCGATATTTCTTAACATATCAAACATTTGTTTTTCTTTCAAACATTGCAGCTTTCTTCATTTATAATTATAGAATAAAACTGTCAATAACAGGAGTATTTATCGGGTATTCCTGACCATAAAGAAAACTTCCGCATAAACAGTAGTTAAAACGACCACTTCTGTTGTCTTCAGATATTGTATAATAATACCTGCTGCAATTATTTATATCACTTAAAATCCTTTCAGCCAGCTCTGCTGTAGCAAATACCTTGTATGTTACTTTTGAAACATCTCTATAATTATATCTGTGTCGGATAATGAACTCCTTTTTGCTGAAACAATTATCGGAATCACAGTTATCATGCCAGAATGCACATGATAACGGCAAAATGAAACCAATACGTGAATCAGTTTTTTCATTAAAGTATTCTCTGCATTCATTATTCATAATAACTGATATATATTGGGGCGCTATTATACCTACTTTGTTTGTTATATCTTCAATCACCATAATTCCCTCATCAGCCAGATAATGTTCACCAATATTCAGCAATGCCTTGAAAGTTCCACGGTTTTTGAAATCGTCCACAGCATATAGCTCATTTGCAAATTTGAATGAAAGTATTATATCAAAGCTGTCAAAGACTCCACTGTGTCTGGCCATGTCAAGAATGTTTTTTATGTCATCTTTATTGGTAAATCTATATTGGAAAGTATCAATTTTTACAATATTTTCATTCCTGTCTAAATACTCATATATATTACATATAATTTTCATTTGATAATCAAGGGCTATACCGTTTCCATCAAAGGAATATATCTCAATTCTCTTTCTTTTGTATGTGCTGTTTAATACCTGAAGCAGACCAACCAGATTGCCTCCTGTACCCGAGCCTATGTCAAGTATATTAATTACCTGCTTCTTTGAAAATTCCCTGTTGATGTGCTCATTTTCGAATAGGTTTAAAAAAATACTATATGACTCCACAAAGCTTCTTGGAAAATATGTTCCCAGATAATTGAGGTTATCTTCTTCGTCATTGCTTAAATTCTGGGCCACATGTTCCGGATTTATTTGATAAACCGCCCCTAAATCATCAAAAATATATCTTTCCAGCCTTGGGTTGATATTCAGCATAATATGCCCCCTATCCAAACATTACATAAAATAATATGATAATGTTCCAGGAAATATGAGGGGGAAAAACAGCGGTTCTACAAGACAAGACAAGGGACGGTTCTGTGTCAAGCATGACACAGAACCGTCCCCTGTCTTTCTCTTTCTCCTACCCTGTATTTCTACATATTATCCGAAATACTCTACTCCCGCTTCGAAAATCTTCTGATCCTTTTCACCTGGGATATTCTTGGCAACATTGCTGCCAATTCTCTCTGAATGACCCATTTTGCCTAAAATTCTTCCATCTGGACTTGTTATTCCTTCAATTGCATCAACAGAGCCGTTTGGATTAAACCTTATGTCATATGTTGCATTTCCTTCCAAATCCACGTATTGTGTAGCTATCTGGCCATTCCGCGCCATAGCCTCTATATCTTCCCTGGAGGCAACAAAGCGTCCTTCCCCGTGTGATACAGCTATTGAATGTATATCTCCCGTCTTTACCTTCCAAAGCCACGGTGACAGAGTGGACACTACTTTTGTCCTTACCATGCAGGAAACATGCCGGCCTATGGTGTTAAATGTAAGTGTAGGACTGTCTTCTTTAAGATCTCTTATTTCACCATAGGGTACAAGCCCAAGCTTGATAAGAGCCTGGAATCCGTTGCATATGCCAAGCATCAATCCGTCACGTTGCTTGAGCAGCCTCATAACAGCATCTTTAACGTAAGGATTTCTAAAGGCTGTAGCAATAAATTTTCCTGAACCATCAGGCTCATCACCGCCGCTGAATCCCCCCGGAATCATTATTATCTGCGAATTGTCAATTTTCTTCACCATAAGTTCTATGGTCTGTTCTATATCTTTAGCAGTCAAATTCCTTACAATTAATGTATCAACAATTCCACCGGCTCTTTCAAAGGCTTTTGCAGTATCATATTCACAATTGGTGCCCGGGAAAACAGGCATGAATATCCTTGGTTTTGCTATTTTTACACTCGGCCTGTGTGTCTTTATCTGTCCGCCACTATAGCTGTGCTGAACCGGGCTGTGCTGTACTTCTTCCGTTTTTGTGGGGAATATTTCTTCCAGCGGCTGCTGCCACCTTTTTACCGCTTCATCAAGGTCAATTTTTGTGTTGCCAATGGTTATAGCCTGCTGTTCACATGTATTGCCCAGTATAATATATTCTACGTCTCCGAAAATACTTTCAAAGTCCTCATCGTTATCTATTTCAATTATTATTGATCCATAGTCGGGTACAAAAAGTTTTGAAACATCCCTTGTGCCTGTAAATGTATCGCTGAATTCAAATCCTATTCCGTTTCCAAAGCACATCTTGCTAACAGCCTCAGCTATTCCTCCGGTCTTTACTGTTGACGCAGCCAGAATCTTTCCGGACTTCGCCAGACTATGCACAAGAGTAAAGTTTTTATGCAGCTTATCAAAATCCGGCAGCATATTATTGTCACGTTTGAGCGGTATTAATACAACTCTGCTGCCTGCTTTCTTGAATTCTGTTGATACTACAGTTTCAACATTTATCGTGTCAACTGCGAAAGCTACAAGAGTAGGTGGAACATTCATATTCTCAAATGTGCCGGACATGCTGTCCTTACCGCCTATTGCAGGAATACCTGTCATGATTTGGGTGTAATATGCTCCCAATAACGCACTGAAAGGTTTCCCCCATTTTACCGGGTTCTGCCCAAGCTTTTCGAAATACTCCTGGAGTGTAAGTCTGGCTTTAGCATAATCTCCGCCCATGGCAGCAATCTTTGCAAGGGCTTCCACTATTGCATATACAGCACCATGGAAAGGACTCCATTTTGCAATATCCGGATTATATCCGAAACTCATTATTGTGCCTGTTTTTGTATCACCATGCATTACAGGTATTTTAGCTGCCATTCCTTCTGCAGGGCTGAGTTGGTACTTGCCTCCGAAAGGCATTAACACAGTTCCTGCGCCTATTGTACTGTCAAACATTTCTACAAGGCCTTTCTGACTGCATACATTAAGCCTTTCAAGATTTTTCAGCCATGCGTCCCTGACGTCAGGAAGTGATTCTCTCAATTCCTGAGGCACATCGTTGAAGAAGTCTTTGTTTTCATCAGGAGAAGCAACAACTACATTTGCATATTGCACAGCACCGTTAGTGTCAAGGAAATCCCTGCTTATATCGACAATTACGTTGTTATTCCAGTACATTCTCAGTCTTCTGTTACCAGTAACCACAGCTATGGGAGTGGCCTCAAGATTTTCTTCACTTGCAGCCTGTATAAATTTATCAACGTTTTCTTTTGAAACAACTACCGCCATGCGTTCCTGAGATTCCGATATTGCAAGTTCCGTTCCATCAAGGCCTTCGTATTTTTTAGGTACTGCATCAAGATTGATGTCCAAACCTTCAGCCAGCTCTCCCACCGCAACTGAAACACCGCCGGCACCAAAATCATTACATTTTTTAATCATCCTGCTCACAGAAGGATTTCTGAACAACCTCTGTATTTTCCTTTCAGTGGGGGGATTACCCTTCTGAACTTCCGCTCCGCAAGTGAGCAGCGATTCCTCTGTATGCTCTTTTGATGAGCCGGTTGCTCCTCCGCAGCCATCTCTGCCTGTGCGTCCTCCAAGAAGTATAATAACATCACCCGCAACAGGTTTGCCCCTTACTACATTATTTTTATGTGCAGCACCAATAACCGCTCCTATCTCCATCCTCTTGGCAACATATCCTTCGTCATAAATCTCTGCCACTTGTCCGGTTGCAAGTCCAATCTGATTACCATATGAACTGTAACCTGCCGCAGCTCCGGTAGTTATCTTTCTCTGAGGCAGCTTTCCAGGAAGTGTATCTTCTATTCTGGTTCTGGGGTCTCCGCTTCCGGTCACGCGCATTGCCTGGTATACATATGCCCTTCCTGAAAGAGGGTCCCTTATGGCGCCTCCCAGACATGTTGCCGCTCCACCAAAAGGCTCAATTTCCGTTGGATGGTTATGGGTCTCATTTTTAAACATAACCAGCCATTCTTCTTCTTTACCGTCAACATCCACATTGACAACTATACTGCATGCATTTATCTCATCTGAGACATCCAGATCTTCAAGTTTGCCTCTCTTTCGCAGTTCCTTCATTGCGATGGTGGCAATATCCATGAGACATATAGGCTTTTGTTTTTCACTGTAGACAAAATTCCTGGATTGAAGGTACTTGTTGTAAGTCTCCTCAATCACATCACTGTAACGTCCCTTCTCTATCTGCACGTCTTTTATATTTGTAAGGAAGGTGGTGTGTCTGCAGTGATCAGACCAATAAGTATCTATAAGGCGTATTTCGGTTATTGTAGGATTTCTTTTCTCTTCTTCACTGAAGTACTGGCGGCAAAACTTCAGATCCTCCAGCGACATGGCAAGCCCCAAGTCGCGAAGAAGTGATTTAAGCTCTTCTTCAGACATGTCAACAAAGCCATCGATAATTTTGACATTTTGAGGCATGTCCACCTTTGTCTTAAGCGTTTCAGGCTTTTCCATTGAAGCCTCACGGCATTCCACAGGGTTTATACAATATTTTTTTATTTTCTCATATTCTGCATCGGATATATCACCTTTCAGGACTATAAGCTTCGCTGCTGAAATCTCAGGCCTTTCACCCTGGGTAAGTATCTGAACGCACTGTGACGCAGAATCCGCTCTCTGGTCATATTGTCCCGGCAGGTATTCTATAGCAAATACTCTGTCATTTTTATCCAGATCTATATATTCATCATACACCACATCTACAGGCGGTTCTGAAAAAATCGTTCTTTTTGACTTCTCGTATTCTTCATCAGAAATTCCTTCTATGTCATATCTTTGTATTATTCTCACTGCTTTTAAGTTTTCAATGCCGAGGTTGTACTTAAGGTCATGAAATAAACCTGCAGCTTCGACATCAAATCCCTTTTTCTTTTCGACGTATATTCTTCTAACCTTGTTGCCCATTTTTCCGCCCTCCTGATTCCCACTTTGCTTTTTTATAATCTAACTTGTTGTGCTTGTTTTTTAATAGAAGGAGTTTCGAGCTTAAGAGCTGATAAAACCAGCTCCAAGGATCTCCACAATGCCATTTCATTGCCTGGCGCAACAAGTTAAGCTATTTGATACTATCAAATGATTTATTAACACATTTATTATACTATGATATAATATATTAGTAAAATTAATGTTATTAATAATAAATATAAGGGGTACTTATGGATATAAATTTTGAACTTTACAGAATATTTTATTTTGCAGGAAAATACAAAAACTTTTCGGAGGCCGGTAAAAAGTTATTTATATCCCAATCTGCAGTCAGCCAGGCGATAAGAAACCTTGAAGATAAGACTGGAACAAGACTGTTCTACAGAAAATCCCGGAATGTGAGTCTCACACCTGAGGGCGAACTTCTTTTCAAGCACATAGAAAAAGCATATAACCTTATAAAATCCGGCGAATCTAAACTTATGGAAATACAGAACCTAAAATCCGGAGAAATAAGGATCGGTGCCGGTGACACTATCTGCAGGTATTTTCTTATTCCTTATCTGCGTGAATTCATGAACAAGTATCCGGGAGTAAAGGTTCAGGTAATAAACAGGACATCTTCACAGATTATTGACTTGCTTAAAAACGGTGTAATAGAAGTGGGAATTCCCACTTTGCCTATTGTTGACAATAATATTAATGTTATAGATTTCATAGAAGTGGAAGACGTTTTTGCAGCTTCAGATAAATTCTCTCAACTCAGAGGAAGAAAAGTTGGTCTGTCTGAATTGATGGAATACCCACTCCTTTTACTTCAGAGAGAAAGTGCGACCAGGCGCAATTTAGACTATTTCCTTCTTGAGAGGGGACTTTCAGTAAAACCTGAATTAGAGTTTGAAAGCATTGAACTGTTGGTGGAATTTGCCCGAATAGGTGCAGGCATTGCTCACGTGCTGAAGGAAAGTGCGTTAACGGCATTTAAAAAAGGTGAACTCTTCGAAGTTAAGTTGCTGGATAAACTTCCAAAGCGCAAACTTGGCATAGCTTCAGTGAAAAATGTTCCTCTTTCCCGTGCAGCAGAGGCATTTGTAAATCTGCTGTATAAAAAAACATAAAACATTAATTTTTTTTACGCTATATTATCCAATTTCATTGTATATATTAAGGATACTTTATTTTACAATTTAGCTGTGCTATTATAATTCATAATATTTGTTCAAAATCGATTAATTGCCATTGTCCTCCTAATATTAGTTCTTCTGTTGCGGTCCCGCGGGATTCATTCCCGAAAGCCGCAGCATGAAGGAATATAAAGCGAAGGCTGAATATTATTTGCAAATGCATGTTTCCACAGCAAGCATACGCCAGGTTAAGCCCAGACATGGCAGTTAATATGAAAGGATGATAATATGTCGGAGCAAATAAGACAAATAGCGCAAAGGATAAAAGAATTGAGAGAAATTTCAGGATTATCTATCGATGCCCTTGCAAAAGAGTTTAATATTACTCCTGAAGAATATGCAGAGTATGAAAGCGGAAATGTAGATATTCCTGTAAGCTTTTTATATCAGGTTGCAAGCAAGTTTAATGTGGAGCTTTCTGTCATATTGACAGGTGAAGACCCAACTCTCCAGACTTATGCTCTTGTCAGGAAGGGTAAAGGTGTAGGAGTTGACAGAAGAAAGGACTACAAATATGAAAACCTTGCTTTCAACTTTAAACACAAAAAGGCGGAGCCTTTCCTGGTAACTGTTGAGCCAAAGCCGGAAAATGAACCGGTAAATTACAATTCGCATCCCGGCCAGGAATTTAATTATGTCCTTGAAGGTTCCATTAAACTTTATATTAACGGATACGAATTGATTCTAAACGAGGGTGACTCCCTGTTTTTTGACTCAGGCTATCCTCACGGTATGAGAGCATTGAACAACAAGACTGCTAAATTTCTTGCTATAATACTTTAACCTGGATTAAAACATTGACTTAGATTAAAACACTGACGTGAAATAAATAATTAACTGAAATAAATCAAATCATTAACCCAACTTATTTTGCACGCATTTCTATAGCAGAAATGTCGTGTTAAGAGTTTATGTGCTCGTTTTTTAACTTATACTATTGAAAATGATACTTTTAGGTAGAGAGAGGTAGAATTCTATGAACATGCTGGATAAGTTTCTTCCCCGTGTTGAATTCGATTCATATGAGGACTTTGTAGAAAACTTTAAAATCAACATTCCTGAAAATTTTAACTTTGCATATGATATTGTCGATGAAATGGCAAAGATGGCACCTGACCAGACTGCCATGGTATGGTGTAATGAAAAAGGAGACGAAAGAACTTTTACTTTCTCAGAGATAAGATATTACACCGATAAGGCTGCAAACTTTTTCAAAAGTGTGGGCATTAAAAAAGGCGACCCTGTAATGCTCATACTGAAAAGGCGATATGAATTCTGGTTCTGCCTGCTTGCCCTACATAAGATTGGAGCAATCTGCATACCCGCAACTCATCTTCTTACAGCCAAAGACATTATCTATAGAAATAACGCTGCAGATATTAAAATGATTGTGAGTGTAGCAGAAGATGAGGTTATAAAGCACATTGAAGACGCCCTTCCCGAATCACCGACCATCCAGTGCAAAGCACTTGTTGGAGGCTCGCGTGACGGCTGGTATGACTTTAACAAGGAACTGGAAAAGGCATCAGATAATTTTGTCCGTCCGGTTGGAGCTGAAGCTACCACAAACAATGATATTTCACTCCTTTACTTTACATCCGGTACAACCGGAATGCCAAAGATGGTTCAGCATAATTTCGTATATCCTCTTGGCCACATTGTTACAGCCAAATACTGGCAAAATGTAATAGATGGCGGACTTCACCTCACAGTGGCTGATACCGGTTGGGCAAAAGCTGTCTGGGGAAAAATTTATGGACAGTGGATAGCAGGAAGTGCTGTATTTGTATACGACTATGACAAGTTTGTTCCAAAAGAACTTCTTGATGTAATAGTCAAGCACAAGGTTACAACATTCTGTGCACCTCCGACTATTTACAGGTTCTTTATCAAGGAAGACCTTACAAAATTTGATTTGTCGCACCTGAAACACTGCTCTATTGCAGGTGAGCCACTGAATCCTGAGGTTTACAACCAATTCCTCAAAGCAACAGGTCTGAAGCTGTATGAAGCATTTGGCCAGACAGAGCTGACCGTTACAATTGGAACATTCCACTGGATGGAACCCAGGCCTGGTTCAATGGGCAAACCTTCCCCAGGCTATGATATTGATATAGTAAATGAAAACGGCGAATCCTGTGAAGTTGGTGAAAAGGGCCAAATAGTAGTAAGGACCGACAAGAGAAAACCTGTCGGAATGTTTGAAGGCTATTACAGAAGAGAAGACGTCACAAAGAATGTATGGCATGACGGTATGTACCATACCGGAGACATGGCATGGAAAGATGAAGACGGGTATTTTTGGTTTGTCGGAAGAGCCGATGACGTTATAAAGAGTTCAGGTTACAAAATCGGACCCTTTGAAGTGGAAAGCGCTCTTATCGAGCATCCAGCCGTATTGGAATGTGCTATAACAGGAGTACCCGACCCGGTAAGGGGACAGGTTGTAAAAGCTACAGTTGTATTGACAAAGAATTATAAACCAAGTGAAGAGCTGGTTAAAGAGCTTCAAAATCATGTTAAAAAAGTTACAGCACCATACAAATATCCGAGGATTATTGAATTTGTGGATGAGCTTCCCAAAACAATCAGCGGAAAAATCAGAAGGGTGCAAATCAGAGAACAGGATAAAAACACGGGCAAATAAGATTAAATTTATACAATAAATCAATGGAATAGATTGATACAAAAATAAACTAATACAATTAAGTAATGCAATAGATTAATGCAATAGATTAATGCAATAAGCTAATACAATATCAATACTGTAAGTTAATAAAGTAAATCCAAGGTTTAACGCAATTAAATACAAGGTTAAATTCATAATTTAATAAGATAAAAAATTTAATACAAAAATCGATACAAGAGTAATAAATATAAGAGTGATGCTGCATGCACCACTCTTTTTTTCCGTTAACTGAGCTGAAATTAATTAATTGTGCTGACATTATTTAGCCGAGCTGACACTATTAAGTAAGCCGATACTACTTTAACCATACTTTATTTCTCTTTAGCTTTGTCTTGTTTCTCTAAGTTTGCCTTGTTTTCGCAGAATACGTTCAACCTGCAACCTCAGTCTCCATCAGCTTATCAAGCAGCTTATTGCTTCTTTCGATAAACCTGGTCATCATCTCAGGCTCAAGCTGCTTGTGGCTCATAACAGCCAGATCATAGATGTGCTGGCATATCATTTGTACATTATCTTTTTTATTCCCATTCTTGTAAAGCTTAAGCAAGGATTTTATAATGCTGTTGTTTCTGTTCAGTACTAATGTCTCTTCTTTTGGGAACATATTGGCCATATCACTTCTGCCGAACATTCTGCTCATATCCTGCATTCTTCTTGATTCTTCAGCAAGAAGTATTATTCCGGGCACGGTTGCCATTTTAAGAGCCTCGACCTTTATTTTCAGCTTTTCATCGCCCATGGCTTCCTTGAAAAGCTTCTCCAGCTCTTTATCTTCTTCAGCATTTGCCTTTTGTCCTTCTTTGCTGGAATCTTTCATACCGTCGGACAAATCAGAATCAACCCTGCTAAACTTAATACCGCTCTGATTAATTTCGAGGAACTGTATAAAGTGTGTATCAATGAGGGTATTAAGCAGCACCGCATCAATATTATTATCTTTGAAGAATTTTATATATTGGGCTTGCTGCCTTTCATCAGTAACATAATACACCACATCTTTATGCTTGTCCTTACAGCGTTCCAGATAATCCTTTAAAGTAACATATTCACCATTTATGGTTTTGAATATAATTATATCCTTTACCCTGTCATAAAACTTTTGCTCACGGATACAACCATACTTGACAAAAGGATTTATGTCATCCCAGTACTTATTGTAATTCTCCTTCTCATTTTCAAACAGGGATATTAGTTTATCGGCAACTTTCTTTGTAATATGGTTTGATATTTTTTTTACGTAGCCGTCATTTTGCAGGAAACTGCGTGATACATTAAGAGGAAGGTCCGGACAATCAATAGTTCCTTTTAACAGCATCAGAAATTCAGGTATTACTTCCTTTATATTGTCAGCAACAAAAACCTGATTGCAGTACAGCTTTATCTGGCCTTCCATTGTGTCAAATTCATGCTTCAATTTAGGAAAATACAGTATCCCTTTCAGGTTAAAGGGATAATCCATGTTCAAATGTATCCAGAACAGAGGATCTTCGAAATCAAAAAATACTTTTTTATAGAACTCCTTATATTCCTCATCTGTACAATCTTTTGGATTCTTGAGCCAAAGCGGGTTTGTATCGTTCAGAGGTTTTGCCTCTTCCCGGCCCGTTTCATTTTTATCACCCTGTTTCTTATTTTTTTCTGCATTTTCCAAATATACTTCATAGGGTATGAAAGAACAGTACTTGAGCAGTATCTGCCTTAACTTGTATTCTTCCAAAAATTCAACACTGTCTTCTGATATGTAAAGGGTAACTGTCGTTCCACGCTCTGTGCGGTCAGAAACATCCATCTCGTATTCAGTACCACCGGAGCTTATCCATCTTACTGCTTCTGCGCCTTCTTTCCATGAAAGGGTATCAATCTGAACTTTGTCAGCTACCATGAATGCAGAATAAAAACCAAGGCCAAAGTGTCCTATTATTTGATTTCCCTGATCAAATTTATCTTTATATTTTTCAATAAAATCTTGCGCTCCGGAAAAAGCTATCTGATTTATATACTTCTTTACTTCATCTCCAGTCATCCCAATACCATTATCAATAACCTTAATGATTCTGGTGTCTTTATCTACCACTACCTTTATATAATACTTGGTATCATTGTCCGCCTTGGCTTCACCTATTGATACAAGCTTTGTAAACTTATTTATGGCATCACTGGAGTTGGAAACCAGCTCCCTGATAAAAATATCCTTGTCTGAATAAAGCCATTTCTTAATTATAGGTAAAATGTTCTCGGTATGAATAGAAATATTACCTCTTTCAGCAACCATTTCCAATCCTTCCTTTTACAAATGTTTTGATATTGTTTGGTAAAATAAAGTATTTTATCTGTTTTCAGCCATACATATATATTACAACCTTGATAAATTGCTTGTCAAGGAAAAATTAGCACTCTCTTTACGAGAGTGCTAACAACACTTTCTTTGTCATCTTTTCCTGCATTCAGGACATATACCATAAACTTCAAGCCTGTGACCTGTTATATCAAATTGTGTTTCCCTGCTGATATCACTTTCAAGCCCTTTAAGCGGACAACCACCTAAAGCCACCATTTTGTGACAACTTGTGCATATCAGGTGGTGTTTATGACCGCTTCTCACCAGTGTAAACATAGCTTTATTATTATTGACAGATGTTCTCTCCACAAGCCTGTTATTCTCCATAAGCTCCAGTATCCTGTATACTGTTGAGAGGCTTGCAGACCGTCCGGATTCTTTCATGCGCAAATATATGTCTTCAGCTGAAAGCGGTATTTCAGCATTTTCCAATATTTCCACAACAGCTGCCCTTGATTTTGTATTTCTATATCCCTGTCTTGAAATTATATTTTCATTATCCACTTTTTTTGTCATTTTACTCGTCTCCGATTAATTATAGTACCTGGCTATTGGTATGTATCCAATATACATCCTATAATATATCTTTTACATTATACTATATTGTGCAAATATGAACAACAATTCATGTGATTAAGTTTGTGTCAAGTATTCGTGGGCAAATTTTTCATTTTCCTTGCAGTAAGAATTTGTCAATATTTTTATGCTTAGCTTGAGCCTACTTACCGCATTTATTCCACGGTTCCCTTGACAACGAGCCTCTA
>DUMB01000078.1 GCA_012840085.1 Clostridiaceae bacterium
GAGAAGGACACACCCGTTCCCATCCCGAACACGGAAGTTAAGCTTCTCAGTGCCGATGATACTTGGCTGGAGACGGCCCGGGAAAGTAGGTCTCTGCCAGAATTATATCAGAGCCCTGTGCGAATAGCACAGGGTTTTGTCGTTTTTGTTAAAAAAATGCTTATTTGAAATCATTATTGTGGAAAAAGCCATCATTATTTTTCCTTTTTATTATATACTTGCATGATGTACTAAAAATGATATTTAATAAAGTTGGAAAATCAGTAAAAATGTTATATAATATGAAATAATATAAAAAACGGTTTTGCATTAACAATTTGGCATTATCAAACATATTGTATATTTTATTATTAAGTCGAGTTTTACTATAAATACTGATGTAAAAGAAGCAGGAGCTGTAAATTATAAATCAAATGTAATATTACTTAATATTAAATGCTACATTATTATATTTATAACATATTTGAAAAGGGGTTAGCGCGGTGAGGTTTATTGATGCTTGGTCATATAAATGTGCAGATTTCCTTACTAAGCAATTGAATGAAAGCCATCAGCAAAAGAGGATATATTATTATGGTTTTCAGATAATGATTGGAGGAATAGTTAAGGCAATTATATTCCTGGTTGTGTCATACATAACCGGAGTGCTGATACCTGTAATAGCTACTTTGTTATTCTTTGGCTTTATAAGAACGGTTGCAGGCGGGTATCACATGGACAAGTTTGACAAATGTCTTGTTACTTCTCTTATTCTTTTTATTGGCGCGGGGTTTATTACCAAATATGCAGGTCCCCAGCTAAGCACTTTGGTTTTATCAATCCTGACTGTTGCAGATTTTTTCATGGCTCTGTTTGTATTGATAAAATATGCCCCTTCAGATACACCATACAAACCAATTGTTAACCCCGTTAAAAGAAAAAGGCTGAAAATAATATCAATAGTTAACTTATGCATTTGGGTGGTTGTGAATTTTCTTCTTATATATAATGAACAGAAAATGTTTGCAATGGCCGGTATTGTTGGAGTGCTTCTTGCACTTTTTATTGTATCACCTGCCGGATATGCGTTTTTTGACACAATAAGCGGCAAGCGCAGTGTAAAGCACCAAAAACAATAAAAGGTAACTCAGATAACACCCTTCATCAGAAAACACTGTTCAAAATAATAACATTATTAATATATTATGTTGATAAGTTGTAATGACGTCTTGTGGATAAGTTTTAAAATTATCCACATTATTTTAACCTCCTGTGGATTTACATAAACGATAATTTGCAAAGCCGCATAAATAAAGGGCTGCAGCGATCACCTCCTCGAACAATTATCCACAAGCTTGTGGATTCGGCGGTGAATTTATTTCCTCAGGAGTGGATAATCTTCGTTCAAATTATATAAATTCTTATATAAAATTCGCATGTATGTAACTTCAAATATATAGTTTCAAATATATAGTTTCAAATATATAGTTTCACATATATTACCTTCATTTACATGACGCCACATATATTACTTCATTAATATAAGATAGCATTTTGTTTCATAATTAATGTATATATAATTTCACGGGCAGACAGCAGTGGCTAATTGTGGTAATAAGTTCGTGTATATGTAGTTTAACCCATTTATTTGTTATTATTCACCTTTTGTTAATGATCTGTGGAAAACTTCATAAAAATTGGCGGGCTATGTGGATAAAAACATTATTCATAAATTCATTTTAGAAATATTACATTTTTAAAATATTACATTGATTCAAAATGTTATATGAATAAGAATTATGTACTGCCCTGTGCAACAGCTGTCTGTTTATAATAAAAAACTGTGGACAAACTAAATATGAATAAGCGACAAAGGAGGATACATTAATGAAAGTAAAAGATATAATGACCAAAAATGTTGCTTATGTAAATCCTATGTCAACTGTAGTTGATGCAGCAAGGCTCATGCAAAAGCATAACGTTGGATCTATACCCGTTTGCGACCAGAACGGCGTTGTAGGAATTGTAACCGACAGAGATATTGTAGTAAGAAATGTTGCTCATGGAAATAATCCACAGTCCACAACTGTAAAAGATGTTATGACTTCACAGGTTGTTACAGCAACTCCGGATATGGATGTTAAAGACGTCTCCGAAATAATGGCAAAACAGCAGGTACGCAGGCTCCCGGTTGTGGAAAATAATATGCTTGTAGGTATAGTTGCTCTGGGAGACGTAGCAGCAGATACTCGTTTTGATATGGAAGCTTCTGAAGCTCTGTCAGAAATATCAAGACCTGCAAAACCTGAACAGTTGGAGAAGAAATAGAATTGGAAAAACAGAATGTCATATAAACAGTTTGAGTAGAATTTGGTTGAACAGTTATATGGGGACATAATGTCCCCATATTTCGCATGCATTCCTAATAATGTGACCTTTGCTTGGAATGATATTATTTTTATGTGTGATATATATTTTATATGATGTATGTTTTATATGATGTATATTTAATATAATGCATATTTATATATCTTCATTTTGTATGATATTTTTATATTATTTTATTCTATATGTTTTTTATTTATATAACATTTTATTTATATGTTGTTTTATATGATATTTAATTTTTATATTGCTTTTGTTTTGAGCAATGTTTCATCAAAATATTTATAAAAAGCATTTTAAAAAGCAATTATAATATAATTTCAACAAATTTTATTGAGAAAAGATCGCATAACATAATGTCATCAGAATTAACCGGTCTGAGCAAAATATAGCTTACCCCTACACCCAGAAGAATGCCGGTGCGGTCAACCAAGGGACCGTTTGAACCAATCAGAAATTCCACCCTTACTAATCTGCCAATTTGAGTTCTGAGGAACCCTGGTATATACATGGTACTCGTAAGTGTCTGAGGAGTAGGCTGGGCAGAGGGTGCCTGCATTTGCGGCGCCTGCGATTGTACTACACTGCTTAAAGGTATCGGGGACGGGCCTGTAGGCATCCCTGTAGGCATCTCAAGCTGAGGCTGCTGAATTTGAGGCTGTTGAAAAGGAAGCTGGTTATTTTGTCTGTATGTTTCATAAGATGAAACTGGATCATGGATCGGATTACCGCAATTTGAATTTGATGACAGCATATAACAACCGTCATGTAAAACTATTGCAAATAAAGTTGTCCGTATTAAGTTTTACAATGACGGCATTCACCACCTTTCATTAAATATTTATTTTATATACTAATCATTGAGTAAAATTTACTTGAGCCATATTAATGAGCTTATATTGCTTATACTAAAGAGCTATATTAATGAGCTATTAATAAATAACTTCCATAACAGTCGGCCATTATGTTTGTTCATATAAAGGTGTAGGCTGGTAGAAGCAGTGCTGGTTTATTCTATTGAAAAAGCTACCCGTACGATTACGGGGGAAATAATTTTCGCATGTAGGACTATACGGATTATAGTACCACAAACAATCAGCCGCACCTGAAAGCTGGTTGCCGGCTAAAGCCCAGTCTGCTATATCATAGTGAATTTGCTCAGGCGAACAACTCCATACGGTCTGTGGATTTACTTCACCATAAACGGTTGGCATCATACACGTAAATTGATATGGCTGTTCCAAAACACTTCTTAAGTCTCCCTGGCAGATCCTCTGATATTCGCCGTAGGGAATATGAACTCTGTTCATTATTACCGTTGCCACAGCTTTCATTCCGTTTTCGCCTTCGCCGCCTGCTTCACACTTTATCATGCGTGCAAAAAGTTCTCTTGCTGAAAAAGGCATAATACACCACCTATCTGTTATAAACTATGGTTAGCAAAATTAGTATATTGACTATTAACAGTATATTAACATAACTTAAAAAATGTAACCTTGAATGGCAATTGAGTATTAAATTTTATAAAAAGCAGATAATATGTATGCGCGAAAAAAATGAAGGAGGGTAAAACCTACCTTCAAAAAAGGAGGAATCACTGTGAGTAGACGTGGAAGTTTAATGTCAGAAGCATTGAAGGCTGAGATTGCAAAGGAACTGGGAGTCTACGAAACGGTAAGAACTGAAGGCTGGGGCTCCGTAACATCAAGGGACTGCGGAAATATAGTGAAGAAGGCTATAGAAATAGCAGAAAGGAGCATCGGCTCGAAGTAACATCCTCTTACAGCGTAAGAAAAGCCGGCATTTATGTGCCGGCTTTTCTTTTTAATCAGAAATTATGCAAAATGCCGTATATTTAGCCTGTACAAAACCATTGAAATAACAGGATTTACATGGTATAATTTTATTGCTAAAATCTGGGGGAAAGAAGTTAATACATTACATATTCAAGTTTTGTTACATAGTTTGTATTTATATTTCCCTGCTATTGTGGTTAACTTTCCCCATGGATTAAGCAGCGTATTACTGTTATCAATCGCCATTATACCTGTGAGCGTATCGGGTATAAAAAAGAGGTAGCAGACATGCTTTATTTCAATTCTGTTACAGTTTCTTTACACTTGGCTTTGATATGTTGACTGGTAAAAATGGCGGTGATATAATCAATTTGAATTCAAGGCGGGTATTTTATTTCCGCTTTGAGCAAATTGGTATAAAGGTTGGGCTATTGATCAAGGGGATAGGCGTAGCTCGACTCTAATATAATAAAATAGAAATAGCCTGTTCCCCAAAAAATCTAGAGGAGGATTTGAGAGTATGAGGAATCTCAAGAAGCTTTTAGCAGTAATCATTACAGTTGCTATGCTTGCAACACTGATGGTTCCTGCATTTGCCGCTGAGACCAAGACTGCTGCTAAAATTTGCGAAGCACTTGGAATGCTCAAAGGCACAACTGGAGAAGTTACAGATGAATATCTGGCAACTGAATTAACAAGACATCAGATGGCAATTATGTTCCTTAGACTGCGTGGCCTTGAAGCAGAGGCTAATGCATTCGAAGGTACTGACAATTTTGCCGACGCTGATGAGATCAAGTATGCTGAAGGAAGAGCTGTTCTGGCTTACCTTTATGCTAATCCAGATCTCGGATTTGTTGGATCTGAAGGCAATTTTATGCCTCTCAAGAAAGTAGAAGCTCAGGAATACTTCAAAGTAATGCTCGTTGCTTTGGGTTATGAGCAGGGCGAAGATTTCGAATGGGCTGACGTACTTGAATTCGCAGCAGAAAAAGGTCTTGCAAGTGCTGCAGATTTTGAGAACAAAACTTATCTCACAGCTAATGATGTTGCTGAGATAACTGTTGAAGCACTCCTTGCTACATGCAAAGACGGTAAAACTCTGGTAGAGAAACTCATCGACGCTGGCGTTATCGATGAAGATCTTGCTGTAGAAGTTGGCCTCATTGAAGAGGTAGAAGTTTCTGCAGAAGCTACAGGAGCAAAGAAATTCACAGTTTCTTTCGGTACTGCTGTTGATGAAAACAAGGTTAGCTTCTCAGTTAAGAAGGGAAGCGCTGTTGCCAACATCAAAACAGTTACTTTCGCTGAAAACAAGAAGTCAGCTGAATTAGAGATGGCATCACAGCTTACAGAAGGCACTTATGATATTACTGTTAAGGGCCTTGGAGAAGATGTCACATTGTCAGTAGACGTAGAAGATGAAAAAGTAGCAAAGATCGAATTTACAAGTGACACAGCTCCATTGGTAAGAGGAAAAACCAATGAAATTACAATTGGTTATAAAGTATTGAACCAGTATGGTGAAGATATTTCAGACGATGAAGCAGTATATGTATATCCTGGAAAAGGTAACATAACAAATCCTGTATCCGGTGGTACTGCTACAGTAACAAATACTTCTGACTTCAGTGTTGGTGATAAGATAAATGTAAACATTATTCACCAGGCTACACAGGTATTTGCTAATGGACAATTAACAGTTGGTTCAGAAGCAAGAGTAGCTCAAGTTGCTTTAACTAAGATATACAATCCTGACGATGAGGAATTAGTTGCAGGCAAAACTGCAAACTTCTACATCGTAGTTGAAGCAAAAGACCAATACGGTAATGTAATGGAAGATCCTGACGTAGTAGAAGAAGACTTGTCAGTATCTATTTCAAATCCTTCTGTTGCAACAGTAGAAAGAATTGTTGATGGTTCAGGAAGAGTAACTTACACTCCTAACCTCGTAACAGAAGGCGACAATAAGGTTGTACTGAAAGTTATACCTTATGACGCAAATGGTTATGCAGCTGGTACTTCACAAATCAGTGTAATGTCACTGGCTAATGGTAAGAGAGCTACTTTCGATGTTGTAGTAGCTGAAGCTTCAAAAGTTGACGAATTCAAGATGGTTGCTCCTTCACTGTTTGCTGCAGGAGACAAAGATGTTAAGATAGAATATACAGCTCTCGACCAGTTTGGTAACGAAATGACCAGCAATCTCGATGGCAAAGTTACTTTCAACACATCATCTGACATAGAAATTAAGTTCGTGAAGAACTATGTAACAGGTAAAGATGAATTAATACTCAGCGATAAGAGAACTAATCCGGATGAAGGCACTATCTTAATAACTGCTATCACTGGAACACAGAAATTCGTAACTCTTACAATTAACGCTAAGAAACCTGCTGTTCCTTCAGTAGTTGCAGGTATAGGCGATTTCAGCAAGGTATATGCTGTAGGTGCTGCAGCAACATTGGAAGCTGACGATGTTGTTATAAACGACCAGTATGGCAGAAAAGTTGATTTAGGCGACTTTACTGGATACAAGATTAGTGTTGAAACATCAGATAAAGCTAAAGTATCACTTGATAGCAACGCAGATGCTGCAGACATTGATAGCGATGGTGTAGTATTCAATGGAGTAGCAAAAGGTTCTGCAACTATCACATTGAAGCTGAAAGATGCTCAAGGCGAAGTAGTTAAGAACAGCAGCTACACATTTACTGCAAAAGTAGTAGAAAAAGCTGACATTGCTTCATACGAACTTGCTGACCTTGGTAAGACTTATGAAAACACTAACTATGGTGAAGCTGGCAAATACGAAGTTGAAGTAAAAGTTAACGGCGTAATGTCAGACGGATCCAAGGTTGTTATACCTACTTCATACTACAGTGTAGTTATAAATGATGAGTTTGTAGGATATAACAGCACAACAAATAAAGTATACTCAGCTGCAAGAAATGATTACGCAGATGGTTCTTCAACTAAGGAAGTTCCTGTTATAGTGAATGTATTTGCAGAAAACGAACCTATTGTTCTTACTAAGAACATTACTATAAGCAAGGATGCTCCTAAGATTGATGCAGTTGAACTTGTTACTAACGGTATAGCTACTAAGGAAGGCGACAACTTAGTATCAGTTTCAGCAACTGAAATTAAGAAAGCAAATGGTCTTACAACACTCGTTATAGATGCTGTTAAGACTATAGACCAGTACGGTAAAGAAGTATCCGAAAGTGCATCAGATTACTCCTACATTAAGGAAAGCAACGTAACTGATGGTAAAGCTCTCAGCAACGTTGTAGCTGGTGACACATTCAATGTAATAGCTATTACTAAGACTGGTAAGTCAATTTCCTTCAAGGTAGTAGTAACTGACTAATAATTAAACTTAAATAGGGGAGACCGGGAATAATCCCGGTCTCTTTTATATTGGCTCCGTGTCAATAGTTGGGTTCTATGTAAAAAAGTTGGGGTGAGCCCAAGTAGAATTAAATATCGACATGTTTTTCCGGCGAGTAGTCTTCTGATTAGTCGCTGGTTTTGTTTTTTTGGCTCTATATTAAATGTTGGGATGCAGAAAGTTAAAAAAACCGGTGCACCGACATTTTTTGTAATGCGTCTAAAGTTGGGACAGGCCTCCTAAAATGACAATAATCAAAGAAACTTTTATGATATGGCAGTATTGGCTGCATTATTGCAGTTAAGGTCCTTATTTGACCTTTTGTATAATTTGACAGTACAGGTATAGTTTAATAGAATTTAAATACAGTTTACGGCTTAATGCCATACAATTTTGCTTCAGTTAATGCTCGTATATTTATATATGAGAATAGATATAGCAATACATATAGCATGCAAGCAGTACATATGACAATGCATATAGAATGTAAGCAGTACATATGACAATACATATAGCAATACAATTAGCAATACAATTAGCAATACATATAAGAATACATATGGCAATACATACGATAATACGGTCAATACAATGTGATACTAAAACTAAATGAATTATACTGAACATATTATGTTGAAATTAAAAAAATAAACTAAGTTGAAATTAAAAAATTGTTATATACTGACGGAAAGAGCATGTGAGACATAATGGAGAAAATTGTTTATAACAGTAACTGGTATGCATTATTTGTAAAATCAGGCCAGGAAAATAAAGTAAAGGAAAGGCTTGAATATAAGTTTGAAGACAAATACAGAATAATTGTACCCAGGCGAAAGCTGAAAGAGAGAAAAGGCGGAGTGTGGTCATACGTTATAAGACCTCTGTTTCCTGGTTATGTGCTGGTAAATGGAGAAATAAATATTGAAGATTATTACGGATTTAAAAATGTACCCGGATTGTTCAAATTATTGTGTAGTGGCCGTGAACCCGCCAGGATAGAGCCGTATGAGATGGAAGTTATAAGCAGGCTGATAAGCAATAGTGAAATTATAGGTTTTTCAGATGTGTTAGTGGAAGACGGAAAAGTTATTGTAGTGGACGGACCTCTTGTTTCAATGGAAGGCCGTATATTGAGGATTAACCAAAGAAAAGGCAGAGCACAGGTAATGCTGAATTTCATGGGAGAGCCCAGAGTTGTCGAGTTAGGAATTAATGTACTCCAACCTGTATAATTCACATTTTGGACAAGCGTATAAAGCACTAAACTAATAAGTAGGTATTTTTTTGTCCTAGTATTTCACATATTATTTTGTCCTAATAATAAATAGTTTCGACGTATTTATATATTTAATAATGTTTCATAAATACTGATTCATAACTAAGTATTCCAGAAGAAAATTACGATAATGGGTATGGATACTAAAGAAAATTAAAAAGGGTGATCATTTTGGAGGAAATTAGTTTAAGGGAATTAATCGAAACTATATTAAAAGAAAAATGGATGATAGCTGCTATAACAATAGTTTGTATGATGGCGAGCGTTATAGTGACTTTTTTTATCATGGATCCTGTCTATGAGGCTAAAACCATGCTGATGATTTCACCAATTACTGACTCAGTATCTGTAGATACGGAGGGAAACAGATTTTTTAATTTAGTAGAATCACTGTCAAAATATCCTATTATGACTATTGACACATATAAGGAGCAAGTCAAAGCTCCTGTCATACTTGACTACATACGGACAGAAATGGGTTGGAATGGTAAGTCCCTTGCGGAAATATCCAATAAAATAACTGTAAGCATAATAAATAATACCAATCTGTTAAACGTATCGGTAAGGGATACAGATCCTGAGGTTGCAGCAAAAGTTGCAAATCTCATAAGCGAAAGATTTTCAAGCTTTGTCAGCGACACAAACAGAAATCAGGTAGAAAATTCCGCCAGGTTTATAAAATCCCAGGTTGAAAAGGAAAAGGAGAATCTTGACAGAGCTATGAAAGAACTGAAGACGTTTCTTTCTCAGCCAAGAGGACCTGAAGAGCTGAGACAGGAGTTAGAATCCAAACTTGCGCAGCTTACGGAATTTAAGACGGAAGTTGCCAGGATACGTATTGAAGAGAAGGCTGCTGCATCAGCACTTGCCACTGCAAAAAGCATACTTGATACTACTCCTGCGACTATTGTTACAAATAAGACCCTGGCGGATGATGAACTCCTTTCTGATGTAATAAAAGATAATTCGGGATTGAAAACAGAAGAGATAGCAGGGTTAAAGCTATCAAATGAAGAGATAAATGAAGCATATGTGGAAGCGTCAAAGAAAGTAAATGAAATTTTAGTAGAGCTTGCCACATTGTCAGCGCAAAGAATAAACATAGAAAATCAAATTGCCTCACTCCAGAAAGAGATAGAAACTCTTCAAACGGAATATGCTGAAAAACAGCAGGAATATGAAATACTAAATCATGAAGTGGAGCTGGTAAGGCAGACGTATAATGCATATCAGCAGAAGTATAAGGAAGCAATGATAAAGAAATCCGCAGATGTAGGTGAAACAAGTATAATTGTATTATCGAAGGCAATACCGCCTGTTAAACCTGTAGAACCAAAGAAAACATTGTATCTGGCAATAGCCACGGTCTTAGGGCTTATGATTGGTGTCTTTGCAGCATTCTTTAAGGAATACTGGACAAGAAGCGGTGCAGAGCAAAGAGAAAAGGTTAGTACAGCCGTATATGGCAAATTAACAATGAACACAAGGTAGAGCATCGCTCTCAATGACTATATACGTCATGACAAGTAAGTTTCAAACATAACAAGCAATTATCGAAGATTATGGGATGGCAACTGTTGTAATTGAAAAATGAAGAATGATAAAAGAATATCAGTTTAGGGGGTATTATGAAGGCAAAACAATCACATAAGAAAAATAAGAAATCAAAAAAAGGAAACAAGCCACAGGTACCGGACAAGGTGCTTTCCGGGCTGAAACTTGGACTTTTTATAGCACTTTCAATAATTTTATTCTACCCTCCGTACGTAAGAGGATTATTTTTTGAACTGGAGCAAATTCCTGCAATAATATTTGTATTGAGCACTTTTGTAGTATTCTGGATATACAAGTATCTCAAGGGTGATGGCAGATTTCTAAAGACACCTCTTGATTATGCTGCTTTGGCATTTATAATTGTCTATTTTATATCAATATTTGCAGCAGTGGCACTTCGCCAGGCAATTCTGGAATGGCTGAAGTATTGCATGTACTTTGCGGTATTTTACATGCTCGCTGAACTTGCTGACTCCTTAAAGTGGAGGCTTGCAGTATTATGGGTGATGGTGGCTTCAGCTACGGGAGTATCGGTTCTTGGTATAGACGGCGCAGCAGGCGGAGGTGTTGCACAGGCTTTAAATAAGTTTTTCAAAGGGTTAGGTGCAGGAAGGGATATATTTTTTGATACTTTTGTTAACGGCCGTGTACATTCAACGCTTCAGTACCCCAATGCACTGGCAGCTTATCTAATGGCGGTATATTTTGTATGTCTTGGCCTTATTATTTCCTCAGGCAGATTGTGGCCAAAAATTATAGGCGGTGCCTTAAGCTCGGTATTGTTTATTACATTTCTTCTTACAATCAGCCGTGGAGCGTATTTATTATTTCCTGTAGCAGCTTTACTATATCTGATTCTGCTTCCAAAAGAAAGAAGAATCAGGGGAGCGGTTTTTGGATTAGCCACAACTATTCCGTCACTGATTGTGCTTTTCAGAATTTCGCCATACATCACTAAGGCAGAAGGACAAGCATCGGTAATATGGCTTAATGTACTAATTTGCGCTATTGTCTCAGCTTTATTAGTTATAATAGGAAATTATGCCGCCAAATGGCTGGAAAAAGTAGGATGGAAAGTGTATGCAGTACTGGCAGGTTTTGTGATTATAGTGGGTATTGCTTGTGGCATCTATGTATTTAATGCCTCCGTACCGCTAATTTTGGATAATTCAATGCTGGAAAGCAATAAGAGGAACTCTGTAACTCAGAGTGTAACACTTGAACCTGGAAAAGAATACATGCTGTCTTTTGAGGCAGAGGCATCGGATAAGGGAGATAACCCATATGTCTATCAGGTGACAATTAGCAGTAAAAGTATAAAAGACATTCTTTTTAATACAAGTACGCGGCTGGAAACTTACTCACAAAAGGGAACGAGTGGAACTCCAGCGAATGAAATAGTTTTTATAGTTCCTGAAGACAGTAAAATTGTAGACTTCACTTTTACAAATTATTATGCAGGTACAAAAGCGGTTATTGATAAGGCAAAGATAATAGATAGTTCAACGGGGAAAATCTATAAGGAACTTATGCTTAGCAACAAGTACCTGCCAATAAGAGTAATTACCAGGTTCAACAATCTCGGTATTGATAAAAGTACTCTTCAAAGAGCAGTTTATTATAAAGACGGATTGAAGATGTTTAAAGACAGGTGGTTCCTGGGAGCTGGCGGTGGAGCATGGGCATTACTGTACTTTTCCTACCAGTCATACCATTACTGGAGTACACAAGCTCACAATTATCCCCTTCAGGTTGCGGTAGAATGCGGAATTTTTGGGATAATCGTACTATTGCTTTTGATAGCCTCAATTATATATATGGTTGTGAAGCTATACAGGAAAAGCTCTGAAAGAAATCCGGGACCTGACGCTCTTCAGGCCTCTTTACTGAGTGCTGTTGCCGCCCTTTTGGTACATTCGGTTATGGACTTTGACTTTTCACTGGCTTCTGTGTTTTTGCTTTTCTGGGAACTGACGGCAGTTTTTAGTTCCACATATATACAACCAATTAGAGACCAAATTGATGTATCGACAAAAGATAAGTCGTATAATAGCAGTTCCATAATCGCAGCTGCGGTTTCCTTTGTCATACTGATCGTACCTGTATTTATGCAAACAGCAGCCAGCTTCAGGAGCAGGGGAGAAGATGCATTAAGCAGGCAGGACCTGGAATCAGCATTGGCAAATTACAAAAAGGCTTCTTCCTTAGACCCGTTCGAGCCGGGATACTTAATTGATTACGTAAACCTGCTGTTGCAAAAAGTCGAAAGAACAAAGGAAGATATTGAAGAGGCCACTGGTTTTATTGCCAGGGCAGAAAACTTAAGTAGCAGAAATTACAAACTTCTTTCCAAAGTAGCGACATATTACTTAAACATAGGAAACATAGAAAAAGGATTACAGCTGTTTGACCGATCGGTGGAATTATGCCCGTTTTTTCCTGAAGTTTGGCAGCAGAAGATAAATGCATACATGCAGGTGGTATTTTATCATTTTAAAAATGACCAATCAGAAGCCGGACTGGAATACGTAGACAAGACCCTGGCAATTGTTGATGAAGCAAAAGAAGTCAACAAAAGGAATATGAATCCTTTTATATTTAATGGCCAGACCATGGAGATGCTGGAAAAACTTAAATATCTAAAAGATAAAATCGGAAAGCAGGAGATCATAGACATAAGCAAGACAGCATTTTATAGTATGAACGACCTGGACATCAACTTTGACAGTGTCCCTGACCAGTGGACTGCAAGCAGCCAGGAATATATCAAACTTGCTTATGACAACGGCGATATTAAAGTTGAGAATAATTCAGAAGATGAAGGTAAATGGGGATATATCCAGAGCAGGGAACTTAATTTACTTCCAGACAAGGAATATATAATTAGCGTTGAATTGGACAGTGGCGATGAGGTAAAGCCTGTTTCATACTATGTCAACGGGATAACTGACAAGGCAATAGCTTTAAAAAGCACTGGGAATAATTTTTATACCGGCGAGTTTTCAACTCCTGCGGATTTCAATAATGAAAAATGCCGGCTAAGGCTTTATTTAAAAGATGACATCAGAATAAAAAGCGTTAGTGTACTTGAAAAATGACCTTCAATTTAAGTGAACCAACTCATTTATTGATAAATGTTATTTGACATTGTATGTAGAAATAGGTAAAATAAAACTTGTCTTAGTATGATGTATGATATGACAGATTTTAGTCATTAATGTCAAAAAAGATAAATATATAAGAAGGGGGCTAGATGATGAGGAAGAATAAGGTACTACTGGTGTTAATTGCTTGTTTCTTCGTCTTTTTTTCATGCACTTTTGTTGCATACGGAGATTTCTCTGATATTTCAGGACATTGGGCAGAAGATGTAATTCAGAAATGGGCGGGCAAGGATGTGCTTAGAGGTAAGCCAAGCGGTGAATTTAAGCCGGATGATTATGTAACAAGGGCTGAATTTACAGCTGTAATGGATAGAATATTCGGATATAAGGACAAGACAAGCCGTACATTTCCTGATGTAGCAGGCAATGAATGGTATGCAGATTCAGTCTCCAGAGCAGTTGCCGCAGGTATAATTGTCGGAGATGGCGGTACAGGGAAGTTCCGTCCCAATGACAATATTACCAGACAGGAAGCTGCAGTAATACTAAGCAGAGCTTTTAATTTAAAAGCAAGCGATACCGATTCATTGAAAAAATTTGTTGATGTCAAGGATATAGCATCATGGAGCAAAGAGGCTGTTGCAGCTCTTGCTGAGAAAGGATACATTGCCGGCAGGCCAGGAAATATTTTTGCACCAAAAGACAATCTGACACGTGCAGAAATGAGCAAGCTGCTGGATAATATTGCCGGAGAATTAATAAATAAGAAAGGTACATATACAGAAAATATTGACGGAAGTCTTGTAATCAGTGCTCCATCTGTAGTGCTTAAAGATATGGTCATAAAGGGAGACCTTTATCTTGCAGAAGGTATTGGAGAAGGAGAGATAGCGTAAAATAATTGTGGAGTTTTTAAAACAAAAAACAGAGATCAACTCTCCTGTGTTAAAATTTTTATAAACACAAAAACAACAACACAAAGGAGGGAAGATCTCTGTGGATAATATTATA
>DUMB01000079.1 GCA_012840085.1 Clostridiaceae bacterium
CCTAGTAACCGCTTAGAAAACTCTATGATGAAACTTGGATAAAAAATACCTTATATTAACAAAAATGGATTGTCAGGGTGCTGCACTTTTCTTGTCATTTTGATGCATTTCCTGTTGACAAAACACATCAACTTTTCTAATTAAATTTAGCTTAGCAATTTTATTTAGCTTATTAATCAGCATATCAATTTAATCATTTTATTTTGTGCTAAACCTTGCTATGCATCATTAATTTACATTAATTTATAAATTATATATTTAAACTTAACTTAACCGGTCCAATCTAAGCTTGTTAATTTTTAAAAGATTAAATTTTGCTTATTAATCTGCAATAAGTTTAACTATGCACAATTATGAAAATTAAAAACTTTTTTCATTTATATTTAAGGATTACTTATAATTTGGTATTATATAAATCTGAGCTCAGTTAAATGAATATCAATTAAATAAATATATTAACTGATAAATAAATATATTAACTGAATATCAGGAAAAAACTACAATTAATATTAAATTAATATTAAATTATTATAATATTAAATGTTATTATAGAAATTATTAATAATAATTTAACATAAAATAATTATGTAAACTTACATATTGAGGAGAAATTATGAACAGAACAAATAAGTTTAAAAAGAAAAGAAAAATCAGACAACTTGTATTCCTTACATCAATTATAACCATATTTATTCTTTTATATGGCGTTAAAGTATTTATAATAGATTCTGGAAACCGGTCCGGACCAGGTCCGAATAAAAATGCTGAGCAGACAAAAGATGAAATTACTGAATCATCTGAAAACGATACTGATGATAAAAATAATAATGGCGATATGGATGATACAGATACACCAAATGGCAATAACCAGGAGACTGAGAATAAAGAAAAATTTATTAGTATTCCTACTCCCTCCCCTGACAGCGCATGTCTTCCGTCAGAATTTAAACTGACGTGGGAGATTATAAAGGATGGGGAAATCGTAAAAGAATACAAAAGGGACTATAATATAAATTTCCCATATGTTTCAGAATATAATGCACTTCCTGGTATTACAACTTTCAGAGGAAACAATTTCAGGAACACTGCAAGCTATGGTTTTGCTGATGTAAAGGAAGGTAAATTAGAAGAGATTTGGTCGCTGTCTATTGGACACATTGATGAGTGGACCGGTGTTGGCTGGAACGGCCAGCCATCGATAGTAAAATGGGATGAAGAAACAAAATCTGTTATGAATATATTTCCTGAAAAGAAAGGAAAAAAAGACCTTAAGGAAGTAATTTATGCAACGCTTGATGGAAAAATATATTTTCTGGACATTGATGATGGCAGTTTTACGCGTGATCCTATAAATGTAGGTTATCCATTTAAGGGAAGTGTAACAGTTGACCCAAGAGGTTATCCCCTGCTATATGCAGGACAAGGGATTGAGAAAAACGGTGGTAAAACAGGCAAAATCGGTTTCAGGATATTCAGTCTGATTGACCAGAAAGAGCTCTATTTTATAGACGGTATGGACAAACATGCATTCAGACGCTGGGGGGCTTTTGATTCAGGAGCTCTTATAGATCCTACATCGGATACTTTAGTTGAATGCGGTGAAAATGGAATAGTATACACTGCAAAACTCAATACAAATTATGACAGAATCAACGGAAGTATATCCATAGATCCTGAGATTGTAAAATACCGTTATAAGTCTTCCATCAGCAAAAGGCTTGGTATAGAGAATTCACCTGTTGCTATAAATAATTATTTGTATTTTATCGATAATAGCGGGCTTTTTCAGTGCATTGACCTGAATACTATGAGCCCTGTATGGGCAAGGAGTGTCAATGATGATACTGATAGTTCCCCCGCCTTGGAAATTGTGGGCAATTCACAGGTCTATGTCTATACTGCAAATGAAGTAGATCATCAAGGTACGGGAGGCTCTTCATTCATGCGCAAGATTAATGCCCTGACAGGAAAATTGATTTGGGAAAAATCAGTAGTTTGTACTTATTCGAGCACAAATGGTGGTGCCCTCGCCTCTCCTGTTATTGGAAAACACGACATAGAAAACCTCGTTATTTTCAATATTGCCAAAACCGGAAAAGGCAAAAATACAGGTGTAATTTATGCTCTTGATAAAAACACAGGTGAAGAAGTCTGGAAAGTTGATATGGATTATTACTCCTGGAGCTCTCCTGTTGATGTATATACAAAGGAAGGAAAGTCTTATCTGGTTGTATGTGATTCCGGTGGATTTATGAGACTTCTTGAGGGAATTACAGGCAAGGAACTAGACAAAATACCGGTCAAGGCAAATGTTGAGGGTTCTCCAGCTATTTATGAAAACATGATTGTTGTTGGTACTCGTGGTCAAAGAATTTTAGGGGTCAAAATAAAGTAAGTATGTAATAATGCAATAATCAATAATAAAGTAAAATAATAAAGTAAGATAATTAAGATAATAAAGTAAGATAATAAAGTAAGTATCTAAGAATAAATTAAGCACCTTAAAAAAGTGAGTACATATGCTAAGGTACTCACTTTTTATTTGTATAAATTTATCATTTTAATTTTATCATTTTTTTGATTATTTTTATTGATTTTCATTGATTGCTAATTAAATTTATTTTTTTAAATTATTTGAAATTTTCAAATGTAAACCTGCATCTGTCGGCCCTGTACTTGGATATGACATATTCAACTACCTGGCCGCTTTTTGAAAATAATGTGTTTTCTATCTTCACAAGCACTTGGCCCTGCTGAATCTGGAGAAATTGAGCGTCACTTTGGTCAGTGTATGTTATTTCAAGCGAACTCTTGGACTTAACGGGTAGCAAAGGGTATTTTCCTTTGAATATCTCATGGGCAGGTTTCCTGTCATAAACATCTTCAATTATATTCGGGAAAAGACTTAAGGGTATGTATGATGCATTCAGTGAGAGAACATCATCCTTTTGTGAATATAAGTACATTATTTCTGCAAATAAATAGTTATGGCTTGTTGCTGAAGGCAAATTAAATACTTCCTTTAATTTTTCAAATTCAGATACTTTAATTTTGTTTATTTTTATAATATCTTGCTCTCCCGGATTTTCATTATCAAGTATTGATCTGGTAAATCCAGTATAACATCTGATATCTATTTTTAGCTTCTGAGCTGCAACAAATGTTCCCTTGCCCTTCTTTTTATATAGATAGCCGTTGTTTGTAAGCTCACTGATAGCTTGGCGTACTGTCGGCCTGCTAATGTTATACATTTCACAGAATTCTTGCTCGGAAGGAATTTTTGAATCCCTTTCATATTCGCCCTTTTCGATTTTTTCAATTATAATGTTTTTCAGTTGAGAGTAAATAGGTACATTGCTATACTTGTTTATCAAAGCTAAACAAACCTCCCGCCTAAAGAAAGTAGTGGAACAATAGCAAAAACAAACAAGATAATAGTTCTGAAACAAAAGTAAAGCTATTTGCAAAAATAATGTAATAGTTAATGTAAGAACTAGTGCTAAGAAGCAAATTTAATAAGCATTACATAATAAGTATTACGAAAATTATTGCAAAAACTAAGCAGTTATGAATTTATCTAATCTAATATAAAATCTAATATAAAATTTTAACAAAAAAAAATAATGCAATAACTTGTAATGACGTGTATACATAATATATACTTTACAAATATTGCATTATTAATTCTATATTAAAATCTTGTAAAAATCAACATAATTTGAGGTAAAATACATTAAATACACCTAGGGTTTTTATCTATACCCTTAACTCAACTTTTATATCACTTACCTCATTATTCTCAATAACAGGTTTCACAAAATCATTAATAAATTCCTCAACCTGTTCCGGAGCTCTGCCAATAAAATTCTTGGGATCTAGAAGTTTCTTTATTTCATCCAGTGTTAAACCGAACATTTCATCTGCAGCTATTCTTTCTAAAAGATCATTTTTCTTTCCTTCAACTTTAACCTGCTTTCCTGCTTCCATAGAATGTATTCTTATTCTCTCGTGGAGCTCCTGACGGTCCCCTCCCCTCTTTACTGCTTCCATTAAAATATTTTCTGTCGCAATAAAAGGAAGCTCGTCCATCAAATGCTTTTCGATTACTTTTGGATATACCACCAGTCCATCTGCTACGTTAATATAAATGTTAAGTATGGAATCAACTGCAAGGAAACCTTCAGGTATGCTTATTCTCTTATTAGCCGAATCATCAAGGGTTCTTTCAAGCCATTGCGTTGAAGCTGTAATTGCAGGATTAAGCGCATTTACAATTACATATCTTGCAAGAGCAGAAATTCTCTCACTTCTCATGGGATTTCTCTTATATGCCATTGCAGAAGACCCTATCTGCTTTTCTTCAAATGGTTCCTCAATTTCCTTCATATTCTGGAGAAGCCGAATATCATTACTGAACTTGTATGCACTCTGGGCTATGCCGCTTAATACGTTATATACTCTGCTATCAAGCTTTCTGGTATATGTTTGGCCTGATATGGGATAGACACTTTTAAATCCTAACTTTTCAGCTATAAGTAAGTCCAGTTTCTTAACTTTTTTACTGTCTCCTCCAAAGAGCTCCATAAAGCTCGCCTGTGTTCCTGTAGTTCCTTTTGAGCCAAGCAGTTTTATTGTTGACAACAAATGTTCAAGATCATCAAGGTCAATTAACAGGTCATGAATCCATATGCATGCCCTCTTTCCTATCGTGACAGGTTGGGCAGGCTGCAGATGAGTAAATCCTAATGTTGGTACGTCTTTGTATTTAAGAGCAAATTCAGATAACTTTGATATAACGGTCAAAAGTTTTTTCTTTATTAGCTTGAGGGCTTCAGTCATGATTATGATATCTGTATTGTCGCCTACATAGCACGAAGTTGCGCCCAGATGTATTATGGGCTTTGCCTTCGGGCACTGCTCCCCGTAAGCATGTACATGAGCCATGACATCATGACGTACTTCCCTTTCCTTTTTTTCTGCCACTTCATAATTTATGTCATCCTTATATTTCTTAAGTTCTTCGATTTGCTCATCTGTTATGTCAAGGCCAAGTTCTTTCTCAGCTTCTGCAAGGGCAATCCATAATCTGCGCCAGGTGCGGAATTTTTTATCTGCAGAAAAAATCTCCTGCATTTCCTTGCTGGCATATCTGGAGTTAAATGGACTTTCATATGTGCTTCTCAAGTTTATCTACCTCCGTTTATAAAAAACTGCGGGGTATTATAACCCCGCTAACGTATTTATGAATATGAGATTGATAAAGAAAATCCAACAATTTATACTGGACTTCCTTATACGCTTAGCCAACTTTCTCACCAGTACATATTATAACATGTTGTAGACGCAAATCAAGGGTAATGCGTGTTATTTCAACAATGCTCTTATGCTGACAAGCTGAACACAGATGCAAACCAGTTCTATTGCCTGCTTGAGCTCGCTCAAAGGAGGAAAACTCGGGGCAATTCTTATATTTCTGTCCAGCGGGTCTTTTCCGTATGGGAATGTTGCGCCTGCATTAGTCAGTTTAACTCCGGCTTCGGCAGCCATGGAAACTACAGCTTTTGCACATCCTTCCATTGTGTTGAGGCTTATAAAATACCCTCCCCTGGGTTTATTCCACCAGGCTATTCCCTTGCCGGAAAGTTCATTATCAAGTATTCCGAGTACAGTTTCAAATTTTGGTCTTAATATTTCTGCATGTTTTTTCATATGCTGTTCTATTCCGTCTACACTTTTGAAAAATCTCACATGCCTGAGCTGATTAATTTTATCAGGACCTATAGTCTGGAAGGACATATGTTTCTTTATAAAATTAATGTTCTCTTCACTTGCAGCACACATAGCTACACCGGCACCCGGGAAGCTGATCTTTGAAGTTGAAGCGAAAATAAATACTCTGTTTGGGTTACCTGCATTTTTGCATGCGGCTAATATATCTTTTAAATTATCGTGTTCATCATAAAGGTGATGTACAGCATAGGCATTATCCCAGAAAATACGGAAATCCGGTGCTTTTGTTTTCATTTTTGCAAGACGGTCAACCACGCTGTCGGAATATGTGATACCGTCAGGATTACTATATTTGGGAACATTCCACATGCCTTTAATAGACTCATCATTGCTTACAAGTTCCTCAACCAAATCCATGTCAGGCCCGTCGGACTTCATTGGTATGGTAATCATTTCAATACCAAGATCTTCACATATTGCAAAATGTCTGTCGTATCCAGGGCTGGGACACAAAAATTTAACCTTTGGAAGGGCACCCCATGGTTTTTCGCTATCAGGAACGCCCAGTACCAGTGCCCGGAGAATTGTATCGTACATCATATTAAGGCTGGAGTTTCCACCGACGATTATCTCTTTTGTACTTACTCCAAGCATATTTGCAAAAAGTTCTTTTGCCTCTGCAATTCCATCAACACCGCCATAATTGCGTGTATCTACATTGTCTGAAGTTATGTAATCTTCACTGGATTTCAATACATTAAACATTTCCATTGAAAGTTCCAGCTGCTCTTTGCATGGTTTTCCTCTTGACATGTCAAGCTTCAAATTTTTACTTTTGAATTCTTCATATCTTTTCATTAAATCACTTTCTAGTGCTTTAAGTTCGCTTGCACTCATTTTTGCGAATTCCTGCATTACATTAACCCCCAATTTATTCATTCAAGCCTTTCGTCACGGTTCATAGGGAACTATTTTCTTTCTACGAAGGAATTCTTCGTGTTTAGAGCCATCCCCTACACATCTGATATAATTAATTATTTTAATATATCAATTTAGAATATGCAAGATGTTTTGCGATTAATTTCAAATTTACTGTATTTTATAAAGATTTGAAATTAAATACTGCAGGAATTGAATCAGCATAATTCAAAATAAATGAATTGGTAATTTTTTTTATGCTCGTAATCATATATGTATAAAATGACATGCTTAAAATAATGTGCTTAAAATAATGTGGTTAAAATAATGTGGCTAAATGTTTAAA
The DNA here is from genome assembly GCA_012840085.1 of Clostridiaceae bacterium. Taxonomy (GTDB): domain Bacteria; phylum Bacillota; class Clostridia; order Acetivibrionales; family DUMB01; genus DUMB01. The sequence goes on from DUMB01000079.1 coordinate 6,995, forward strand.
ATAAATGTTTAGAAAAAGATGTTTAAAATGAAATGCTTAAAAATAAAATACTTACAAATAGCATGCTAATAAAAGCAAACATAATAAATATATTATGCATTAAAATAGCATGCTTGCAATAATAAAACAATAATATACTTTAATATACTTAGTGAAATATGCCCACAATATATACCTGCGACCATTTACTCATAATACTTGCCTTATTACACGGATGAAATTGCCTCCGGCAATCTTTTTTACGGATTCCTGGGAATAGTTCAGTTTAAGGAGCTCATTTAATATTATGGGTATGTCCTGCACTCCGGTAATATCGCAAGGAGTTATTTCAATTCCGTCAAAATCTGCTCCTATTCCGACGTAGTCGCAGCCTGCAAGAGATGAGATATGCTCAATATGTTTGATTATGTCTGTCAGAGAAGCTTTATCAGAATTATTTAAGAAATAGGGATAGAGATTTATTCCAATGACACCGCCATTTTTCTTAATCGCCAATATCTGTTCGTCAGTAAGATTACGCTGATGGTTGCATATTTTTCTTGCGTTGGAATGTGATGCAATTATGGGTGATTGAGTTGTCTCAATTACATCCCAGAATCCTTTTTCTGCAATATGAGAAACATCTATCAGCATGCCGAGAGAATTCATTTCTTTAATAACTTTTCTGCCAAACCTGGTAAGACCTCCACCGGTAATATCGTCAGAAACACCGTCAGCTATTTCATTCCTGTTATTCCAGGTTAGGCAAATACTTCTTACCCCCAGCCTGTAAAGACATCTTAATACAGATATATCACCCTGAAGTGCTTCTCCCCCCTCAACAGAAATTATTGCAGCTATTAGATTATTCTTAAAAGCACGCTTCATATCGTTGTAATTACGACATATCATCATCATGTGCTTATTCAAATATTCTTCCTCATAAATCTTGTCGATTATCTGCAGAGCCCTTTTGAGCGCATAAGCCTGACTGTATTGAGGACTAATAAATGCAGCAAAAAACTGTACCCAATGTAAATTGGTTGCTTTCTGAATTCTCTGCAGATCCAGATGGCATTGATTATTTAATAGTCCTGTTCCATTGTCCATTATCTTTGTAATGGTGTCACAGTGGGCATCAACAAGAATCATACACTTTGCTCCCCTAAAATGCATTTTTTATTAAATTTATGTATGAAGCTGATCCATTTATGTCTTTCGAAATAAAAATCTCTATAATATCAAAACGCATATTAATATCATAAAGGCTGTTCTGGCTTATAAATATCTGTGCAAGCTTTTTTATTCTGTCCTGCTTTCTCCTTGTAACGGCTTCTGCTGGAGTTCCATATGCAGTACTGCTTCTTGTCTTAACTTCAACGAAACATATATACTCGCCATCGCGGGCAATTATATCAATTTCTCCCAGCCTACCATATCTGTAGTTTACAGTTATTATTTCATAACCACTGCTTTTAAGGTATTCAATTGCCCTTTGCTCACCTGAGCTTCCGAAAGCCCTTTTATTCAATTTCATTGCACATGACCTCTTTTGTATATTTTCTATCGAGGCTGTCAATAAATATAAGTATCTCGGCAACTACATCATAAAGTTCAGGAGGTATTTCATCACCGATATTCAGAGCGCTTAAAGCATGTGCGAGCTCAGTGTCTTTGCAAATAGGTACATTGCTTTCTTCAGCTTTCTCTATTATTTTTTCGGCAATCTCACCCTTACCTGCTGCAACAATTTTCGGAGCTTTGTCTTCAAAAGGAGAATATTTAAGGGCCACAGCTTCTTTTATTTGCTTCCTGTTTTTCTTGCTCAATATTATCACCTGAACTCTCACTATTTTTACTTAAACTCAGAGTAATATCACTGAAGCTTTCTGAAATATCACCTAGCCATCAATAATATCACTTAAACTTTAGCTATATCAACTAAGCTTTTAGCAATTTCGCTTAAACTCCCGTTATTATCACCTTTACTCGCTGTAATATCGATTAAACTCCCGGTATTATCACATATGTTCAAAGCACTATCACTTAAACTCTCAAATCAACCCTGCCGGTTCTGATTTTTTTGCTCTCTTCAATCATTTCCTTATGTAACTGCATAAGATTTCTTTCCTTTTCTCTTACCCTGCATTTCATGTCTATCAGCTTGTAACCTTTGTTTAACAGGCTGTCGTACAGCATTCTATAATTGCCTTTAACAAAGTCAGCAATCTCTGTGCTTTCAGTACTGATGTTAAGACTGATACTCTTTCCTTTTACAGTGAGAAGTGTATCAATACAACCTAAACTGCTTGTATCCAGTGAAATAAATACAGTAATTTCATCAGCATTCAACTTTTTTCTGCGGCTGTTCTTTCTTAGAATATACAGCTCACCTGTTGCATTTTTATTCCACATGTTTACGGGAAACTGCATATAGATGGTATGAGAGTATAATTCATTCATGAATCTTATATTAGCCTCAATGTTGTTCAGAACCTTAGCCATTTCTTCCCTGCCGGGAACATTCTGATATTCGTCAATTCTGGATTTTATGATATCAAGCTTTGTGAGTATATCGCGATAGATACTCTTAAGATCCATTTCCTTTGAAAGATTATTTGAAACAAGGTTAACGTGTGTCTGCTTAAAACTTCTTTGGACAGGGTCCGTTAGCTTATCTTCATGAACACTGCTGTTGTCCTTTTGATAATCAAATTCATCTTGATAGGTAAAGTCCTTTGTGATCTTTGATTTATCTGCTGATAGTTTTTTCAGAGCCGAATATATCGAATCTATAAGTACTCCTTTATCATTATCAGAAAGGTTTTCAAAACTTTCAACGTTGTTGCGTAAATATGACTCAAACAATGCTTTAAAGTCATCTGGAGCATAACTGTCAATAAGATTCAGGTTTGCTGCTGCGTCGGTTTTAAAAACAATATTTCCCGCAATCAACTTCTCCAACATGCCTGCTGCATCATGCACATCATTTGCAAAATATACATTATTTACATTATTAACATTATTTGTATCATGTACATTACCTGTATTATTGTTTGTATCTTGTGAAATATTCGAACTGTAAGTCTTCAAAAAATTGTCAAGGCCGCTGGAGTTTTTTATGTTAATGCAATTGAACAGTTCATGCATGGAAAAATCATTTTCCAATGCTTTGTAGAAGGAAGTATCTCGTGTTCCATCAATTAAGTTAAATAAATTTTCAATAGAACTGCTGATTTTGAACTTACCTTCAGCAAGCTGCGTAAGCAAATTTACATTACTTTCATTAATAGGCATTTTATTAGCATATAAATATGCAGCTTTTTCTGCAGTTATATTTCCAATAGTTTTTATTGATTGGGCAATTAATTCTATTGCGTCTTTTCCAAGAGGTGCATTGAATGCATTTAATTCCCTGGCAATTTCCAAATTAGTGCTGTCAGCTTTAATATTTAATGAAAAAAGAACATCAACCAAATTGGTGCTACTATCTTTTGGTAAATTACTGTCAGAATTCAAAATCTCAAGAATTATTTGCCCAGTGTCTTTGCTTTTTACCAGAAGGGTAAGCAAATCCCCGCGACGGACATCAATATCCACCCTTGGCGAAGCTGTGAAGGTGGAGCCGTCATACAGCTTCAATAAAACATTCCCTGGTGTGACATCCATAATTCTGCATTTTATCACATCACCTGCATTAAGACGGCTAAACAGGTCTGACACATTATCGCTGGTTACTGTCTGTTCAAAAACAATTCCATCTATTCTCATAGGCTCCTCATACCTATCAGGCGGTAAAGTTTTTTGTATAACTTACTCTATGTATCGGACAAATTCCATATTTTTTTATAGCGGAAATGTGCTCACCTGTACCATAGCCCTTATGCTTTGAAAAACCGTATTGCGGATATATTGAATCCATTTCAACAAGTATCCTGTCCCTTGTTACCTTGGCCAGAATTGAAGCTGCTGCTATTGATATGCTTTTCTGATCACCTTTGACAATGGAGATTTGGGGAATTTTAAGGTTGTCCAGTTCAATTGCGTCAAAAAGAACAGTCTGAGGCTGCGGATTCAATTTGCTTATGGCTATATCCATAGCCTTTTTAGTCGCGTTTATAATATTTATTTCGTCTATGCACTTTTCATCAACTATTCCTATTCCGTAACTAACTGCTTTTTTTCTGATTATATCAAATAGGGCATCTCTCTGTTTTGCAGTGAGTTTTTTCGAATCATTCAGTTTTTCTATGAATATATCTTTCGGGAGAATAACTGCCGCGGCAACAACAGGCCCTGCAAGAGGACCGCGCCCGGCTTCGTCAACTCCTGCTATTAGCTCAATTCCATCGTTATACAACATATTTTCATAACTGCACATTTTTGAAAACCGTTCAATCTCTTCATCTCTTGCAGCTTTTAATTTCCTGTACTTTAAAATAAGCCTGTCGAGGCATAAACCACTTTGCTGGCCGGCTTCTTCAAGATATTTTAACGCCTCGTCAACCTCCATGCTTTTCACAATATTCTCTATATCTTTAATTCTGATTTTTCCAGTCATTGCTATCACTCCGTACGATAATCAACATCTGCCGGTGCCTCAAGGGAAATTCTTCCTATCTTTCCGCCTCTGAATTCATCCAGAACAATTGCTGCTATCCTGTTGTAGTCTACTTCTCCACCGGATATTATACAGCCTCTTTTCCTCCCAGCTGCTTCAAGCAGTGCCAGATTATTTTCCGCCTCAACAGAATCAAGTTTGAAACGGCTTTTTAATTCATTGGGATACTTTTTACTCAGCCTTTCCATTAAAAGTGAAGCGACTTCAACTATGTCAAAAACCTCATCTTTTATTGCCCCAGTAAAAGCTAAATTCAAACCGGTCTCCTGGTCATCGAATTTTGGCCATAACACACCCGGAGTGTCGAGGAGATCAATCTGGCTGTTTAATCTTATCCACTGCTTACCGCGGGTTACTCCAGGCTTATCACCGGTTATGGCACTTGCTCTTCCGGCAATTTTGTTGATAAAGGAAGATTTTCCCACATTCGGTATGCCGACAACCATGGTTCTGATTGGACGGAACTTTCTTCCTTTTTGTTTTTCTTTTTCTATTTTATCCTTCATTATTTCCATGAGCTTCGATTTAAGAGTGTCTATTCCGGTACCTTTAATTGAGTTAACAAATATACATGAGTACCCGTTAGCTGCATACCACTCATTCCACTGCCGGGATACTCTTTCATCTGCCAAATCAGACTTATTTAGCACAATAATTCTTGGTTTGTCACCAACAATTTCATCTATCATTGGATTTTTACTGCTTTTTGGAATTCTGGCATCTAAAAGTTCCAGCACCACGTCTACCAGCTTAAGATTTTCGCTAAGAATTCTGCGGGTTTTTGCCATGTGTCCCGGGTACCAATGTAGATTCATTATAACCTCCGTATCTTCAATCAATTTTTCCTAGTTTTTCTAACGGCCACACTCTGAATACTGCCTTACCTCTTATTTTATCAAAATCAATAAGACCTATTTCTCTGCTATCCCTGCTATTTTGCCTATTATCTCCCAATACGAAATATTTATTCTCTTCAATTACAATTGGAGTCGAAATTCTCCCATTTTCAGTAATACCTGGAGTCACATACGGCTCGTCAAGTCTTACACCGTTAATGTACACATATCCGTCTCTTATATCAAGTTCTTCACCCGGAAGGCCTATTACTCTTTTTATGTAGTCTGTTTCCTCAAAACCATATAAAAACTTTTTTAAAAAAGGCAACTTTCTGAAAACCGGATTTACACTTTCCGAGTCTTCATTGGCCTGCAACACTATTATATCTCCTCTTTTAGGTTTATCAAAATAATAACCCAACTTGTAAACAATAAGCCTGTCTCCGGATGAAAGGGTACGTTCCATTGAAGAACCGTCGACATATACTTTGTCAAGCACAAACCCTCTCAAAAGCAGAGCAATTAAAAAAGCGAGGAGAATCGCTTCCAGCCAATGTAATATTTCCTTGTATAAAGAAGTTTTCTTTTCAGAACTCATATTATCCATACCCTAAAAAGTTGTAATATAAAAGGGACGGTTAGTCCCTTTTATAAAATCTTAAATATTATTCAATTACTGTTTGCTAACAAGCTTTTCTTTAACCTTAGCTGCTTTACCAAGTCTTTCACGCAGATAGTAAAGCTTTGCTCTTCTGATTTTACCTTTTCTAATCACTTCAATATGATTAATCTTTGGAGAATGAACGGGAAGTATTCTTTCTACACCAACTCCGTATGAAATTCTCCTTACGGTAAAAGTCTCTCTTAAACCTTCTCCCTTAAGGCCTATAACCGTACCTTCGAATGCCTGCAGCCTTTCTCTTCCACCTTCCTTAACTTTGAGGTGAACTCTTACATAATCACCCACTTCAAGCTTCGGAAGATCAGTTCTAAGCTGCTCCTGTTCTATAGCTTTGATTACGTCCACTGGCTATTCCTCCTTCCTTCCAAGACGTTCGTGCATATTCACCTTTGGTTCAAACAATTCTGCAGAGGACCGTCCGTAATTCACACGGAAAACATTATATCATATTGAACATAAACTTGTAAATAGTGTTATTTTCAGATAGCTTGTTTACGTTCATTTCATGTAAACATAAGATAAATATATACATTATACATAAATATATGCATTATATTTATATATTTTCAGTATTATGCTTAATATATTCATTCATAAACTTGCGGTCCTCTTCTGAAAGGTCAAGTTTTTCGAAGAGGTCAGGCCGCTTATTATACGTCCTGATTAATGATTGTTGCCTTCTCCATTTATTTATGTTGGCATGATGTCCTGACAATAGCACATCAGGAACAGTCCTTCCATTAAATTCATATGGCCTTGTATATTGAGGATATTCAAGCATGCCGTTAAAATGTGACTCTTCAGTGTAGGATTCTTCAGAAGACAACACACCAGGCAGTGTTCTGGTTATGGCGTCAATGAGCACCATGGCAGGAAGTTCCCCGCCGGTAAGCACATAATCACCTATTGATATCTCTTCATCTACTATCTCTTCAATAATTCTTTCGTCAACACCTTCATAGTGGCCGCACAATAGTATCAAATGACGGTTTTCCTTTAAACTGTTTACAAGTTTCTGGTTCAGAGTTTTCCCCTGAGGGCTCATGTAAATTACTTTAGGCTTGTAGTCCAGATGTTGAACAATTGACTGATATGCGTCATAAATCGGCTGTGCCATCATAACCATCCCGCTGCCGCCACCGTAAGGGTAATCATCAGTTTTTCTATGCTTATCTTTAGAGAAACTTCTGATATCAACTGCATTTATTTCAATTATTCCTTCACTGCGGGCTCTTCCAACTATACTTTCACCGAGAACTGCATCAAACATCCCGGGAAAGATTGTAAGTATATCAAACCTCATTGTCTATCAATCCCTCTGGAATTTTAACAATTATTTTTTTCTCTTCAATCAGTACTTCCAAAACTACACTTTTCAATGCCGGTATCAAAATTTCCCGTCCATTATGGCCTTTTACAACATATACATCGTTGCTGCCGGTTTGAAGCACGTCTTCTACTATACCAAGCGTATTTCCGTTTTCCTCAAGCACTTCGCATCCTATTATATCACAGATAAAATAGGTATCCTCAGGAAGCTTAACGGCATTTTCCCTGTCAACCAAAAGAAACAGGCCCTTTAATGTTTCAGCCTCATTCATATTGTTTATGCCTTCAAGTTTAAGAATTACAAGGTCACGGAAATATTTAACGCCTAAGACGTTATGTCTTTCCAGATTTCCGGATCTGTCAACGAACACCCATTCAAGATCATCAAATCTTTCAATATTATCGGTAAGCGGAATTACTTTTACCTCTCCCCTTACCCCATGAGTATTTATGATTTTGCCAATTTCAAGATATTGATGCACCCTACTCTCACCACCATTAATTAAACAAAACGGGGACGTGCACCGTCCCCTTACCTGTTTAAATAACTTATTCTTACTGTAATATTTCCACCACTACTCGTTTGTTTTCCTTAACAGCAGCGGCTTTTATTACAGTTCTTATTGCTTTTGCAATTCTACCCTGCTTTCCAATGACTTTTCCCATGTCTTCCTTTGCAACTTTAAGTTCAAGTATAAGAGACTGCTCTCCTTCAATTTCATTAACAGTAACACTTTCAGGGTAGTCCACTAAAGATTTTGCAATTATTTCGAGAAGTTCTTTCATCATTCTACCTCCAGGTAATACATAATAATGTCTTCTCAAATATATATTTCATAATATTAATATTACTGAATTACTCCTGTTTTCTTTAATAAGGACCTGACGGTATCAGTCGGTTGTGCACCGTTTTTAAGCCACTTTGCAGCTTTTTCAGCGTCAATATTTACGTGAACAGGATCAGTTGTAGGATTATAAGTACCAATTTCTTCTATAAATCTTCCATCACGGGGATACCTTGAGTCAGCAACAACCACACGATAAAAAGGTTTTTTCTTGGCACCCATTCTCTTTAATCTAATCTTTACTGCCATTTTTGTCACCTCCTTGCAATATGAGAAACAATATACTAAGCACTTCACTTACTAAAAGCATAAGTAAAATATCTTAATGCTTTTTATTAGAAAGGCATACGGAGCTTTCCGAAGCCTTTTTTACCACGTTTACCCATATCAGACATCATTTTAACCATTTTTTTCATTTCCTCGAAATCCCTGAGTAGCTTATTAACTTCCTGGATGGAAGTCCCACTGCCTGCAGCAATTCTTTTTCTTCTGCTTCCGTTAATTATCGACGGATTAATTCTTTCCTGTTTAGTCATTGACTTTATAATTGCTTCAACATGTGCCATTTTCTTTTCGTCAATATCTATATTTTTCAGGGCTTTGGCATTTAAACCCGGAATCATTCCAATAAGCTGATTTAATGGCCCCATTTTTTTCAGTTGCTGCATCTGCTCCAGAAAATCGTCAAATGTAAATTGCTGAGAGAGAAGCTTTTTTTCCATTTCTAGGGCCTTTTTTTCATCCAGTGCTTCCTGTGCCTTTTCAATGAGGCTAAGCACATCACCCATTCCAAGGATTCTGGAAGCCATCCTGTCAGGATAGAAGGGCTCAAGATCACTTAACTTTTCACCCATACCAACATATTTAATAGGTTTTCCGGTAACAGCTTTTACAGAAAGAGCTGCTCCGCCCCTTGTATCACCATCGAGCTTTGTAAGAATAATACCGTCTATACCAAGCTTTTCATTGAAGCTCTGGGCTACATTTACGGCATCCTGCCCGGTCATGGAGTCTACCACGAGAAGTATTTCATGCGGATGAACAGCCTTTTTAATAAAACTCAATTCATCCATGAGCTCTTCATCTATATGAAGCCTTCCGGCAGTATCTATAATAACCAGGTCATACTGCATTTTTGCTGCATGCTCCAGTGCTGCCTTGGCTATATCAACGGGACTGATTTTATCTCCTGCAGAAAATACTGGGATATTAAGCTGATTTCCAACCACCTGAAGCTGTTTTATAGCAGCAGGCCTGTAAATGTCACATGCAACAAGCAAAGGATTTTTTCCTTGCTTTCTCATGAGATTTGCAATCTTACCCGAAGTAGTCGTCTTACCGGAACCCTGAAGGCCTACCATCATGTACACTGTAGGAGGCTTTGGAGAAAAAGTAGGCTTGCTTGGTACTTTTCCCATAAGCTCGATTAATTCCTCATGCACTATCTTTATAACCTGCTGGCCTGGAGTAAGACTCTCCAAAACATCCTGTCCGACGGCTCTTTCAGACACTTTATTTATAAAGTCCTTAACGACTTTAAAGTTAACATCAGCTTCAAGCAGGGCAAGCTTAATTTCTCTCATCATTTCCTTAACGTCTTTTTCGGTAACCCTTGCCTTACCCCGCATCTTTTGAATTGTTTCCTGAAGTTTTCCTGATAAACCTTCAAAAAGAGACATTCTCGTAAACTCCTTAATAATTTTTCTGCTTCATTAATAATTTTTCCATTAATATTATAGTTTTTCTATAAGTAATGTAAGATTTTCATATATATTTTTCAGCCTGGCTTTATCTTTGCTTTCCAATTTGGAACAGTCAAATTCTTTTAACTCCTGCAATATATCTTTCATCGCCTTTTTTTGCTCTGAAAATTTCCTCACCAGGCCAAGCTTGTTCTCCAACTCTGCTAGATTTTTCTTCCCGCGCCGTATATTATCATAAACTCCCTGTCGGCTTATATTCATGTTTTCAGCTATTTCACTGAGAGAAAAATCATTGTTGTAGTGCAGATCCAGCATAACATATTCTTTTTCAGTTAAAAGTTGCCCATAAAAATCAAGCAACAGGGATATTTCATATATTTCCTCCATAAAGCCCACCACTCGTGTAAAGCAATTTTACTTTACACCTAATTTTAGTTTAACAGGAGCAATATTGTCAAGAGAAATTTAATTATATTTTTTCAACAACAAGTTAATTCATTTATGCAAACAGTGCTTCTACAAATTCGTCAGCATCAAATAGCTGCAAATCGTCCATTTTTTCTCCGACTCCTACCAGCTTTACGGGTATATTCAATTCTGATTTTATGGCCAGGACAATACCACCTTTGGCTGTACCATCAAGCTTTGTAAGAACAATACCTGTTATATCAGAGCTTTCATTAAAAGTTTTAGCCTGGGAAACAGCATTTTGTCCTGTTGTTGCATCAAGTACCAGTAAGGTTTCTTTCCTTACATCAGGAATTTCTCTTTCAAGGATTCTTGAGACCTTTTTAAGTTCTTCCATAAGGTTTTTCTTTGTGTGGAGCCTTCCAGCGGTATCGCATATCAATACGTCAGCCTTTCTGGCTTTTGCAGCCTGTACTGCGTCATAAATAACAGCTGCCGGGTCTGAGCCTTCAGCATGTTTTATGATTTCAACGCCGACCCTGTTAGCCCATATTTCAAGCTGGTCTATGGCAGCTGCCCTGAAAGTATCACCGGCAGCAAGGATAACTTTTTTACCCTTTTGCCTGAACAAGTTTGCAATTTTGCCTATAGAAGTGGTTTTTCCCACTCCATTGACCCCTATAACCATAATTACCACCGGAGTTTCAAAAAACATATCCTTGTTTTCAGAATTGTCTCTTAATATATCCTTCAGTTGTTCCTTTAGCAGTGATTTTACATCTTCCGGTTTTGTTACCTTCTTCTCTTTAACAGACTTCTTTAAACCTTCAATTATCTTTCCGGTAGTTTCAATGCCTACATCAGAAGTTATAAGAATTTCCTCAAGTTCCTCAAAAAGCTCTTCATCTATTTTTCCAAATGAAACAAGTACCTGATCAATTCTTTCTGTTATTCCTTTTCTTGTCTTTAATAGTCCTTCCTTAAGTTTATCAAAAAAACCCATATATAATCCTCCTTAAACAGCTTTGTCTTGTTTTAAATTCATTGATACAATTTTTGAAATTCCTCTTTCCTGCATTGTTACTCCATAAAGCATATCGGAAGCTTCCATTGTGCCCTTTCGGTGAGTTATAACAATGAACTGGGTGCTGCTTGAAAGTTTATGCAGATATTCCGCAAATCTGCTGACATTTGCGTCATCCAGTGCTGCCTCAATCTCATCCAGGACACAGAATGGAGAAGGCCTGAGCCTCAATATTGCAAATAACAGCGCAATTGCAGTAAAAGCTCTTTCTCCTCCTGAAAGCAGTGCCATATTCTGCAGTTTCTTTCCTGGTGGCTGTACATGTATTTCTATACCGCTTTCCAGAACATTTTCTTCATCTGTAAGCTTAAGACTTGCCCGTCCTCCGTCAAAAAGCTCTTTAAATACTATATCAAAGTTTTTATTGATCAGTTCAAACTGCTCAATAAATTGCTTTTTCATTACAGAGGTAATCTCTGAAATCATCCTGCGCAGTTTCTCTTTTGCCTGTTCCATATCATCCCTTTGCGCAGTCATAAATTCATACCTTTCTTTCGTTTTTATATACTCATCTATGGATGATACGTTTACATTTCCAAGCTCCCGTATCTGGCTTTTTAACTCATCTATTCTTTTCTGAGCCGATGACATGGCTCCAATATCTTTTCTCAGGGGAAGAGCATTGGTATAAGTCAGCTCATATTCATCCCACATCTTATTCTGAATTGCTTCGATATCACTTTCTACTTTTGATTTGCGAATCTCAAGCCTGCTAAGCTCTTCCTGCATCAATAATATATTTTTATTTATTTCATTTATTTTATTAACAATATCATAAATTTCTTCTTCCAGTACCTTTTTCTCTTCACTTATCCTGTCCAATTCAAAGGTCTTGCCGTCTTTCTCCTGTTGCTGTTTCTTGATTGTCTGCTTTATACCTTCATTTTTCTCCATTATGGAGTTCATTTCTTCCGCATTCTTGCTTTTTTCTGTTTCCTTTCGCTTTATGCTCTTTCCCAGAGCTGCAGACTCTGATTCAATCTTGTCAAGGCTTTCCCGCACGCTGTTTAAGCTTTCAAGAATTGAATTAACAGATATTTTAAAGCCGGTGATGTCATTGTAAAGCGAATCCCTCACGGTCTGGTTCTCTTTTTGTTTTTCCTGATGCTCAGCAATTATCCTTTTGGTTTCTTCTATCTCATTTTCAATTTGAACCAGTTCAGCTTTATATTTTTCCTGTTCTCTTTCAGTTTCTTTCTTTTGCCTGGAAAGCTGCTCCTTTTCCTGCCTTAGCATGTCCATTCTTGCAGCATATTTTGATATATTGTCATTTATTTGGGCCAAATGGCTCTCATCCCGTATCAGGGATAATTCTGAGTTCTTATACTCAGTTTCCATACGGGTTATTTCTTCGTCAATAACCGTTATTTTTTCAATAAGCTCATTTATTTCTTTTTCAAGCAATGATTCATCCTGCAGGATTTTTTGAATTTGCTCCTCAAGTTCCTGTATCTCCCTGCTTCTGCTAAGAAGGCTAATATTTCTTCCTTCTCTGCTTCCTCCTGTTATTGACCCTCCGGTGTTGAATATATCTCCGTCTAATGTAACTACCCTGAAACTATAATTGAATTTTCTTGACATTTTTATTGCGGAGTCCATATTGTCAACTACAATAACCCTGCCAAGAAGGTTCAGTATAATCTGCCTGTATTTTTCTTCACATTTAACAAGATCGGATGCAACGCCGCAATAGCCTTCTGAGTTTCTGATTCTGTCCAGTGTATTTTGATCTATGCTTTTTCCTTTTACCGCAGATATGGGCAAAAATGTTGCTCTGCCCAAATTTCTGCTTTTCAGAAACTCAATTGCTTTCTTTGCATCTTCTTCGCGATCTGTTACTATATTTTGCAGTGCGCTTCCCAGAGACATTTCAATGGCAGTCACAAATTTTTTATCAACTTCTATCAACTGCGCAAGAGCACCGTGAATTCCTGCAGACAACTCAGGTGAATTGTCGCATGCATGAAGAAATTCCTTTACAGTGCGGTTGTACCCCTCAAGGTTTCTCTCCATCTCCTTAAGCATCTTGTGCCTTGAGTTTTTTACCTGAAAAGCTGTCTTCAGTCCATTTTGTTTTTTACGGTATCCATCAAGTTTTGCTTCAAGCTCTTCTTTGCTTTTCTTATTCTTTTCTATATCCGCTTTTATTCTTATCAGAGATTCTCTGAAACTCTGTATACTTGCAGTGAGCTCCTCTTTTTTCAGTTTTTCACGGTCAGATTCCAGTGAAATCTGAAACAGCTCATTATCAATACTTTTTTGCCTTTTCTCAATTCCTTCAATATGAGATTTTATAGAATTTATCTGAGTCTTTTTGTCGGATAATAAATCAAGTTTATCCATTACAGTTATTTTGAGTTTTTCAATATATCTCTCACTTTCAGACAAGGAAGCCATTACCTCTTCCAGCTGCTTCTCATAATCTGAAAGCTTATTGGAATAAACCTCATATTGCTTATTCAAATATTCCAGTTTTCCCTGCCTGGATTGTTTGTCCTTTGCCAGTTCTACCTGCTTTAACTCCAATTCTTTAACTTCATTGTCTATCCTGTCTATATTTTGTTTAAGGCTCGATATCTTTTCTTCGTTAATTCTTATTTCAGACTGGCATCTCTCAAGATTTCCTTCAATATTGTAGTATTCTTCTCTTAAAGCATTAAGTCTTTCGTCATAAGCCTTAAGAAGCTCTGTTTTCTTGCTGTTTTCAGTTGTTATTGTCTCAAGGCGGTTGGTTTCAGTATCAACATTTTCCTTTGCCTCAGTATAGAGTTTCTCAATGTCCTTTAGTTTTTCCCTGAGCTTGTCTATGTTATTAAGGCAAACGTTGATTTCCAGTTCTTTAAGCTCTTCCTTCAGGCGCAGATATTTTCTTGCAATTTCAGATTGAACTTTCAGAGGTTCCAGCTGGTTTTCAAGTTCATTTATAATATCGTTTATCCTGAGCAGATTTTGCTTTGTTAATTCCAGTTTCTTTTCTGCTTCAAGTTTTCTTGTTTTATACTTCATTATCCCCGAAGCTTCCTCAAAGACACCTCTTCTGTCCTCTGACTTTGTGCTGAGAATTTCATCAATTCTACCTTGTCCTATTACTGAATAACCTTCCCTTCCTATACCGGTGTCAAAAAAGAGCTGATAAATATCCTTCAGGCGGCAAGGTGTCTTATTTATCATATATTCACTTTCACCAGAGCGAAAGACTCTCCTTGTAACAGTTACTTCACTGTACTCTATAGGAAGTTTTCCGGAAGAGTTATCAAATGTAATGGATACCTCTGCAAAGCCAAGAGGCCTCCGGTGCTCAGTACCTGCGAATATTACATCTTCCATTTTGCTTCCACGCAAGGTCTTTATACTCTGTTCTCCCAAAACCCAGCGAATAGCATCGGCAATATTACTTTTTCCGCTGCCGTTAGGACCGACAACCGATGTTATTCCGGAATCGAATTCAAGTGTTATTTTATCTGCAAAAGACTTAAAGCCCTGTATCTCAAGTTTTTTAAGATACAATTACAACACCTCAATATGTAAAATTTTTTAATATTTATTAATTTTAACATACAACTCAAAAACATCATAGCAAAAACTTAAATACATCATAGCAAATTTACTGATCTGTGTGCATATTTTCCACTAAGATCTCCTTGCCAAGGTTTTCAGACCCGCGCACCTTTATTTCCCTAAATGCATATTTTTCTTTTAAATAACGAATATTTGCCCTTTTTTGCCCTACAACGCTTGAAATATATCTGGTACTGGTATAAATAATTATCCCTTTTTCTTTTTCCAGTTTGTTCTTAATAATGAATTCGTTTATTTTCTTAAGAAAAACTCTTGACTCCACCAGTTGTCTTAGAGCAGGGTGAAATGGGCCGGCAACTACATCAGAGTTTTCAGAATATTCGTTTATGTTTTCGGTAGGCTGGAGGCCAACTCTTATAACTATTATGTCGTTCTCTTCATAAATCTGAATGAGGTCAGCACATATTTCCACCGCTTCTTCAAGAGACAGGGGAACATATTCCTTATTGTAATACATTCTTTCCAGCATGGTACCCTTTATTACCAGGGTAGGATATATTCTTACTATATCAGGCTTTAGTTCAACAACCTTTTTTGCTGTATATATATCTTTCAATTTGCTGTCACCGGGAAGACCAATCATAGTCTGAATGCCTAATTTAAACCCGTAATTCTTAATATGACGTGATGACGTAATTACATCATTAACGCTATGACCTCTGCAACTTTTTCTTAAAACATCCTCATCAAGGCTTTGAACACCAAGCTCTATTGTTTCAACACGGTATTCTTTCAAATAGTTAAGAATGTCATCATTGATATAATCAGGGCGGGTTGAAAGCCTGATACTCTGAACTTTGCCTTTTTCTATATACTCATTGGCAATTTTCAGGAGTTTCAACTGTTGGTCCTTTTCTATACCGGTAAAACTTCCTCCGTAAAAACCAATCTCTACAAAACTGCCATTACCTATTGATGCAAGATGGGTTTCTATAGTGGAACGCATGTTATCTTCCGTCATTTCCTCGACTTGTCCGCTGATTTTTTTCTGATTGCAATATATACAATCAAAAGGACAGCCTTTATGAGGGACAAAAACAGGTATTACAAAATGTTTTGTTTTCATATGCTTATCAACTCTTGTGTTTATTATTTCTTATGTTTTTTATCTCTTAAAATTTTTATCTCTTAAAAATTTTTATCTCTTAATATTTTTATCTCTTAATATTTTTATCTCTTAATGTTTTTATCTTTTAATGTTTTTATCTTTTAATGTTTTTCATCCTTTAATGTTTATCATTTCTTATGCTTTTTTATCTTCCTTATACTCGTCATCTTTTATGTTTATTGTCTCTAATTTCATATGCATAATTGTAATTATTTGCTTACAGTAATTATTCTATATAATTCTGAAGAGCGGCTTTTGCCGCATTCTGCTCTGCTTCCTTTTTGCTTTTTCCTTCACCGGTACCTACTACCATATCATTGATACACACCTGGGAAACAAAGGTTTTATTATGATCAGGACCTTTTTCATCCAGAATTTTATATGAAACTGTATGTTCACCACTTTTTTGGACAATTTCCTGAAGCTGCGTCTTATAATCATGGAATATGGCACCTTTTACGGAATCAACAATCAGATTATCCATCCGGTTATTAATAAAAGTTTTAGCGCTTTCAAAACCACCGTCTACATATATTGCACCAATAAGTGCTTCAAAAGCATCTGAAAGTATGGATGCTCTTTTCCGGCCGCCTGAAAGTTCTTCACCTTTCCCAAGAAGAAGGTAATTTCCCAGTCCAATTTCTATTGAGCATTTCATCAGGGACGCCTCACAGACTATATTAGCTCTTGTCTTCGTCATTTCGCCCTCAGAGAGGTTCTTATACTTCATAAATATATTTTCGCTGATTACAAGGCTCAGAACAGAATCACCGAGGAACTCCAGCCTCTCATTGCTCTCAAAGCCCTCATTCTTGTTTTCATTTGCAAACGAGCTGTGGGTCAGGGCCATCAGCAGGTTTTCTAAATTATTAAAATTATATCCTATGGTTTCCTGAAGTTTATCAATATTGCTTAAAAGAGCCTCAACATTCTTGTGCATAACTCCTCCCGTTACCATTCCATATATTAAACTATATGCTTCTCATATATGGCCTTTAGTGTAATACCATCGCAGTGTATTATTAATTATCTGTAACATATACTTTAATATACGGAATTTATGTTCCTAATCATTAAAGCGAGGAGTAAAGTCTTTCAACTTTATACCTCGCCCTTTTCTCAATAACAAGGATAAGCAGAATACACTATTCTGAAAAACATGTATTCTTTATTGTTTTATCCTATATCAATTTATTATTTAAATTTTTTAAATACAAGAACAGCATTATGGCCGCCAAAACCAAAGGAGTTGCTCAGTGCATATTCAACATCAGCGCTTCTTCCGACATTGGGAACATAGTCCAGGTCGCAGGCAGGGTCAGGTGTCTTATAATTTATTGTTGGTGGAATAAAGCCTTCCTGAACAGTCTTTGCAGTAATTATTGCTTCAACGGCTCCTGCAGCTCCGAGCAGATGTCCTATCATGGATTTTGTGGAGCTGACCGCCAACTTATACGCATGATCTCCAAAAACAGTCTTTATTGCGGTAGTTTCATTTTTGTCATTGAGATCTGTTGAAGTACCGTGTGCATTTATATAACCAACCTGTTCAGGCATAATACCTGCGTCATTCAGCGCTAATTGCATTGATTTTGCAGCACCTTCACCGTTTTCTGCAGGAGCTGTTATATGGAAAGCATCATTCGTGCATCCATAACCTACTATCTCTGCAATTATTTCAGCACCTCTCTTAAGAGCATGCTCCAGTTCTTCTAAAATAAGTATTCCTGCTCCTTCTCCCATTACAAATCCGTCTCTTTCCGCATCAAAAGGTCTGCTTGCAATAGACGGATCCTCCTGGGTAGACATAGCTCCCATGGAACAGAATCCTGCAAAGGCAAGAGGTGTAATAGGCGCTTCAGTACCTCCTGTTATCATTACATCTGCTTCGCCTCTCTGTATTACCCTGAATGCATCTCCTATGGAATTTGTACCTGTTGCACAAGCTGTCACTACGCAACTGTTAAAGCCTCTTGCTCCATACTCAATTGCTATTCTTCCACTTGCCATATTTGCTATCATCATGGGGATAAAGAACGGACTTACTTTCTTATGCCCCTTGCTTAAAAGAACCTGATGCTGTTCTTCAAGTGTCTGTATTCCTCCAATTCCCGAACCAATAAGAACACCAAATCTGTCCTTATCTATACTGTCAACATCAAGACGTGAATTTTCTACGGCCATTTTAGTTGCAGCCATGGCAAATTGGTTGTATCTATCCATCCTTCTAGCATCTTTTTTATCTATAAAATCAGTGGGCTCAAAATTCTTTACTTCGGAAGCAACCTTTGTAGGAAAATCTGTCACATCAAATTTTGATACTGTGCTTATACCGCACTTTCCTGCCTTTATTGAATTCCAGAATTCATCTACCCCAATTCCCAGGGATGTTACAGCTCCCATGCCGGTTATTACGACTCGCCTTTTCATAATTATCCCCCTGTATAAAGTATATGATACAATCATTTGCTGTCATTTTATTATATTTGTACTATATATGACAATAAAAAGATTTTTACAATTTCAAAAAAAAGTCCCGTTGATGGGACTTTTTTTATGAATTATTTTTAATGTACTCAACCGCATCGCCAACGGTTGTAATTTTTTCGGCTTCACTGTCAGGAATTTCGAGGTCGAATTCCTCTTCGAGAGCCATTATTAATTCAACGATGTCCAGTGAGTCTGCACCAAGATCGTCGATGAATGATGCTTCCATTGTAACATCGTCTTCATCAACCCCCAACTGGTCAACAATGATTTTCTTTACCTTTTCAAATACCATTTACTCACCTCCCCTCAAAGAGGAATATACTTTACTATAATTATTTAATGGACTGATGATTAATGATATATTTTTATCTGTCCATTTCATAATTGTTTCAAGAAATACTGCATTTTTTAACAGCGTTACTACACTGTCAGAGACTCTAAATATAGAAGTATTATAACTTCTACATTTAGATATTATTACATAACTAATCCTCCGTCAATATGTATTACTTGACCATTTATATAATCTGAATCTTCTGATGCAAGAAAACCTACAACATTAGCCACATCTTCAGGTGTCCCAAACCTGTTTAGTGGAATACTCTTCAGGTAGGCTTCCTTTACTTTATCCGGAAGTACATCAGTCATATTGCTCTTTATTAATCCTGGTGCAACTGCATTGCATGTAATATTCCTTGAAGCCAGCTCTTTGGCAGTAGATTTTGTAAGGCCAATAAGTCCGGCTTTCGAAGCAGAATAATTTGCCTGTCCGGGATTTCCCATTACCCCGGCCACTGAGGATATATTTATTATTTTACCGCTTTTTTGCTTCATCATTACTTTGGATACAGCCTTGGTACATAAAAATGCACCTTTAAGATTTATATCAAGTACGTCATCCCAGTCTTTTTCAGTCATTCTGAGCATAAGGGTATCCCTTGTTATTCCTGCATTGTTTACAAGAATATCAATACGTCCAAAAGCTTCAACAGCTTTATTTACCATGTCTTCAACATCATCAGGATTTCTGACATCTCCCTTTGTTACAATTACATTGTAACCTTCAGCTTTGAATTCTTCTGCTGTTTTGTCAATTGAATCTGAAGAGGGTATATCGTTGAGAACAATATTTGCTCCCATCATGGCAAGTTTTTTAGCTATGGCCTTACCAAGACCTCTTCCGGAACCGGTCACAACAGCAGTTTTTCCCCTTAATTGCATATCATACATCCCCTTCTTTTGGAGTAGTTTAAGGTAAAATACACAATAGTCAAATTATTAGCGGTTATATAGTGATATAAGTTATGCCAAGGCTGACAATGTTTCCTTCAGTGAACCCAAGTCTTCAACGTTATAAGTCTTGACTTCCTTATTAATCTTTTTCACAAAACCACTTAATACTTTTCCAGGTCCGATTTCTATAAATGTATCAACGCCGTCGTCAATCATTTTCCTTACTGATTTTTCCCATAATACAGGACTTGATACCTGTTTTACAAGAAGATCCTTCACTATTGAACTGTCAGTAACATATTCAGCATTTACATTTGCTACAACGGGTATATTCATTTCATTAAATTTTATTTTTTCAAGCTCCACTGCCAGTTTCTCACCTGCAGGTTTGAGCAGTCTGCTGTGGAATGGAGCACTTACTGCGAGAGGAAGAGCACGTTTTGCACCTTTCGCTTTGCAAAGCTCCATTGCTTTCTCAACTGCTTTTACCTCACCGGCAATAACAATTTGTCCGGGACAGTTGAAATTCACAGGATCTACTATTCCATATGATGCAGCATCAACACAACATTCAATTACATCATTATCCTGAAGTCCAATTATTGCAGCCATCATGCCAACACCAAGGGGTACAGCCTCCTGCATGTATTTGCCCCTCTTTTTAAGAACGGCAGCAGCATCCATAAGGGAAATTGTACCGGCGGCAACATGAGCACCGTATTCACCAAGACTGAGCCCAGCTGCGACATCCGGCTTAATACCGTTTTCAATCAGCGGCTGCATGCAAGCCATACTTGCAGTAAATATTGCAGGTTGCGTATTTTCAGTTATCTTAAGAGTTTCTTCATCACTTTCAAATACAAGTTTCTTCATGTCGTAACCGACGGCTTCCGATGCCTGCTCAAATACTTCATTTGCTTTCGGGTAAGCATCAGCTATTTGTTTTCCCATCCCAACATACTGAGCACCTTGCCCGGGAAAAATAAATGCAATTTTTGACATAGAAACCCTCCAAATCTTTTAATAAATCTTTTAATATAATATTATATTGTAACTTCGTTATTCATCCACTTTAATTACCTGTTCCATTTTACAAGTGCTGAAGCCCATGTAAGGCCTCCACCAAATCCGACAAGGACGATATTATCACCTTTTGATATCCTGCCGCTTTTCCAGGCTTCTTCCAGAGCCACAGGAATTGATGCTGAAGATATGTTCCCATATTTATGTACATTGGAATACACTTTTTCAAAAAGAATTCCCATTTTTTTTGAGGCTCCGTCAATTATTCTTATATTAGCCTGGTGAGGTATTATAAGCTGCACGTCATCCAGTGTAATATTACATTTTTCCAATACTTTTTCTACAGCCTGAGCCATAATGTTTACTGCAAACTTAAAAACTTCGGTTCCATCCATCCATAATACCATTTTATTTTCATGCAAACGCTTTTCCTTATCCTCATTACTGAGATGACAACATGGTATTGTTATGAAATGCCCCATGCTACCATCAGCGCCAAGTTCTGTATCAATTATTCCATATTCTTTTTCAACCGCTCCAAGTACTACCGCACCAGCTCCATCACCAAAAAGAATGCAGGTATTGCGGTCCTCCCAATCCACTATTTTTGAGAGGCCTTCGCATGCGACAACCAGGACATTTTTATAATAACCGGTTGAGATAAACTGTTGCGCTGTAGTTAATCCATATATAAATCCGGAACAAGCAGCATTTAAATCAAAAGCTGCAGAATTTTTTGCTTTAATTTCTTTTTGAATAATACATGAGATAGAAGGAGAAAGATAATCTGGACATGAAGTGGTAACTATTATCAAGTCGATTTCTTCGGGCTTTAACCCTGCATCATCAATGGCTTTCTTTGCTGCTTCAACGCCAAGAACATATGCAGGTGTTTCCCTTTCAAGGATTCTTCTTTCAGATATACCCGTCCTTTTTATTATCCATTCATCAGAAGTATCAACCATTTTTTCCAAGTCAAAATTAGTAAGTACCTTCTCAGGAAGAGCACTACCCAATCCGAGAATTCCGATTCCATGAGTTAAACTATTCAATATTTCCAGCCTCCAAGTTACTTAGACTTCTCTGAATCTTTTCCATGAGCGAATTATTAACCAGATTATATGCTTTTAATACAACGTGTTTTATTGTTCTGGCATTGGAATTTCCGTGGCTCTTAATTACTAATCCATTGACTCCTAGTATTGGTGCACCTCCGTCTACATCAGCATCGAGCTGCTTTTTAAACTCTTTCATATCCCTCATCACAAATAGCAGAGAAAGCTTTGAAAAAATAGTTCTTTTGAACATACCTTTAAGGAAAGCCATAAAGAACGATCCTGCACCTTCAAGAAATTTAAGAAGCACATTTCCTACATAACCATCGCAGACTGCTATATCAACATTTCCTTCAGGTATATCTCTTCCCTCAACATTTCCGATAAAGTTTAAATTTGATTTAGATAGAAGCTCATATGCATTTTTGAGGACTTGTGTGCCCTTTTTTGCTTCGGTTCCCATGTTTACAAGTCCGACAGACGGACTTTCAATACCAAAAAGTTCTTTAAAGTAAACAGAACCTAAAATTCCAAACTGCAAGTAATTAGTAGGCTTACATGTAGAATTTAATCCTGCATCGATCAAAAGTGCTTTACCCTTTTTAGTTGGTATAACCGCACCCAAAGCAGGCCTTTCTACACCCTTTAACCTTCCGAGGATCAATAGCGCTCCGGTAAGAAGAGCACCTGTATTTCCTGCGGAAATCAGAACGTCGCCTTCTTTTTGCTTTAACATATTAAATCCAACAACCATGGATGAATTCTTTTTCAATCTAATCGCCCGAGTAGGAATATCTTCATTGGTAATAACCTCTTTGGCATGTATCACCTGAATTCTGGGACTGCTGAATTTCCTCGATTCAAGTATTTTTCTTATCCGATCATCGTCACCTATAAGGATAATATCAAATCCAGTTTGACATTTTACTGCATCTATGCAACCATTAACTATAGCGTCCGGAGCATTATCGCCACCCATAGCATCAACTAAAATTCTCAAAGTATTCACTCCCGGATAGATAATTTTTACTGTGTAATCAATGTAGTAATATAAAAATACTATTTTTTCCGCTACTTTTCAAGTGAAACTAATATAAATTTGCCCCTGAATACTTCGGTTTGCTTTTCAGTTATTCTGACCCAGACAATATAGTTTCTCTCTCTTACTCTTTTGACTTCAGCTTTTGCCAAAAGCTTATTTCCCGCATACACAGGTGTTTTGTATTTGATATTTGCCACACCTACCAGAGCGACTTCTGCATCAATTACTGCTATTGCAAGTGATTCAGCTAATGAGTATATAAAATGACCTCTTACAATCTTTGTCTTTTCAAAAGCCATGGTACTGTTGGTCTCAAGTATAGATATCCCATTTTTGTTTAGGTTTAATTCGAGCAGCTCTCCTACAATTTCCTTGCTGTTAAGAGATTTAACCTTGTTGTAATTCTTTTCAGCTACAGTCTTAATTCTCTCTCTGAGCTCAGGAATTCCAAGTTCCAGCCTGTCTAGCCTTATTGTAGGTACACTTACGTTAAAAATTTCTGCCAGTTCTTCGTCAGTAAGAAAAGGATCTTCATATAATTTGTTTTTCAAAACCTGTTGTCTTTCCTTTTTTGTGGAGGAAGACCTGCTCATCTTTCAGCACCTCGTTAGTAAGTAAATAAATTATGCACACCTTGCCAGTAAATAAATATGCTCACTTTACCGAATTTTATTACCAGATAATAATCACTGATGTTAAAAGTATATAATAAAAATAAATTTGATGCAACAATTTCCTAAAAAAAACACAAATAAAAATCCGTAGAATATCCACGGATTTGTTATTTGTGCAGTTTATTAGTCTTCAGATTTTATAACATGCAGGTTTTTTGCGATGTAGTCATATCCGGAGTATATAGTAAAGATAACTGCAATAAACATGGCAAATTTATCGAAACTAAAACTTGTAATCAAGCTTAAAGGAAAGTTTTTAAGCAGTGCTGCAGATATTGCTATAACTTGCGACACCTGCTTTATTTTTCCCAAATTGCTTGCAGCTATTACTACGCCCTCTCCGGCTGCAACGAGTCTTAAACCTGTAACAAGCAGTTCTCTTCCTATTATAATCATTGCTGCCCAGCCCCAGACATCTCCTAATTGTACAAGAGCAATCAGCGCAGCAGTCGAAAGCAATTTGTCAGCAATGGGATCCAGGAACTTTCCAAGCTTGGTGACCAGATTTCGCTTTCTTGCAATATGTCCATCTATCCCATCGGTACATGAAGCAATAATAAATATTACAGCAGCAATATATCTGCCATAGCTGTTTATAAAATTATTATAGGCAGTTAATTGTTCGCGCATAAAGCTAAAAAAGCTGCTCTGGAGCATCCAGTCAGGCAATGGCATAATAAATATCATAAATACAGGTACAATAAAAATTCTTGTGAATGAAATCTTATTAGGTAGATTCATACTTGACCTCTCCTATTAAATCATATTCATCTTCAGAAAGTATTTCAACTTTGTAAAATTCCCCCATTTCCAGAGGCTCACTACTGGTGAAATAAACTACTCCGTCAATTTCAGGAGCTTCAGCGTAGGTTCTCCCGTAATAGAAAATACCATCATCGGCAACTCCCTGAACAATTGCATCATAAGTTTGTCCAACTCTGCTGCGGTTTTTTTCCCGGGTGATATTATACTGAATTTCCATAATTTCATTATATCTTTCATTTTTTATATTGTCATCTACTTGTTTATCCATATTGAAAGCAGGTGTGCCTTCTTCCATCGAATATGTGAATACTCCAAGCCTGTCAAATTCAGCTTCTTTGACAAAATTGCGGAGCATTTCAAAGTCATTCTCATCTTCTCCCGGGAACCCTACAATAAATGTAGTTCTTATAATTATTTCGGGTATTTCGCTCTTCAGCCTAACTATTAAATTCCTTATTTCCCGGGAATTGCCCCTTCTTCCCATGGATTTCAATATCTTGTCACTAATATGCTGTATAGGAATATCAAGATATTTGCATACCTTGCTGTTATTTTTAATTTCCTGAATCAGCCTGTCATCAATTTCTTCAGGATAACAGTAAAGCAGCCTTATCCATTTAAGCCCGTCAATCTTGCTTAACTCCTGAATCAGGTCAACCAGTTTCTTTGAGCCGTATAAATCAAGGCCATAAAGTGTAGTATCCTGTGCAACAAGTACTAATTCCTTTATTCCGCTGTCAACAAGTTTTCTTGCTTCAGAAACTATATTCTCCATCTTTCTGCTTCTGTAGCGGCCTCTCAGTGAAGGAATTACACAGTAAGTACAACAGTTGTCACAGCCTTCAGCAATCTTTAGATACGTAAACCCATTTCTGTTTGACAGGAATCTATTTTTCTCAAGATAATCGACTCCGCATAAATCACCGCATAAAACAGTTTTTTCTTCAGGAAGAGAATTTTCTATTACTTCAATTATTTTATCGAAACTTCCGGTTCCAATAACAGCGTCAACTTCAGGAATCTCTGAAGTTATCTGCTCTCTGTAGCGCTCAGCCAGACATCCTGTAACTAATAACAACTTGCAATTATTTTTCTTGCACTCAGCCATTTCAAGTATTGTGTTGACAGACTCCTGCTGAGCGGATTCAATAAAACCACATGTGTTGACAATTAACACTTCTGCTTCGTCCTTGTCAGATGTAAACTCGTAACCTTTTTCTTTAAGCATTCCAAGCATAATTTCACTGTCTACAAGGTTTTTCGGACACCCAAGTGAAACAACGCCTACTTTTTTTCCCAAACTCTACCCTCCTTAAATCTTTCTGCCGGCATTTCGACAGCAATAAAAGTAATAAATCCCGAACTCATGAGCTGCTACGCTCTATATCTTTTCGAGAACTTTACTTATAATAATGATAATAAATTATTGGTATTGCATTCTGCTCAGAAAACTATTTCTACTTTACCTTAAATAATATACACCTTAGGAGCAACTTAAACAATATTAATTTCAATAATTACTTCTTAACTTCAGAACCACACAGTGTAATCATACAAACGCGTAAATACAGAACAGTATATGTAAAACAATGGCTACATGATTTAGCAGGAAAATATTGCATTGAAATTGAAATTATAATATACTTATTGTAATAATTTTATTACCAGATATTAATAGTAAATCCTAAATCAAAGGGGTGTGTGAGGTATGGAATACTTCCTTACTGAAGAACAGAAGATGATAAAAGAACTTGCTGCAAGAATAGCTGATGAAAAAATAGCTCCTTTAGCTATTCAATACGATGAAGATGGAACTTTTCCTCATGACATAGTTAAGATACTGGCAGATTCAGATCTTACCGGAGTATATATTCCGGAGGAATATGGCGGCTTTGGCGGCGGGGTACTGGAAATGTCACTTGTAGTTGAGGAGTTGAGCAGAGCATGCGGAGGAATAGCTCTTGCATTTGCCGGCACAGGACTTGGTACTTTCCCTATCATTCTTTTTGGTAATGACGAGCAAAAGAAAAAGTATCTTCCTGATATAGCGGCAGGTAAGAAATTAGCAGCTTTTGCCCTGACAGAGGCAAATGCAGGAAGTGATGCTGCCGGCATACAGACAACGGCTGTTCTTGACGGTGACGAGTACATATTAAACGGAACAAAACAATGGATTACGAATGGCGGAGAGGCTGACGTGTACACTGTAATCGCCTGCACAAACAGGGAAAAAGGCGCACGCGGATTCTCTGCTTTTATTGTTGAAAAAGGAACACCCGGTTTTTCCTTTGGCAAAAAAGAAAACAAAATGGGTATCAGAGCTTCCTGTACAAGGGAATTAATCTTTGAAAACTGCAGAATACCCAAAGAAAACCTCCTCTACCGTGAAGGCATGGGTTTTATTGTGGCAATGAAAACTCTTGACAGAACCAGACCCGGAGTTGCTGCACAGGCTCTTGGTATAGCTCAGGGTGCCTTTGACGAAGCATTAAAGTATTCAAGAGAAAGGCATCAGTTTGGCCAGGCAATTTCATCCTTCCAGGCTGTACAGCATATGCTGGCGGACATGGCAATTCAAATTGAAGCTGCACGGGCACTTGTTTATCAGACATGCAGGCATATTGACAGTGGAGCCAAGAACATATCAAAGGAATCTGCAATGGCAAAAGTATTTGCTTCTGACGTTGCAATGAAGGTAACTACAGACGCAGTTCAGATACTAGGCGGTTATGGCTATATGAAAGAATACCCTGTTGAAAAAAGAATGAGAGATGCAAAAATAACTCAAATATATGAAGGAACCAACCAGATTCAGAGAAATGTAATTGCACTTGAGCTTATTAAGGAAATGTCCGGTAAGAAATAGAAAGAAAGATATATACGCATTATCATAAGCTTTACTCTAAACATCAGTTTTACTCTAAGCATCGCCAACAAATTAACAGTAGGGGGATTGAATACTTTTGAATGTAATCGTATGTGTGAAACAGGTTCCTGGAACCAATGAGGTCAAGATAAACAAAGAAACCAATACTATAATAAGAGAGGGCGTTGAATCTATTCTTAATCCCTTTGATACCTACGCGGTAGAAGAAGGGTTGAGAATTAAGGATAAGACCGGCGGAAAGGTAACTGTAATCAGTATGGGTATTCCTTCCGTCGCAGATATGCTGAAAGAAACTATTGCCCTTGGAGCAGATGAAGCTGTACTTCTAAGCGACAGGGCTTTCGCAGGTGCAGACACTCTTGCCACCTCCTATGCCCTTTCAATGGGAATAAGAAAAATAGGCAATTATGATCTGATCATTTGCGGAAAGCAGGCTTCAGACGGTGATACGGCGCAGGTCGGACCAAGTCTGGCTGAGAAACTTGATATTCCCCATGCAACCAATATAAGAAAAATCGAAGAGATAAAAGAAGGCTATATAAGGTGTCAGAGGCTCACTGATGATGGTTATGAAGTAATTGAAATGTCACTGCCTGCTGTTATTACTGTTGTCAAGGAGATAAACGAACCCAGGCTTCCTTCTCTTAAAGGCATGATGAGAGCAAAGAAAGCAACCATACCTGTCTGGACTGCTGCTGATATAAATGCTGATATCAATCGCTGCGGTTTGAAAGGTTCTCCGACGCAGGTAATAAAAACTTTTGTACCTGTGCATGAAATAAAAAGTGAGCTAATCGAAGGCGCACCTGCCGAGCAGGCCTCAAAGCTTGCTGAAAAGCTGCTTTCAATGCGATTTATGAAGTGTGTGTAGGGGGTAAATATATGGCAAACATTAGAATAATAACAGAAAAGTGTATTGGTTGCGGGATTTGTATAAGAAATTGCCCTTTCAATGCTATAAAAGTAGAAAATAAAAAAGCCATTATTCTTGAAAACTGCACTCTTTGCGGTTCATGTGTTTCATCTTGTAAATTTGAGGCCATTGAATTTGAAAAGGACGAAATCAATAATACCGATGATTTATCCTCATATAAAGGTGTGTGGGTATTTGCAGAACAAAAGAACAGTATTCCCGCCCAGGTTTCTTATGAACTGCTGGGGGCAGGCAGAAAGCTTGCTGATCAGCTTGAAGTGCCTTTGTCAGCAGTTATCATTGGAAGCGGTCTCGACGAGGCAATAAAAGAGCTTATAGCATATGGCGCAGACAATGTTTATGCAGTTGACAATCAGGCACTTAAGGACTACAACGATGAACTGTACTCTGACGTACTTACCCGGCTAATTCAGCAATACAAACCGGAAATTGTCCTCATGGGAGCAACAACTTACGGCCGTTCCCTGGCACCCAGAGTATCTTCAAGATTAAATACAGGACTTACAGCTGATTGTACCGGTTTGGAAATCGATCCTGAAAAGAGAATCCTCTTACAGACAAGACCTGCTTTTGGCGGAAATCTTATGGCTACAATTACATGCCCTAATCATCGTCCGCAGATGTCAACTGTCCGTCCTAAAGTTATGAAACCTCTTGAAAAAGATGCTTCGAGAACGGGACAAATTATAAGGCCGGAAATTAAACTTCCTGATGAAGTACGCACAAAAGTTGTGGAAACAGTTTCTGTAGCATGCGAAATGGTTAATCTCACAGAGGCAGATATTATTGTATCTGCAGGTAGAGGTATAGGAGATCCAAAAAATCTGAAACTGGTTGAAGAGCTTGCACAAGTTCTTGGAGGTGCAGTAGGTGCTTCCCGTGCGGTAGTTGATGCAGGATGGATCGAATACAGCCATCAGGTTGGTCAAACCGGCAAAACAGTTTGCCCGAAGGTCTATATTGCTTGCGGGATATCCGGAGCTGTCCAGCATCTTGCAGGAATGTCTTCTTCAGATACAATTATTGCAATAAACAATAATCCTGACGCACCAATATTCAAAATAGCAACCATAGGAATAGTTGGAGATGTTCTGGAAATACTTCCTCTCCTTATAAATGAGTTTAAAGCACGTTTGGGAAAATAAACCGGAGCGGATTAAACTCAGCAAAATAAATTATGTGTTGAATTTTTAAAGGTATTTTTGTTGTAAACATAATATCCAAGCAATATTCAAGCTAAACATAATAAACAAAAATACCGGATAAAAAGAAAAACGGTCAGGATTATTATATTATAAAGAATCCGCCGTTTTTTTATTATCTTTTATTTATGTCATTTATGATTATATTTATGCCATTTCCGCAATTTTTAATAATAATCCGGATTGTTTATCCTGTTCATGACTGTGTCAATTACCTCAAAGCCAAAGCCCCTGTGCTGTAAGAATGAATAAATTCTCTTCTGTATTTTCTGATCTCTGGTGTCATATTTTCCGAATTTCTTTCTTACCATACTTTCTGCCAAAACGGTTTCATCAGCCTTCCAGTCTTTCATAACTTCATCTATATCAGCTTCTGAAATACCTTTGGACATGAGCTCATATTTTATAAGCCGTTTTGACTTAGGCTTAAGCTTGATTCTATCGTAAATATACTTCTGAATATAGAGTCTGTCATTAATATAACCCATGGATTTGAGTTCATCTGTTACCTTTTGGACAGTATTTTTATCAAAACCCTTTTCCATTAGTTTTTTAGCAACTTCCATCTCACTTCTTAATCTTAAAGCGAGAAACTTGACTGCTTCTGCCTTTGCCCTGCGGAAATTCACTTCTTCTTTTATATGTGTTATTTCCTCACTTGTTATATCCTTTTTCTCATATAAGCTAAGACTGATAAAATCCTCCTCCGATATTGAAAAGGAATATTCTCCGTCAACGTATACAGCAAGCATATCTTTTCTTTTCTTATTTCTTTCAACAGAAGTAATCCGCATTATTTCACCTTTGTCTGAAAGATTTAAATATCACTTAGATCAAGCTATACATATATTAAACTGCGCATTTTATTCATCTATTAAACTGCGCATTTTATTCATCGTCTTCAACTACATGTGCATCAATACTGTTTACAAAAGCCTGTCCAAAATTTTCGCGTATCTTATTTTCTATTTCCTTCATTAAATCTGGGTTTTCTTTAAGATACTGCTTCACATTTTCTCTTCCCTGTCCTAATCTCTGATCATTATATGAAAACCATGAACCACTCTTATTAATTATATCAAGTGATACTGCAACATCAAGTATGCTTCCTTCTTTTGATATACCTTCTCCATAAATTATGTCAAATTCAGCTTCCTTAAATGGAGGAGCAACCTTATTCTTAACAACCTTAACTCTTGTCCTGTTTCCTATAATTTCATTGCCCTGCTTGAGAGTGTCTATCCTTCTTACATCAAGCCTTACAGAAGAATAAAACTTTAAGGCTCTTCCTCCGGGAGTAGTCTCGGGATTACCAAACATTACACCGACTTTTTCTCTTAACTGGTTTATGAATATAGCAGTGGTATTTGATTTGCTTATTACACCTGCAAGCTTTCTCAAAGCCTGTGACATCAGCCTTGCCTGCAAACCTACGTGGGAATCTCCCATTTCCCCGTCTATTTCAGCTTTTGGTACAAGTGCTGCAACGGAGTCCACAACTATTACATCTATTGCTCCACTTCTGACAAGTGCCTCAGCAATTTCCAGAGCCTGCTCACCTGTATCAGGCTGGGAAACAATCAGGTTTTCTATATCAATACCAATATTTTTAGCATATACAGGATCAAGGGCATGTTCAGCATCTATAAATGCTGCTTCTCCCCCGTTCTTTTGTGCTTCAGCAATTATATGCAGTGCAACTGTTGTTTTACCGGAAGATTCAGGGCCGAATATCTCTACAATTCTTCCACGGGGTACACCACCTACACCAAGGGCTATGTCAAGTCCTATTGCACCGGTAGATATTACATCAACGTTCAGATGGCTGCTCTCGCCCAGCTTCATGACAGCACCTTTTCCGAACTGTTTTTCTATTTGTCCCAATGCCATATCAAGTGCCTTTTTCTTCTCAATCATATATACGGAATCCTCCTTTGGATATCATAATCGAACGTTTGTTCTATAATAATTATATCTGATAATAATTGAACAGTCAATAGTTTATTGCAAATTTTTTACAATTTCTTCTGTTCCAACGTAAAAATTTCATGTTCTATTTCCATTTTATCACAAATTTATTATAGATTATTGCCAGTTTTCTTTCCATTCAAGAATCCTTCTCCGTATCATATCAAAGGCGTGAAGGCACGTGATGCGCCGAATTTTACCGCGGTCACCCGTCAATCTCAGCTCTTTTACTTTAACACCGAATTTATCTGCCAGAGCAACGTAAACAAGTCCTACAGGTTTTTCTGCAGTCCCTCCTCCAGGTCCTGCTATTCCTGTAACGGCTAAACCCAAATCTGTACCTGCAACATTCCTGATACCCTCAGCCATTTCTCTGGCGGTTTCCCTGCTAACCGCCCCGTATTTTTCCAGCGTTTCCCTTTTTACTCCCAGGTTTTCAATTTTGGCTTCATTGCTGTATGACACAATTCCCCTGTTAAAAACTTTTGAAATGCCTGGTATATCCGTAAGCCTGCTGGAAATCAGCCCTCCTGTGCATGATTCCGCAGTAGCTATAGTCACATTGTTTTGCAGAAGAAGTTCAGCAGTTACTTCCTCAAGGTTCTTATTGTCAGTACTGTATATATAATCACCAAGTCTTCGCTTGATTTCTTCTTCAACAGGTTTTATTATTTCCTCAGCATCACACACATTATCTCCAGTTTTACATCTGGCTGTGAGCCTAAGTGTAACTTCTCCCTCTTTGGCATAAGGTGCTATTGTCGGATTTGACTGATTTTCCACCAAATCCATTATTAACTCTTCCATTGCAGATTCTCCGATTCCAAAAATTCTTAAGAATTTTGAGGCAAGCTTGTATTGAGACTTGCTTGCAAAGTATGGAATAACAGTGTCCTCAAACATAGGTTTCATTTCTGACGGAGGACCCGGCAGCATTATAACAACTTTATCGTCTTTTTCAATGATACATCCAGGAGCAGTGCCATTGTCATTATTAATAACAATACAGTTTTCAGGCAGGTAGGCCTGTTTTATATTGTTATCAGTCATTTTCCTGTTTGTCCTGCTAAAATAGGCCTTCATTTTGTCAAGGATATCCTCATGGAGTATCAGCTTTAATCCTAAAACATCAGCAACAGTCTCTTTCGTCAGATCATCCTTCGTAGGTCCAAGCCCACCGGTCATTATAACCACATCTGAACGTTCAAGAGCTATATTAAGGCATTTGCGAAGTCTTCCCGCATTATCTCCTACTACACTATGATAATAAACATTTACTCCGACTGACGGAAGTCTGCTGGAAATGTACTGCGCATTTGTATTTGCAATCTGTCCCATAAGTAGCTCAGTTCCAACTGCGAGTATTTCAGCATCCATAAATTCATCTCCCCATTATAAAAGAATACGATTTAATTATAACAGTTTTTTCATATTAGAAACAAATTGATTATATTACTTTTATTATATGTTCATCTTATAGATGGTTGCAAAAATCTAATTTGTTTAAGCTTGTAAAATAAAGGTATATATTAATATGAAGAAAGTTATTATATGGAAAGTTATTATATGGAGTGAAAAAATAAAAGATTAATCTTTAGTTAAAAATAAATATAAACTCAGATAATTAAAAGGGGGAATTTGCCAATGTCATTGAATGATGTTAAAAAAATTGCAATAGTAGGAGCCGGATTTGTTGGATCAACCACAGCATACACGCTTATGATGAGCGGATTGATTACAGAGCTGGTATTGATAGATGTCAATAAGAAAAAAGCTGAAGGCGAAGCAATGGATCTTAACCATGGAATGCCGTTTGTGAGCCCTGTCAGAATATATACCGGCGATTACAGCGACTGCGCAGGTGCCGACATAGTTATTATTTCTGCAGGTGCCAATCAGAAACCGGGTGAGACAAGAATAGACCTTGTTCATAAAAATACGGCGATTTTTAAAGAAATAGTAAGTAATGTAGTCAAATATAACAATAATTGCATCCTGCTTATTGTGACAAACCCTGTTGATATACTTACTTATGTTACCTATAAAATATCGGGATTTCCCAAAGAAAAGGTCATTGGCTCCGGAACAGTTCTGGACACAGCGCGTTTCCGCTATCTTTTGGGTGATCATGTCGGAGTTGATTCAAGAAACGTTCATGCATACATTCTTGGAGAACATGGTGACACGGAAGTTGCAACCTGGAGCCTCACAAACATAGCAGGAATTCCGATGGAGAAATATTGCAGTGATTGCCATTGCTGTGAACAACATGTAACCCGTGATAATATTTTTAAAGAAGTAAAGAACGCAGCATATAAGATAATTGAAAGCAAAGGTGCCACATATTATGCTGTTGCTCTGGCAGTAAAAAGAATTGTCGAAGCAATAGTAAGAGACGAAAACTCCATTTTGACTGTTTCAAGCCTGCTTGAAGGCCAGTACGGTCTTTCGGACGTCTGTTTAAGCGTACCTACTATTGTAAATAAGAACGGTATAGGAAAAATTGTCGATGTTCCATTAAATGAAGAAGAAAGAGAATTGTTGATTAAGTCAGGTAATTCGCTGAAACAAGTAATAGGTGAATTGAATATTTAATATTAACCTTTGATACCTTTTTTATTTAAAAGTTACCGGTAAAGCGCAAATTTTATACAGAATTGTTGCTTTACCTTTTTATTTATTTTATTTTATATATTTCTTTCGCATTAAACTTATTTTAATATTTATTAAACCTATTTAAAAATGATTTAGTTTATAATACTATATATATAAGTTATAAATATCCAAAAGAAGCAGAACATACATAAGAAACAAATTATTGTCGAATACAGTCTAATAGGAAACAGGAAATAAAAAAACAGTATATGTTTTTAAAATAAAAAAGCAATAAATAACTTAATAGCAATAAATAACTTATGAAAAGGCTCAAAGGTGGATTATATGATTAATGTTGGTATGGCTAAAAGCAGGAATATTGCGGACAAAATTATAGGCAATATTGAAAAAGTTATAGTTGGAAAGAGAAACATCGTTGAACTAACCCTTATATCATTAATTTGTGGCGGGCACATATTGATTGAGGATGTTCCAGGTGTAGGCAAAACAAGCCTCGCTTATTCCCTGGCCAAGTCAATAAACTGCTCCTTCAGCAGGATACAATTCACTCCGGATGTTATGCCTTCTGATATTACAGGCTTTTCAATATATAATCAGAAAACAGGTGAATTTGAGTTCAGGCCTGGTTCAATAATGAGCCATATTGTTCTTGCGGACGAGATTAACAGGGCAACCCCCAAGACGCAATCCAGTCTGCTTGAGGTCATGGAAAAAGGCCAGGTTACAGTGGACGGTGTTACATATAAAGTTCCGGCGCCATTTATGGTAATCGCCACACAAAACCCAGTTGAGTATCATGGTACCTATCCCCTTCCGGAGGCACAGCTGGACAGATTTTTTATGAAGATATCCATCGGATACCCTTCTCCGGCAGATGAAGCAGAAATACTTGCCAGGTTTCAGGTTGATGATCCGCTGGATGAACTCATTCCGGTGGTTGAAACAACGGATATTATTCGCCTGCAATCTGAAGTGAAAAATGTATACATAGATAAGACGCTTAACAGGTACATAGTCGATATAATCAACGGAACCAGAATACATAAGGATATTGCCATCGGAGCAAGTCCGCGCGGTTCACTTTTTCTTATGCGGGCATCACAGGCATGGGCTTTATACAATAAAAGAAGTTTTGTGCTTCCCGATGATATTAAGAAAATGGCTGCTCCTGTTATCTCCCACAGAATTATACTTAAACAGGAGGCCAAATTGAGAGGTCGTAATAGTGAAGATATAATATCGGAAATAATCAGTAAAATAAAAGTACCTGTGGTGGATCGTCATGAGGCTTAACAGGATTTTATACTTTGTTTTGCTGCTTATGTCCCTTATTTTTGTATATTTTTATGGGGGAAGGGTACCTTATATGCTTTTTTACCTTGCGATTGCCCTTCCTATAGTCTCAGTGCTTTACACTGTTTTATTATTTTTTGCTTTTACTTGCAGGGGAACAGTAGAAAACAGCCATGTTCTCAAAGGAAAAAAGACAAATTATATTTTTGAAATTTGCAATAAAAGTCCTTTTTTATATCCGTACATACGTATTGAATTCCTGGAATCTGCAAAGTTGCTTTCGGAAGATATAAGGCCTAAGGTTTTTTCCCTCCTGCCTTTCAGCAGGAAAAAGTTGAATTTTGAGCTTAACTGCAAATACAGAGGGATTTTTGATATTGGTATAAAGTCAATAGAATTGAGGGATTTTCTTGGCATTTTCAGCTTTAAGCGTAAACCTAAAAGACATAACAACATTATTGTCTATCCACATGTAATCATACTTGAATCCTTTACTCCTGTACTTTCCATTTTATCAGAATCCAATCTGGCTTCCAGGAGCTCAGTTATTGAAGATATGGATGTAATCTCTGAAATAAGGCCGTATTCCTATGGTGATAATCCAAAAAGAATTCACTGGAAACTAACTTCCAAGCTGTCAAACGTGATGGTTAAGAAATACCAGAATAATTACAACAATAACATAAATATTTATATTGATGTACGAAAAAACAGTTTCAGTTACGTGGAAAACATTGCAACTGAGGATAAAATTATCGAAGCAGCAATAAGCATTATATACTACTGCCTGTCCAATAATATAAGCACAAATGTTGTTTTCTTTGACAATAATTATGTTAAAATTGAAGCCAACAATATATTCATGTTTCAGGAAGTATATGATGTTGTTTCAAGACTGTCTTTTACGGGCAATACGGATATAAATCAATTGATTGAAAGAGATCTTCAAAACAACCTCATTCCTGAGGCAGTTATTATATTTACCTGCAATACTGATTTTAATCCGAACAGCTTTATCTTAAACAGGTATTTGCCAAAGGGAAATATAAGCTTAGTGTATATTTCACCGAGCAAACACATATCAGGTATTGCTCAAAAGGAAAAAAGCACCCTTGATTCCATGTCTGACTCTGGCATAAACTTATATAGTATAGGTACGGATGACAATATCAAAGATGTACTGGAAAAGCTATGATGAAAGGAAAACTCAAGAGAGGTGGTGACTGGGGAATGGGAAACATAAAACATGCCGGTGTGTACGATATTAAAAGCAGAATAATAAAAATTACAGAACACCTGGGGGACTGCATTCTTGCTGCCATATTCTGTTTAAGCATGGTTTATGCAATGACCACTTCCCTGCTGTTTGACTACTCTCCCCTGTTTTTGTACCACATAATATTTGCTCTGTTAATAATATTTTCTGTAATGTTTTATAACAAAACTACAAGGCTGATTTCCTTAGGAGCAATATTTTTATTTACATTGTCCCTTGCCATATATTTATATAAGACAAATGCCCTGGCAGAATTCATTGAATCAACCGGATTTTTTATGGAATGGGTCAGAAACTATACTTCCGTAGGAGCATCATTTATATCATCATACGCAATAATACTTACTATCCTGATATGTATCGCAGTTTGCCTTCCCGCATACTTTTTTATTGTTTCCAGGTTCAATTTTTTCGTTGTACTGTTCGGAGGAGTATATCTCTTTGTTATTCAATGGATTGCAGACATTTTTGTGAGCTACCAGCCATTTTACATGTTCCTGTTTGTAATAATCATTTACTATTTCAGATACATATATCAAAAAAGCTCTTCAGAAGAAACGGCTGACCGCACATCAATGCTGCTTTTTTCCATTTTCCTGTTACCTCTGTGCGTACTGATACTTTATATTGTCATGTCCCTGCCCGTAAGTGAAAAGCCTCTTGAATGGCCATGGCTTGACAAAAAAGTAATAACAGCCATTGATTATGTAAAAAACAGATTCAGCTATCAGACCTTTGACAGATTCTCAATTGAAAATGCAGGCTTTGATGACGGTGACAGCAAGCTTGGCGGAAGTGTTAACAGCGATGGTACTCCCGTGCTGAAAGTTAAGACTCCCCAAAGAATTTATCTGAAAGGTTCAGAAAAGGATATTTATGACGGTTCATCCTGGAAATCCAGCAGTGAAGAGAATATGCCTCTGTCACCTTTTGCTTATGAGTCAATAGATACATCTTCTCCCTACCTGGACACATTTGAAATGGAAATAGGTCTGTTTTTGTATACCGGTGATCCGCATGTTCTCAGCATGCACACTAAAGAAATAAGTATTGACGTCCAGTTCCTTAATTTAAGAACACCATGTATTTTTGCACCTGTCAAGATTACGGGCATTAAAAGCAGTGGCAATAACCCTGTAGATATATTCCATAACGGAAACGGTATTTTATATACTGATGATTATATGAGTAAAGGTTTTGAATATAATATTAAAATGAGGTCCGTTGACCTGAATGATGAAGTAGTCAAAGCTCTTCTTGAAAACAGCCACAGAGGCTTTTTAAAGAAAGAATTCAGAAAGCTGCGTCAGCGCTACAGATTTTCACCCTATTCATCTTATGTCCAGAAAGCGGATATAGACAGAGCCTTAAAGAGGAACGGAAAAACATTACTTCTGATAGATGAATATATCTCAGCGCTTATGGAAAATTCCGAAAGAATATACTCCAGATATCTGCAAATTCCCGATACTCTTCCTGACAGAGTCATGCATCTTGCTTATGGGTTAACTCTAAATGCAAAAAACAGCTACGAAGCAGTAAGGTCCATTGAAAACTTTCTTTCTTCAAATTTCCGTTATACTCTTACACCGGAGCCTATGCCGGAGGACAGGGATTTTGTAGATTGGTTTCTGTTTGAATCAAGAGAAGGCTATTGTACTTACTATGCAACAGCCATGACAATTCTTACACGCTGTATAGGCATTCCCGCAAGATATGTAGAAGGATATACGCTGCCTTCGAAACAGAACAGCGATGGTACATACACAGTTACAAATGAGCAAGCCCATGCATGGGTTGAGGTTTATTTTGAAGGCTTTGGCTGGCTTCCGTTTGAGCCTACTCCCGGATATAACACATCCGTTTCTGAACAGGCAGCATCTGTTCAAGCGAATCTGGACAATGTGAATAGCAATTCTATGGTTACCATGCCGCGTGATAATGATTCCAACGTTACGGACAGCTTTTCTGAGAATCAGCCTGCAGTTACGGAAAAGCCGGAAGAAAGCCATGCAAAACTCAACAGCCTGACTATTCCACTAATTGTATTTGCTTTTCTGCTGCTTGTATTTTCCGGTACAATTACCGTCAATTATCTGAGAAGAAAAGCAAGGTTAAGAAAATTCCACAATGCTTTGCCAAGACAAAGCATTCTTCTAATGTATGGTCATATATTGGACGTTCTCTCATCTCAGGGGCTTGGCCTGCAACCGGGTGAGACACCTGTTGAATATTCCGACAGAATTGAAGGCTGTATGTCTTCAAACTCTTCTTTTAAAAGGATAACAAACATCTTTCTTACAGCCAGGTATGCAAATTCAGATGTACATGAAAATGAAAAGTCCGAAGTATACAGTTTTTACAAATGCTTCTTGATGGAAATCAAAAAAGTAATTGGCAGCAGGAAGTACTGGATATATAAAAATATACTAGGAAAGCTATAATAAAAATACCTTTGGAATGCTATAACAAAAAGATGCCTGGAAAGATACAAGCGTATATATCTAGAAAGATATAAAAATTATTGCCTGTAAAGATATAATAAAATATGTTCGGAAAGATATAACATAAAAACACAAAAAACAACATGGCCGACATTCCAAAACAGAATGCTGTTCTGAAATGAAACAGGATACTGTTCTAAAATGTCGGCTTAATATTAAATGTATTCGGCTTCACAATGAATGTATTTAAAATGCAAAGAATTACAAATTGTATACTTCTTCTGCTGAAAGGACTTTAATTTTCATCTCTTCAAGCAGCTTTATTGCTTTCTCAGGTTCTTCCACCCTCAATATTACAAGAGCGTGTGTAGAAGATTTCCCAACAAAAGCATACATGTATTCGATACCGACCGAGCCATTTTTCAGCACTTCAAGAGCAGATGCCAATCCACCGGGTTCATCAGGGACTGCTATTGCAATTACACTTGTGCAACTTACAGTAAACCCATTTTCAATAAGCACTTTTTCTGCTTGTTCCGGTTTGTTGACTATGAGCCTCAATACGCCAAAATCAGTAGTATCTGCAATTGAAAGTGCACTTATGTCAATATCATGGGAGCCGAGTATTTTGGTTACTTCTGCAAGCCTTCCAGACTTGTTTTCAAGAAATACCGATATTTGTTTTACCAACATAACACTTGCTCCTTTCTTATATTTTTCTTTTATCTATGACTCTTTTTGCCTTTCCTTCGCTTCTTTCAATAGATTTGGGCTCTACAAGCTTTACTTTTGCACTTATTCCGAGGGTGGATTCTATTTCTTTTGTTATCTTTCTTTCTACGTCTTCCAGCTTTCTAACCTGGTCAGAGAACATTTTTTGGTTCATTTCAACCCATATCTCGAGGACATCAAGTCTTCCAACCCTGTCAACTATTAACTGGTAGTGAGGTGCTATATCACTGAACTCAAGCAACACACTTTCAATCTGGGACGGGAATACATTGACTCCTCTGATAATTAACATATCATCCGTTCTGCCGGTAACTTTACTCATCCTGACAAGAGTTCTTCCGCATTCGCATTTTTCATAAGTAAGTGAGGAAATGTCCCTTGTTCTGTATCTAATGAGAGGAAGCCCTTCTTTTGTAATTGTGGTAAATACAAGTTCACCGGTTGAACCAGGAGGCAGTACCTCTTCGGTTTCAGGATCAATGATTTCAGGTATGAAATGATCCTCCTGTATATGGAGACCGCATTTACATTGACATTCACTTGCTACGCCAGGTCCCATGACCTCGCTTAATCCATATATATCTATTGCTATTATGCCAAGCCTCTCCTCTATCTCTTTGCGCATATTCTCAGACCAGGGCTCAGCGCCGAAAACTCCGGCCTCCAATTTCAGATCGTCTTTTGATATACCCTGCGCCTCCATCTCCTCAGCCAGATAGAGTGCATATGAAGGTGTACACGCAATTATTGTGGTTCCAAAATCTTTCATTATTTGAATTTGTCTTTTTGTGTTTCCAACTGAAACCGGTATTACTGAAGCACCAATTCTTTCAGCGCCATAATGGGTACCAAGCCCACCTGTAAAGAGGCCGTAACCATATGCTACCTGTATAAACGAATTCTTGTTGGCACCTGCATTTACAAGGGTTCTTGCCATTATTTCCGACCATGTGTCAAGGTCCTTTTGGGTATAACCTACAACAGTCTGTTTTCCGGTCGTTCCTGATGACGCATGTATCCTGACTATTTCAGACATCGGTGCCGCAAACATTCCGTAAGGGTAATTGTCTCTCAGGTCCTGCTTATACACAAACGGAAGTTTCTTTAGATCTTCTATAGATTTTATGTCTCCTGGCTCTACTCCTTTTTGCTGCATTTTTTCTCTGTAGCTGGGAACGTTTTGGTAGACTCTCTTTACAGTTTCAATCAAACGCTTACTCTGCAAATCTGCCATCTCATCCCTGGACATGCACTCACAAGTTGCATTCCAATACTGCATAATTATAACCTCCCTAAAATTTACTTAAATGCCTACTCATCTCCCCACGGAAATGTCTTTTAGGGATTACGGGACACCCCCCCGCCCCACACAAAAGCACACAGGCGTTTATTAATATTCTTTTTTATATATTTTAGCTTATCCATGCTTGTTAAGCCTGGATAAGCTATTTATTCCTATTTACATTTAACAATGTTGTTATTATACTTTTATTTTTTCCCAAATTATCCGCCAATTTTTCCTGTAACGGTATCTGCTGAAATTATTGCGCTTGTAGCGAATAACCTTCTTCAAATGCTTTCAGGTTAACATCAAGGAACTTCGAAGGAACTGTTTCCTTTAAAGATTCCAGCCAAACTTCCTTCTCTATTTGGGTGGATTTTGCCAGCACCCCAAGCAACACTGTATTTACTGTTTTTATATTGCCGCATTTTTTAGCAATACTAAGGGCATCAACAACAATCGTTTTCCTGCAATTTTCCTTGATTTTTTCTATGATTTTTTCAGGATATTTTGCCTTTCCTATAATTACAGGCATAGGATCAATTTTTTGCTCGTTAACAATGAATTTACCGCCACATCTCAAATACTCTGCCCATCTCATACTTTCAAGCTGTTCAAAGGAAATTATAATGTCAGCTTCTCCTTTTTCTACCAGAGGAGAATGAATTTTATCACCAAGTCTCACGTAAGTTACAACGCTGCCGCCTCTTTGTGACATTCCATGAACTTCTGACACTTTTACATCATAATTTTTTTTCAAAGCCACAGCTCCAAGTATTCTACTGGCAAGCAGGGTACCTTGGCCGCCAACCCCCACTATCATTATATTAAGATTTTGCACAGTCAGCACCTGCCTTTTCTATTGCATCAAATCTGCAAACTTTTGTACACAGTTCACATCCAACACACAGCGCGTCGTTTATTTCAATGCTGCTCCCCTTGTCAACTATAGCAGGACAACCTATTGTCATGCACACTTTACATTTCCTGCACTTTTCAGAGGATATCTTTAAAGGTCCTTTGAAATTTACACTTCTTTTTAAAAGTGCGCACGGTCTCTGAGCTATAATTAACGAAGGTTCGTCTGCTTCCACTTCTTCCTTCACTATTTTTTCAAATTCCTTTAGATTAAAGGGATCTGCAACTCTTACCCTGTCTATGCCAATTGCATTTGCAAGTTTTACAAGGTCCACCTGCCTGGTGGGTTCACCTTTAATAGTAAATCCGGTAGTAGGGTTTTCCTGGTGACCGGTCATTCCTGTTATGGAATTATCCAGAACAATTATAGTAGAATTTCCCTTATTGTATACTATATCGATAAGGCCTGTAATTCCGGAATGAATAAAAGTAGAGTCACCAATTACTGCAACTGTTTTTCTGGAAAAGTCCCTGCCTCTTGCCTTTTCCATACCGTGAGCCATGCCTATACTTGCACCCATACATACACAAGTATCCATGGATTCATTTGGAGGAAGGGCTCCAAGGGTATAACATCCTATATCTCCATTTACCGTAAGCTTTAACTTTTTCAATACATAGAATGTTCCCCTGTGCGGGCAACCAGGACACATAACCGGAGGGCGCACAGGTATTGCCTCATTTATAGCCGCATTAATTTCAACTTTTTCACCAAGCACTTTCTCTTTGATTATATTGGCACTCAATTCTCCGATTGCCGGAAGCAATTCTTTTCCGGTAACTTCTATGCCCATCTTTTTAATCTGGTTTTCAAAAAACGGTTCGAGTTCTTCAACTACATATAGCTTTTTAACCTTGCCGGAAAATTCCCTAATGAGTTTCTCAGGAAGTGGATATACCATGCCAAGTTTCAGGTATGAAACATCTCCGAAAGCCTCTTTTGCATATTGATAAGCAATACCACTGGTAATAACGCCGATATCTTTGCTTCCCCATTCAATCTTGTTTAATGATGTATTCTCGGCGAATTCCCTCAGACGGGCCATCCTCTTTTCAACTTCTACATGGCGTTTGCGTGCCATTGCCGGCATCATTACGTATTTGTTGAAGTCCTTTTTATAATCTTTTAGTTTGTAATCTTCTTTCTCTCCCAGTTCAACCAGACTCTGGGAATGGGATATTCTGGTGGAAAGCCTTAATATTACAGGACAATCAAACTCCTCACTGATTTCTAAAGCTTTTTTTACAAAGTCCTTACACTCCTGGCTGTCTGATGGCTCAAGCATCGGAACTTTAGCAGACCTTGCATAGAACCTGCTGTCCTGTTCATTCTGTGAACTGTGCATGCCCGGATCGTCCGCCACCACTATTACAAGACCGCCGTTTACTCCGGTATATGAAACGGTAAACAGCGGATCTGCAGCAACATTTAATCCGACGTGCTTCATTGAGCAAATGGAGCGTGCTCCGGCTATGGATGCACCTATGGCAACTTCCAAAGC
The DNA here is from genome assembly GCA_012840085.1 of Clostridiaceae bacterium. Classification (GTDB taxonomy): domain Bacteria; phylum Bacillota; class Clostridia; order Acetivibrionales; family DUMB01; genus DUMB01. The sequence goes on from DUMB01000079.1 coordinate 50,505, forward strand.
AACCTTTTCATTTGGCGACCATTCAGAATAAATATTATCGTAATTAGCTGCTATAGTTTCAGTAATCTCTGTACTTGGAGTGCCCGGATAAGCTGTAGCCACAGTGACTCCGGCTTCATAAGCTCCCCTTGCCACTGCCTCGTTTCCTAACATAAGTTTTTTCATTTGCAATCCCCCGATACATGATGAAATAAATATTTTATATGTTATTTAATCTGGTTCAATCTTTTGTCAGCTGATAATAAACTAAGATGTCATGCCAAATTTAATCTATTTCTTTATTGTAACACAAAAAAGCAACAGAGGTAAAGTGACAAAGGGAAAGTCTGGATTTAAAACTTATATATCAGCTTCAGCCTCAACGAGTACTTTCCCATATGCCGTTTCATCGCTCTTTTTGGCTAACTTTGATGATACAAGGCTTACAACCGGAACAACAACAAGTGAAGCAATCATGGCAAAAGCCCCTATATTAGGTGCGTACTGGGCATTCATTCCATAAATAAGTGTTCCGCCAATGGAACAACCAAAACCGGTTATAAAGCCTGCCCAGGCACCTGCTTTTGTTGTACCTTTCCAGTAAAGCCCGTAAACGAAAGGAGCTAAAAAAGCACCCGCAATGGTTCCCCATGAGAAAGACATAAGAGTTAGTATTGCATTGGGAGTAAGCGCAACAACAAGTGAAAGAGCAACAAACAGTACGCATAACACTCTCATAATAACCATTACCCATTCCTTTTTCATTTTGGGGAAAAGTGTACCTTTGAGCAAGTCAAGAGATATGGCTGAGCTTGAAACAAGTACAAGTGATGACAGTGTTGACATTGAAGCAGAAAGGACGAGTACTATTACTACAGCCATTAATGCTTCCGGTAATGACTTTTCCAGCATCATGGGAACTATCATATCAAAGTTTGCTTTCCCATTAACAACAGGAACCTGATTGTCGAGATAAATACGTCCGAAAGCTCCTACAAAATATGCTCCTCCACCTATAAGAGCCGCAAACAATGTTGAAACAACTGTTGCTTTTTTTATTGCAGTTTCGTCTTTTATAGCATAAAATTTATGAACCATCTGAGGCAATCCCCAGGTACCTAAACTGGTCAATACTATTAAAGCTAACAGATTCAAGGGCTGTCTGCTGAAAATACTGACAAGTCCCGGGCCATCGCCGGGTATTTCAGAAAGCTTCTTTATACCTTCTCCCAGTCCGCCAACAGTAGGATTTGTCACAACAAAAATTATCATCAGAATAATCCCAATAATCATTATTATTCCCTGTATGAAATCGTTAATTGCTGTGGCAATATAACCTCCAAGGAGAAGATATACAGCAGTAAGTACTGCCATGGCAATCATGCAATATTCAAAGGGTATTCCGAAAGCTCTTTCAAAAAGATAGCTCAACCCCTGATAAACCGATGCTGAATAAGGTACAAGGAAAACGAAAATAATTATAGCAGTTACAATTTTCATTGCTTTACTGTTGTATCTTTTTTCGAAAAACTCAGGCATTGTGGAAGCATTCAATTCGTGAGTCATTCTGCGAGTCCTTTTTGCAAGCACAAGCCAAGCAAGAAGGCTTCCTATTACAGCATTGCCAATTCCTATCCAAGTTGCAGACAATCCGAATCCCCAACCTGATTTTCCGGCATATCCAATAAAAATAACTGCTGAAAAATAAGTAGTACCATACGCAAAAGCTGACATCCATGCTCCCATTTTTCGTCCGCCCAGGAGAAAATCCTGAACACTGGAGATTTTACGACGGCTGTATATGCCCACACCTATCATAACAGCCACAAAGAGTACAAGAAATGCATACTTGATATACATACCCTACCATCCTTCCATACTAAATTTAATTTTTTTGATTTTTTTAATCGACCTTGCTTTTTTCCATGCTTCCAAACTTCAATGCTATTATTATTAATATAATACGATAAAAACAATTTTGCAATATCATTAAGTCAAAAAAACAATTCGCAATAAAAACAGGCATGCAAATAAGCTAACATGCCAAATCCGTTTATAAAAGGTCACTAATAACATTAAGCTTATTGCCATGCCTGTCATCCCAATTGCGAATTGAAAACTAAAGTCTGTTCATACTACGATTTTCAACTGACTGCATGTAATCAGGCAATAACGTCCAATATTGACTTTTCAAGATTCTTAAGTTTTTGTTTGATTGCCTCCACTTCACTGTCATCAGTTTCTCTTTTCAGGTCTTCTTTGATTATTTCAGACATTTCGTCAATTTCTTCTTTGATTTTTTCAAGATAATCGAGAATCTCCAGTCTCTTAAACCTGAAGACGCTTTCAATCTTCTGAGGTTTACCTGTAACGTCTGTGACACTTGAAAGTGTAATTATGAATGAATCACCTTTTGAAGGTATTATTGTCTGCAGATTAAATTTATGTTCAAGTTCACTGGCGAATTCACGCATTACATTTTCTTCACCATGTACAACAAAGACCTTCCGGGGTTTTTTAACAAATGAACCTACCCACTGCATCAATCCGTCTTTATCGGCATGGCCTGAAAATCCTTCAATCATTTCAATTCTGGCATTTATTGAAATTTCTTCTCCAAATATTTTAACGCTTTTTGCCCCGTCTAAAATCCTTCTTCCAAGAGTTCCTTCAGCCTGGTATCCTACAAAAAGGATTGTGGAATCGCTTCTCCAGAGATTGTGTTTCAGATGATGTTTTATTCTTCCTGCTTCGCACATACCACTGGCTGATATTATTATGCTGCTGTCCATTCTTTCATTCAATGCCTTTGATTCATCTGATGTCTTTGTAAAACGCAGTCCTGGAAAGTCCAGCGGATTATCGCCGCTTTCTATGAATTTCCTTGCTTCTTCATCGAAGCAGTCAAGGTTTTTTCTGAATATTTCTGTTGCGGATATTGCAAGAGGACTGTCTATAAAAACAGGTATATTCTTGAAATGCTCATATTTTTCTGCGTATACATCCATGTGCTTATTTAATTCGTATATTATTTCCTGAGTCCTGCCTATGGCAAAGGAAGGTATAACAACATTGCCGCCCTTGTTCACAGTATCCAGTATTATATTCAAAAACTTTTCAGCTTTATTTTCTCTTTCCCTGTGCAATCTATTGCCATATGTTGATTCCATAACCAGATAATCAGCATCCTCAATTATCGCGGGGTCTCTGACTATCGGCATATCTCTGTTGCCAAGATCGCCGGTAAAAACAGTCTTAATATTCTCTCCGTTTTCATAAACCCAAAGCTCAATTATAGAAGACCCCAGAATATGGCCGGCATCATTGAAACGCACTTTTATGCTGTAGGTTAAATCAACAATTTCACCGTATTTTACTCCTCTGAAGAGCTTCATACAGTCAACAGCGTCCTGGAGAGTATATAAAGGCTTTACAGGCGGTTTGCCTGCCCTTTTTCTCTTGCGGTTCTCCCACTCATTTTCAAACTCCTGGATGTGGCCGCTGTCAGGAAGCATTACTGCACAAAGGTCTGCCGTAGCTTTTGTGGTAATAACTTCACCTTTAAAACCATCCAAATATAATTTTGGTATTCTGCCGCTGTGATCAATGTGGGCATGAGTAAGAAGCACGAAGTCAATATCAGTAGGATTGAAATCAAAATCCTCTTTATTCATTTCTACCTCTTTTGCCCTGCCCTGGAACATTCCGCAGTCCACAAGAAGCTTGCACTTTTCCGTTTCTACAAGAAAACATGAACCGGTTACGGTCTTAGCAGCCCCTAAAAATGTTATTTTCATTGCAGATACCCCACCTCTCTTTTCCCCTCTACATAAGATCAGGTACAAATTTATACAAGTTAAATTGTTTACATAAGTTAACTTGCTTTATATAAATTAACTTGTTGTGCCAGCCAATGAGACAGCATTGTGGAGAACACCGGAGCTAGTTTTTATCAGCCCTTAAGCTCTGAATTCCTGCTATCGGAATGCAAACACAACAAGTTAAATTCATATACAAAAATATTCACTCATTTGATTAATACCCTTTTAAGCACTGCCTTAACAATTTAACACAGTTTTCAATATCAGTAATGTCAGCCATTTCCACCGGGCTGTGCACATACCTGCAAGGAATGGATATTACTCCTGAAGGAACTCCTCCCCCTGTCACGTGTATTGCACCTGCGTCTGTGCCGCCCTGTTCCATTATCTCAAATTGGTATGGAATTCCTATCTCTTTGGCTGAATTCTCAATAAGCCTTCTTACCTCAGGATGAGCTATAAACGAACGGTCTTTAATTTTTATGGCAGGTCCGCCGCCGCATTTGACTTCCATCAGTTCACATTCCGGGGTATCTCCTGTATCAGTTACGTCAATAGCAATTGCAATATCGGGCATTATACCAAACGCTGAGGTTTTTGCACCTCTAAGTCCCAATTCTTCCTGCACTGTAAATACAAAATATATTTCATTGTCTGTATCAGGCATTTCCTGTATTGTCTTAACCAGAACAGCGCAGCCGCCTCTGTCATCAAGGGCTTTTGACATGACCATGTTGCCTGCCAGCACTGTGTCGCCTACAAAACATGCAGTATCTCCTATCTTCACCTTTTTTTCTGTTTCTTCCCTGCTTTTTGCCCCAATATCGATATACATATTTGATAGTTTCAGATCTTTAATTTCTTTGAGTTTTTGTTCGTAAAAGACAGCACCAGCAGTACCGTTTTTGAACATTACTCTCTGACCCAGTGCAAAATACTGCCATACCCAGCCTACGTTTGAAAACCTGATAAATCCTTTTTCATCAATGTATGTAGCCATTACGCCTATTTCGTCCATATGAGCAGCTACCATGATTTTTTTGCCGCTGCCTTTTTTAACAGCGATCAGGTTTCCAAGAGCGTCAACTTTTATTTCATCAACTTTTCCATCTATCTCATTTTTTATAACTTCCCTTATTTGTTCTTCACTGCCAGATACTCCAAAAGAGCCTGCAAGCTTTTTGATTGTTTCAAACATTGCAGTTACCTCCATTTAATATTTTTAATGTATAGTCAGTATTATTCTCAAGTTCTTTTAATACAGCCTCCATCAGCTTTATGCAACCCTCATAATCCTTCCTGCTCATGACTGAGGAAGGTGAGTGTATATACCTGCAGGGCACTGAAATTGAAGCCACTTTTACACCACAACGGCTTCTCTGAATTTTCCCTGCATCATTTCCTCCCGTCGTAGTTTTTTTGAATTGTACATCAATTTTATATTTCCTTGCCGTATCATATATAAAATTTACAACATCCTTATCTGCATATGCTGTTCTGTCCATAACTGTAATAACAGGGCCTTTTCCAAGCTCCGTAGAATACTCATGTTCCTTTATTCCGGGAACATCGGAACAGGTAGTACCCTCAATTACAATAGCTATATCCGGGTTAATTTGATATCCAACAACTTCAGAACCTCTTAATCCTATCTCTTCCTGCACGGTAAAACTTGCGTACAGGTCGAATTCATAGCGTTGTTTTAACAGTTCCATTATTATTGCGCAGCCTACTCTGTCATCCAGCGCTTTTGCTTTTATACAGTCAGAACCCAATTCTGTGAATTTGCTGTCAAAAGCGATATATTCCCCAAGGCCTGCAAGCTTTTCAGCTTCATCACGCTTATCACAGCCTATATCAATATACATGCTTTTTATTTTTATATTTTTATCCCTTTCATCCTTTTCTTGCAGATGGATTGGTTTACAGCCTATTACTCCTTTCAGCCCCTTATCGCCAACCACCACTCTTTTACCGGGGAGAACCCTTTGATCTATACCTCCGACAGGTCTGAATTTAATCAACCCATCTTCACTGTGGCCCGTAACAATAAATCCTACTTCATCCATGTGTGCAGACAGCAACAGTTTAAATTTTGAGGCGGTACCCTTTTTATATGCGATGAGATTTCCTACTTTGTCCACTTTAATTTCATCTGCCACATTTTCTATTTCCTTCTTTATGAACTCTCTTACCTTTTCCTCATTGCCGGATACTCCGTTTATCTGAGTTAAATTCTTAAGAAGCATTCATATCACCTCCATATTGCGGGTAAGCCTTGCTATGAATCTTGCTGCCAGCCTTCCTGTATTTTTTATATCGTCAACATGAACTGTTTCAACTGCAGTGTGCATATATCTGACGGGTATGGACAGCAATACCGTAGGTATGCCGGCGCGGGAAACCTGTGTGGCCCATGCCTCGGTCCCTGTATCAGAAGGCTCAACGTCTATCTGATACGGAATATTTTCATCCTTTGCCACGTTTATTACAGTCTGGCTCATCTTTCTGTCAAGTACAGGCCCTATACCGACTGCAGGTCCTTTCCCAAGAGCATAAGTTTCCTCCTTTGACGTGTCAGGCATATTGCCATGACAGGCATCAATAACAATGGCTACATCAGGTTCAATTGCATATGATGAAATGATTGCCCCCGTCAAATGTGTTTCTTCCTGAGTGCTTGCAACAAAATATACATCTGCACCGTGTTTTATGCCTGTCAATTCTTTCATGATCTCAATCAAAGCTGTCACTCCGCTTCGGTTGTCAACAGTCTTTGCACTGAATTTTCCATTTTTCAGCTCTGTAAATTCAAAGTCCAATGTTATCAAATCACCTATTGAAACCACTTTTTTCAGTTCTTCCGCGCAGATACCTGTATCCACAGCGAGATCTTCAATCTTTATTGATTTATTGGCTTCTGCGGGTTTTAACAGATGTGGTGGTTTTGCGCCAATTATTCCAGGAATGTCCCTGGTTCCGTGAATGATCACTTCATGAGCCGGAAGGATTTTGGGATCAACTCCTCCAACAGAAGTTATTCTGATAAAACCTTTTTCGTCGATACTCTTTACCATGAGCCCGATTTCATCCATGTGAGCCATTACAAGTACCTTCATTTTTCTGCCGTCTATGTACCCGTTTTCATCTGCAGAAGCTGTCATTTTTCCAACTACATTGTAAAACTTGTCTATCCATACTTCTTCACAGAACTCCATAAAGATTTCCTTCAGACGTCTTGCCAGAAGTTCCTCGTGCCCGGACACTGCAATGCTGCACGTTAAATCCTTCAAAATGTCCGGAGTCTTCATATTTTTCATATTTTCACCTCGTGTATCATTATTTATATGTCTTAACCAGTATAAACCTCACATCAAATTAACTGCCATATTTATATCAGCTGCCTTGTTAATATTAGCTGCTATGTTGTTATAAGTTGCCACGCTGGTGTCAACTGCCATATCGCTATTAGTTGCCGCGTTGATATCAGCTGCTGTTTTGCAGCCCGCCATTTGCCAGATCTTCCCGGAAAGAGCTCTTTGCCCGCAGTTATTTTAATTATACCAAATTAATTTGATTAATATTAACATATATTTTGCTCTAAACAATGCAGTTGCATTCTTGGAACCTTTGTTCTGTCCTGAATAATTTTAAAAATTTTCTCTTGACTTAAATCAATAATTGCTATATACTAGACTCTGTCACTTTGAGGGCCTTTAGCTCAGTTGGTTAGAGCAACCGGCTCATAACCGGTTGGTCCGGGGTTCGAGTCCCTGAAGGCCCACCAATAAAGCAGAAACCAGGAATAAGAAATACCTGAAAACTGGATTCTGCCATATGCCCAGATAGCTCAGTTGGTAGAGCAGAGGACTGAAAATCCTCGTGTCGCTGGTTCGATTCCGGCTCTGGGCACCAAAATAATATTAATTTAATATTTAATTTTATTATGGAGGGATTCCCGAGTGGCCAAAGGGGGCAGACTGTAAATCTGTTGGCACCGCCTTCGATGGTTCGAATCCATCTCCCTCCACCAAAACTGTGACAGTGACGATTGTTCATTGTCACAGTTTTTTAATTCACCTGATATTAAACTAAATAAATCAGTATATTAATTAATGACAATCCATTGAATCAATGTGATTAAATCAATATAATTATTGAATTACTAAATTGAATTATTTATATATAATCATAATTTGGGGACAGGACAAAATTGTTTGTCATAATAATTGAACAATTTTATCCCGTCCCCTTAACGCATTACATGTATTACGGCCTTATTTATATTGTTAATTTAATTTGCTATGCCAGGTACTGATATAGCTTTGCGGAGAGCTTTAGAACTTGCTTTACCAGCTCTTAAACATGGAACTCCTGCTATCGAAATGCCGGCACAGCAAGTTAACTTACTCCTGAAGATTGTTTACTATTTCCTTGAACTTGTTCCCTCTTTCCTCAAAATTCCTGAACATGTCAAAGCTTGCACTTGCAGGTGAAAACAGTACGACATCGCCGGAAACGGCATTTTCATATGCTGTTTGAACTGCCTCTTCCAGAGATTTGCACATGAAAACCGGTATATCTTTTCCCCTGCCCGACCTTTCAATTTCTTTCAGAAGCGCATCCCTTATCTTCGGACCGGTTGCGCCTGTGAGCACAAGGCACTTGACTCTTTCTGCCATTATTTCACCCATATCATCATAGGGGATATTTTTATCGTATCCTCCTGCAATCAAAATAACTTTTTGCCTGAAGGACTTTAAGCCGGCCATGGTCCTGCTGGGGCTGGTTCCAATGGAATCATTGTAGAACTTTATGCCCCTCACTTCTCTTGCAAGCTCTATTCTGTGCTCAACGCCTTTAAATGTTGTTGCCACCCGTTTGATGGTCTCAGGTTTTACGTGTTCGATAACGGCTGCTATTGCGGCCAGATAGTTTTCCACGTTATGCTCGCCTGGTATAACTATATCATCTGCATTTACAATTTCCAGTGTTTTCCCGGAGCTTTTGTAAACCAACCTGCCATTTTCAAGTACAGCTCCGCTGTCGGTCTGTCCACATCTGCTGAAATATACCACCTTGCCTTTTGCTTCTTCTGCAAAACCCTTTGTTATGCTATTATCATAATTCAAAACAACCTTGTCATTCTGTCCTTGATATCTGAAAATATTTTTCTTTGCATCAATGTATTCTTCCATGGATTTATGTACATCAAGATGATTTGGTGCCATATTGGTTACTACGGCAATATTAGGGCTCTTTTGCATTGTATGGAGCTGGAAACTGCTCAGTTCAAGCACTACCTTGTCGCTTTCTTTAATTTCATCAATTTTGTCCAGAAGGGGTGTCCCTATATTTCCACCAAGCCAGCACCTATATCCTTCTTCTTTAAGTATGTTGTATATAAGGGTTGTGGTAGTTGTTTTTCCGTCACTTCCTGTAACTGCAAAGATTTCTGCCGGGCACAGCTCAACAAATACTTCCATTTCGGAAGTTACAACAGCACCTCTTTCCCTTTCTTTCACCAGCTCCGGTATGTCAAACCTTACTTTAGGTGTTTTGAATATTACATCAAAACCATTTAACTTCGATAAATAATCTTTACCCAGAACATATTTCACATTTAGTCCTGCCAGGTTGTTGAGTGTTTCTTTAAGTTGGTCTTCATCAGCCTTGTCAAAAGCAGTAATGTCAACTCCGAGTTTTGCAAGATATTTTATTAGCGGAGTATTGCTTATTCCTATGCCAAGAACTGCCACTTTTTTAGTTTTGATCCAGCTTTTGTATTCATTTAGTTTTGTGTTCAATATGATTCCTCCTCAATATTTTAAGAAAAATTGATTAATATACTGAAAATAAAATAAAACTCAATAAAAATATATATTCATTTTTAAAAAATAATTATAATTTATACTTGCAAAATAATATTTTTTCTAGTACAATAAGTATTGCGTTTTCAAACACGCGGATGTGGTGGAATTGGCAGACACGTTAGATTCAGGTTCTAATGGTCGCAAGGCCATGCAGGTTCAAGTCCTGTCATCCGCACCAACCAGCAAGGAGAATTACAAAGTCTAAAGGATTTTGTAATTCTTCTTTTTTGTTGTTGTCACAACCTGGCCGCAAAGCATGCCGTCATGTCAACAACAAACACGGTTTTCTTTATAGTATAACCTCCTTTACCGAGTATAGTACATTTAGGCAAGCCGGTAAAGAGTTTTTGCATTTAAGTCTTTACATTTAAGTCTGTTTTCTTAACATATAAGTCTGTTTCCTTCACATATTTATAAATAAGTTTGCTTATCATTATTTATAATAAATATGGTATTTAGCTTAAAAAAATAAGGTATTCAGCTTTAAAATTTAAAACATTTAAAGAATAAATCCTGTAATGACATACTTACGTCATATTGTAATATCAAAGTGTATAAAATAAAAAATTCCGACGCTGACCTTAAGGTACAAACGCCGGAATACATCATTTTTTCTAAAGTTTTACGAATTTCTCAACACCTTGACCGCATATTGGACATTTGAAATCCGGTGGCAATGTTTCTCCTTCATAAATATAGCCGCAAATCTGGCATACATATTTTGATTTTTCAGCCACCTGCTTTTTGTCTTCATCATTTCTATCAGGCATATATGTCGGTGCATTTTTGGGGCTCTTTCCTTTTATTACTTTGTGATAATATGCATATGTCATAACTTGTCCTGATTCATTGAAAACATCCCCGTCAATAACTTCGCCAAGAAAAACCGTGTGTGTTTCTGTCTCCATTTTATCTATTACTTTACATATAATGTATCCACGCGAATCTTTGAGAACCGGAAGATTCTCTTTCATCTCATACGCTACACCATCAAACTTGTTTGTATCCCTGCCTGATTTAAAACCAAAAGTTCCAATGACTGAAGGGTCTGTAGTCTCCAAAAGTATTGAAATTGCAAACTTATTTTCTTTCTTGATGCATTCATTGGTAAAATTATCATGACTTATACTTATAGCTATTGTTGCAGGTTCTGCCGTAACCTGCATTACACTGTTGGCAATGCATCCGGTAGGCCTGTCACCATCCATCGAAGATATAACATATACGCCATACGAAATGTTCCACAAGACATTCATATTCATTTTATCATTCCCCTTCTTCCGTTCCAGACTTCAGGTAATATTTTTAACTTTTATTTTAATGGATTTTTATATTATCTTAATTTAAGTTCTTGCATCATATTAAAGAACTAAAGAAGGAGGTGCATAAATCCGGGCTTTCATCTCGTTATCCAACATATACAAGCCTTTGGGATCGCCGGCAAATAAGTCATATTTCTTAATATTGTCTTCGGCATTCTTTTCTTCCTCACCCTGTTCTTTTATAAACCAGTCAAGGAACTGCATGGTTCGAAAATCATTTATACTGAAAGCAACTTTATATATATTATTAATAGATTCAGTTACAAATTGTTCATGTTCAAAAGCTTTTACCAGCGGTTCTCTGAAGTTATTATATTTCACCTCGGGAGCGGCAATTTCTTTTAAAACAACTGATTCACCGTTATTCAGTAAATACTGACGGAATAATAGCGCATGGTCCCGTTCCTCCTGCGTTTGCACGAAGAACCAATTCTCAAAACCATTTAAATTTTGGTCTGCATAATAATTGGCAATATCCAAATATAAATATGCAGAATAAAGCTCTTTATTAAGCTGTTCGTTTAGCAGTTTTACGATTTCTTTATTAAGCATTTTATTCCACCCTTTCGTATATTAAAATTTTTTAGGTGCCTTTGTAATATGCTTCTTAATAGTTTTCCTTACTTATCTTAAAATAACCCGGCCTAGCCTTAAAACTCTCCGGCCAACCCTGAAAATCCCTGAGAACATCTACAATTAAATATGTTTTTAATAATTATATCATACAAAATTTGGTTCGAACAGTATTTGGAAAAATACTTTCTTATTCCAACTCAAATGCACCGGTATAAAGTTGATAGTACTGTCCTTTTTTGGCCAACAGCTCCTCATGGTTGCCGCGTTCAATGATGCGCCCGTGATCCAATACGATGATAACATCTGAATTTTTAACCGTAGACAGCCGGTGAGCAATTACAAATACCGTTCTGTCTTCCATTAAAGCATCCATTCCACGCTGGACAATGGCTTCAGTTCTCGTATCAATTGAAGATGTTGCTTCGTCCAAAATCATAACCGGAGGATCTGCAACTGCTGCTCTGGCAATAGATATTAACTGACGTTGTCCTTGCGACAGGTTTGCACCGTTTTCAGTAATCATTGTATAATAACCGTCAGGCAACCGGCTGATAAAATCATCTGCACCTACAAGCTTTGCAGCTGCAATACATTCATCATCGGTGGCATCCAGTTTACCGTAACGGATATTATCCATAACAGTGCCCGTAAAGAGATTGGTATCCTGCAAAACCATACCAATAGCCCGACGAAGGTCTGCTTTTTTGATTTTGTTTATATTAATACCGTCGTAACGAATTTTGCCATCTGCAATATCGTAAAATCTATTCAGCAAGTTTGTAATCGTTGTTTTTCCGGCACCTGTTGCACCGACAAAGGCCACCTTTTGTCCTGGTTTTGCGTACAGGCTCACATCATGTAAAACGGTTTTACCCGGTTCATATTCAAAATCGACATTAAATAATCTCACATCACCTGCCAGTTTAGTGTATGTTACGGAGCCATCACTGCTGTGGGGATGTTTCCATGCCCAAATTCCCGTTCTCTCTTTGCATTCTATTAATTGACCATTTTCCTCACGTACGTTTACCAAGGTAACATATCCGTTATCCTGTTCCGGTTCCTCATCAATCAAATCATAGATTCGCTGCGCACCGGCAATTCCCATAACAACAGCATTTATCTGGTGGGACACCTGGTTAATGTTGCCTACAAACTGCTTGGTCATGTTCAGGAAGGGAACGACAATACTGATTCCCATAGCAAGTCCTGAAAGGCTAAAATTCGGTGCGTTGGTAATCAATAGAATACCGCCGGTAATTGCAACAAAGACATATAATACGTTGCCGATATTATTCAAAATAGGACCTAAAATATTGGCATACCGGTTTGCTTCCCTTGAATCGTTAAATAATGACTCGTTAATTTTATCGAAATCCTTTTTACTTTCCTCTTCGTGACAGAAAACTTTTATTACTTTTTGGCCGTTCATCATCTCTTCTGCAAAGCCTTCCATATGACCAAGTGCTTTTTGCTGCCTGATAAAATATTTAGCAGAACCGCCACCAACCCTTTTTGTTACAAAAAGCATTGCTATTACACCGAGAATTACAACAAGAGTAAGCCATATACAAAAGTAAATCATAATTCCAAAAACAGTAATTACTACAACACTTGATACCAGAAGTTGCGGAAAACTCTGAGAAATCATTTGCCGCAGTGTATCAATGTCATTGGTGTAATAACTCATTATATCGCCATGATTATTGGTATCTACATATTTGATTGGTAGTGTTTGCATGTTGTTAAACATTTTTACACGGAATTTTTTCAAAGTCCCCTGGGTAATAAACGCCATCATCTGGTTATATATAATACCACTCACAAGGGATAGTATATAAAATATTCCCAATATGAAAACCAAATACAATATGTTTTCTTTAACTGCATTCCAGTCACCGGACTGCCAGCTCTTCTCCACAATAGCAATAATATTCTGCATAAATACGGCAGGAATTGAGCTTATAACCGCATTGAATAATATACATACTATGACAACCGGTAACATCACCGGGTAAAACTCAAGTATGTCCTTAAACAATCGGAGTATAATCCCTTTTTTATTTTTAACCTGATTAGTTTTCACTTTGATCACCTGCCTTGTTCTGAGAATAGTATATTTCCCGATAGATGGCATTTTCAGCCAATAATTGCTTATGAATTCCAATACCGTTAATGGAACCGCGGTCCATTACTATTATTCTGTCCGCATCCTCAACAGAAGCTGTTCTCTGGGCTATAATTATCTTGGTTGTTTCCGGCATGTATTCCCTCAATGCTTTGCGAATTTTGGCATCTGTCCTGGTGTCCACTGCACTGGTAGAATCATCAAGAATCAATATTTTAGGTTTTTTGAGCAATGCTCTTGCAATGCAAAGCCTTTGCTTCTGACCACCGGATAAATTGGCTCCGCCCTGCTCCACATAGGTGTCATAGCCATTGGGAAACTGATTGATAAATTCATCGGCACAAGCAAGTCTGCAAGCCTCAACCAACTCTTCGTCGCTTGCATCTTTATTTCCCCAACGGAGATTCTCCTTAATTGTTCCTGAAAACAAAACATTCTTCTGTAATACAACAGCAACCTGATTGCGCAAAGCTTCCAGATCATAGTTTCTGACATCCACACCGCCAACTTTTACAGTTCCTTCAGTCGCATCATACAGCCGTGGAATCAGCTGAATAAGGGATGATTTCGAAGATCCTGTACCTCCAATAATTCCAATAGTTTCGCCGGATCTGATTTGCAGGTTTATATTTGCCAAGACCATTCTCTCTGCTTTTTTGGAATATTTGAAGCTGACATTCTCAAAGGAAATTGAACCATCCTTAACTGTATAAACGGGATTTTCAGGATTTGTTAATGTACTTTTCTCATTGATTACTTCAACTATACGCTTGGCAGATTCAGCGGCCAAAGTAATCATTACAAATACCATTGAAAGCATCATCAGACTGACAAGAATCATAAAATTATATGTCAATATGGCGGAAAACTGCCCGATATCAAAATCCAATCCCCTGCTGGTAATAATGGTATAGGAGCCAAAGGACAAAACGAAAATCATTACTACATACATGCAAAACTGCATTAATGGTCCAGTAAGAGCTAATATGCGCTCTGCCCTTGTAAAGTCCGCATATACATCCTGTGCCGCAGCCTCGAATTTTTTCTTCTCATAATCTTCACGAACAAAAGACTTTACCACACGCATTCCTTTAATATTCTCTTGAATTGATTTATTCAGAGCATCGTATTTGGTAAAAACCTTCTTAAACAATGGAAAAGTTTTATATATTATAATACCCAAACCAATTGCAAGAATTGGAACAACTACGAGGAAAATCCATGCCATGCGTCCACCCATAACAAATGCCATCACAAATGCAAAGACCAGCATCAAAGGAGCACGTACCGCCACTCTGATCAGCATCATATATGCGTTCTGGACATTGGTAACATCGGTTGTCATTCGGGTAATCAGCGATGATGTCAGAAACTTGTCGATATTCTCAAAGGAATAATTCTGTATGCTATAGAACATATCCTTCCGCAGATTTTTTGCAAATCCGCAAGCCGCAGTAGCACTGGTACTCCCGGCAACACCACCAAATGTCAGTGACAAAAATGCCAGGATAATCAGAATAATTCCATACTTAATGATTGTGTTTAAATCGCATCCTCCTTTAATTTCGTTGACCATATTGGCGGTTATGAATGGAATAATACATTCAATAATTACCTCCAGGCTAATGAGTACCGGAGTAATAATTGACAGTTTTTTGTACTCACGAACGCTTCGAGCTAATTCTTTAATTATAGTGTATCAGTCCTTTCCATAAAAAAAGTGTTTATTTATCCAGTGTATTGTTTATCTGCTCTGAAAAAAACGAGTATTGTTTATCTACTGAATTTACATGATAAACACTACTCGTTATATGCATTATAGGTCTTTTATCAAATAATTTTTAAAATTATTATTTCATACCAATGTACCTGTCATGTAATATCATTCGCATTCAGCAATGCCTATATCCTTTTTATCTCTTATTTATCTCTTTGGTTTTCTGTATCTACTTTATATACAGATTGTAATATACAAAAATATACAAATGTAATAACAAGCGTATAAATACATAGCTGCCACTATAAATACATAGTGGCACACTGGTATTATCAAAAAATAGTATCAAAATTCACTTATATTGTCAATATAGCAATTTATTCGAACTTTTGCTGATAGTTTAAAAAGCTGTCCAGAGATGAACAAATTCACGTTCTTTCTTGCATTTTTTCTGTTCCTTATTTTTCGCTTATTTTTCTTCAACTTCTTTTCTTTAAGCTTCTTTGTTGCATCTTCTTTTTTCGCTTGTTTGTTTCACTTCTTTTTTCACTTTTTTTCACTTCTTTTTTCGCTTCTTTTTTCAGTTTCCTGTTTTTTAGCTTCTCTTTTTACAAGTTCCATTTTTTGGCTCCTATTATCCAGCTTCCTATTATCCAGCTTCCTATCATCCAGCTTCCCCAAGTAAATCCGCAATTACCTTTCAGTGAAGTTCATCAATAGAACATTAAATTCGTCTTTTTGATCATAAAAAGTTGCGTGTCCGGAAAATTTAAACGGTACTAATGTAGAATTTCGAATCATGCTACGTTGTATCTCTGCAAGCTGAAAAGGAACCACTTTATCATGTATGCCGTGAATAATTAATGTAGGTACTTGAATAGCTTGCAAGTCTGCGAAAAGCACTTCGTTAATCCAAGTCTTTGCAACAGCTGCAGTTGCCCATCCTGCTGCCTGCAACCCCAACTGGAAGAACCAGTCTGAGAATGCTTGAGACGTATGTTGGAAGAAAAACCTGTCGCCAAAATTTCGAAGCATTTGTGGACGGTCATTATATGTACCCTCTATTATATCTAAAACCACCTTTTCATCAACACCATAGGGAAAATTAGGACGTTTGACTAAACTTGGTGCGGCGGCTGCAATAAGAACAAGCTTATTTACCCCATACCCTTTATGGCGTCCCATGTATCTTACTGCTATTGCACCACCGGTAGAATGTCCGGCTAAAGTAAAGTCACGCAGACCTAATGTTTCAACCACCGCTCTCACATCGTCTGACAAGGTATTATAATCATACCCGTAAAATGGTTTATCCGACTTGCCAAAACCTCTCGTATCGATTCCTACACACCGGTAACCAAATTGCGGCAGCTTATCAAACTGGTATTCAAACAAATTATGATTGCCTGGCCAACCGTGCAAAAACACAATCGTCTTTTTACCTTCCGGATTTAAATCCTCAACATATATATTTACATTGTTTACGTTGACATAGCAACCCATATTCTCCCTCCTTAATGAATAATTACAGATTATAATATTCATAAGGATAGTTTAATGTGATGTTGTACCTTATCCAGAATTGGCTTGTCGTGCTGGCACAACAGGTAAAACTAATTCTTTATTGCCGGGGAAAAGCAAAACACCGATAGCACAAGCCAAAAAGTGTTACCCTTTAGTACATATGGTGCAATTGAGAAATGCTAAGACTGGTGCTAAAATATATTTTTACAAGAAGTGAAATCCATAATAAAGTATGAAGCAAACAGGAGGTCTGTCTTTATGGAGAAAATCTATCCTGCGCCCTGGACCCTGTCCGGAAAAGGTTACATATTGCTCTACAGATTCCCCGGAAACTTCGTGGAAGAAAAGGCCAATTTGCCGGAGTTCCTGAAAGGTAATTTTGCCGGCGGCTTTGGAGCCCTTATGCTGGTTGACTACAGCAATTCTGATGCCGGTCCCTATGGTGAATTGCTTTTAATTCCAGGCAAATTTAAGCATCAAGGCAAAAAACTCAATACCATCAGCAAAATATATGTTTCCACCATGGCAAGTGTGGAAAACGGAAAAAGAAACTGGGGAATTCCTAAAGAGCTCGCTGAATTCTCCTTCCAAAGCATGGGGCCTCGTACAGAGAAAGCGTGCGTTTTCTCACAAGAAGGTACAATTGCCGAATTCACACTGGAATCAGGCAAATTGTCCTTTCCGGTAAACACCAAACTTTTCCCCTTCCCCCTGGTTCAGCAACATGAAGGAAAATATTATTATACCACCTTTCATGGAAGCGGAACCGGCAAGCTTGCCAAATTAAAGGACATCCGTATTAATTCCCGACTCTTCCCTGATATAAGCGGGTTTAAACCCATTGTTGCAATTAAGGTGGAACCCTTTAAAATTACATTCCCTGCAGCAACCATTGAATCGCAGGCAGATAATTTAAGATAACCAAACTCAGCAGTCACTGTTTTAAAATCTTCTTATTTTAAAACCTTCTTATATGGCGCAATCATACCTTCATTCATTTTGTTTCCTATTTTTGCCTTCAACTTTGGAGAAGATATGAGGGCGCCAACAAGATACATTTTTAATGCTGTAGCCCTTTTCTTCTGAGGGAAGTCGTACAATCCATGTTCTTTGTAGAAACGGTGGTCAGCTTTCATCAGACCGCGCATGAGCCAGATAAGATCCCTGAAAATTTTCATTCCTCCGACACCATAGAAATTTCTGGGCTGAATATACTTATGACTAATAGCATAATCAAGTCTTGCGGCAAGTCTGTCTATTTCTGTATCAGGATCTATTTCGTCACAGGCAACTCCTGCAAGAAAATTTCCTCCAACCTCGCTTCGGCCTTCAATAATCATCTGCAGATTAGACTCAGAAGGGTAATTTCCACTGATCAGGTATCCGGTCGGCTTTCCCATAGTCACTGTCCTATGTCCGTTGCAGAACTGCCTGTCATCATACATTTTAAAAAGAGAGCCCATGGAATGATCCTTAATGGTAAATGCATATATTATGGCATCTGCAGTCTGAATGTTGTTGCGCAGGAAATCATCAAATCCATCCTTATAAATGCATTTTCCTGTAGCTGCGCAGTTAAAGCAGCCTAAACATCCTCCGCGTAAAGGATACTCGGAAATATTGACAATGCGGCTCTTATACTTAAGAACTGCTCTAAACCTTTCTATCATATCATTAAGCTGCTTATCATCTTTAGCACAGTCTGTAACTATAACTACATCCCCGCTCTTTTTATCCTGACCTGCAGCAACAGTGCTAACCGGTAGATGCTTAGGAGCCGCAGCATGCTTTGGAATGGTCTCATATACATCGTGCTCCATACTCCAGCATACATACTCAAAAAATTCTTTCGCAGTTTTTTGTCCATTTTCAGTCAGAAGGTCATCCATATCTGCTGACAAGCCCTTAATGTATTTCATGCCAAGATCCTGACAGTTCTCCTGAATGTACTTATGTGCAGTCACATCATAAAAGTGCTTGGAAGTAGTAATCTGAGTAACATATTTACCTGATACATTAAGACCGGATGCTTTTAGAAGTTCTATGAACCGGTGCAACTGGCTTGGCGCAATAAAGGTATAAACTGGATAAGAAAAAATAATCAGATCTGCCTCTGTTATTGCGTCAACAGCGGCTGTAAAATTTTTTTCAAATGATCTTATGTATTGACCAACATGAAGAAACTGAAATTTATGCTCAGGAAATCTTTTTTCCAGATACAATGATGTCTGTAATGTAATACTGTATTCGCCTTTAGGACTTCCATTCAAAACAAGAACCTTCATACTATGCCTCCTTTACATTATACTGTTCAGGACACAAAACCTTTTCCCGTTTTATATTATAAAACAAAGCTGTTGCAAGGATACCTAAAAGTAACAATGCAATACTTAGAACAAAGGGCAGTACTCTTGAAATATCACTCAGCAGGCCGCCTATATATCCAAAGGGCACACTCACCAGCATTACCAGCGTCTGAAGTATTGCCATAATTCCTGAACGCTCCTCTGGATCAACATGAATTGCGACCAGAGATTCTCTAAGCGTATTTAGAACAGCTCCCCCCAACGCTTCAAAAACCAATGAAATGAATAATAATACATATCCCCATACACCAGCATCTGATATTGAAATCAATAATATATAAGCAGCTATAGAACTGATGAATCCCCCGTACAACGGCCACTTCAACTTGGATTGTTTGATTCGTGAAATAACTGTGAAGAAAAGAATAATTGAAAGTATGCTCCGTACCATCGGGAAAATAGGCAGTAAAGTATCAGAAACGCCAATACGGCGGGATACTATAATTTGCCAGAAGGTCATCCCAATCATAGTCACAATCTCTACCAGGATACTTATAACTATTGCAAATATTGTACCTCGAGAATTTATTATCTTTCGTATTGCACTTTTATACCCGGACAGCATCTCTATACATGACTTATCACGAGATGCTTCACATCTGATTTTTCCAACACCTGTTTCCGTAGAGAACTTATATAGAATTAATAACTTTGCCGTCATAATAATGAAAGCATTGATATAGAGTATTCGCAGAGCCGGAACCAGTGTCAGTTTTGCCACCAGAATTGATGATATCGGCGCAAACAGTGCCGAAAGATTGCCACAAAGTATAATCCATGAATATATTTGCGTAATTTTATCTTTTGGGGCATCCTCTATAAGCAAACAATCCCAGGATACTGTAGTTATTTTCATCATACCGTTAAGTAATGCAGCTACAACAAAAAACCAAAATCCCTGGCTGGATGCCCATATAATGCAAGGAATGCACCAGGCCAGAAAATCAAATATCGCTGTAGTCTTCCTGCGGCCAAGTTTATCTGTGATAACACTGGATAAAAATGCAAAAACCATCTGAGAAAACATATAAATTGAAGTGACAATCCCTACCTGTACGTCACTCAAACCAAAAGCGAGCATATATACCGACGCATAGGGCAGGCACAGGTTCATGGAAAGTCCCCACAGAGGTTCAGTAAAAACACAGGCACGGGGGTTACCGCGCAGCTCGATAAGGGTACGTAGTAATTTATGATTTAATAATTTGTTTTTCATTTTAGCTAGTTCCTCTCTTGTCGCTCATTAAGCTATATAATGTAAAAAAGAAGTTATATAGTGTAAAAAATTTCTTGTAATTTTTATTTCGTGTAATTTTTCAGTAACAAATTTTTTTACTAACTCATATTAGCAGTTAATCTACATTTTACTACATGACAGTTTACTATTCTATTGTTATTATTGATAAATAATTCCCTTCCGTTCTGAGGCCTTGCGCAATACCAGTGCTATTATTGTGCACATTCCCTCTGCAATGGCAACTGTGTACCAGACAAAATCATAGCCGAATATATGCGGCAAAAAGTTGATGCAGAGATAATTGAAAACAATGCTTCTTGACACATTAAGCACGATTGCATATTGCGTGCGTTTTGTCGAGAAAAGATAAGCTCCTGTAACTGCGTTATATGCTGTGAATACAAAGTTCAGGCAATATTTCGGCATCGCTGAAGACACGATAGAGTATGCTGCCTCTTCCGCCCCGAACAATACACAGACAGGTTTTCCGATAAAAAAAGTCAGCAGTAACAGTATTCCACCACCTGCAAGTGCGATAATCCGACCGGTTTTGAAATAATATTTCAGGCTTCTGTCATCATTTGCACCATAGCTTAAGCCATACAGAGGCTGGAGTCCTACGGCAAGTCCCCATATAAGGGAGGAAAAAAGCGATCCTGCATAGGTAATTATCGAGAAAGCATTGACAGAAAGATCACCCAGATGTGTTATCAGCATATTATTCATGGAAAAAGTGGTTATCGTGGACGCAAACTGGGATATCATTTCAGGCAGGCCGCGAAGAAATATTTTCTTGTAGAGCGACGGCTGAAATTTGAACTTTTTGATTTCTAAACGTCCCCTTTTACAAATAAAATGAGTTAAATCCACAAAAAGGGAGACTGTGCAGGCCACTCCGCTTGCGAAAGCAGCCCCGCCTATACCTTTGTGGAACACATAAATCATAACTGCATCCAGCACGATGTTTGTGCCTGTGCATACAAATGCCACGACCATCGTAAGCTCCGGATCTCCATCGTTACGTACATACTGATTCAGGCAATAAAACACTGAAGTTGGAATCAGAAATACAGAATACCATCGAATATATTCAGCGACCATCGAAAGAAACGTTTCGTTTGCACCAAGCAGTACAGCTATTTTTTCCGGAAAGGCCACCCCTGCTATGGTAAAAATTGTAAATACAGCTATATTGATGAGCAGAGAATGCATAAACACCTGATTTGCACCTTCTGTATCACCGCGCCCCAAACGGACTGAAGCTACAGCAACACCACCAACATTAAACAGACAAGTCAAGGCACTGAAAAGTGTGATAAAAGGCATCGCCAGACTTACCGCACCGAGCGCATCGGGACCGACTCCGTTTCCGACAAATCTGCCGTCAACAATCGTCAGCAGAAAAAATGCTGCATTTCCAATCATAGCCGGGATAATATATTTTCTTAAATTCTTATGTAGTTCACTCATTTTTTTATTTTGTCCTCCTAAAATGTCCTCCTAAAGCATGCCGCAAAATCCGTAACAGGATGTATGTGCGAATAGCTGAAATGACGGTTTGCTTACTTAACAGAGTATAGTATGATTCCATATTTATGTCAACCGAATTCATAAAATGGTTATGCTATTTTATTACATCCATTACGCCTGCTCAATTCCTGCAATGACTAATGACTGAACAGAATCAGCTGGTAAGATTTCATACTCAATGATTATTATTATTAATATCTTCAGAGGTGCTTTATTTCCAGTATTCTTTTCTTATCATAAGTTTACATAAATCTTAATTGTGACTAAGAATTAGTTATACGAATTTAAGCAACAAAAATCAATGCCAGCCTCGGATTCGGGGCAAAAGCCATTATAAGCGCTCCGATAAGAATACCGGGTGCCCTTTATGTCCTTTCTTTATTTGCTTTTTTTCTTCTTCATTTTATTTCTTTTTCCATCCTGTCAAGATTAGAATTCAGTTTTTTCAACAGTATAAACAAAGTTTGTTTCTCTTCTTCCGTAAACCCCTCCAAAACCTTTCGGTCTGCTGATTCAAAAATTTGTTTACTTTGTTCTACAACTTTTTTCCCTTTTTCAGTAATGTTAATTTTATTAATGCGGTTATCCTCTTCAACTATTGCTCTATTGATGTACCCGCCCTTTTCCAACTTTTTTAAAGATACTGCTACCGTTGCCGGAGATATATTCATTGAACAGGCAATATCGTTCTGTGAAGCATTCGGGTTATGGGAGATCTCCATCAATAGGCGATGTTGGGCCTGGTAAACACCGGTCTCATTCAGATAACTCTGCATAATTTTCCTGTGTTTTATAGCGAAATAAATTAATTGATGAATAATTGCCTTGTTACAGATTTTATTTGGACAATTATTATCATAATTATTGTCCATTTTCTATTTCCCACCGCCTTATTTTGTGATTTTTATTAGCTTGTTAAACATTACCTTGTTAATTATTAGCTAGTTAACTATTACAATGTAACATTCCATTTACTCAGTGTCAATTCTCATTTTGTTCAGTCTGAGTTTCACTTATGATAAAAGACCACGGGTTTAATATTCTTTTTCAATACGGCCATAAAAGATTTTCCCGCTGACGGCATCTTCCCACCGTCATATATCAAGTTTTTTAGATTGGTAAGCCATTATAAAATTATTCTACTACCTTCTCCTTCATCTTTTTTATAAGCTCTAATACCCTTGTTTCAATCTTAATCAGGTCTTCTTTCCTGGGTGCTCCTTCAAATTCCACCGACTCAATAAAATCCCAGCCCATCTTATTTCTTTCTATAATTTCACTGAGCTCTTTCTCCGCACCACCGGACCATCCATAAGACCCAAACCTAAAGGCCGCCTTGCCTTTAATCTTTTTTCTGCCAAGCTCATCTAAAGCTGCTGCTACTGGTGGAAACAGTCTGTACTCATAAGTAGGAGCTGCAATAATTATACCTGCAGATTTAAAAACAGTTGCGACCATTTCACTATCACTTTCCAGTGGCATTTGCAGCTTGTTGTATTTGACGCCTTCTCTTTGAAGTATGTTTTCAGCGTAATCAAGTGCTTTTGCAGTCATTCCATACATGGATCCCCATAGTATAGTAACTTCATTCTTACCTGCCCCTTCAGCATATCGGGAATATCTGGAATATTCGTCTATGATTTTCTGGGGATTCTTTCTATAAACAGGACCATGACCAGGTGCTATTGTGTTTATTTCCAGCGATTTTGCTTTCTCTACTGCCTTTTTCACACTAGGTGTAAAAGTCGCCATAACATTGGAATAATACCTTATTCCTTCAAATTCAAAGAATTCTATCTCTTCAGGTGTCAGCTCATCATCAAAATAATGTTCCCCCATCCTGCCAAATGTTCCAAACATATCGCATGAGAAGAGAGTTTTTGAATTTCTTTCATAGGTGTACATAGTATCCGGCCAGTGAACGTTTGGTACCGGATGGAAACTCAACACCTTACCATTTCCAAGGTCTAAAGTATCTCCTTCCTTCACAACCCTTATTTTATCTTCTCCATAAAAGGAGGCCACCATCTTTGCAGCTTTATCTGTACATATTACTGTAAAATCTTCCTTGATTTTTCTGAAGTTTGAAATCCAGCCGGAATGGTCTGGTTCCATATGGTTAACAATCAAATAATCAATATTTTTAGGCTCAACACCTATTTCTGCCAAGTTTTTATAAAGGGTCTCGGGTATCCCATCCCAACCAATTACACCATCAATGATTGCAGTCTTTTCTCCCTGAACTATATATGAGTTTAGGGTAACACCATTTACAATTTCCCAGATTCCCTCAAAAAGAATGTCCTCAACATTCATAGTCAGCATGTGTATTCCGTCTGCAATTTTCAACACCTTCATTATAATTCATCCTCCTTCAATTTATAGTATCATAAGTTGCTTTCAGGCAATTAGGGTCAATATTTAAAAAAGTAAAGAGTTATTAAAACAAAATACTTTTAATAGCGACATTCTACATAATCTATCGGAATATTTCAACTATTCAAATAGTCTGGCAACTCCGCTGAATGCAATCTCATTACAAACCTATAGGTTTACTTGTGTTTCTAATCCCGACTTAAACTCTACCACTACCCTGTAGACATTTACAATCACTTTTTCAACCGGTTTTCTAATTAGTTTATCACTAAACTCCTCAATGCTCAATTATTCAATGCCAAGCGCAGCTTTCCTATTGGTTTTATTAAATCCTGCCAATATGAAGCTGTCATCTGTGAGAAACAGGGGTTTATTGTTATAGTAACCAAGGTTCAATATTTTTTTGAATGAAATCAATACGGTCAAATACATAACATCTCCGTTGCTTCCAATTGATGCATATATTCTTTTTTGTATCAATGATCCGCCAAAGATAACCATAAGTCATGCCGCCGAACTCTTTTGCGCATACTTTTCTTGGTGCAACCATTTCATTTATCCAATCCTGTGATATGATCCTTTCACATGCACGAGTCGCCGAAACAACCAAAGGTTTTTCCATCCATGTTAGTTTTAGCATTAAAAAGAAGCATATTATAATATTGTCTACTGAGATTTGATGTTGTATAAGCAAATATACGTCAATGTGACTTTTGAAAATGTCAAAAAACATAGTAAGAAGGTTTCGTTTATTCAGCTTCCTTTCAATACTGAACATTCGCTGAAAAGTGTAATTTCGAAATGCGCAGCATTCATCATTGCTTATAGTAGTTATCACGCAGAGAAAGAATAAGCTGTTCCATTTCTTTTATGGCTCTGTCCGGATTTTCAAATACTTCCTGTTTATTTACAGACATATATCCTTCCACAGCCAGCGTAATCAGTTTTAATAGTTTTTCCGGAGCTTCTGGATCTTTAAATAGTGAACGGTCAACATTCTCCAAAATATCATCTGCATTGTTTTTCATATATTTTCCCTTTATGAGCTTTATGTCCGAACTCACTTGGGGGTCTGTTTCAAAATATGCAGCATTCAGGAAGCGAAGCATATAGGGATATTCCCTCATTAGTCGAATTTCCCTTCGAAGATTTTTTATTATGTACATAAAGAAGTCTCTTTCACCGGTCAGGTTTTCCTCATCTTCAATACTGCCAGCAGTTTTCAGAGCCGTTTCAAACAAATACAAATAGAAGCCCTTCTTATTTCCGAAATAGTGAAACAGCAGTGACTTTGATATTCCTGCTGCCTCTGCTATGGAAGACGTAGGTGCTTTCCTGTATGGGAAAGAAGAAAAAACTTTGTATCCGGCATTTAACATCTGCCTTTGGCGTTCCTGAGGAAGATTATAAAATCTCTTATTCATTTATTTCACCAGTATACCCTGAAATCTAGCAATGAAGCCTTTAAATATTATACAAACACCTATTATCACCAATGCAGTTTCCGATTTTCCGACAATAGGCACTTTCATTCCGAAAATCTGAGCAATCATCGAAAGCAATAGTATTACTCCAAGAATATACCCGCAAATCGTTAATGGATGATTCCAGGCTGCGGAAATAAACTTCCCAACGCTTGCCATACAAAGAACAAACCCAATTGCACACAGAGTGATAGATGCGGATCTGGGACTGCGTATCCATAAAAACTGTTTCCCGGATAGACCCAAGCAAATCAATGCAACTGAGATAATAGCCTCTACAACCAGAAGGGAAACATTTTTCATACAGATTTCTCCTTGTATTTACATATTTAGTTAATGTCATCATACTACCGTTGACCGATTTTGTGAAGACCTATAAAAAATAAAATTGAAAAACATTTCAAATTAGTTAAAAATCATCTCCTCAATTTCCCTATAAAATCAAGGCTCATAATACCGCCACCGCTGTAAGATCTGAAACTAAATTAATGTCAGTAGTTTGTCAATGATTAGAATAGGCATTTTTAATTAACTCCACCAATGCGCTTTTCCTCTTGTTTTTTATTTTTATATATAACTGCAATTTAAACAAATATAATGCTACAAACCAGTATACATTTCATGGATTAAATGTTGCTATAGAGGCAGAATGGCAATTGCGTATTACATACCCTTTCGATTGAGCTTCATAGAAACCACTATTGATTGCAAGTATTGCATCTTTAGCAATTAATGAAATATATTCCTTTACATTTCTTTCATAAGTATTTCCGCCAATGCAGTCTTTAAATTATTTTAAGAGTGTCTTTAATAATATCCGCAAGACTTGCACTCCCGGTACAAACCAAATACAATTTAAAATAGCATAAATCCAAAATCGAAATGGGGATGACGCTTCGTGAATGAGTATAAAATTATGATTGTTGATGATGAGCCGGATATTTTAGACGTCCTGGAAAAAGCTCTTAACATAGAAGGATATTTCAACATTATTAAATCCTGCAACGGTCTTTCAGCCATAAGCATTTGTAAGGAAGCCCAACCCGACGTTATTATCTTGGATGTTATGCTTCCGGATATTGATGGGTATGAAGTATGCAAACAAATCCGGCAGTTTTCCCACTGCCCTATTCTGTTCCTTTCTTCAAAAAATGATGAATTGGATAAAATACTCGGCTTGGCAGTGGGCGGTGATGATTATGTTACTAAGCCTTTTAGTCCCAGAGAAGTAGTTTATAGAGTTAAAGCGCAGCTTCGCCGTGCCCGGTACAAGCATAATTCCACAAATGATTATTCTATTAAAGTTGGAGAACTGATGATTGACCCCAACGGCTGCATAGTGATGAAAGGAGACAAAGAAGTAGAATTGACAGCAAGAGAGTTTGAGATTCTGCGATACTTGGCTGAAAATAAAGGACGGGTTATCAGTCGTGAACGCTTGTATGAAACTATTTGGGGAGAGGACGGCTTTGGTTGCGATAATACTGTTATGGTACATATTCGCCACTTGCGTGAAAAAATCGAGGATAACCCCTCAACACCAAAATATATTGTCACAATGAAAGGTTTAGGTTATAAGCTGGTGAATCCATATGAAAAGTAGAACTAGATTAAATCCCTTTTTTCGCATCTTTGTTTTCGTGACCGTTTTAATTTTAATGGCAGTTGTTACTGCAATCGTTCTGTTTTATTATATCTTCTCAATACCTGAACCGGAAGGACTGAGCCCGACAGACTGGCCAAACAGATTTACGGATAATTTCTCAATGTGGATAAAGATTGAGAACGGAAACATAAAAATACGGGATGTTGGACTACAACGATTGGATGAGTATGGTTTATGGCTTCAAATTTTCGACGAAGAAGGGCACGAAGTTTTCGCATACAATAAACCTCATCATTACCCAACAAGTTATTCTGCTCCTGAATTAATTGCATTTAGTACAAGCACCTATGAGAATGGATATACCGTTTTTGCCAGCAGCTTTGAAAGCGCCGATAAAGCATATGGTTATATTATTGGCTTCCCTTATGCCATCGGGAAATATATGCTATATTATAACGGTGAAAGAATCGGGCGTCTATATCCTGTATTTCGTACAGGAATCTTATTTCTTTTTTGTGCCATTGTTATTTTGGCTCTTGCTTATGGCTTCTGGCTTACCGGACATCTTAGCAAAATATCAAACGGCATTACAGAACTATCTCTTCGCACTTATTTGCCGCTTCCCGAGAAAGGCATATTCAGAGAAATCTATAGAGCTCTTAATGAAGTGGATACAGAAATCCGCCATAGTGATAAGGTGCAACAGGATACTGAAAGAGTACGCAAAGAGTGGATAGCAAATATTACACACGATTTAAAAACGCCCCTTTCTCCAATTAAAGCATATGCAGAGTTGCTTGCTTATAGCCCCGTTGCTGAAAGTAAAACCGTTAGGGAATACAGTTCAATAATTTTAAAAAATGTCGATTACACCGAGAAACTGATTAACGACTTAAAACTTACCTATCAGTTGGATTCCGGTTCAATACCATATAATCCCCAAAAGGTAAATATTACACGCTTTCTGAAAGAATTAGTCATTGATATAGTAAATAACCCCGCTTTTTCAAATCGAAATATTGAGTTTGAAAGCAATGCAGAAGGGCTTTCAGTTCCCCTTGACGCCAGTTTATTCCGCCGTGCTGTTGAGAATATTATCATAAACGCACTTATCCATAACCCACAGGATACGAAAGTAAAAATCACTGTAAGTCCGGACTCCCAAAAAGGTGTATGTATTTGCGTATGTGATAACGGAACAGGTATGAGCGATGAGGAGCAAGCAGAATTATTTAACCGATATTACAGAGGTACAAATACTAAAGAAAAACCTGAAGGCAGTGGTCTTGGGCTTGCTATCGCAAAACAGATTATAACGTTACACGGCGGCAATATTACTGTAAAAAGTAAACCCAATGAGGGTACACAATTCTTGGTTTACCTTCCGCACTAAAAGCAGTTAAATTAACTTGTTGTGCTAGCATTTCGATAGCAGGAGTTCCGAGCTCAAGAGCTAATAAGCTCTAAAGCTCTCCACAATGCTATCTCATTATCTAGCACAACAAGTTAACTTAAGGTAAAATTAAGATACGTAAAAGCTACACCTAAGATAGATGATTTATGCTATTTGCATAGGTCATCTATTTTTTTGTGCATATGAAGAAATGAACCGGAGGTATTAATATGGAATTGCAATTACAAAACCTGTGCAAGCAATATGGCAGAAAATGTGCTGTTGATAATGTAAATATTAATTTAAAACCGGGGCTATATGGATTACTCGGTGCAAACGGTGCAGGAAAAACAACTTTAATGCGAATGATATGCGGTGTTCTAAAGCCCACTTCCGGCAGTATCTCCTTAAACGGAAAAGCAATTGAAAAATTAGGTGAACAATATTACGCCCAGTTAGGCTATTTGCCCCAGGATTTTGGCTTCTATCCTGATTTCACCGCCCGTGAATTTATGTTATACATTGCAGCGGTGAAAGGGCTTGATAAGAAAGAAGCAAAGACTCGAACAGAGAATCTGCTTCATATAGTAAATCTGTCCCATGTGGCAGACAAGAAAATCAAATCATATTCCGGTGGTATGAAACAGCGCCTGGGAATTGCACAAGCGGTGCTTAATAATCCGTCCATATTAATACTTGATGAGCCTACAGCAGGACTTGACCCAAAAGAACGGGTACGTTTTCGTAATCTTATATCAGATTTATCCAAAGAGAGAATTGTTATTTTTTCAACTCATATTGTTTCTGATGTTTCATATATAGCAGACACAATATTAATGATGAAACAGGGCCGTCTTCTACTGCAAGAACCAATAGATTCAGTTACAAACAGTATCAAAGGTAAGGTATGGGAAGTATTGGTCAGCGAGCAAGAGGTAAGTGAATACGGCAGACGCTTTTCCGTTGTAAACCTGCGCCACGAAAACAATATGGTGCACCTGCGAATTATAAATGAAACTGCGCCTTCAATTGATGCACATACTGTAGAACCAAGCCTGGAGGATTTATTTTTATACCATTTTGGAGAAGAAGCACATATCGAAAGGAGCAATGAAAATGAAGCCGTTAATTAAATATGAGTTTTTGAAAATATTACGCAAAAAGTCCGCCCTTATTATTATGGCAGTAAGTCTGCTTATAGCAGCATTTCTTTTTGCTTTACCCATTATGCAATATCAAGCCTATAATCAGGATGGTGTTATCAAAGGCCTTGAGGGGATTGCATATGAAAAAGAACAATACATGCAATTATCAGTTGTTCTGACAGAAGAGTATATAGCTGATACAATCCGTGAGTATCAAAAGCTTTTTGAAAACCCAGATAATGTAGGATATGACGGTAATGAGAGATTTTTAATTGGTGACGCTTATTGGAATTTTGTTGCACCCCGGGAAAAGCTGTTAAGCATAATTGCAGCAAATTACAATAAACCGGGAGAATACAAAGGATTAAGTAAACTAACGGAACTAGACATGACAACCGGGGCTGATTTCTATAAAACAAGGAATGAAAAAGTTGAAGCGTTGCTGAACACTCCCTCACGAAGCATGTCCGAAAAACAAAAGGAATACTGGCAGAATATGAGTAGCCAGGTGCAAATTCCTTTCCAATACGGATATTATGAGGGATGGGAAATTATTATAAGCAGTTTTGAACTGTTGATGTTTGCTGTACTTGCTATCTGCATTGCCATTGCCCCTGTCTTTTCAGGCGAATACCAGGCAGGAACAGATGCGGTCATTTTATCAGCAAAGTATGGAAAAACAAAACTGATAACAGCAAAAATTGTTTCTTCATTTGTATTTGGAATTCTAGCGTTTACACTTCATGTTGTTGTGGCATGTGGATTGCTTCTGATAACATTTGGCGTGGATGGCTGGAATCTTCCAGTACAAGTTGTAAATACAACGATACCGTACCCCTTTACATTCTTGGAAGCTGTCATTATTAACTTAACTATTATCTACCTGGTACTGCTCGCCATGATTAGTCTAACGCTTTTTTTGTCAGCGAAAATGAAAAACTCATATCTTGTACTTGCAGTGCTTGTTCCAGTGCTTTTCATTCCTATATTCCTTTCCCCTAACGGTACGACGGGCATTTATAACTTGATTCTGTTTCTGCTGCCTTACCGCTGTGCAATGCCTGAGCTCAACAAATACATTTCCTATCAGTTTGGAGGTTTAGTATTGGATGTACTTACCATAAGAGCTATTCTTTATCCTGTATTGACAGCCATTATGCTGCCTTTTGCAAGACTGGGATTTAAGAAACATCAGGTTTTGGTTTGAATTTAACCGATATTTCATTCTGCTTAGGCCCACCCTAGATATTGACACAGAACCCAAAATTAAAGGCTTGGGCATCATAAATTTTATGTTCCCAAGCTCTTTTATTTTAACTCTATAGTATAGCTTTTCTACCTGCACCTGTTGATAAAATCTTTTTTATTTTACGTCCGGTTTATTTTGATTCCAACCTTTGAATAGATTTAAGAGCCCAAATGTACTTGTTTATCAAATTCTCATCCGCATATTCTTCCTTCTCAGCAATATCTAAATTTTCTTTCAGGTACTGTACAGCTTCATCTTTTTGACCGCTTAAATACATGAGAACTCCGCGTTCCAGGGAAAAATATGTTTCAAAAGGTACTCCGGCAGTATCAGCTTTTGCAAAGAGTTTATCCATATAATCCAGCGCCTTGCCATACTCTCCCGCGTATGTCAAATAATAAGCCGCCAAAGGATAGAAGCGGACATCTTCCATATTCGCGATGTAGGCATTTCCATATTCATCCGGTATGAAAAGTTCCTCAGCCTTTTTTGTATATTCAATCACCTTTTGTCTGTTTATATCTGTACAGGAATAATATTTAATAAATTCTTCATAGATTTTGTATAAATCATCTTTACCGTTCCTATCTGTCTGATAGGCTTCCTCTGCCTTCTTAAGATACTCTATGGGCAAGTTAGGATTAAGTTTATAAATCCAGTAATATATCCCGGCCTTATTCCAGTAGTCTTTTTCTTCTAATTCCTTCAATACTTCCAGTCTGTCCCTTTCCGGTTCATAGTAAGGAATTTCTTTTTTTAAGTTTTCGTACTTTTCCACTATCAAATTTTCCAGCTCTGCAGCTTTTAATAAGTATTCATCTGTACCGGCTTCATATCCTTTTTGCTCAAGAATATCATATATTTCACCACTCATAAGTTCTTGTGCCATCTGACGATCCAGCTCATAGGCCTTAAACTCAGCTACATATTTCTTATCCAGCTCGGTAGGAGGATTTTGATATATCTCTTCAGTCATAAAAGTTGCCATATAATCACTGTCTCTGGTAGAAGCAATTAAAGATAAATATGCTTCAGGATTAGCGAATAGATCAGTATTATATGCAATCTCTTTTAACACATTGGTCATTATAACTGCTGTAGCCGCACGGGTAATATTTTCTTCAGGTCTGAAAGTACCGTCAGGCAAGCCTCTGATAATTCCATTATTTACAAGATACATGATTTCATCATAAAACTCATGATCCGGTGTAACATCCTTAAACTTTATACCTACGTTTCTCACCGGGGGATCCAAAAAGGATATGGTAACAAGAGCAGCTTCCTCACGGGTTATAAGCTTATTGGGATAGAAGTTTTCTCCGGGAAAGATTTTCTCAAACAAACCTGGATTCTTCTTGTCACAATATTTTTTAACCCAAGCTACATAATTTCTGGACCAATGCTTTTCCATATCATTGTAAGGCAATTTATAATCTACAGTTGAAAAATTCTTTAAAAACTCTCTACGTTCATTCTCGCGAAAACCATAGAAATCGTAATAGATAAAACCAACTGAAATTTCTTCAGGAACAATACTTTCATCTAAAACACAAACGGTTTTAAACAAAGTAGTTAAATATTCAGCTCGTGTAGTATTGTTATCGGGTTTAAATGTTTTATCCGGATAACCTAATAAAATCTCACGGTCAACCAATGCAGCAATAGTTTGACCTGCCCAATGGTTGGAAATATCGGTAATTTGATAAGAAAGGGGCAGATAGTCCATATCTTCAGCTACTGCATTAATTGGAATCAATAAATTGATTAATAATGCCAGAACTAAAAATAAAATAATTGTTTTGCGCATTTCTTCATCTCCTTTTGTTATTTTAGTCCGGCAATCATCAATTTTATGAAAAGATTGCCAGTAGTAGACATTCGACAAGAAGTTGTAAAATCCTCTTTTTTCTTTACTGGAATCCAGATTTCGTTTAGATATTCCGGATTTTCAGTGTCTGTACTCTCGTTTCACAAAAAATTTCAGGACCTTCAGCAGCCTCATATCCTGAAATATCAAAGGATGCATTTATTCATCAGGCAATCTGTACACAGTATTGTCGACCCTAGATAGAAATCCTCCAAACTGCTCTGCCTGAATCTTCGCTTACAGTTACAGCAGGATTATATCCTTTGTCAATCAGCCCCAGCCATACGTGACATACGCAAATACCTATATCCAAGTTTGGATATTCCCATTTGAAATGCTTATATCCCACCGGCATAGCAACAGTTATAGTTTTATATTTATCCTCAAATCCAAACCTCCACATTTGTGAGTTTGCAGCAGACGGTGCTTTTCTTCCCAAATCCAGGGCATACAGTATGTCATCTGATAGCTTTTCATAATCATTTGAATCCACAAGCAACTCCTTAATTTCTTTGCGTTTGAAACTAAAGGTTGCTTTCGTAATTCTGTCCATAAGCCGAAGTCCTTTATCTTCATAATAGCCCAGGGGTGAAATACATATTGCTCTTCTGCCTGTTGTTTCACCTTTAGAGCATCCATATCCCATATTTGCTTCTTTTAGCTGATCCGTTGGCTGCAAATGAGGCATCAGGCGTTCAAGTTCTGAAAGCTTATAATACCCGTACCAACAGGTTGAAATGCCCTTACTTTGCGCAAAGAGGATTAAAAATTCCCCTATAAAACCGGCCTTTGATATTGAAACTACATCAGTTTCTGCTATGAAAGCAACATTATCTGGCGGAGATTTCATTACTGTATAAAGGGTTCTTGTTGGTTCAGCATTAAAAAACCTAATCTCCACATTATGCTCAAATGGAACCGGCATTGATTTTGCAAAGTTCTTTATAGATTCCATGATCTCGTCATCAACGGGAATCATTTTGTAACTGCGCACTGAACGGCGTGAATCGATAGTACTCCTAATATCAAATGGTCCAGTCATATTTGAAACCTCCTGATTTGGAATCTCCGAATACTTTTCCATGGTATAATTATATATAGAATTTCCTCGATTATATATAGAATTTCCTCGTTTTGCATCTTATAAAAATGAAGCACCATGCTTTACCAGCAGGGTGCTCTCTTTTAATGGTCTCAAGAGTATCTTTTCTATGTGTCTTGCTTAAGCTGCCTCTATTTTTCTTCCAGCATTTCAAAATTCATATTGAGAATCAGATGGCTTTTTCTTGATATTCCGCATGACCAAACTCATGAGACTCCTAGGTGTTAGTCAGAAGTCCATTTCTGATATCCGTAGTTTCATATTTTGTTTAATCATCGCCAGTCATTTTGATAAAATGAATTGAAATATGTATGAGGCCACAGTTACTTGTGCTGCGGCCTCGTTAAAATACATTTTATTGCTGCTTAGTCTTATCTTTAACATTCCTTGTCATACCCACAAGTATTGTTACACCATATGCTGCAGATGTTATATAAGTTGCGCGCGTTGTCCAAATCCCGCTTGCTATTTAATTTGCGGCATACTTATTGTATATCCTGTATAGTATTACCGCTGCTTCGGCGCGGGTAGTGAATGCTTTGGGATTCAATTTATCACCGGAGCCGGCTATCAGTCCTTCTTTGACCAGTGTAGCCGTGCTTCCTATTGCATATTCGGCGATATCTTCTTTGTCTATGAATTTATTCAATGCGGTTGTATCTTTCGCAGCCTTGAGTCCTTTATATTTCTCCAAAGCCCTGGCTGTGAGCACCATCATATCCTGCCTGGAGATATACTCCATCGGGTTAAAACGGTTATTTCCGACACCGGTGGTAATGCCCAGCTTTTTGGCGATACCAACTGCTTCATAATAGTAGGTACCCGGCCTCATATCATCAAAATTGCTGTCAAAGCTCGCAGTCAGCCCCAGGGTTTTAACAAGCAGTACCAGATAGTCTGCTCTGGTAATGTTTGAAACAGGAGAGTAGGTATCCTTTGAAGTTCCGTTGATGATACCTTTGGAAGCTAAAACCTCAACAGGTCTTCTTGCCCATTCCACACTGCCCAGGTCACTGAAGGTCTTATGCACATAAGCTACAGCATAATGACTGAAATGGGTTGTGGTAAATGTCACAGTTCCGGTTTCCGGGTCGTAGCGTCCGTTTGGTACTGAAATTATATTGCCGCTGCCGTCGATGTACCAGATGACAATATGCTCCGGATCAGCCAGTTCCTCTGCTGTCGGTGTATAAGGTATGCTCACCGTAACCGGTGCGTCCGGATTATTCCATTCGATTTGCACACTGTCCAGGGTTAAGGTAAGTTGTACAATTGGCCTGTCTCCAATGGCTGCTTTTACATCCTCAGGCAGGCCGGATTTGTCGCCATGGCCTATGGTGATGCTTGCTTTTTTCCCTTCTATTTCCGGCAATCCCGAAAGCATGTCTGACGGGATGGTGATACTACCCACATCGGTGGAGAAAGTCAGAGCGTCTTTCTGTTGTGAACCGGAAAGGAAATCTGCGGGAATTCCTAATGTGTAGGAGTTCACATCGGGAATGGAAGGTACTGTAAGAACAGTCATCCCGGTGCCGGTAAAGATATCATTTATCACGGTATCCTCCAATTCTACCGCTGCGTTTCCCATATCCGTATTCACAGTGACGGGCAGGGTGATTTCTGTTTTGTCGATGCCAGAAACATTAGCGTTGTAAGTTGGTGTATCCTGAGTATAGTCGCTTTCGCCGATTATAATACCTCCGAAACCACCACCTGCTCCGCTGCCAGAATTGGAAACCTTCAAAGTTACCGTGTATGTGTCGGTGGAATCCTCTGTCCCATCATTTGCCTTAAATACCAGTGTAATTGTGCCTGTTACAGTCGGTGTATATGAATAACTTTCATTTGCATCGATATACTCAGCGCCGTTTATTGATACTCTATATGTCAGCTGGTCACCATCGGCATCTTCGAATATGGTCGACAGATCAAGGATATATGCATTATTTACTGTCACTGCGACCGTCCTAGTTGCCGGTACGCCTGCTTTACGGTTCGGCGCTGTGTTCATCGGCGGTGCAGGATTTACTGTCAAGACAGCAGCTTCACTGGTTACACTACTAACTGCATTCGTTACCACTACAGTATAGCTTCCTGCATCCGATAGCTGGACAGTTTTAATAGTCAATGTATTCGAATTGACTCCACTAATGTTTTCCTTATTAGACAGTTCAATGCCGTTCTTCATCCACTTGTAGCTTAATGGCTCAGTGCCTGTAGCTTCTACTGTGAAAGTGACCGTATCCCCTTCAGTTACCGTCTGGCTTATGGGCTGAGTGGTTATAGACGGTGCTACAGGTGCTGGATTGACTATCAGGGTTACCGTGTATGTGTCAGTGGAGTCTTCTGTTCCGTCATTTGCCTTAAATACCAGTGTAATTGTGCCTGTTACAGTCGGTGTATATGAGTAATCTTTGCTTGCCGCAACATACTCGACACCGTTTATTGACACTTTATATGTCAGTTCGTCGCCGTCAGCATCCTCGAATATGGTCGACAGATCAAGGGTATATGCATTGTTCACTGCCACTGTAGCTGTCGCGGTTGCCGGTATGCCTGCTTTACGGTTCGGCGCAGTATTAACCGGCGGTGCAGGGTTTACCGTCAAGACAGCAGCTTCACTGGTTACACTACTAACTGCATTCGTTACCACTACAGTATAGCTTCCTGCATCCGATAGCTGGACAGTATTAATGATTAACGTATTCGTTTTAGCACCGCTGATGTTCTCATCGTCAATCAGTTCTATACCATTCTTCATCCACTTGTAGCTTAATGGCTCAGTGCCTGTAGCTTCTACTGTGAAGGTGGCCGTATCCCCTTCAGTTACCGTCTGGCTTATGGGCTGAGTTGTTATAGACGGTGCTACAGGTGCAGGATTTACCGTCAAAGTTACCGTGTATGTGTCAGTGGAGTCTTCCATTCCGTCATTGGCTTTGAATATCAACGTAATTGTACCGGTTGAGGTTGGTGTATATGAGTAATCTTTGCTTGCCGCAACATACTCAGCACCGTTAACTGACACTTTATATGTCAGTTCGTCGCCGTCAGCATCCTCGAATATGGTCGACAGATCAAGGATATATGCATTGTTCACAGTAACACTTTCTGATGCAGTAGCCGGTATACCTGCTTTACGG
This sequence comes from Clostridiaceae bacterium, assembly GCA_012840085.1. Taxonomy (GTDB): domain Bacteria; phylum Bacillota; class Clostridia; order Acetivibrionales; family DUMB01; genus DUMB01. Next base: position 87,940 of record DUMB01000079.1, read on the forward strand.
TTCGGTGCAGTATTCACAGGTAGTACTGGATTTACCGTCAAGACAGCAGCTTTGCTGGTTACACTGGCAAGTTCATTTGTTACTGTTACAGTATAGCTTCCGGCATCTGACTCCCTTGCACTGATAATGGTCAATTCAGCCGTATCGCTTCCGTTAATGTTCTCATCATCATTTATTTCTGTGCCGTCTTTCATCCACTTGTAACTTAATGGCTCAGCACCTGTCGCTTCTACTTTAAAGGTGACAGACTGTCCCGCAGATACAGTCCGGCTGACCGGATGCATGGTGATGAACACCGGCAACTGACCAGGTGATGTTACAAAATTAACCACATATGTCTTTGTTGTTTTAAGATCCCAGGAAGTAACTGTCAAAGTTGTGCTACCAGGAATCTCCTCAGCATCGAAATATGAAACATCTGCATATTCGTCATTGGCTTCCCCATAAACCCATGTTGGGCTATCATATGGTGATGTGCCTTCTGGAACCAACACATAATATTCATATATTTCAGTGTCAAAACCCTGTAATGGTGTATATTCATATATTCCCCAATCGAATCCAACATAAAGGCTCTTCAATGTGGCATCATATGCTTTATTGCCATCAATGCCTCTTACTTCCAGCCATCTCCCAATCCCTACATTAAATCCAATCCAGAAATAATATGAATCATATTCTGTAAGTCCTTCATAGAGATCAGCCTTTATGGTAAGAACATCATCCTCCACAGTGTAGTCAATACCCTGAATTAAGGTGCTGGACTTCCATTCAAATTCTTCATTGTCGAAGTATTCCATTTCAATAGTTGTAACCTCAGTTGCATCATTCCATGTAATGTGAACGTTGATGTCGGAAGGGGGAGCATTTATGTCGATAATCTTTATTTCAGGGTCCAGTTCCGCATCGATGCTGTCAACATATACATAGAAATATGTCTGGCAGCCTTTATAACTTACAGTAATTGTTTTACTGCCTTCACTGCTGCTGTCAAAGCCTGTTATTTCAAGTTCCTCGATGGGGATCTCCCGTTTGCTGCCGTTTGAATATATGGCATTTACCACCAAACCTGTCAAATCAAGCTCTTCTCCAAGGTAATATTCATCCTTGTAAGGACACTGCGACACCTCTAATCCGGCCACTCCCAAGACCAACACTTCGAAGGCTGAGGATAGTGTTACACCCCCATAAGTTATACCAATATCCTGCTTTCCAGGCACATCGATGTTAAATCCGAATATATCAGCTTCGCTTATGTCACTTAATACTATTTCCTGATTATCAGTAGTAATGCCTTTCACAACAAGACCTGTCAGGTCAATGTTATCTCCTAGATAATATATATACTTGGTTGGTGGTACTGCAACAACTAAACTCTTCAATCTTACAATGAACGGAGCCGGATCGGAGGTATCCGATGCTACGTGGTACATATCATTTTCATAAGGTACAGCTGTTACTGTGACATAGTAGGTGGTACCGTTTCTAACATCGGTTACCGGTAACGGAGGCAAGTTAAATGAAGTTCCATCAGTGGCCTGTTTGGTGTAAGTGGTCGGTTCACCTCCTGCTGAACCATCAGGAGTGATGGTAATGATATAACTTCCTGCATTAGGCACCGGATCCCAGTGCAATACATCCAAAGAAATTCTAACGTTTCCGGGAACCGGCAGCTTTTCTGTCTTTTTCACCTTGAACGAATTATAACTCTGAAGCCAGTTCTGGTATCCCAAAAAATCCATTGTGGTATAAACGGTATACTCCCCTAAAACAGCATCCGTAACGGTCAGATAAAGTTCAGCTATATTATCGGTTACAGTTGCGGTTACAAGAGTTCCTTCCACTATCTCACCGGTGCTATTGTCCTGCAGTCTGGAGGTTATTACTGTTCCATCATCTACATTTTTTGTAACAACAGTAACTTTTATTGTGGCATCCATTCCTTCGGGTATATCTTCCGGATAAATGGTCACCGACTTGAATTCCGGTCTTTCCTTTATTGTTATTACTTTGCTGCCGCTTATTCCTGAACCGTCATCGGCTGTTGCTATTACAGTTACAGTTCCGGCTCCTGTGCATATCAGATATCCGTACTGGTCAATGGTTGCGCTTCCCGTACCCGGTTCTACTGTCCAAATAATCGGCACATCACCGGCGTTTGCCGGGATGATTTGCAAATGCATCTGTATGATACTACCAACTATTAATGTATCAACATCTTCCCAACCTGCTTTCACTATAATACTTTCAATGGGTGGACTTCCTGTTATAAAACTCACATCTGTCCTGGGTATTAAGTTTTTATTCGCGTCACCTACCGGCTTGATACTAAAAGAATATGCCAAGTAGGGATTCAAACCGCCTGTAGGTGTTATGGTAAGCACCTTTTTGTCCTGACTCAGTGAGGCGGTAATTTCCACTATATCCATAGATGTCCGCAGTTCAACCAAAGATGCAGGATCAATGATTTCCTTTACATTCAGGCCGTCACGGTAATATTTCAATGGTTCATCATAGGTAACTGTCAAATTCTTGAGTATAGAGAAATTTTTCTCGCCATCCGCCGGACTTGTGGACAGTATTATAGGAGGTGCAAAATCTTTGACACCAAATTTTTGCAGGTAAGGATAAGTACCTTCGCTGATAGCCCATACACTTTCAAAGTCCCATCCGGCGTTTACAAATTCATCCGCTGACTTCATTTCAAGAGTGGTTAGGGGCGTACCGTAGAATACACTATTATCAAAAGTATATAAAGAACTGTTATAGAAGGAATTACTGACAGCAATACCGGCTGATTCATTGTTTCCAATCAATCCTCCTATCAGTGATCTTCTCTCATTGTTTACATTTATTTCTACTGATGCAAAGGAATTGGTTATTTCAGCGCTACCGTCAATAAAGCCCACCAAACCGCCGCAGCCCACCGGATCAGGCGAGAAAGAGTTTCCGCCTATCAGCAGTCCGGCAGAATAGCAGTTTACAATGCTTACTTCCTGATCACTTCCAAACAGCTGACCTATTAATCCGCCTGTATTTTTATAACCTCTCACATCAACATTTGTATAAGATTCAGATATTGAGGAATTTATCAGCATTCCGGTAATACCGCCGACATTTTCATTACCCCAGGCACTTCCTTCAAAAGAAGATTCTGATATATCAGAATAAGAAACACCGAATATGCCTCCTACATTTATGCCTCCTATAGCGTATGCTGCTGATACTTGGCCAGTCACATGGATACTGGTCCTGATTCCGTTCCCCAGATCTGTTCCTGCAAGAGCTCCAACGTTGTGACGGCCTCCAACATCCACATTGGTCAGACTGATATTCTTGATTGTTCCACTTGAGATGAAGCCAAACAAGCCTACGTTATCAGTCGTAAGCCGCTCTATATGCAAGCCGCTTATAAAATGCCCGTTACCGTCAAGAGTTCCTGTAAAAGGATTACTGGCGTCACCGATAGGCATCCAGCCTAATGAGCCATATCCTGTATCATAAGAGCTCAGATCAATGTCAGCTTTCAGCCTGTAATGGGCGCCAAGATCATTTCTTATGGCGTCAAGCTGGGCGGCATTGCTGATGAGATAAGGATCATTTTCACTACCTGTGCCTCCGTCGAAAGTTGTTTTATTTTCTACCTCAATCTCGCTGAAAGCAATGAATATGCCTCCGTCCATTGTTCTTAAATCTCCTGGTGTATAGCTTACGGTGACTATATCGGAACTGGCAAGAACAGGACCCTCCAGCTCAAAAATGATCTGTTTTTTATTAGCCCCCAGCAATGCAGCCCTGATGCTTCTTTCAGTTCCATTGACAAAGGCCTTGAACTGTGCCTGTTTTCCGGCAACATCAGACAATGGCTTTTCAAATGTCAGGATAATCGTTCTTCCTTTGGTGTCGGTCTCAGCTGCCAAAGGCGGCGCTTCAACTGTCCTGAAGCTTAATGTAAAGGACAGTGAACGCATATCCGGATCTTCTGCATCAGCAGCAACACCTTCAGGCAGCGTAACAGTATATAATTTCCCATAGCGAAGGCCTTCTGCCGGAATAATTGTTAGTGTCATTCCGTCTGATGACAAGCTGTAAGTGCTTTCAATGACTGAACCGTTTTCTTTTACATTTATACCTGATGCAGCATCAGTAAGATGCACGCTTTTGTTGAAAACTAAGGTTATGGAGCTTTCAGGATTTACATCATTTCTGTTTTTCACAGGGTTTGATGAAGCCACACCTACTCTGTCTGTTACAATTACATCGATTGTTTTTATTGCAATATTACCTCTGCTGTCCTCGGCAACACAAGTCACTTTTGTGGTCCCCAGAGGAAACTTTGACCCTGATTCAAAAGTAACCAGCACTTCCACAGGTCCATCCACCGCATCATATGCGCTGAATCCTTCAAAATATGCAGTTCCTTCTTTACCCGATTCATCCACAGGCACTAAGATTTCTGACGGTCCGGTAATAACAGGCGGCGTAGTGTCCTGTACAATTACCTTGAAGCTTCCTGTGGCTGTGTTCCCGGATTTATCTGTGGCGGTAACAGTCACAATGGTTTCACCAATTGGGAATAACGAACCTGCATAAGGTTCGCAGTACACCGGCACATATCCGTCCACTTCATCATAAGCCTTGACCCAAAAGGTAACATAGGCTCCCTCTGCCGAAGTTGCCTCCACTGTTATATCTTCCAATGCAATATTAGGAGGAGTTGTATCCGGCGGCCCCATTCTGGTGGCAAATATGTACATCACCCTGGTGGTACGGTTATCTTCTGCGGTGACAAGTATTTTTATGTCGTTGCTTCCCTCCTCAAGAGCTATCTCCATAGGTTCACCGTTTTCATAGGGGATACCGTTGATGGCCACCCTTGCACCTGCACCTCCCGCATCGGATGTCACACTGGGCATTGCCACAAGAGTTACACTTTCAGTATCATTGCTGAAATACATATTATAGCTGAATACACCTTTTATATTCGGTACTTCCACGCCATTTAATGTTAACAGGCTCAAAGTGGCATCGCTGGACGGCATTCTGTTAAGAATGATGGTATAATTCTGTTTCAGTTTGCCGTCTTCCGAGATCATAGTGATATCAATAATATTTTCTCCCACCTTAAGAGGGAATGCGCCTGTATAACCGTTTACTGTCAAACTTTCACCGCCTGATCTAAAGTTTATAACGGCACTTGCACTCGTCTCAGGGGTAATGGTTACAGTGATTTCATCGACGTCATTTTTTATATCAAAAGTATGCTTACGTTTTGATGTGTTCAGCATCCTGGAGGCAAATGATCCGTCAGAAGACAATACAATGCTTTTAGCCTCAGGATTCCGTTCAGGCAAATACTCACGTTTCACTATTACGGTGTAAATCTTGTTACTGCCGTCCAGATTGCCCACCACCATGTCAATCAGGTTCATGCCCTGTTCAAGGTAAACAGTAACAGGATCTCTGACGATTTTTCCATCCCTGAAATCAGGAAATTGCGTCACCTTGTCATTTATTGTAACGTACCCGCCGTTGTTCCCATTCCAGCCAAGCACATTCAGATATTCAGTACCGGTCGGTACTGTCAGCTCGTATTCTGTAATATTCCTGTCAAAAGAAGGCTTAAGCTGCAGTTGTTGTCCGCTGCTGTCTGTAATTTCAAGGCGTGGGTAATCAGACAAATTATGACCTTTTCCATTTAATATAAGCAGGTACAGGGCTTTTTTCCCACCCTCGGTAGTAACTTCGATAGGTACAGTATAACTCTGGCCTACATAAAGGGGTTGCTTTGAGTATAAATTCCAAACGGTATTATAATCTTTCCCTGTTAAGCCGAAATTTTCACTTGCAGAACCCAAAATCTCCATTGAAGCCACTCTTCCGGTCTTGATAGCAGCGTCTACAAAGGCGTTTATTACCCCCTCGGGGAAATTAAAGAAATAAACTCCCTCACCAGGATTCTCAAGCTCCCCTGCATTTCCTTCTTCATAGGTATCATAGTCTATGTAGTCGAGTGACAGGGATATGAATTCAGGATTATCTGTATAGTCGGGAATCTCCCTGTAAATTTTTATGTGGTAAAGTTCAATATGTACACCGTCAGGTGCTCTGGTTTTAATCATGAAAGTATTTTCGCCCGGTGAAAGACGTATCTTATATGTATAAATCGGGCTTTCTTCTCCGTCAACAGAGTCAGGTTTCATCTGTATATCACCAAAATACCAGCGCCATACGGTTGTATCATTTTCCTCTGTACTGAAGCGGATTACAACAGACTCGACTTCCGATCCTACATTGACAATCTGTTCAAATGTAGATCTGCTTAGGTCATACTCGAAAGGTTCTTCTCCGTCCGCGCCTCCGCCTTTTGAAACTGTAAGATAGCTTAGTTTGGCATTGCTTGAAAAAGCTCTGAATACCTCAAGACGATAGGTTCTCACTGTATCCGCCCCGGGTTCACGCACATCCTCGGCGCTTAAGGATATATCGACATAATTATTGCCGGGCGTCAGGTACATTCTGTAAGCGTTGTTATGATCCCATTCCATGCCGTTTACTTTCAGCTTAGCGCCTTTAGCATCCTCTTTTGTCATGCGTATATCTAAAAACTCGGTATATTCTCCCACGTTAAGAGAGTAAAAGGTCATATAGGGATCAAAATTTCCCTGCATTATGTCCACTTTTCCGTCTTTACCGCGGTCCTCCCACAGTTCCAGTCTCTCAAGCCTGTCGGAGTGTTCCATTTGCACATTTACCGTATATTGCCTTGTTGCTTTTTTGTTTCCTGACTGAACAAATATCTTAAATTGCTTTTTGACACTTGTGTCTGCAATAAAATAATCTTCGTTAGGATCATATTCCTGCTTGCTGTTTTTGTCCTCCTGGACATGGATTGATTGACCCGGATGGGCTTTGGCAAGGTTTAAATAGAAGATCTGACCAAATCGGTTATAGGGTATCCACACATTATACACCGTGTTGCCCTGGCCAAATTCCGGAGTCATCTCAAAAGGAACACCATTCGGAGGTACTACAGCAAGAGTTATGAGGGATGTATTGCTGGAATCGTAATTCCAATAGAGCTGTGGAGGAGGACCAGTTACTTCATTAAACTCCAGGCTCAGAAGGTTTTGATTTATTGTTATTCCACCTTCAGCACCTACTTCTACGGCTTCTCCAAGGCTCAATCCTACGCCTGCACCCGCATTAACGGTAGCTTTAAAACCTGCACTGCCATCAATATCGGGGTCATCAAGGCCTATCAAAAAGAGGAGCATTTCCACATTTGTCTGAGCAGATATGTCGATTCCGGCGCTCAGGCTGATTTTGGCTTCAGCACCCAGATCGGCATTAGCACCTGCCCCTATGCTGATGCCGAAGGTTGAGTTCCGTAACCCGGTAAGGGCTTCAGAACCTAACACCTGCAGTTCATTCCACATAGTTTCTATAGGCTCAAGTTTGCCTTGATATGCTGCTTCTGTCATATAATTGAGAATTGTTTCAGGAGCAAGAAGCAGCGCCCGCAAAAACGGTTTTACCGGAAACTCCGCCGAAAACTGTATCGGAGGAGCAAGAGTGGTGGAAAGGCTCAGGCTGGCATCCTCCAGCATGTTGTTGACTAAACTTTCATCGACTTGAAGAGGATTCACACCTTGAGGTATCCAGCCTTCAAGGCCTGTATACTGTAAAAGGCCTGCAAGAGTTGCAGAAACGGCCTGTAATGACTCTGCGATAAAATCCGGGGTATCCTGTATTGAGGCTTCAGGAATTGATAAGGTTGCACTGAGAAGATTTACTGTATCAGTGTCTTCTGAATCGGATGAGTCACTTTCTCCTGCCAGATCCAGTGAGGCTGAAATTTCTATTCCTACAGCTTCTTCGCCCAGTGATTCGAAAAAGCTGTTGGTAAAATCTCTGCAGCCTCCATTATTCCATACATCTACTAAGCCTCCATAATTTAACCTGCTGTTGAGCCATCCGTCCACAAGTCTTTTCATGTCATTGGCCATTTCCGGAGCAAATTCTACAAGGTCCACCAGCATATCCTTGGTAATTTTTGAAAGTGCTCCGGAGGTCAGAGAATATGACATATCTGCGCTTGCGCTGACTCCGGCCCATTTTGTATCAAGAGCACCTAAGCCTACATCTCCGGACAATCCGAAGCTCAGCTCTATTTCGCCCAATGCCTCTCTGTCTCTCTGACTGAACCCGTACAGGCAGCTAATGGCGCTGTACAGGAGGGTTGCTGCATCATCAGTCGCCTCTTCTGGTGTAGGATTTCTGTATTTGTACTTTTGAGAAATTGATTGGGCTGACTTTGCCAGATTACTGGTCATGAGCTTAAGAAGCTTACCCGCCACTGCCTGGGATACCTCGACGGAAAGTGACGCCTTTGCTTCTCCTTCCAATGAAACCCCTGCGTCCACAGTAGCTTTCAGACTGATTTCAAACTCAAGTTCAACTGAAGTTTCATCCATTGCGCCAATCTTAACCTGGACATATTTATTATCGTAGTATGGTAGATATTCCTCGGCTTTAAAGACCGGTAAACCTCCTATAAGAGGAATTCTGAGATGAACGTAGGATTTGCCGTTGCGGGTTATATCCAGAAAGGCGTAGGGTATATACATTTCATTTTCAAAGTGCTGGGCGTTTCCTCTGCCAAGAGGATTGTCATTTCCAAAGCCCACCACTGCCTGGCTTCCACCGGGGCCATCCAAACGTATGCAAGCTGAAACATAACCCATATCTGTCTTTTCAGCCCATGCCCTAACCTCCAGTATATCAGTGCCGTTGACCTTCAGTTTTGGAAGATCCACCTCTACGCTGAAGTTGAAAGGTACAGCCCTCAGCATTGACACTCCTATGTTGCCGGTGGCTGAAAGGTCCTGCAAAATTTTCATTATCTCCGATATTTCTTCAGTAGTTTCTCCGCCGGCTACGGCCACATTTCCGCCTGTCACGCTCTGAAAAGCCTTTTGGAGCGCCTCCAGCCGGCCTTCGCCCATGAATGATGATAACTTGTCCGCCGCGCTTTTAAGCCCTGTCTCTTCAAGGACATCGTTCAAAATGCCATCCAGCGGCGAAGCGTGAACTTGCGCCGGTGCAAAAGGCCCGCCTATTATGTCTCCCAGTATGGCAGTAATCAGCGCCATGGAAATTATCATCGTTACGGATATAAGCGGTTTTAACAACCTTCTTCTTTTACAGTTGTTTTTCATTTCTTTACCCCCTAAATCAAAACTTTTTTAAAAAAAAATTTTTGAAATTACTAAATATTCCCAGTTAATTCTAAATAATTATTACATAAATTATAAAAAATGGACTACCACCAAAAGTGCCACCAAATTAAAATTTTTTTCAAAAAATTCCACACCTGAAAAAGGAAACAAAAAACGCAGGATGTTGAGTTATCCTGCGCTTTTCAAAAGTTATCCTACACTTTTCAAGTCATCGTCCCTGTTTTCTGCAGCTATTTATTCTTTTTCCTTTTGCCTTCCTTTGAAGCATCAATGCGATGTCCATGGTGGTTCAAGCTAACACAGCGGCGCAATAGCTCCACGATTTTGGCCTGTTCACCGGATTCCCGATAGTTTTCCAGTAAAGTTTCCGCCGCCTGAAGAAAGCTATTCTCACATAGTAATCTGGAGCTTTCAGCCCAGAGAGCCTCCATATCATCCAGATAGCGGCCGGTGTAATGGTCAACAACCCTTTGGGCATTTTCATGGACAGGTTTTTTTCGGAAGTCCTCAACTACTTGCCGGAAATTATCATAGTCGCAGATGATTTCCTCCATGTTCAGCTTATACACATCCTTTTCCCGAAGGATTGGGTTCTTAGCCCCAAGGCTTTCAAAAGCCCTGCGTATTTCACCCCTGCGCGTATGGAACAAACGGGTGACGTCAGCCTCACTGTCTCCCCACAGATCAGCGTAAATTCGCTGCCGGCTGACACCCTCCCGATGCTCAAGCAGGTAGGCCAATAGCTCCCTGGATTTCTGTGTGCGGATTTTGACGCGAAAGTGCCTGTCATGAGCCGGGGCTATATAAAAAGTTCCCAGAGTGTTTATATATACCTTCTGGGCAGCATAACCGCTGTAAGCCAGCATTTCACGGGTAAACTCAGGAGTAATGCCGCGGCTTTGGGCAAATTTCAGCACTTCCCCAAACACGGATTTTATCTGAAAATAGTAGCGGTGGCCATATTCCATGGACATGGTAAGGCATCTTCGGGCACATTCCTCCGCTTTGGTTTCATTCTTTTCACGCAGGTAAATAGCGGCTAACCCTCCGTAAGCGATCATAGGGGCAACCAAGGTCCCGGCTGCTTCCCCGGTTTCAATGCACTTTCTGTAAAAGGCTTTGCTCTGTTCCATATCCTGTTCCAGCGTATGGAAAGCATTGGCCAATCGTCCGAAGGCCAGTGCCCGGAAATATGGAGTGGCATGTTCGACCAGTTCAAGAATATCCTTAACCCAATACAGCGCTTTTTCAGACCTGGCCAAAAGCTCTGCGTCCATGTGCAGTATTTTTATAAAGAGCATGTAATTACCGGAATTACGTTTTAAGTCAACGTGTTCCTCTGCCAGCTCCAGATACTTGTTGAATTCTGATAAATCCACCAAGCCTCCCTGGATACTTTTCCGCATTTCCTCGGCCAGCAGGATTTCAGCATACATCAGGTAGTTAAGACTCATCTCCTCATGGAGCCCAAGACGGCGGAGACGGGAAAGTTCAGCTTCCATAAGGGAGACAGCCTTTTCTTCCTGTCCTGTAACCTGGTATGCTTTGGCGGCATATGCACCCACGCTATGGCGTGCGAGCCAGTCTTGCTCTTCTTCGGGCAGAGACAGGGATTTTTCGTAGTAATGAAGACACTTTTTGTAATTGCCTTGATAAAAATAAATGACAGTCAGATATCGTTCAAACCACGCCCTGACCCTTGCGTTGCCGTAAGCAGCGCACTTTTTCACCATTGAAAGGGTCAGTTCCAAAGCGTCGCACAGACGGGTTGACAGTGTCAGGTTGTGAATTTTTTCAATAATCAGCAGGTACCAGTCTTCGGGGGGAGCGTCATCCGGCAATGGCAGCATACTGTCGATCAGACGGTTGCTTTCCTCATAGGAGGCTTTGTTGCGCAGAATTCTGGCTTTATGCGCCATAACCTGCAGCAGAACCCTGCTGTCACCACTTAGCTTGGGAAGTGCTTCATTCAAGCACTGTTCGGCCTCATAAAAACGTCCCTGACTGGACAGATATAATCCTCTTGCTAATAATACCTCAGGGGAAAGATGAGTGCGCTGGGCTTCCATGCAATCGAAATACCCTTTGAGATTGCCATAGTGTCCCTTGCCGAAGGGCCTGCCCAACTCTGCCTTAATGCAATCGTGGATAAAAGCTCCGTCTCCGATTAGAAGGGCATAATCGGCAGCCCGTTCGTATTCACCGCGGGCAAAGCAATCGGACATGGCCCTGCGCAAGACTTCCAGTCCCAGTCCGTTGTCGTTTTGCCGTAAAAAAGAAGCGAACAGGGTATGGTAGCGGTAAACTGTGGAAACCTGGACAGTAAAAATATTCCTATGTACAAGCCAATCCAGTATTTCTCGTGTGTTTTTAATACCCAAAAGCCTGTTGCACTCATTGGGGTTAAGCTCAGGAAACCACGCGGTTGCAAGAAGGAAATGCCGTGTTTCTTCAGGTAGCTGATTAAAAATCTCATTCATTAAATAGTGGTTAAGGTTACGATCATTATGGGGCAGACGAATCTTTCCCGCTTCTGAGGCCATGCGGTAGGATTGCAGAGCTAAAGCCCAGCCCTCTGTGGCCTGATATACGGCTTCGTCGAAAAATCCCCAAAGCTCTTCAGCTTCCTCCCGGCTGAAGCGCAGGTCAGCTTTTGTAAGCTCGGCGACACGACCGTCCATCTTGAGCCGGAAAAGGCTGCTCCGCAGCTCATGGCGTCCTGCCATGACAAGGGTTAGGTTCTGAGGGCAGCTTTTTGCCAGCCTGGTCAGGAAGTCCATCACTGCTCCGTCAGAAATAACGTGCACATCGTCCAGGATAAGAATGAGCTTGCGGTGTCCCAATGCCTTTAAGAGTGATGTCAATGCTAAGGAGACAAAGGTATTATCTGCGGCGAATGGCAGGAGGTCTGTGACGTAAAAATCAAAACGAGGCAGTTTCTTTCGGAAGGCGTTCTCCAAATGTCGCAAGAAATTCATCAGGTCGCTGTCCCGCTCGTCAAGGGAGAGCCAGATAACATTATTGCGTCCTGTGGTGTACTGCATCAGGAGAGTGGTTTTACCATAGCCTGCATCGGCATGGATGTATGTAAGGCTGCTGCCGGGTGGAGCAATTTTTTCTATCAGGCGGGGGCGAAAGACAACAGCGCGTGGAGGGCTGGGCCTGAGTAAAGTGTATTCCTCTGTCTCAGGTTGTACCATGTGAACTAGCTCATCAGCCTCTGCTACAACAGCTGACGGATACGGATTTCTTTTGATGTACCGGCCAGATTTAATACGTTCATCAGCCGGCTTTTCAGCCGATTCAGGGATTAGCCATACCCTGCTGTGGCGCACCGCTCCCTCAACCCTGCCCTCACTGCAGAGCGTGTGTACCCTGCGTTGGGATATACCCCATTTCTCAGCGGCCTCTTTCGGCGATATATACTTCATTTAATATTGCCCCCCTTTACAGCTCTAAATCTGTTTCTCTAGATCTGTTTTTTTTATTATATTCGATTAATCGAACAATATCAATGAAGTACCAGTTTAAGAAAAATTGTTAAATGAAATGTGAGCTCACTTTACGTGAGCCCATCGCACTTTACAAAATCTGTATCCCAAATAACAACCGAAATAAAGCAATGTTCTTGACAGTCCATGGTCCGCTAGTCCGCCGTCAACACAATTTTGCCGCCAAAGTTGCTTAAAGTAAACAGTTCTGAGTCATGCAGCCATTCATATGAAACATTGTATTCAAATGGGAAAACCTGGGGTATTGAAGACAACTCTGCAATTTCATAGTAAGCTTTTTCTTTTAAATTAAGTATGGCCAGTAACAGCACCTGTATGGTTTTAGCATCCGTAACCGGGTACTTTTTTATGCGATATACCCCAATCTTTACATTTTCGATGGCCCCAATCTGTTTCAATGTCTGTAATATCTTATCGCTGGAATGGTACAAAGTGGTCCCTTCTCCCCACATTTCGAACAACTTTTCCTTGAGCCAGGAAGCCGCAAAAGTATCCTGAATTTTAGTAAGCTTGCCTATTAAAGCACATACATCACAGAATATGGGGTAAGCAAGCAGCATCATGCTCCAATGCAATGCCAGTTTATTCGACTTATCATCTTTATATGCTTCTAAAGCTTGCTGTTTTAAAGCTGAAAGCTCATCAGGAATTCTAACCCATATATTCATGAGGATTTCCCTTGTCTTTCTTACGTTAACAGGGCTTTTTATTTCAAATGACAAGTATTCGGTTAACTCATCTTTAATTTGGGTTTCGTTCTTGCCCTGTAATAAAAGGTCTACAGTCTTATTGAGCCATTCCGGTTTAATGGAACGGGACAGTCCAATCATCTTTGCCATCTATATTACCGCCTTTACTAATTATGTATTAATATCTGTATTACCGTCTTTACTGATTATGTATTAATATCTGTATTATCGCCTTTACTAATTCTATATAACCGCTTTTACTTTAATAAATGGGACAATTACCTCGTCAATGGTGATGCCCCCGTGTGTCATTACTTCTTCATTCTTATTGTCAAAAGAAACGCCTGGTTTGCATACGTAGTATTTATAGTTTTTATCCAGATAATAACCCGGATACATCACAACTTTGTCAGCCAAAGAATCCTTTATTTCTGCAAAGTCTTTCAGAACAAGCATCCTTCTGGATTTGGTTTCCACCTCGACACCGGCATTTCTTATAGTTCCTGTGCCGACGCATGGTGTATTGCCATGGTCAGATGTTACATAAACATTAAATCCCTGTGAATACAAATCTTTAATTAAAGCTTGTAACTTACCGTTCTTTGCCCACAATAAAACATCATTATACATTCCTAAGCGTCCCTGCTTTTGCCCATGAACCATGTTATCTATATCATTAATAATGACAGCAGCAAACTTGGTAAAATGGCTTATGGCCGGATTGTATCCCATAGCATATAAACATTGAGCTTTAGAATATCCTGCATTTTCTGCTGCTTTGATGAAATTTTTTTCTTCCTGGCTCAAAGCAAAAGGACTTTCCAATTCGCGGGGATATTTTCCGCTTAGCAATCCCTGCCTTGATATCGCCGTAGTCGTCGGTATAAGGGCATAACTGCAGTGGTATTCATACTCAATACCTTCCAGGCACCGTGAGATGACTTCAAAATCAAATAAGGACATTCCATCCAGTACAATAAGTGCAACTTTTCCATGAGCAATAAAATCAATTACTTTGGGCAGTATTTTCGGAGCCGGTTTATTGCTCTCACCGGAAAGTCTTTGGTAGCCATCAAATATAAACTTTTCAAATTCCTCATTAACAAAACCCGTATCTATCGGAATGTTTGCTTTTGCAGCGTAATAATCAATCAGTGCCTTTTTTCTGGCAATCTCAATCCAACCAAATGAAGTAATATCATATTTGTCACCGGAAGGCAAGAGGATTTTTATCATAACCTCACAATAAGCTTTTACATTCTCCTTTGAAAAGACCGTGCCTGAAATAAAGTCTTCCGTCTCTTCCCTGGTGTCACAGGACGAATAAAGCTCCTCATAGGCAAAACTAATCAAGTCAATGTCTTTAACATACCGTCGCACCGTATCTTCATGAAGTTTCGGAAAGATGCTTCTCAGAGAAATTTCAACTTCAAAAAACTTTTTCCTTATATCGTACGGCACATATATGTCAGAATAAACAATAACCGCATATTTATTGTCGGAATTCCTTATTTCCTGCTCATACTTCAGCCGGAATGCTTCAATATCCTCATACAGAATGACCTCAAAATTCTGAGCAATAAGCAGCCTGGTATAATCAAAGACAGCAGAAAATCTTCCGGTATCAAATATCAGCAGCCGTTTTTCGTATTGAATTGAAAAAAGCTCTGCTATCCGTTTCTCTATCATTATCATAATTTCACTCCATATGTACTATCAATACCGGCTTAAATTCAGGACAAAACTTCCTGCCCGCCTGATAATTTGCTTCTATCTCTGCTTTTTCCCGGCTTAAAGCCATAAGTTTGTGTTTCCTGATATTTTCGATCCCTATACGCTGTGCAGCTTCAATCCTTAAATTCAAAGCGTACATGTACTTTCTGTATTTTTCTTCATTTCTTTTTTCCAGTTCTTCTTTCAGCGCTAAGAAAATGTCATAGGCAAATTCCTGTGACGCTGTGCGGAGCTTATTCTGAGTTTCAGTATCCATCTTTTCTCCTTCACAAACTGTAATAACCCTGTCTTTGTCAAGAATAGCCTCCCATATTTTCTTTCCGGCCATAGGACGCAGGATAAAATTTTCGTTAATAAAGACAGGAATAATCTTCTGTCCCTGGATGTCAGGGCTGAGGGTTATCCGCCACAGCATAAAATATCCTTTTTCATTGGGAAAATCTTTTATTGAAACATTTAAAAGCCTGCCTGCCAGATCCTGCTCCATTTCCTTGTTCAAATGACCAATAATGACAGGATCATTGATACTGAAGTTCTCGACAGGCATGCAGGGATTTCCCTTATAGTTTTCATAATATGTGACCATCTGCCGCAACGCAGATTCAAAGTCAAAAGCAGATCCTGACTCAATCATTGACGTAAGGTCTTTTTCTTCTTTGATAAGGTCTTTTATGAGCATGGTGTTTTGAACCTGCTTTTTCAAATCCTCCTCAACCGGGCGAATGTTAAACTCAATATTCTTAGGATTACGGATTGATTTCAAATAGGCATCCGTAAAGTTAAGCTCGGCTGTTTCACTGTCAAGCACATCGGAATACTTGTCGATGCCAATCTCTTTAAGTATGACGGACAGTTTTTCTTCCAATACGGCTTTAACACGGTATTCAACAGTATCAGCCAGAATAAAATTATAAACAATAACATCTCTTTGCTGTCCTATACGGTCAACTCGTCCGATGCGCTGTTCAATCTTCATAGGATTCCATGGAAGGTCGTAATTAATAATACAGTTGGAAAACTGCAGGTTTAAACCTTCGCCACCGGCATCAGTTGAGACAAGAATGTCTGTCCTGGTTTTAAACTCCTGAAGCGTGGCATTCCGTTCCTCAATACTCATACTGCCATTGAGGACAGATATTGAATATCCCCTGTCTTTCAGCAGTTGCTCAAGATAACTTTGTGTCGCCACAAACTCTGTAAAAATAATAACTTTTCTATGCCGGTCTTCGGCAAACAGGTAATCGATAATTTCAATCAACGGCTCAACTTTTACATCAAGATATTGGAACTCTGCCTGCCTGGCAACCGCAATGATATCGTCAAGCCGGGCAATTTCTTCATTGATGTCCAGAGAAATGGCGGCAATGGCTTTATCCATGTTCTCTTCCAGTTCCATCTCCGCAAACTCTTCTTCTGACATGGATTGGTACTTGAATGCCTGCCCTTCCAGGACTTTAACGCGCTGTTCCATACTTTCCCGGATAGCTCTTGTGCTGCTGGTAACCAGACGCTGCATCATAATGAGCAGGAATACCAACCACATATTTTTGCCACGGTTGCGCATTGCCTTGTTATAGTTTTTTGACACGTAATCTGAAACCATTTCATACAGCTTGCGCTGCATGGAATGCCGTTCGTCCCAGTGCAATTCAACAACCTTGGTAGTCCTGTTTTTAAAGAGCTTGTTGCCGTTATTGTCTATGGCTTCACGCTTTTCAGTCCTTATAACATAAGGGGCCACCTGCTCCCTGACAATGGCATTGATATTGGGAAAGGCCTTTTCATCAACCAAGCGTATAAGGCGCAAAAATGGCTCTGTTTTGCCGTTATGAGGAGTTGCAGTTAATAGCAGGAGATATGGACTTGCAGCAGCCAGGAGCTTGCCAAGCTTATATCTGGCTACTTCCCCTGAACTACCGGCAACCCTGTGAGCCTCGTCAATCACGATCAAATCCCAGCCGCTGTTGATGATGGAATAGACCCGTTCTTCATTGTATCGGGCAATTCTTTCTTCCGTCCATCCCACCCGTCTTTCCAAGGGCTTGATGGAATCCATGGGCGATATAACCTGGTCAAACTGGCCATAAACGTCCTCATTTCCTGTTATCTTGCGAATGGTATCATAATCCTCCGGCAGGATAACATGGAACTTCTCGTTGAACTTCTCCTGCATTTCCAGACTCCATTGGGTTACAAGGCCTGTGGGACAAACAATCAGTACACGCTTGACAAGTCCCCTGGTCTTTAACTCTTTAATAATTAGCCCTGCTTCAATAGTTTTTCCAAGACCCACTTCATCAGCCAGTATATATCTCACATTATTGTTTGATAAAGCCCTGTTAAGGACATATAACTGGTGCGGCAAAGGAATGATACAGCTGGATAGCTTTGACAGTATTCCTTCAGAGGTTTCGTTCTTAATTTTTGACAGCAAGGCAACATACCGAAGATAGCTCTCATTAAAATTTTCTTCGGGTACTTCGGTGCAAATGTCGTCAGCGGATATCTTATATACTGCCCCGTTGGAAGCATTATACACCTTGTATGACACAAAGCCCCAAACCTCACTGATCTCCAATATCTGTACACGCTCATTTTTTATTTTGTCAAAAACGTAATCTCCAACACCAGGCATACTTGCACACTCTCACCTTAAATCCTTCCTAAACTGAGGTCATAATACATAAGCAGCTTGTCATCTTCCTGGATGACACTTTCCGGCAAGCGTTCCGCTGTTTCAACGATCAGCTTGTAATTCTTGTCAGCCCAAAGCTTTGCAAAACCAACCCTGATTGCTTCGGTGCGGAACAGCTTGAGCTTGCCTTTGGTAGCCAGGTATCCTTCGAATTCTTTGAGCAGTTTCTTTTCGCGCAGCTTTGCCACATCGGCAGCTTTTGTAATGTCAGGGATGTACCATCTGCCTTTTTCGTCCTGCAGGAAGTTCTCTTCAAGCAAAACTGCCAGCTCAGGCCTTTTCTCAAACTTGTCCCAGGCTTTTATCTCCTGCATAAACTTAGGCTGGAGTTCGGCATATGTCTGCGGTGTCTCAAGCTGATGGTAAAGCCATGCAATTGCAGACTTCTCATTGGTGACGAAAAGCTCAAACTGAACAGGCTCCACATCATTTACTATCCGAACATTATCATATTCGTTGACTTGATCAGGCAGGAAGTACATTCCGTCACGCTTCAGGAACCTTTCATCCAAACCTTTATAAAAGTCCGTTGCGTCCAAGGGAACAGCAATTCCATTCATAATATGGTACGCAACCATACGGTCATAGAGCAGGAATGCCTGGCGTTCTGCTATCATTTCAATCTTGCCGTCCTTGATAACAACTACGGGCAAATTTTCAAGATGCTGTCTTACGAAGCTCCATGCCGTTTCTTCGCTTCCGGCCTGGGAAATGAACTCCCGCTTAAAGCTTTCCTTTGGCTTATATGCTGAAATTACAAGGTCCTGCTTAACAGCCGACGTGGTCGTAACCTGTTTGAAGCTTCCCTGCTTCTTGTCCAGCGTGCGAACATCTGCAATAACGAAACCGGAACGCTGCAGCGATTCCTGAATGGCATTCCATACAGAGTTCTGTGAATTATGGAATTCCACCGTCATCCAACGGCCAGGCTTAAGTATCCGGTAACATTCAGAGAAGCACTGGGTCATCAGTGACTGATACTCCGGCAAACCTTTCCCCTGAACTGCATTCATAATCGCTTCAGGTTTCTGATTGGTAAGAACTTTCAACCAGGCCTCCCAAATAAAGTTCAGTTCAGAATAGTTTAAATTGCCTCCAAAAGGCGGATCGGTAAATATATAATCTATTGAATTTTCTTTAATATTTGACATGTCTGAGCAGGATTGTATGGTAATAACATTGGACATACTTTCAAGCTTCTTTACTGAATCAGTATATTTTTCAATTTTCCTTCTAATAAAAGAAAATACATCTATTTCTCTGATTATTGAAGACACATACAATGTCCCGGATAGTTTGCTTGGCAATCCACTCGGACGCTCCCTGTTTAATTTTGAGCTTCCTTCTGTTGTAGACGTTAATAACCATAATAATTTTCTGTTGGAACATTTATTGTTAAAAGCAGCAAAGGCAAATAAAGCACGTCTGGTGTAAAACTGATGCACACGGGTTATTCCGTGCGAGCGCTTGGGCTGAGCTGTATTATACCCGTCAGGCAGTTCATCAGTCGGATACCAATATGGTATTTCCATATTGTTGATTTTTTCAATCAGTGCCAGGTCATATTCGTCCGGTGTTTTTTCAAAGCGCTTCCTGCCCACAGAGTAATTTATTAATACCGGTACCTGTTTGGCTACGGTAACAAATTCATTCAACCGGCTATCAAAATGAGTTTCCAGGGCTCTTTCACAACTGCGTTTGTTCAGCTCGCTTCGGCAATGCCGGCAGAAAAAGGTGTCATTGACTTTGCCCTTTTCCTCGTCCACAGCTGCGTCATAGAACACAATTTCATTGGAGCAGGTCGGACAGATAAAAACATCGCTCCAAATAGTATAGTTGATGCGTCCCATTATCGGCTTTCCGTCTATTCCATACTGCAGCTCACCGTCAACCGTATGCTGTGTTTCATACATCCAGCCGCATTCTTTTTCGCATTCATCAAGAATGTGTTTTGCCTCTTTTTCAAACTCTGCGGCATCCACCGGTGTGTTATAGTTATAGGCTATAAAGGTTGCAGCCGGTGAGAGGTCATTCAAGATGGCTCTTCTTGCCCCCCATTTAACATCAGGCATTTCGGCCTCTATTTTGATCTTAAATTCCGGGTCAGGATTGCCGCACATCTGTGCTGCAACGCCCGTCATACCGGTACCGCAAAAGCCGTCAAATACTATGTCGCCAGGCTCAGTATAATGGAGAATATATCGCATAATAGCTTTATAAGGTACTTTTGTGTGATAACTGTGGGCATTGTATATGGGGTCATTCTTTCCTTCACTCACATCAGCAGCAAAAGGTTCTCTATGGTAATCATCAGTTGCTTCATCATATGGTTTGCCATTCGTCTTTATAAAATCCTCAATAAACGGGTTAGGGCATGCCGTATAGTATGGGGGACTGGACAAAGCAATAATGTCCTCGTCCCTGGCTACGGGAAATCCATCTATATGACGTACTTTATCAATGTCTTCTTTTGTAAGTTTCATATCTTTCATATATCACACTTCTCCTTATCTTTTTACAATAATACGCAGTTTATTTTTGTCCTTGCCTCTGGTATAGCCATCCAGCAGATCTTTCAGTTTGTTTTGGAAGGTTTCAATATCACAGGGTCCCAGGGCGCCGAGCTTGTCAACCAGTTCGTCGGCCGCAATGGCTAAGGGCTCAAAACCTTTTAATAAATCCTCTATCGCATTGACAAAGAAATGATCTATTTTTTCAGGCAAGGTCTTTGTTCTAATAAATTCATCAATCACCTTGCGCTGTTCCGGACTCAGATACTGCTTCTGTTCTTCGAGTGTCGGATCCGTAACTGTATTAAACAAAGTATTGGTCCATTCGTCCAGCAGATTGTCAATCCGGTCTTCAATCTCGTCAAGCTTGCCTTTTACCGGAATATCGTCTTCTTCCATGAGGAAATGGCATTTCGGGCAGAAATGGTTCACTCTCAGCATATCCGGAGTAAGCTCAAAACAGACTTTGAGCCTGGACAAGTCTTTTTCAATGCCGTCCAGTTTGGATACCGAGAAAATATTGCTTATTCCTTTCAAACGCCTCAAGTTAACCAGTTTTACCGAGCTTACCAGTTCGCCTTTACGCTGGCCGTCTGAAATCCCAAGACGCCTTTTCTGATGTTCCGCATAGTAAACATCGATATATCTGTTTTTGACTTTTGTCAGCAAATTGTTTACATCTACTGCGGAAGCCTCACCGCTCATCTCCTGCGGTATGTCGTCACGTATCTTGCGGAAACTTTCCTTGGCCGCCTCAATCTCTGCTTTTAGGTCAGCATCAAGTTCCATACGTTCCAGATTCATCATATAATTGACATTGGCAAGACAGTCATTTCTGAACTTTTCATATTCCAGAACAATTTTTGAGGCTGTAATGTCCTTGCCAAGCTGCTCAACCTGTTCCATGGTATAATTAAAGTTATTGAGCTTGGCCACAGTGTTGAACCTGCTCTGGAAGTTACCGAATATATCCAGCACTCTCTTGGCTGAAGCCTTGTAATCTGCAGCAAGATGGTCGGCAATCAGGGGTTCGCCCCAAAGTTCAAACTCTCCGTTCAACCTGCTGTTGGCTCTGACTGCAATATTAGCCATATTTTGTGCTTTGGCAAGCAATTGCCCAAGCCCGGCCTCCCTCTGGGCAGGATTATTGATAAGGCCGGCAGGCAGCTCCAATAATTCATAGAGCCTGACCAATTCTGCCAGCTGAAGGTTCTTTGGCCTGGAAATATACTTGAATTCATAGATATCAGCCACCGGAATCTTCGGCAATGACTCCATATCAGAAGCAGTCAGGACAGTACCGTTCCTCAGGGCAATAACCGCATGGCCTGTGTGAACCAGAGCCAGCAAGACAATCGGCAGCAAGGCATAACTGATCCCGAACCGCTTGTCCAGGTAATATTCATCTTTATTTTGAACTTCAGTATAAATGTCGTTGAAATTTATAACAGCATTTGCAGGAATCTTTTCCAGCTCTTTGATAAAGTATTGAGCATACCTGGAGTTCTGAACCGTTATTTTCTCGCCGTCAAGCAAATCAAAACTTTCGAGCAAAGCATTTGCCTGTTGACTCTTTCGTCCTGCAAATCTGTCAATACCTGCCCGGATAATATCGGCCCGGTTTCTTTGTGTAATCTGAATCCTGAACTTTGGCATCTCAGGGTACTTTTTCGAAAAATATTCATCCAGACAGATGGAAGCAACCAGATCAATAGTTTCTTTGAAAGGATTGGTACTTTTATACCGTCCTTTCATTACCTCCAACAGCTGCTTCTTTTCGCCCTTATAGACCACTTCAAAGCAGGTATTCCTGTTTTCGCTGAGGTAGTTCGTCAGCTTTTTCCTGAAAACTTCAGCTTTGCTGTGATAGGCTGGCTTATTTTTTTCTTCAGCCAGTTCTTTCAGTATCCTGGCGGCGCCATACAATTTCAAAGTGTTCTTGAAGTCTTCGTTTGGCTTGAACAGGAAAAAGACCTCATCATCATTTTTGTCATCCTTGTAGCTCTCATTACCATAAGGAGGAATAAAGTATATATAATAATCCTCCGGCGGCTGAGCAGTGGGCCTGGATTCAGGTGTACCAAAAAACAGGTATCCTGAACGGAAAATATTGCGAGACACCCAGTTTAACCTGTGTTCATAGATTTTGAAATTATCAACATATTCTTTCTGATCCCATTCCATACAGTAATAAACTACATCATAAAAATAGTTGTTCAGGCTGTCATCATCCATAACAGCTGCTCTTTGTGTAATTTTTTCATCATAGTCGATATCTTTTTTCAAGTCCAGGTAGTATTGGCCGTTATCTGCATTGTGTTCGATAAACTGGCCGCTGACAGTTGTCATTATGTCCTTTAATACCGTTTGGATTAAAGACTGCAATGTATCTGAACTCTGGTCCGGCATTCCTTTTATATACAGGCAAAGGTCATCCCTGAGGTTTTCTGCGGTAAGCCCTGCACGGATGCTGATGTCACCTGTAGTCAGCCTGTGCACGCTTAAAGCATATATGATCTGCAAGGCCAATGGTTTATAAAGACGTTTCGGGAATGAACGGTTTATGATATCCTCAAGCATGCCGCTCTTTTCCACTACCTCTTTAATATTGGCATCTGTTCTGTACGAAAAATTTTCCTTAATAAAGGACCAGTAACTGTCAAATGACACAATGCCGGGAGAGTCATCGGTAATTTCATCGTCATATATCCGCCTGATAATCTCTGAAATATTCTTGAGAATATGGCGGTTTTCAATAATATAAATCTTGTTGAAGACTTCAATATATGAAGGATGAATCGGGAACAAGTCAACAAATTCTTCCATGCGTTCTGACATATTGGTGTACAGGCTGCAGAACTTCTGCAAGTGCTCACGGATCATTGCCTTCTGTTCCGGAGTCTTCTTCAGTATTCTTTCAGATACTACATAAGCTGTATCTTCTTTGCGTATGATGACCTGTTCAAATCTATCCTTTACCCTGTTTAAAGTATTAGACACAAATGAAAAACTGGGGTTATCAAAAAGTTTTTCCTGTACTCCGAAAATAGCTCTTAAACGGGAAGTTTTAATAATTTCTCCCAGTTCACGCATGAAGCCCAGGTCAAGTTTAATCTCCTGGCTTTTACGGCCTCCAAGATAGTCCAGGAACTCATCCACCACAATAAGGTATCCTTTGTCAGTATATTTGGATGAAAACAAATCCATCATTGTCAAAAGCACATCTTTGTTAGAAATAATGTCTTTCTCATCAGGAAAGCCAAAAGTAAGTCCGCGTTCTGCAAAATCCTGCTTTACTTTTGTAAGAATTATATTTCTGAGTGACATTTTTGATGCGCCTATTTCAATACGCAGAACTTCAAATTTTCCGGCGATAACCCTGGCTGCTTCGGCAAACTTTTTATTTTGTAAATAGCTAAGATTTTCGGCGTCATATGCAATTGAAGAAATAACAGACATAAGGTGGGATTTACCTGTACCGTAGTTGCCTACCAGCAAAACACCTTTATTATCAACTACATCTTCCAAACTGAGCTGAGATAGCATGTTATTGATTAATTTTTCAGCCATACTGTCGGACATAACATAGCTTTTAACCAGGTTTCTTGCTTCTTCCCTGTCATTGGCAGCTGTAAGCTGAATTATGCTCTCAATTGGATTGAAATTTATTAAATCTGCGTATTTCATCAAATAAGCCTCCCTAAATAATGCATATAATAATATAGCTTAAATTACACAAATAATATCGTAGTTTTCTATGTTATAGGAGTGAAAATCCTCATGGGCAGGTGTTGCATATAATAAATGATTATTATCAATCCTTCCGCACCATTTGACAATAATTTTTACTCTGCGCGACAGTTCACAAAAAAATTTGATTACATCAATCTTATAACGTGGATCAAACAACATTTCATAATCTGTCAGCAGAACAGGAACTTGCGGGGATGCTATAATCTTCATGGCTTCATCAGCAGCCAATTGCGGTCTTAAACCTGCATCTTTTTTTATTAGGTTTTCAGCCAACAATTTGTTGAGACCAAGCTCTTCAAATTTCCCGTCGGCAATAAACCTTTTAATTCTTGGAGCAAAAGAGCACAGAACAATTGGTACGGTAAATTTTTCAAACACATCTTTGCTGATCTGAGAACTTTTTATCAAAGCGCCCAATGAATATTCACTCTCTTTCAATGCAGATTACCTTTATTTTGTCCTGCTTTATCGATTATATTTAGACGGCGTGTCCGTTTCATCGACAATTTCCATGATGTCCCCGATATCACATTCAAGCGCTTTACATATCTTAACCAAAATATCGGTAGTCACATTTTCATTTTTACCCAGCTTAACTATAGACGATGAGCTTATGCCTGCTGCTTTGCAGAGGTCTTTTTTCTTCATGTCTTTATCGATCAGCAGTTTCCAAAGTTTTTTGTAGCTTACCGGCACGAATTTCACCTCTATCTTTGTACATTTATAGCATACATATTATGTTATGCTATTTCAATATTTTTTACTGTGATCGCAATATTATTCACAACTTTCACTAATATTTGCTTTTGAGTTATGGCAATAAAAAAATGCGTTGATTGGATAATCACGCATAAAACCATCAAACAACTTTTTAATATTCTCTTGATTTGAGACAGCAATTCAGATATTGGTAGCTCTTACATTTGGAACTTCATCTGTCGAAACATTAACTCGTCAATTTAAATCAATCTTCCCTTGCGGAAAGGTGCAGTCATAAAACGCCAAGCTGCCTTTCTGTTTGTAAGCCAGGCAATCAGAACATCGTTTTTGGTATTTCTGAGTATTTCAGGTATAAAAAATTTTGCTACGGTCTCAGGTCTGTCTGCCAATATGTTGAACAGCTTTTTGAACTTTTCGTCTGAAATAACTTCTGACGGATCCCCATCAGGTGTTTTTGTAATAAAATCAGTCAGCATCATGCCAGGAGATAATCGTCCGGCAATTACACCGGTACCTTCAAGCTCCTTGGCAAGTCCCCGCATAAAATATCTTAATGCGTGCTTGGTGGTGCCATACAGTATTGTTTTGACCTGTATCATATTGTTGGAGCCCAAACCTTCCATACTGTATATTGCACCATGCCCCTGTTTTATCATTCCGGCTGCTGCAACCTGAGAGCCAAATATCATACCGGTGATATTGGTCTTAATAACGTTTTCAGTGTAGCTTTCACCGGTTTCCCATGAAAACTTGTGCGGTACGTTTTGTCCTGCATTATTGATCCAAATGTCAACCTTGCCCCAATGCTTCAAAGAAGCATCCCAGAGATTTTGCAGACTTGCCTTATCCTGAACGTTGCATTGAATATAGATATATTTCCCCTTAAAAGGGGACAGTTCAGCTTGCGTTGCTTCCGACAAAGCTTCACCCCTGCCGGATATTGTAACATTGCATCCCGCCCGCAGAAACTCCTTTGCCATGGAAAAACCAATACCGCGTGTACTTCCGGTTATTACCACATTTTTCATAAGCAGCCCTCCGTTATTTAGCGCTTAGTCGCGTGATTTTTTTTCAATTCGTACCTTTTTCAGCGTTCTCCAGTAAGGTGCCTCAGCATCCCAAAATTTCCTGCAGACCTTTCAAATGTCTATAAATTCAGTTTACTCGTTTATAAATTCAGCATACTACAACGATCCAGTTTTTTCAAGATAGTCAATATTTAACGGAATTACACTTTCATCTCCTAATCTAAGACCTGTAAAGCCGGAATCAAATAGCAGCTTCCTGCACCTCTCTATTGACCAGCCACGGTTACCCTTAGTATCCCTGTTGTTGTCTCTGGGATTTGCACCACTTTCTGCAGTTATGAGATTTGCACCGGAAGAAAGACCCAATTGGTTTGGTTCATGAATAGACATGAATTTAAACTCTTTTGCTTTTCCCAATGCCAGGGTTAATACTGCACAAATGTGAGCAAGTCTGAGTTCTGTAATCTGCCCGCGTTCATAAAGGGGAGTCCCCTTAACCGCAATTCTTCTCATTACTGCATGTTGCGTACAACCTAAATCAATACCAATGAAAAAGTTATCTACCAGTTCTTCATTTGCATGCTCCGGACCTATGGGTTCGCAACAGGTATACAGTTCAAGTCCGGCAGCTAATAAGTTTTCCATAGTCTTAACCCTGTTTTTTGGGTCAAGATTTGTATCTATTCCCTCACGCAGTCTTGAGACGTGGTAAGCTCCTCTTACCCCCGCTTTCTTCAGTTCAACGAATGTATTATAATCTGCATCTCCAACATTTACCCAAATCTGTGTTTGAGGCGGAGCAATTTTTTTCGCATGTTCTACGGCATTCAGAATCACATCAGGTTCGAAATCATGCATCGTCATCAAATACAGTCCGTACAAGTCTCCGCCTTCGGTAAATTCACGTATTTTCTGATCTAATTCTTCGTTACTGATTCTGAATTTTTCAAAACTTGTATGCCCTTCTCCAAAAGTACAGAATTTACAGCCACCCTTGCAAGGTGAAATATCAACGCCTATCTGACCTAGTATTACTCCTGCGTTATCCATCCTTTCCCTGGTCAGATCATTGGCAGTTGCTCTAATCAAAGAAGATTCAAAGGAATGTTCATCAAAGTCAAGAAGATAAATGCATTCTTCCCTGGTGATTCCTTCACCGTTTCTCCCCTTTTCCAAAATGTTAAGAAGTTTTACATCTTTACATAGCATAATCTAATTCTCCTTTTCTTTAAAATATATAATTTTTGACGGGTCAAATTTAATTCCTACTTTTTGGTTAAGCTTAAAATTGTCACAGTTTTCTTTAAGTATATTAAAACAGTCCCCATCCTTTTTTATTTGAATGCTGTATCTGTCACCCAGGTATTTTATATCTTCAATTTCAAAATCACCTTCTTGTGTAATTTCCAGGTCCTTAGGCCTGATCATAACAGAATAGGTTCCATCTTCTACCGGCGCCTCAATTTTAAAATGGCTACAATAAAAAGTGTTGGAAACAACTTTTCCTTTAAAGTAATTCATGTTTCCAAAGTAATCTGCTACCTCCCTGCTTGCCGGGTTCTCATATACTTCTTTTGCCGGTCCATACTGCAATATTTCTCCTCGCTTCATTACAGCAATTTTATTTGCCATGATTAGTGCATCCTTTTTATCATGAGTTACTATTATAGTTGTAATTCCTGTTTGTTTGTGGATATTCAGCACCAGTTCCCTCATGGCATCCTTCAGGCTCTCATCAAGACTTGAAAAAGGTTCGTCCAAAAGCAGCAATTTGGGCTTTAAAACAATAGCTCTTGCCAAAGCAACCCTTTGCCGCTGTCCTCCGGATATTTCGGTTATTTTTCTTTTTTCAAGACCGGAAAGGCCTACACTGTTAATTGCAGCTTGTACTGTCCGTATTCGTTCAGCTTTTGGAACTCCTCTAATTTTCATTCCAAATTCTACGTTCTCAAATACATTCATGTGAGGAAACAACCTCAGGTCTTGAAAAACAATTACTGTACCTCTTTTCTCCACAGGTACTCCGTCATTATCTTTTCCCTCAATAAAAATCTTACCGCTGTCCTGTCTCAATATCCCGGCAATTGTTTTCAGAAGCGTACTTTTACCACAGCCCGATTCACCCAGCAGACAGATTATTTCTCCTTTTTCAACTTCCAATGATACATTTTTAAGTATTGTATTGCCCCCAATGGAAACAGTTACGTCTCTTAACTCCAGTTGCATTAAAATCAGACCTTTCATGAAAAAAAGTATGTGCTTTCAAAATTGTAATATCTTCTTACAAGTTTGTCAGAAATCAACAAAACGACTAATGTAATAAGTATAAACATTAAACTATACATCGATGCTATCTGCCTGTCCCCGCTTTGTATATATGGAAACATTCTTATAGGAAGTGTTACAACCGCTCCTCCCCCTATTAAGAAGGTTAAAAAATACTGTCCCATTGAAATTATAAAGGCCATGCTGAATGCCGATACCAAGCCCGGCATTAGAAGAGGTATTGTAATCTTTAATAACGTATCTTTTTTATTTGCACCAAGAACATATGCCTGCACCTCATATTTATTTCCAATTGCAGTAACTACTTCTGCCATAATTCTCACTGTATACGGCAAACTTACGATTGTATGAGCCAAAATTACTCCAAAAATTGTATCGTTTAGTTTTGTCCTGATAAACAAAACCTGTATACCCATTGCAAAAGATGTCGCAGGTACTATTACCGGAAGCAGAAGCAGAAAATCCACAATGCTTTTGCCATGAAAATCATACAACTTAATTGCCCTCGCCGCAGGAATACTTATTAACACAGCAAAAGCGGCTGTGCCTATTCCTACCAGAACACTTGTAAACATCGAATTCACTGCCCCTGAATATCCTCCAAAGAATTCTTCAATTCCTCTTAAGGAAAAATTCTGCGGCATCATATAAGGCCAGGGCCATGAAGAAGCAAAACTCCAGATTAATATAATAAGAAGAGGTATTACTATTGATACAAGGGCTAAAAATACAATCAGCTTTATTAACGCCCTTTTAATCATAAGCACGCACCTCCACTTTTTTATTAATTTTTTTGATCAAAAAGTGATACGCTATTGCAAATGCTATGGTAATAACAATCATTATGGTATTTAATACCATAGCATATGGTCTATGGGCCAGCTCAGGATGGGTGTACTCAATATATGCCTGAACAGGAAGTGCTTTAGGAAATGTCGGTCCAAGCAGCATTGGCAATTCATATGCACCAAAGGAGTAAGTAAATATGATGATAAAAACCATGGCAATAGATGGAAAGCACAGAGGGAGTGTAACGTATATAAATGCTTTAAAAGGGGATGCGCCGAGATTTTGCGCAGCTTCTCCCAAATTCCCGTCAATATTGCTCATAATTGTTGCAACTACCAATACAATGAACGGTACTTCCTTCCACACATATCCCAATATTACACCTTTGAATTTTTCATCAAATACCATCGGTATAAATTCCTGCTGTGAACCGATAATCCCTAACAGGTTACACAGCCTGGCCAATAACCCGCTCTGTGAAAAAAGATTAATTACCAGTGTTGCAACTACAATATGGGGAATAACTATGGGAAGTTTAAATATATTGTATGCCCTTTTATTCACAAATCCGGTCCTGCAAAACAGGTAGCTCAGTACCACACCCAATATGACAGCAATAACAGAAGATACTGCTGATATTATTAAACTGACTTTTATTGAATTCAACAGATTACCGTTTCTAAATGTCTCGCTATAATATTCCAGGGTAAATTTATTTAGCCCTGCTGACTTTAGCAAGCCGAAACTCTGAAGAATTCCATTAAAAAGCCCGTAAATGAAAACCGCCAACATTGCCATTGCTGGCATTAACATCAGGTATGGCACCAAGCTCTTTTTATTCAAAACCTCTCACCCTTAACTTCTCATCCTAGATTCATAGTTTCCTTCACTACTTAATTCATAACTTCCTTCAATACTTATTTCACAACTTTTTTCACTGCATATTTCAAAACTTTTTCCACTAATTATTTCAAAACTTTTTTACGATTATTTCACAACTTTTCTTTACGGTTTTCACAATATTCTTTACGATTATTTCACTATTTATTTCATAATCTCTTCCTGCCAGATTTCTTCTATTATAGGTACAACATCAGCCTTCAGCTCTCCAACCCTTTTTGAAAGCAATTCTTCCGGCGGAAGCACTCCCTTTCCGATTTTTACTGCAGTAAAGAGTTCTTTTTCTTCTTCGTTAAGCTTATTCATATCAACAACCGGCAAATCCCCCCAGTTCTCAGGTACATATTTTGAAGCCTGCATTTGCGGTGTTAATACTGCATTAATCACTGCCAAAGCTCCATCTATATTTGCAGCATTTGCAGGTATGGCAAGGAAATGTGTATTGCCTATTGTACCCTTGTCAAAAATGAATGATTGAGAGCTTTCAGGAAATTGTCCTGTCTGAATCATTGCTGCCACATGGTTTGGATTATATGACATGGTCATAATAACCTCACCGTCAGCATACATATTATCCAACTGTGCTATTGTGGAAGGATATGTTTTTCCTTCTTTCCATAGGTATGGTTTTAGTTCCTTCAGATAGTCAATTGCCGGCTTTATTGCATTATACACTTCTTCCTTATCAGCAGACAGATTTTTCACCATATCATATCCGACAATATCATATATTATATTTCTCACGAAAGCGCTTCCTGTAAAATCCGGAGGTGCAGGATAAGTTACCCGCCCTTTGTAGTTTTTGGCATATTCCAAAAGTTCTTCAGCACTTTTCGATGCTTGCGGAGTAGCTTCAGGATTGTTTATAAACACAAACTGAGCTTTGCCGTAAGGTGCTTCAAACCCGTTAATCTCATAGCCAAAATCATACTTTACTTCATCTGAATTGACATCAACATATTTCTCGTAGTTTGGCAGATAATCTGTAAATGGTCCGAAGAGCAAATCATTTTTCATTGCAGTATTAAAGTTTTCTCCATTTATCCAAACAAGGTCAACAGAACCCTTTTTTACATTTGCCTGTTTTTCACCTATCATTTTATTTAATATCTGGTCAATATCCATTGGTACCCTGTTAATCTTAATATCATAGTTTTCTTTTACATATTTGGCAAGGTAATTGTCGATCCATTTATTGGTCAGTTCACTGCCACCCCAGCCATAAAAATTCACGGTTGTTCCTTTTGCAGCAGCTAAAACAGCTCCAAAATCTGTTCTGTCAACTGCACCTTTTTTATTGGAACCGGAGCACCCGCTAATTAAAAAAATCAAAGTTAATAAAATTAAAACTGCCTTCATTCTTTTCATCGTTTCTCGTCCTGTCCTTTCTAAAATTGATTTGATTAATTTATTATCAGCTTTGATTAACTTGTTTTGATAAGCAATGAGAATTAACTTGTTTAATAAGCAGTGAGATAGCTTTGTGGAAAGCTTTAGAGCTGGTTTTTATTGGTTTTTGAACTCGCAACTCCTGCTATTCGAGATGTTGGCAAAATAAGTTAACACTTAACCAACTTTTATAAATGTTTTCAGTAAATTCTCGTATATCCTTTATTTTGGGCAAATTTATGTTAATATACTCTTTTTCAGATGAATATAAATACCCTTTTTTAAGACTATCATTCGTAGGATTTATTTCGCAACTGTTATCAACAAATAAATTTTCCTCAGCAATATAAGCCGCTGCAACTACATCCCAGTTATAAAAGCCGTTTACACCATAGTTATCCATCATGTACTCGAACCAGTATCGGGTTTTTTTATATATGTACTTTCCAATAGCTTTTTGGCTGTTATTCAGCCGGCTTCTATACTCGTCATAGGAGAAAAATGCCGGAATACAGTTATTTCCTGTGATAACAGACACATTCTTTGCTTTTGACAGCAGTACATACGAAGCCTCGGGGTCGCATGAAAAGTTCAGCTCATTCATATTTACATTATTAATGACAAGCGGTTCTGTAAGTCCGCCCATCAGAACTATTCCGCTGATTTTCTGAAATAGCGTATTATCAATGCAGTAAGCCTGATATATATTCGTTAGTGAACCTGTGGCAAGAACATAAATATCATCTTTAGCATTTTGAACAGCTTGTACAATATAGTCTGCTGCTTCTGAATGAGTAACATCTTTAGCCGGGCATCCTTTATAGACCGGTAGGTGTTCCAAACCCAGTTCTGCCAACATTCTTTTTGTGTTGGTATATACTGTATCAACATTATTGTTTCCATATGTGGTTGCGATAGCTTCTATATGCACTTTGTCCTTTTGTCCGAGAAGGTATAATAAAGCAAGACCGTCATCAACGTCACATCCACTTATGCCAAAAGTATTGTCACAGTCAAAAATTACCCTCTTCATTTTGTTCCATCCTGTCTGCAAATGCGTTTCACCATTAAAGCATTAAGTATTTCACCATTAAAGTATTTCACTCTTTAAATAATTCGGATATCTCTTTTGATAACGCATTGATTTTCTTACTGTAAGAGTCAAGCGTTACACTCCATTCTTTCAAACATTCACGTCCCTCATCAGTTATGGAATAAACTCTGCGAGGTTGAGAATAATTATTTTTATCCCATTCTGATTTTAATAATCCTTCCGCCTCCATTTTCTTAAGCATTCTGTACATTCCTGTCGGATCCGGAGCATTTCCATCAACAACACTGGATTCTGAAAGCTTGCTAAGGATATAAAAACCATGACGGGGTTCATTGAATAATATTTTCAGAATCGTAGGTTGTATAAATTTTTCCAGGTAACCTCCTTTACAAGCACATTTGGTACATTTCATCAGATTCCATCCATTACTAGACCAAGTCTAATACCTGTAGTGTACATTATATGGAATTGCGCTTCTATAAATATCTTTTCATTTTTTGTTCATTTTTGTCCATTTTCCCTCTTCAGCCTCTCTACAAAACAGATATCTGCTGGTGCAAAATCATAGTTATCTAATTCTTGTGGCTTAACCCATTTTATTTGACTGTGCGCAGTCAATTTATATTCACCGTCAGTCCATTGTGCCTTATATGCTATAAGTTTTATTGCTCCCGTATCGTAATGATATATGCTTTCGCCAAAGAAGTCCTTCACCTCAATGTTAATACCAAGCTCTTCTTTAATTTCACGTTTCAAGCATTCTTCAGGAGTCTCGCCTGGTTCAACCTTTCCTCCGGGAAATTCCCATTTACCGGCCTGATTTTGATTTTCAGCCCTTTGGGCTATCAATACTTTCCCGCTATTTATAATAATTGCTGCAGTTACTAATTTCATATCGGCTCTGTTTTTCATGACATCTCTATCTTTCATATCAGTTCTGTATTTCATATGAGTTCTGTCCTTTCATTTATTTTTTCACAAGTGTTAGATCATAAGCTCATCCATATTTTTCTTCATTGTCAATAGTATTTCCTTTTGCTGCAAAAAACAATATTACTCTTCACTTTCCGGTTGTCGTGCATTTAAATTAGAAATTTTACCTGCTTCTGCCCATAAGTGTCTTTAGGTTTGGCACACGAATAAAAGGCTTGGCACACGATAAAGTCTATTTAAAACTTCCTTTTATTCAAATCACGTGGACATGAAAAAAGGACAACCTCCCGGTCGCCCTTTCTTTTAGAATAACGCCTGATGCGTTAATAACCGTTTAATACGATTTTTTTCAGCTAATTTCGTCTAATATATGTCATCTTAATTCCGCTAAATTGCATGCAAGCTGAATTGCCTCATATTTCTTTGAAATAATAAAATGAATTGCTTTTATGAATTCATGACAACTTAAGTAACTTGTTGCGCCGGCATTCCTATAGCAATAGCTTCGGGCTTTAAGAGCTAATAAAAACCAGCTCAAAAGCTCTCCATAATCCTTTCTCATTGCCTGGCATATTAAGCTAATATACCATAAATTAAGTTAATATATCAATACTTAATAAATTTATCCCCCGGGGCACCGCAAATGCTGCATTTTTCCGGGACAAATTTTTCAATATTCCCGCATACAGGGCATAAATAATAGAATACTTCTTCTGTTTGGTCAATGTTTTCCAATGCTTCCTTATAAAGCTTGGCATGAACCTCTTCCGCTTTCATTGCAAAAGTAAATGAAGTAAGAGCAGCTCTGTTTCCCCCGGCTTCAGCTTCCTTTATAAATCCAGGATACATCTTTTTATACTCATAGGTTTCACCTTCAATACCATCTTTCAGGTTATCAGCAGTTGAACCAATTTTGCCTGCAACCTCAAAATGTCTCAAGGCATGTATAGTTTCAGCCTCAGCTGCTGCTCTGAACAATTTAGCAGCATTAAGCTTTCCTTCTTCTTCAGCTTTTTTAGCATAGGCCAGATACTTTCTATTGGCCTGGGATTCTCCTGCAAACGCATCCATTAAGTTATCATGGATTTTGTTTTCACTCATTGTTTTTTCCTCCTCTTTCTCATTCGAGCTTCTAATAGTATTTCCAATATTCAGCTATTATTTTTAACATAAGTGAAAGTTTTATTCCTAGTACTTGGAAATTTTCTTTTTATCTCATCGCATCCGGCATTATGACGCTACCTGATATAGGCAGTCATGACATAGAACCGTCCCCTGTCTTACTGTTCTGCATATTCTATTGTGTTGCGGCCTGATACTTTGGCTTTGTATAGCAATCTGTCAGCCGTAGTTATAATATCCTCCAGGGTCCTTTCCTGTGAGTATTTAACTGTAGTTACTCCAAAGCTTGCAGTAACATACTCCGAAACAGAGGATTTTTTATGTTCAATTTTCAGATCATGAATTCTTTGCCGAATCTTTTCGGCTATTTCCACCGCAGAATGAATATCTGTATCAGGCAATATACAGGCAAACTCTTCTCCTCCATAGCGGGCCGCCAGGTCTACGGACCGATTAATGCAGGATTCCAGTACCCTGCCGATTTGACGCAAGCATTCATCTCCCATTACGTGGCCGTAATAATCATTATATTCCTTGAAATGGTCAACATCAAACAAGATGATTGACAGATGAGAATTTGAACGTCTAAGTCTGGAATACTCATATTCCAAAGCAGAATCAAAGCATCTTCTGTTTGCTACTCCCGTCAGGCTGTCCTTGTTGCTTAATTCTATCAGCCGGCGATTGGATTCTTTCAGTAAAAGTTCCATTTCCTTTCTTTCATTTATATCCGTCAACATGGCAAAAGATCCTTCAAATCTTCCAAAATCATCGATAATTGCTTTTGCTGAAACCAAAAACCAGTGTTTACAACCGTTTTTTCTTAGCAGGCAGCATTCATAAACCGAATCTTCTCCTTTTTTCCGTAAGGTCTCTTGATAATTATATATATACATGTGGCTTTCGGGGAAAAAAGAAGCATATGATTTTCCAATCATTTCATCAACTGTATATCCAAGGATTGATGCCATGTTTTTATTAGCAAAGGTAATTTTATAATGTTCATCGAAAATAAGAATACCTTCAATGGCTGTCTCAACAATTCGTTGGAATCTAATCTCACTTTTTTTCAAGTTTTTTTGGATCTCCTGTATTTGCATGTCGCTTCTTTCTTTTGCAAGCAACAGCAAAATAACCCCGCTTATTAAAAATATGCAAAAGCTCACTCCGGGTATTATACCGAATATTGCACTACCGCCTATTCTTAAGGCATTCCTGGGCAATCCAAAGCATACAATGGCACTTAGTAAAAATACCGAGCCGGTTACTAAATAACTTATACCCAAAATCAATTGAAGAGAAGATTTCATACTCGATTTACCAAACAGGAACAGACAAGGCAAAAAATAAAATGCACTTTGGAGAAGGAAAAACACTCCCGACCGGTAAGGCGTGCTTAAAAATACCGTTGTTGAACATGCCAGTATAATCACAACAGATATTAATATATGTAGCTGACGTTTTATATTTAGTCCTGATAAAATTCGGATAGTCCAGGCTTCATAGGCACATCCTAACAATAAAAAAATATTCGCCAGCAAGGTTAAGCTATCATAGACGCTTGTCCTGTGAAAGAGTATAAAAGACCCTGCAGACTGTAATATTTTTGCTTGAATCCAGAAAGGAACTTCTTGTGGGTTATTCTTTTTTAATTTAAATACTACCAATATCAGCCCATATAATAAAGATCCGACTGCTAGCATTAACATTACGGTTCTTAATTCCACGATAACCTCTCCAGAATCTGATTTAAATTCGAATGGTTTTTCAAAATATAATGCATTTAAAAAAAATTATAAAATCAAAAAATCAAATATAAATTCTATTTATTGATATAAATCGCAATAATAATGTATATTAATGGCAATATACATTATTATAATTATAGAACAACCTTGATAAATATGGAATAGCTATTTTATCTCTTTTGTAAATTGTTTCATTGTTACAAAAACTAGTATAAAAATTCAGGAAAATGTTCAGGCAGTCAAATGTATTCCTTTTGTGTATTGTCGAAGTGATATACTTTTGATATTTTTCTGATATAATTCCCTATCTTCTATAACCATTGTCCAGCAGCCACTGAATAGACAGCTTAAACCATTCATGCAGGCCTCCGGATTCCTTCCATAGTGATTCTCCGTGTCTTTTAGGTTGATTCCACAATGACATTCCATGTACACCTTTTTGAAAAATATGAAACTCATAGGACACACCCGCTGCTGCCAGAGCTTTTACCATATCCAGGCCTTCATCCACATCCACCAGGCCGTCTCCTGCGGTCATCCATAAAAATGTCTTTGGCATATGTGAAGTTATTCTATTTATACAATTCCATTCATCCATAATATCCTTGTCAGGCGCGGAACAACCAAAAACAGCACCAAGCATCATTTCCAGCAAAGGCTGCATTTCCTTTTTCCTCTCCATGTTCCTTAATGCAAACCGGTAAATATCCAGAATCGGGTAACCAAGTATTAGTGCGTTGGGCTTGAACAATACATTTTCAGCATTTAATGCATCAGCAAGATATTTTTCGTGCCAGGTAGCAGCAAATGTTGCAGCAACATGTCCTCCCACAGAGAAACCACAAAGGCAAATCCTGTCAGGATGTATATTCCACTTTCTTGCATTTTCACGAATCAGCATTACCGCTTTAGCGGCATCTATGAAAGGAGCCGGAAACTTAGCCATACCTGCGCCAACAGAGTATCTTAATACAAAGGAATTGAAACCTTCCGCAAGAAACCTAAGTGCCACCGGCTCTGCTTCCTTTTCAGTATAACCAAGGTATGCACCGCCCGGGCAGATGATCACAGCAGGCTTTTCTCCCAATGCTGAATCATTATCGTACAGGTCCTGAATATATGCAGTCAGTGTGGCATTTGACACACCTTCCTGCAGCCCTATGGTTTCTACAATCACAAAATCACTTCTTTCCATTTTATACTATTTTTGAAATATTGCACTAAACATAGACCTTATTTTGAGATATTGCACTAAACAATGGCCTTACCGCATCTTTACTGCAACTGCACAATAAACTTACTCCAAATAAAGTTTTCCAATAGTACAACTTTCATTTTAATTTATTATACCACCTTCTGAACAATCATTCCCTCAAGAATGCTTTATATTTTATATACTTTATGATATATAATAATGCTATATTTAAGAGTGCTTTATATATTTCATCGTTCCATCACAATAAGAAAGGACACCAGGCCATGATATTCAGCAAGGCTTGGTATCCCTTCATTTTTATTTTACAGCTTATTTGCTGCTTTCATGTTTAAGCTTGTTTTTCTTATCTGTTGCAAGAGCTATTAGAATTGTAATCAAAGCTCCCCCCCAGACAGTTCCTAACCCGATAACCATCATTATGATTGCACCTGCAGACATATTGATCCCTCCAATTATTTTTCATTTACGCTTGTTGTCCACTTTCTTTTATAGAACACAATGGATGCTCCTATCATAATCAGAACAATACCCCAACCGAACACGATCTGTGCAATAACGCCTATGACATCCA
This sequence comes from Clostridiaceae bacterium, assembly GCA_012840085.1. Taxonomy (GTDB): domain Bacteria; phylum Bacillota; class Clostridia; order Acetivibrionales; family DUMB01; genus DUMB01. The sequence continues at coordinate 125,831 of DUMB01000079.1, forward strand.
TGCTCAACAATCCAGTAAACAGATTGATTATATTGGTAACAACAACAGCGCCCAAAAGCAGCGGAGTGAAATATTTAAGCAGAATATCCCACCATTTGCCCACCTTGAAGTCTGAGAATTCATTGGCTTGCTGCCTCAGTTCCTTAGTTCCGTAGATATAACTGATCAGAACAACTTCAATTAAACCTAAGCCTGCTATAACAATATTACCTACATATGCATCAACTATGTCCAGAATGTAATTGAATCCTGCATAGCTTGCAAAGCAAGCACTTCCCGCAAAACCGAACAGTGAAATAATTGTAACAAGTTTCTCCCTGCTTATCTTGAACTTATCAAGTGCTGCAGTAGCAAAGGATTCAAGCATTGAGATACTGGAGGTAAGGCCTGCTATGAAAAGACAGAGGAAGAAAACAAATCCCAGCAGCCCCTGTGCAACAACATTGCTCGTCATTGTTGATATTGCTATCGGGAATGCAATGAAGGCAACTCCGGCACCTGTACCGAAGGAAGTAAATTCAACTCCCATGGTTGAAACCAGATAGCCAAGTGTAGAAAATACCAATACTCCGGCTGCAAGGTCAAAACTGGAATTTAAGAAAACAGTAATAAAGGCACTGTTTACAATATCTGCTTTTTCATGAAGATATGAACCATAAGCAATCATAACACCTACAGCAAGGGTTGTAGAGAAGAACACCTGAGCATAAGCCGAAACCCAAATACCGGGGTCCAATATCTTTGAGAAATCAGGTTTAAATAATGCTTCCAGCCCTATTGCCGAGCCGTTCAGACGAATAGCATTTATCATGAAAACTACTATCATAACCATTAATAAAGGGGTAAAAATATTGGAAATTTTTTCTATACCACCTGAAATTCCTTTTTTAACAATCAGCCAGTTGGCAATCCAGACAAAAACAACAGCGATAAGAATGTAGATACTTATACCGGCTCCCAGGTCCAGTGCATTTTTCGCGCTCCCAGCAACCATGCCCATAATGGGGCCTGGGTCTGAAAGCCAGTTTATAATTCCAAAGGCATGTCCCAGCGAGTAAACCATAAATACAACAGATACGGAAATAATAGTCGAATAATAGGTCATTACCACAATTGGTATCATTACCTGAATCCAGCCGAAAATCTCGTATTTTTTCTTAAGGTTCGAAAAAGCCTTAACAGCTCCTCCCCGAATCTGACGACCGTAGGCATATTCCATAATCATCAATGGAATTGCACAGGTAATCAATGCAACAAAGTATGGAAGTAAAAATGCTCCGCCACCATTTTTATAGGCCTGAAACGGAAATCTCCATAAATTACCCAGGCCTATTGCAGCTCCTGCCGCTGCAAAAATAAACCCTTTCCTGCTTTGCCAAACTTCTCTCATAAGTCGACCTCCCAAAATTTTTTTGAGTTAAAAATTGTTATGAGAAAACCTGTGCAGTCACTTCTACCAAACACTTGATTTCTACATTCAGAATGTTTGGTTTGCTGTATAAAATATGCTGATACTTATATAAAAGCTCTCTCAAATCATAAAACCGCTTGGTATTCATTTGATCTGGGAGAGCCTCAGCAGCGCAAACATATTTTTTATATGTTTCAATTTTATGCTTATATTTTCATAACACAGATAGGGGTTGAATGCTATTTATCCAGCGGTCTCAACCTGGCAAGGAAGTGCCTCAATACAGGAGGTTCATAATCGAAAGTATAACCAGTCAGCTGGTCTTTCTGCTCCATTACCTTCCTAAAGCCTTCTACTATCTGATCCATATGACTTTGAGTATACACTCTTCTTGGAATTGTCAGCCTGACCAACTCGAGAGGTGATTCTTCTTGTTTGCCCGTCTTAGGATTTCTGCCAAGCAGGAAGGAACCGATTTCCACAGCACGTACTCCTGATGCCAGATAAAGAGCATTGCATATCGACAGTGCCGGGAACTGGTCGCCCGGGATATGGGGTAGTATTTTCTTTGCATCTACGAATACCGCATGCCCACCTGTCGGATACTGAATAGGCACGCCAATTTCCATAAGCCTGTCGCCAAGGTATTTCACCTGTCCTAAGCGGTATTCGAGATAATCTTCCTGAATACCTTCATAGAGACCTCTTGCAAGTGCTTCCATATCTCTTCCTGATAACCCGCCATAGGTTGCAAAGCCTTCCATAGGAACACATCTTGCCTGAGCGCCCTTGAATACTTCCTCATCTTCCTTAATGGCTATCATTCCGCCCATGTTGACTATGGCATCCTTTTTAGCACTCATTGTCAATATATCTCCATAGGAGAACATTTCTCTTATTATTTCTTTTATGGAAGCGTTTTCGTATCCAGCTTCTCTCTTTTTTATAAACATTGCATTTTCCGCAAATCTCGCAGAGTCAATTACAATTTTTTTGCCGTATTTGTCAGCAACTCTTCTTAATTCTCTCATATTTGCCATGGAGACAGGCTGACCGCCGGCTGAATTATTCGTTACAGTCATTATGAAAAATGCTACATTTTCCGGACCAACTTCTTCAATAAAAGCCTCAAGTGCCGGTATATTGAAGTTGCCCTTGAAATCATGATAAGTTGCCGTATCAGTCGCCTCAGGTATTAAAAAGTTCTTTGCAATTGCTCCGGAAAGCTCTACATGTGCTTTGGTTGTATCGAAATGAAAGTTGCTGCAGACGTATTGACCTTGCTTTACAAGTAAGGGGAAAAGAACCTGTTCCGCACCTCTTCCCTGATGAGTTGGAACAACATAGTTATAATTGAATATGTCTTTTACTGCATTGCAAATATTATAAAAGTTTCTGCTTCCGGCATAAGCTTCGTCACCAAGCATTATTCCTGCCCACTGGTTATCGCTCATTGCACCGGTTCCGCTGTCTGTAAGAAGATCGATGTATACGTTCTGAGATTTAAGAAGGAAGGGATTATAACCTGCATCCTGTAATGCCTTTTTTCTTTGCTCCTCCGAAATTATGTTAAGAGGCTCAACCATTTTAATCTTAAATGGTTCTGGCGGATGAACAGCTTTGGTCATAATAACGACACCTCACATTATATTGTGATAATTTTTTATTATAATAAAATTTTATTATTATGATATAACTTTATTCCATTTTTTCGTACTTGTCAATATAAAATTTAAAAAAAGATAAGAGCCATATATTGCTAATTTCTATGGCTCTCAATCTATTTGACTTTTATTTAATTTGTTTGAATTGTCATTTAATTTGCTTGATAATTTTTCCATTATGATAAAAATTTATTATCACTATAATAAGCTAATTAAATTATAAATAGAAAATCCATTGCAATATTTATTGCAATGGATTAAATTTTGCGTGTGCCACGCATGGCACGTAGCTAGGCGGTGAAAGTCCGCTGTGGGGGCAGGCAGTTGCCAACCACTAGCAGACGTCAAGGGTGTCCATCGCGAGGTGGAATCTGAAGGAAGCCGGAAGCAAAGTCCCGACCCGAGGAACACGAATCGTATCAGGCATCCGAAGTGGGATGAGTCTGCGCAACAAGACAAAATCCAATAAAC